>NZ_JAMAUZ010000019.1:0-2204 GCF_023714095.1 Paenibacillus sp. MER 99-2 | reverse complement strand
AAGCATCAAGCCATAGCTTCGGTGGTGTGTTTAGCCCCGTTACATTTTCGGCGCAGAGTCACTCGACCAGTGAGCTATTACGCACTCTTTAAATGGTGGCTGCTTCTAAGCCAACATCCTGGTTGTCTGTGCAACTCCACATCCTTTCCCACTTAACACACACTTGGGGACCTTAGCTGATGGTCTGGGCTGTTTCCCTTTTGACAATGGATCTTAGCACTCACTGTCTGACTCCCGGAAGTAAGTCTATGGCATTCGGAGTTTGACTGAGCTTGGTAACCCTTGCGGGCCCCGCACCCAATCAGTGCTCTACCTCCACGACTCTGTTTTCCGAGGCTAGCCCTAAAGCTATTTCGGGGAGAACCAGCTATCTCCGAGTTCGATTGGAATTTCTCCGCTACCCCCACCTCATCCCCGCACTTTTCAACGTGCGTGGGTTCGGGCCTCCAGTGCGTGTTACCGCACCTTCACCCTGGACAGGGGTAGATCACCCGGTTTCGGGTCTACGTCCACGTACTACATCGCCCTATTCAGACTCGCTTTCGCTGCGGCTCCGGCTCTTCACCTTAACCTTGCACGGGAACGTAACTCGCCGGTTCATTCTACAAAAGGCACGCCATCACCCCTAAAACGGGCTCTGACTTTTTGTAAGCACACGGTTTCAGGTTCTATTTCACTCCCCTTCCGGGGTGCTTTTCACCTTTCCCTCACGGTACTGCTTCACTATCGGTCGCTAGGAAGTATTTAGCCTTGGCAGATGGTCCTGCCGGATTCATACGGGGTTTCACGTGCCCCGCACTACTCGGGATCCGTCTCGGAGGGAACAGACTTTCAATTACAGGGCTTTTACCTTCTTTGGCGGGCCTTTCCAGACCTCTTCGTTTAACCGGTTCCTTTGTAACTCCATGTGAGACGTCCCACAACCCCAAAGAGCAAGCTCTCTGGTTTGGGCTGTTCCGCGTTCGCTCGCCGCTACTGACGGAATCACTATTGTTTTCTCTTCCTCAAGGTACTTAGATGTTTCAGTTCCCCTGGTATGCCTCACACTAACCTATGTATTCAGTTAGGTGTAACTGGAAATTACCCCAGCTGGGTTTCCCCATTCGGACACCCCCGGATCAAAGCTTGCTTACAGCTCCCCGAGGCAGTTTCGTTGTTCGCCACGTCCTTCATCGGCTCCTAGCGCCTAGGCATCCTCCGTGTGCTCTTAGTAGCTTAACCATATGCTCCGGTTTCGTTTGCTCGCTTCCCTTGTTTTGGACTACGTCCAAAGCCAAAAGTCGCTCCCACCCGATACCATCGCAACTGCATTATCTACCGTTTTTATTGAAACTTGTTTACACAAGTTCAGCTAAAAAGGAATGTTCTAATTCGCATTTACTTTCGTTTCGATATCTAGTTTTCAAAGAACAAGCTCCATGCAAAAGCAAGCTGTTTGAGAGTTTGAGCTCTCAAAACTGAGCAACGAGTGAGTAGTTTGCAGCGAAGCTGCATATTTGAATGTTTCCGCTACGGGAAACGATTCTCCATAGAAAGGAGGTGATCCAGCCGCACCTTCCGATACGGCTACCTTGTTACGACTTCACCCCAATCATCTATCCCACCTTCGGCGGCTGGCTCCTTGCGGTTACCCCACCGACTTCGGGTGTTATAAACTCTCGTGGTGTGACGGGCGGTGTGTACAAGACCCGGGAACGTATTCACCGCGGCATGCTGATCCGCGATTACTAGCAATTCCGACTTCATGCAGGCGAGTTGCAGCCTGCAATCCGAACTGAGACCGGCTTTGTTGGGATTGGCTCCACCTCGCGGTTTCGCAGCCCGTTGTACCGGCCATTGTAGTACGTGTGTAGCCCAGGTCATAAGGGGCATGATGATTTGACGTCATCCCCACCTTCCTCCGGTTTGTCACCGGCAGTCTATCTAGAGTGCCCACCCGAAGTGCTGGCAACTAAATATAAGGGTTGCGCTCGTTGCGGGACTTAACCCAACATCTCACGACACGAGCTGACGACAACCATGCACCACCTGTCTTGAATGTCCCGAAGGAAAGGTACATCTCTGTACCGGTCATTCAGATGTCAAGACCTGGTAAGGTTCTTCGCGTTGCTTCGAATTAAACCACATACTCCACTGCTTGTGCGGGTCCCCGTCAATTCCTTTGAGTTTCAGTCTTGCGACCGTACTCCCCAGGCGGAATGCTT
>NZ_JAMAUZ010000018.1:0-15039 GCF_023714095.1 Paenibacillus sp. MER 99-2 | reverse complement strand
ATGGTATTCACGCGTTTTTCGCATTCATTTTTAGGTCTTAAGTCCCGGTTTTGAATCGTCACATTTCTAGTACTTTTTACCTACAAATTCATAAAAAATAGACCCATTTCTGGGTCTTATTTTTGCTTATATTTTGACTGAATTTGTTCTAAAATATCACACAATTCATTAGCGTCCATTTTGTTTATAAAATCCTTAAAGTCATTAACCTTTTCTACTTTACTTTTTACACTGTACAAAACACCAAAAATCATATCACCCGCATTTGTTTTTAATTTAATTAAATCATGTTCCCAATTTGGATTTAATTTATACGTTTCTATACCCATATTTACAAACATAAGTGCTGTATTATAGCTTTCATGATCACCACCATTATATTTAGCTGAAATTACTGTCATTATCTTCTTACCTTCACGTAATAATTCATTTGGTAAATACATATTATTTAATGTTGTGTTTATTTCAATATGAACATGTGTATTATCCTTCAATCACATTACCACCTTATAATATAAGAATATAACCAGACAAACCAACAAGAACAACCGACCTTTCATCTGAACCTCAAAACAACATCTTGTGGATTGTACTTGTTAGTACCTTCATGGAATATATAAGCGTCTCCTTCAATATCAATGGTGAAGCGATCATTAGCATGATACTGACTAACGTAAGACTTAGCATCATCGAGACTAAAAATGATTCCGCGAATCGTACACTTTTTGAACCCAAGTTCCTTAGCGTGTTTAACAACCTCTTCACCAACTTGACCTAGTAGTTTTTTCTCTTCCTCCACAAATATGGAATCAGTGTCAAAATAAACAACCTTTATTTTCTTTTCATTCATTTAAACTACCTCCCTCTTTTTACCTCTTCTTTTAATCGTGGCGATATACTCATCAATTCTGTAATGTATCTCATATGTATCGCCATCAAATTTATAGTCAAACAAATAATAATACTCGCCGGGACTTGATACCTTTCCCATCATGACCATTACTGATTTTTTCAAGACTTTAGCATGGACTAATTCACGTCCAAGATTAATTAAAATAGTTGGGGTGCGCACCCGAACCAACTCCTTTCACTGGCAAAGCCGCCAACCCTTAACGGATTCGCGGCGTTCTCTTACACTTGTATTAATGCTGTTCTTATAAGTTCAATTTCTTCATTAATTTCATTGTATCGAATGTATCCTTCTGGTGTACCTTTATCCAATGAGTTTTTTTCAGCTAATAGTACCTTTCTTTTTGTCTTTAAAAGTTTACTCACATAGGTTGATGCTTTCAGGTTCTTTACAAACTCTTCACGTTTTGTCATTATGTATCGCTCCCTTATTGGTATAACTTTATTATACTACAACGTACTACACAATACAACACCTATTTAAAGAAAAAAACCACCTATTTTCAAGGCGGTTTTTGTACTCATTTTATGCGAAATTATCAGAGCAATTATTATAATTAAAAGCGTCTATTAAATCCTCTAAAGTTACAGTGCAAATAACGTCCCGTCCGACACCATCAATATACTCGTTGGCAATTGTGCTGTTATCCCCATCACAAAGAACCGCAATACGATATGCAATATTTCCAAATTTACTCATTGAATTTCTCCCCTTAGATGGTGAATCATGGTATCGGCGCCGTAAGTCTATTATACTACAACATACGACACCGTACAACACCTAACATGCATTTTTGCGTATGTTTTTCGGTTGTTTTTTGTATGTTTTTTGCGACAAAATATAATTAAAAAGTAGTACACTGGAACTAGATGTAAAGGCGCGCTCTTTAGTTGTTACCTGAGACAAGGCGAATTGCTCTATCAATCATTGCGCAATTACGATAGAAATCATATGAGCCTTTTGCACCGGAATTTACAACACCTAACTTGGTCAAATTTTCCACACTCTTTTTAGCCCATTCTGGCATTTGAATTTGTGAAGAATCTGTTATGGTCTTAACACTTTCTTCAAGCTTTTCAATGGTAGCTTGCATACTACCCATCGCCTTAATGGTAACATTAAGTGCGTCTGTCAAGACCTTATTATTTGCGTTTAACATATCAATTTCTTTCTGTAATTGTGCGGACACTTTTACATCCTCCTTCACGGGTTTAAGAAATAGTTCTCGTTCAGCTTTTCGGCGTGTAACAAGTCCTTGTAACACTCCACTAGCACCATTCACGTAAAGCAAGATTGCTTCTGAAATGTCTTTCAATGTGCGGTTATTTCCACACAACTTTTTAAGGTTTCCCTGTCCAGTATTGAATGCGAATGATACCAAAGCGTCAAACTGATTTTGATTAAGTATTTCGGTCATTGGAACATATGATGGATTATTGACAAAATTCTCAAATTTGCGTAGGTCTGACAATAAGATATTTTCTGCTTGTTTCAAAGTGATAACCATATTGGGTGTTACGTCCGATCCGTAATGACCATAACCTATCGTGTAAAACCTTTCAGCCTTGACGGGTTTGTACGCCGTTAGGCGCACACCCTCATGTTTCTTGATAAATGAAATACCTTCCTCTGAGATTTTTCTCATATTTATGCCCCTTTTAGATTATGAATTTCTTACCACTTAAGTTTTCCTCTACTGTTCGTTGTGTTGTAGATTGTGAACCCGTGAAACTAATTGTTCTATGAACTACCTTATACATTTTTGATCTATCAATACCACCTGACAATGATGTTGTTTTTACACCACCTGAACCATTAAGAGGATTAAGCCATGAGACGTAGGCAATTAGATTATGAAAATCTATCTTAATACCCATTATTAGAATTTCATTATTAGCACTACCTAGTAATGGGTTAGAGAATAATTCCAAACCATCATTTGTGATATTAGACGTTGCTTGTTTCAGAATAATATAGTTCCGAACGTCTCCAGATTTAGTTATAGCTGAATATGGTAAGGTAGAACCACTATCTGATACAAAGTCAAACAACATAGATTTTGCATCAATGTCTGTCAAGATAGGTCTTTCCTGTGACCCACTTGCTAGTAAATTAATTTTGTCATTTACTAGACTAACCTGTGATGTCTTAAGTGATGGTAATTCTAACGTACCTACCATTCCAAAAATATCTGACCCTTTCCTGATATTCTCCGGTTTAAATTCAAACGACCCGACCAGTATTCTACTTTTATCATTGTACTTACCTTCCATTTGTGGAGATACAGCGAGGTAGTTTACAGTAGTTTTTGGAACCACAGTGTACATACCCACATTCGAATCCTTAGCTGAAAAATCTTTCATTCCACCGACCTGCATTCCATCATCATTCGTAAATGTCTTTCCTTCTAATACATCTACGTTATATGCATTACCACCTGTCCCACCTCCACTGGTAGGACGAATGCCTTTGATTATCTTCATGTTGTTACCTCCATGTGGATGTCGCATAATAGAATGCTTCATCATCATCAGTAGATACGAATACCGTTTCACCGATTGCTAGGTCAGACTGGAATGTATCACCCGGACGTAATTCAGCAACCGGATTAAATTCACCATTTCTACGTATAGTTACAAAAATAATTGTTACCTCGGATGGTTGCTTATACCCAGACTGTATGAATACTTCTATTCCTTCAGCCGGAGCAGTAATAACCTCCACTGATTGACCCTGAACCAACCACCCATTTTTAAAATTACGATCCATTACAGGGACGTTTGCCGCAAGTGCAACCTTGCCAATAATTGCTGAACTTTCTTGTAATCTTGCGTTTACAGTATTTTGAACATTTACGTTTGACGTTCCGACACTTCGGGTTGTGACCTCACCAGCGACGGTTACGTCCGGTAGTGCATCTACTTTAACGGAACCAATTTGTTTCGTACCCGCTGGAATCTCACCAACCAGTTTTGTATTGACATCATTCATCACTGCTGTTCTTAAGTTTCCGCTGTTTAATGATCCCGGCAACTGTGATGCTTTAGCGAGTCCAACAGTATCACCCGTTAAGGTCATGTTTTGGTTCGTTCCGGGCATCCCACCTTGGAAGTTAATCCCTAGGTTGTTTTGCGAGAAAATAAGTGACAGAATTTTTTGATCACTTACCTTACCACCAGTACGCCAAACAATCGTATAGAATTGACTTTCCCTAATTGGTCTAGTTGTGTTTTGGTATGGTTGAACAACGGCGAAACTATCAAGAACGTTTACCGCTGTTTCCGATCTTTGACCTTCGTATATTTCAATTGTGTTATCTGTACCCGCATTTAGAATTGATAAGTATTTCATACCCGGCGGAACCATAACTTCCATTGATCCAACGTCTTTGTTACCCATATTTTGTGTACGTGTAATATCAGCCATTAGCGTTCAAACCTCCACTTTGCATTGTCATTAAAACGATTAACCCGATCAATACGATCCCAACAATAATGACCGCCGCATACATACCGATTGTTTTGTATGTATTTACGTTGGTCACTGCATCCACACCGGACTGAAAACCGTTGTCCACACCTTCGAAAAAGTCACCCATTCCGATCCCATCACCAACACGTCCACCACCGTTAATGGGGATGTCCATCATAAACTTTTCTTGTTCCTCTTTGGTCATTTTGTTCCATTCGTCTTTTGAAGGGATACCCGGCGCGCTTGATGAAAGGAATAGTTCCCGTTCCGATTTTCTACGTGTGACAAGTCCCGGTAACACCTGACCACTTCCCTTATTATAAAGAAGCATTGCATCTGCAATTTCTTTCAGTGACCGATTACCACCCGTTAACTTTTGCAAATTTCCCTCTCCCGTATTAAAGGCGAATGATACTAATGCGTCAAACTGATTTTGATTAAGGGATGCTGTGAGTGGTACGAATGCTTTGTTATTAACAAAACCTTCAAATTTTTTGATGTCCTGCATTAGTAATGCTTCGGCTTGTTTTTCTGTTATTTGCATACCACTGTACACATCAGAACCATAGTGACCGTAACCAATGGTATAATACTTTTCTTTCGATACTGGTTTGTATGCGGAAAGTCTTAACCCTTCATGGTTCTTGATCATTGCCAAACCTTGCGGTGATAATGTTCGCATGGTTGATACTCCTTTAGGGATAGGCTATAAAACCCATCCCCTGTATGTTTATTTCTTCTTCGTACCCAACACTTCCACTTTTGCAACGGATGCCTGAGCAACTCCCGGTGTTGGGGTGGATGGTTTGAATGCGTCTTTCGCGTCTTGCCATTTTTGCGAAGAAAGATTGGATTCTGCTGTTTGTGCGGCTTGGTACATAGAGGATGTAGATTGCGAACTCACAATACCATTGAGATAGTTTTGTGTTTGCTGACTCCAATTGTTCGAAGCAATGACTTCATTTTTTGCTTGTTGCAATGTGGAACCAGTCATCCAGTTTGAACTATTAGAAGATGATGAAGAGGAAGAACTGGAGGAACTTGCGGAAGGGTATTGAATACTTTGTTGTGCTTGTCGATCCTTAAAGGATTGGAGTTGATCGGTCAATGTTTTATTTTGTTGTTCGAAATTGAGGTATTGTTTCTGGAACTCGGCGTTCATTCCATCAATCATACCTTGCATGGATTGAAACTGATTCGAGTATGAACCACTCATTTGGTCAAACGCGTTTTGCATTGCGTTGTACTGATTGACGTTTGCGTTTTGCATTTCCTGCATTAATCGCTGTGCGTCTTGGTTGTTTTGTTGTAGTAGGTCAGCAAAGTTTTTGTTGATGTTTGAAATGGCATCATCAAAACCGGATGTGTCCATTGACCCACCACCAGCACCACCACCCGAAGGCATCCCATCGGACGGGTATCCTGAAAGTGCAACGGGTACACTTTGTGAGGATGATGATCGGTTGCGAAGTGCGAGGAAAACAACGAGACCCAATACAATGACAACAACGAGTGTTATTTTTCCTTTCTTACCTTTGAACATTCCTTTGATTTTTCCAACACCATCGGAAGTTATTTCTTTGATATTAAATCCACTCAACTAAAACCACCACCATATTCATCACCGTACCAACCGGATAGTTCGACATCTTTTAACTTCACTTGTCGTCCCTCTCGCTTAGGTGACATGTCTACAATACTATCTTGTAAACCAAAATGCGGTTCGCGTCCCGGTGGTAAAAGTTCGAACATGATCGGTTGAAACTTTAGGTTTTCAGCATCACCGATGGCTAAGTCCATTTGTGGATTATCAACGGGTCGGTTTGCGTACCCATAAATTGCGGCGAATGTATCAAACGAACGATGATATCCGGGGAACATGTTTTACCTCCTTTCCGCGCTACTTTCTCATAGCGCGGATTGATGTCTTTATGAAACTTTGTTACCTTGCAACGTGCTGATACCTTTGATTGCATTTCCCGCAAAGGCATTGATAATGTTAACAGATTGAGTACCCTTATTCAGTACCAAGTAGATACCGATCAAGATTCCGATACCACCACAGATAGCGACAATATCACGCATCAGTATTCGACTCCTTTCAAAAATGAAATTACTTTGTCACTGTTAATGAGGATGATGGACAT
The DNA here is from genome assembly GCF_023714095.1 of Paenibacillus sp. MER 99-2. Taxonomy (NCBI): domain Bacteria; kingdom Bacillati; phylum Bacillota; class Bacilli; order Caryophanales; family Paenibacillaceae; genus Paenibacillus; species Paenibacillus sp. MER 99-2. The sequence goes on along the minus strand of NZ_JAMAUZ010000018.1, from coordinate 8,511 downwards.
TAATACAAGGGTGACAAAACCTGTTGCAAATTTCTCACCCATGATCATGGTTATAGCGAGGGTCAAACCGATAAAGGAAATGACGGGTACGAAAAATGATCTTGTGTTATCCATATCATACCCACCTTAATTCGCGTTCGACTTTTTGTTGTCCTGATACTGCAATCGGGTTACTTTTCTTGTCCGTGTATGGTAGTTGCGGCGGTTCACTATTTGTTGTGCTACCGCCACCAATTGAGAAGTTACCTTCTACAATCCGCATGATGAATTTTTTCCCGTTCGGGTGTAACTCTTCAATGACCACATACACAATACCCAGTATCAGGAGAAGTAGAATGATTTGATTCTTCATTGTGCTATCCCTTCTTTCGTAGCACCAAGAAATATAGAGCGAAAATCAGTATGACAACAATGATCCCGTTTGACAAAATATACACCTACTTTTTAAGTGATACGGTAAGTTCCGTCACCGCTTTTTGCAACGCGTCCATAGATTGTCGTGTGGCTTCATTTTCCTTCGACGATTTTGTCAAAAGCCAAACCGTAATGAATATGGGAAAACCAAACGAACCTACCATTTCTTTCAGAAATACAACATCCATCGTACTGCACGACCTTCCCTTTTTTACTTCGTTCCGAAGAAGATGATTACTAGCACAATTGCGGCAAGTAACACCCACATGTTTGTGCTTTTCTTTTTGTCAACCGCCGTTGTGTCATGGACTTGCTCTGTAACAGTCATTACTTCTTGGGCTTTATCATCAACCAATGTTTCCTCGGATTGTGTTTGCCCAATGCTCCAATTGGGATAAATGTTAGAAATATCGTAACTACTAAAACCTGAATAGTTTTGTTGCATTCATATTCTCCTTTCTAACGGGGTGACTTACGCCAACCCCGCTAATGGTTTGATTATCCCTGTGTACGCATACGAGTTAAGTTCTCGTAAACAACTGTAATGTTACCCGCTTTTGCGGTGTTGAATTTGAGCCAGAACTCTGTCAGGTTTTCGGTGTTGATGTAGTCACGAGTACCACCGTAGTTCGCAACACCTTGGTATGTTAGGTCAAATACGTACATCCCATCGGGCAACGTTCTACCATACATTTCTTCATTAATTGCGGCAAGCATTTTCGAGGAAACACGATAAGGGATATCGGCTTGGTTAAAGATAATTTCAAGGTTAGCGGAAATTTCATCATCCGTCATACCTTTACCGTTTGTATCTTCGATAAGGATAGCGAACTTGCGGTATACCATACCCGTTGGGAATTTGTACGTCTGTTCGCCGCTACCCGTAATGGCTTGCGTTGCACCTTGTACCAATTTAAGTACAGACAAGTCGGGAATTGCTTGCGGAATATTTGGTACGGAGAATGATTCAACGAATGGTGTAATTTTCACATCAGACAATGCGAACGTGTACCCGGCTTGATCGCTACCCAATTGGTCAGCTTTTGCAATGTCCATAGTTACCGTTACTACGGTTTCTTGGTTTTGTGTGAGTACAAGACCAATTGGTTCACGGTCATTAATGGTAAGTGGCAAGTCCAAAGTCAATCGAACTTTGTTGTCAGCACCCGCCGCGGAAGCGACCAAACCTTGAACGTTTTTACCACGTCCCGAAGTTTTAGGGAATACAATGCTTGCATCCTCACGCATAACCGAATACATAAACGCCTGTTTACCGGAAATTTTGAAAGGTGAGAAACCGTTATTTACGGATAGTTCGATTGAACGAAGCATGGTATACGGTGCGAATGGACTTGGCACGTAGCTAGTTGCGGAAGCATGTTTCACGTTTAATTTTGCTTCGACTTGTACCCGGATACGGGATGTCAAACGGGTCTTAGGTAAGTCGAAAGATTTTGTATCACCTTCCGTTGCTGAAATGCTTGGAAGTGGTTGCCATGTTTGACGTGTTGCCTGTGCAAAAAGTGCGGCACGGTGTTGCGGGGAAATTTGTTGTTGGTCAGCCATTGAAATTATTCTCCTTTTGTTCCACGTGGAACGTTGAATTTTTGTGGGGTTAAAACGGGGTTATACACCTTCGGATACTGTGCTCAAAACTGGTACATTGTACTTGATAGAAACTTTCTTAATTGCGTAGATCATAATCATGGTAAATACCGTTGCTACGATTACACCAATCCAGAAGCTAGGAGACATAAACCGACCCATATGTATTCCACCTCCTTTCGTGGTGAAAAATTGTCAATGATTTAAACGGCTTGGATTACTTCGGAAACACCTTTTACTGGATGTTTTGTGAATACAACTTTGAGGAGTACAATCATGAGGATAACGAAGAGGGTAATTCCCAGTAGGTTTCGGAAGCCGACACCCATAAATGTTCCTTCCATATTAGTCTTCACCCCCTTTCAGTTCCAACACTGCTTTGATGGCATTGTCCATACCATCAGCCCAGTACCAAAAGTTATAATCTTCGGGACGTACTAACATTTCCGGTGCACCTGTTACTTTGTAAAGTTCTTTTCTATCATCGGGCTTGACGATGTTAAACACGAAAAAGTGTGTGGATTGTGCGAGGATTTGGGATGGGATGCCTTTAGGTCTTTGGGTCAATGACCATGTGACAACATTTCTGTCACGACCACGGGTTAATACCGCTTGGTAATATTCAGGCATAGTGTGTGGGGTAGGACATACGGAGTATACTTCATCAACCCAGATAGTAATGTCTTCCAGTTCGTAACAGTATTCGAAAAATGTGTTGAATGATTCGAAGTTCATTTCATTGTGGGGTGGTACGTAAATGAGGTGTGATCGTATGCCCTCTTCTATCGCTTGTTGGAAGCTATCGAATGAGGTACAAATAGCGAGTTTTTCAGGGGGTACTTCTTGCCAAGGATTTTTACCTTTTTTGATATCACGGAGTGATGAAGCTTTTGTGTCAAGCATGACAACGCGAGGGAATTGCGAGAGGTATACACGGGCTAGGACGGATTTTCCTGAACCTGTTTTTCCGGGGATGAAGACAAATTCATCAGTCTGTATCGTGTTTGTCGTAAGGTGTTTCGATTTCGCCAAATTGGATCACATCCAGTTCAACGCGGAGGTTGTTCATAATTTCAACCAGTGATTCATCAGTAATAACTGTCTGGGACTGTGGCAGGAAATTGGGTAAGAAATTCAGCAGTAGAGGTTTGATCATCGGGGGAATTTTGTCCAATAGGGGATTGATTCTGTCCAGTGCTCTCTGTTGCATCGGGGTGATGGACTCCGGGGATAGATTGAGTATCGACTCTAGATTGTTGCTGGGTTTGGAGTTTACGAACGGATTCAGCATTAACTTTTACTCTCCTTTGCTTATTCAGTTGTAATTGATACATAACACGGGGTGCGAATGCTACGGACAAGGCTGTCCCTAAAGCAATCATATCGCTACCTTGAGCGATTTTTTCCAGAAGGTTGTAGCGGTCTAAAATTCCTACGAGGGGTTTTGCAATGTTATCTGTTTCTTCTTTACTCAATTGCCAGTGTGAACCAGTACGCATGGATGATATATCAGAAAGGGTTTTAATGAGTGACGAAAGCATTTGAGCCGTTTGGGTTAACTCTTTCGCTTTCGTTGCTTCTTTTTCAGCGGTTTTTTTCGAGGTTGTGTTATTTCGTTTTCGGTCACGTTTTGGGGGTGTGCCCGAAGGTGGTTCTATCCGAGGAACCGTCTCATTAGTGAGCGTTTCGCCTTGGGTGGTTCCGTCGATTGCGATCCCGTCTGTGGGTTTTGGGGTTCTTCGTCTTCCTGTGGTTCCGGTTCCTTCGGTGGTGGTTCCGGTACTGGTACTTTCTGTACTGGTTCCTCCTGTTGTTCCGGGGTCGGTACTTCCTCCTGTTTCTGACTCTGTTTCTCTGTTTCTTTGTCTTGCTCTTTCGAGGACTGAATTTGCTGTTTTGCCCATTCCAATGCTTCCTCCTTTTCTTTATCGTCCTTTGGGGTAAATGCCATCTTAAAAACCTCCTTAGTTTCAAAGCGGTGTTTGCTAGGTAATCATAACCGATTTAGTTAGCGTTTGTCTACACCGCTTTTTGTTTATTTTTTAACTCTGATAAAAATGAGTCTAAAGTCATGTTTGTGATGCGTAACCATGCACCCATTTCAGTGCCTTCATTTAGAGCAAAATATCTGCCTTTTTGTGTACGTGTTAATGACGAAAAAATATCGTGATACGGTTGCCCCTTGAAAGGCATCATAATTTTACCGAATTTTTGTATGAGTGCGTCAATCTCGTTTGGTGTTGGTGACACCGCTTTGATGTCGGTAACAACGTTTTGCGTGTACATAGGATTGGTGAGGTTAAACGGTATAACCCGGTTATCATTTCCAACAATGCCTTTTTTGTATTCGCGTCTAAGGGTTTTGATAATGGTGTTATTGTAATATTCCACGAAGTTACCATCCTTGAATCGCTGTGCAATACCATTCCACCGGGTAACGGCATACTGTTCATTTCCATCTTTGTCCACGCCAATATATCGTGTTGATTTTGATTTACTGATACCCTTAACTTTTGACTCACCATTAAAGACATAATCCTTACATCCCCTTACCTTTACATCATGTCCAAAGTCTTCGATTTTCAAAGCACCCAATCTGTCGTTATCAATCATGTTATCAAACCACAGGTTCTGATACCCGGTACTGTTGACAAATAATGAATCTGTATCACAGTAAAAAGCATTCTCCATTCCTGCTGTTTCGATAGCTGACCATAACAACATTCGTGCATGTGCGGTAACGTGTGCGGCTATTGCAGGGAATGAGTCTTGGGCTTCGATATCGGTCTTAGTGTCCACTTCATATTGTACATACATCACACCGCCAAAAATCTTATGTCCGACTCTTCCGTGCTGTTCTGAATATATTTCATACTGATCAATAATTTCTGGATCAAATTCCACTTCGTTTCCTTCTGCATCCGTGTAAGGATTCCATGTGACTTTTTTCTGCCCGAACTTACCATACAATGCGTTCATAAAAAGCTTATACAACATGGACATAACTTCATTCTTATTATGCTTCGCTTCCAGTCTTGCATTGTAGAAAAATTCGACAAAATCACGGAAAATATATTCACCTTCATACACGGCGACATTCTTAATCTCCTTAATGATACCCCGCTTGATCCCCTCAATAATTTCAGGTGTAGAAAGGGATGTCCAATAAGTACCCGTAGGGAAAATGAGTCGTTCGTCTTTGAGGTGAAAAATTGGAATTTTCGTATCAATATAACAGTCGGCACAGAATAGATATCCCTCTTCAATCATTTCCATAATTCGCTTGGGTTTCATGGTAATAACGAATGACTTTAATTTTGTCGGGAAACGTTGTGACCACATGACGTGTGGGTACATACTATTAATGTCAACATAATAAATGAGTTCTTCTATCTCACCCATGTAAAACACTTCGTTACGTCCACCCGCATATGCGCGGCGTTCCACACCTAGTGCATTTTCATCACTGTGTATAAAGATGTCCTTCTTCATAAACCGGGACTTAAATGCGGTGAATGTTTGTGATGCAATGGTTTCACAGAATTTACCCAATCGCTCTTTGCGTATAAAGTCTAGGAAAGATAGCATAGCGACTTCGAGTATTTCCACGTCTCTGTCTAGGTAAGTGAGCATTTCGGATACAAAATTACTGTCCTTCATATCAATTTTTTGGTTATGATCGAAGTCCAATTTTTTTAGACCGAATACTTTTCCCAGTGATTCGAGTGATTGTTGGTAATAGTTTGTGGATGATAATAGGATAATCTTCTTAACTTTTACCTTTACTTCATCCGTTTCTGGATCGGTTTCCATACTGTGGACTTTAGTAAATTCAAAAATGGCTGGGTTAGCATCATTAAACCGTGTTACCTTATAACCCCGTTTTACAAGTTGGTGAATACCTTGTGATACTTGGATGTCATACTTCGCATTGTGTGCAAACATATATACAGGGTGGTGGACAGTTGTAAATGCGTCTACATCATCCCAAAAATCGGATACAAAATCATGCTTGTGTTTTGTGTCCACTTGTTCGGGCTTGGTGTAATAGTGTTTCGTAAATTTCTTGTCGCGTCTCTTCTGTACATCACGGTAATATGTAGCACCCACGGCGTATATGTCATGCTCTTTTTTAATCTTGGTTTTCTTCTTTACGTTTGATTCAAGTTCGGATATCAAAAGTGCAATCTCTTCGTCACTGATTTCTATTTCTGTATCTGCTTCCGTGTCCCAAAATATCGCACGGGTGACAGTCCTACGTGACCGACTTAGTTCAAGTTTATGTGGAACCCTCATGACGCATTCTGAATACCCCGGTCAATTGCCACTACCTTAAAGGGTTTGTCTTCTGCAACTTGGTTCTGCATATACTTTTCACCAAACAGATTTATGAAACGTTCGTAGTTCAAAAATAGTGCTTCGATTACATCTTCTTTTGTTTCCATTTTTCGGTTTGATGTGATGGTCATATATGCTTTTTTATAACCCTCTTCATCGTTATACAAATAGTATTCAACAATATACACGTACCGTTCATTAACGGTGATGTATCTTTTCTTCATATGTTTTGGGATTTTGTCGTATGAGCGATGCTTAAACTTGGTTGACTTCTTCTGATTATATTCAATCCCGAATGCGTCACGTTTAGCATTGTCAATTTTCGCATTGTCACCCCGACCACCCTTAGCCCGGAATAATTTCCTAACTTGGGTATTCGGCATGTCTTTGGTTTGTGGGTTTTGTCTAAAAAATTCTTCGAGTGTTATTCGTGATGTGGTCTTTGTGGATTGTTTTTTCTTTTTGCGAGGAACCTTTGGTGCGGTTCGTTTTTTAGGTGTAGACTTCGATTTTGATTTTGTTACGTCTTTCCCTTTTACAGTACGGATGATTGTTGACAGTACAGTGTTGTCTATTTTCCCACCACTAGCACGGAAACGTTTTGCCGCTTCTTTGTTTGTGATTTTGGGATTGTTTGCAAGTTGTTTACGATAAAATGATTCGAAGTTGTTAGCCATAAAAAACTACCCCATTTCAGGCGAAACTAAAGGCGCGTTTTTGAGACGCGCCGTGTATTTAATTACTTTTTGATGTTATTGTTGTTGTTGTTGTTGTTTTTGTCTTTGTCAGGCGCGTTGGAAGGTGGCGTAACTGGAGGTGTGACAGGAGGATTGTCCTTTTTGTCTTCCGGTTTTACCTCTGGTTTAACTTCCGGTTTTACTTCTTCCTTTTCTTCCTTCGGACGGTGTGGTGCAATTTCTTCTTCTGTCACTTCCCACATTTCCATTAGATCGACCTTCATTTTGTTCAACTTACGTAGTTCTGTTTTGGATTGTTTTGCCGCCGCTTCGAAGTCAGCAATGTCTGATTCCAAACCTTTCATTTTTGTTTCGAGTGATAAGATGGTTGTAATGTTCTGGTTCATGGGTAAAGTCTCCTTTTAGTTGTTAGATTATTTTTTATTAGTCGGCGATGATATCAATTGTAACTGTTTTGAATTTACGACGTGTTGTAACTGAACGTGGCATCATTTTAATACCCGGAACCCATGGAGCCGCACCGTACATACCTACGATTTTTTGAATGGAGGACATAACACCTTGTGACATTGCGTGATAACCTTTTCCCTCTGGTGTTACCAATACGATACGAACGGTTTCAATGATTTCTCCTGTTTGGTCATCAGCCAATTGAACATTATGTGCCATAATATCCTGTACAACAATCGGTTCTTTTAGTTCAGAGAAATTACCTTCTGAATTGTTCAAAGCTGTATAGATTTTAGCTTTTGTTTGGCGTGTTCCATCATCGACAATTGAAGAGTAGAAAACGTTGGATACATCCGTGAACGCACTTACCAAAGCACCCTCATTATTTACTTGCGGAAGAAAACTACTTGCTGATACTGGTGTGTCTGTGATATCCAATACTTCGTTTGTGCTTGCTACTTCGTTTTGTGTGTTTTTCATGATTAATTTATCTCCATTCGGTTTATAGTTTTTTGGTTTAATAGTTACAGTACAATGTTACTTGGTTACAGTAGGTTTAATCTTCACCCATGAAGGGTAGGTTTTCGATAAATTCGTTAAGGTGTGATTCATAAATTCGGAAGCCCCTGCCCATCCTTACGGCTTTTATCTTCCCTGCACGTATGTAACGGCGTATAGTTTCCTCACTTAAATCAACGACTTTTGCAACTTGCTTTACATCATAATATTTTTCATCTAGAATATTACTTTCATTAGATGATTTTTCGGCTTCCTCATTCATGGCATCCCACCCGCTTAAATTTCGTTTGTTTCTTGCTTACAAATACATCATACCATAGATAGTACCGTGTTGTATATAGTAGTATCAAGTTGTACGTTAAATTGAGTCAATAGTCCTAGAATTGTCTCGGGTGATGTAGATATGTGGGACTAAAGTCCTCTCCCCTATCGTGTTCAAAAACTGGGACTAACGGACTAATTTTTGATGCGAAAAACGCGTGAATAC
>NZ_JAMAUZ010000017.1:0-32985 GCF_023714095.1 Paenibacillus sp. MER 99-2 | reverse complement strand
GGATCTAGCGTCTTTGACGTGGGGGTTCAAGTCCCTCCACGCGCATCCTTTATTTGCGGAAGTGGCTCAGCGGTAGAGCATCGCCTTGCCAAGGCGAGGGTCGCGGGTTCGATTCCCGTCTTCCGCTTATATTTGCGCCCTTAGCTCAGCTGGATAGAGCGTTTGACTACGAATCAAAAGGCCGGGAGTTCGAATCTCTCAGGGCGCGCCATTATAACTTCATATGCCGGCGTGGCGGAATGGCAGACGCGCTCGACTCAAAATCGAGTGGGAAACCGTGGAGGTTCGAGTCCTCTCGCCGGTATACATAACGGGATGTAGCTCAGCTTGGTAGAGCACCTGGTTTGGGACCAGGGGGTCGCATGTTCAAATCGTGTCATCCCGATCTTATCGTATGCGGGTGTAGTTCAATGGTAGAACTTTAGCCTTCCAAGCTAATAGCGTGGGTTCGATTCCCATCACCCGCTTCAATAGAAAAGCAAAAAAGATATGGTATATGCCATATCTTTTTTGCTTTTTTTTACACTCCAACGAACGTAATAACATTATCTATGCCAAAAGAAGTGATATTCAACGCACATCCATTACCTAATTATTTTAAACAATGAATATAAAACGCTTACAAAAATGTCTTGCCTAATTTAGCAAGCTGTATTACCATGTGAATTAAGCGCTTAACCTTTAGAGGTAAGGCGCTTAAACTTAACGTAGATTAAGCGCTTAACCTGTAAAGGGAAGGGAGATAAATAACGAATGGGAACAATTCGACTGACGATGGCTCAGGCATTACTTCGATATTTAGATCAACAATATATTTCGGTAGATGGTGTAGAGACCAAATTTATAAAAGGTGTCATCGGTATTTTTGGACACGGGAATGTGACTGGCATTGGAGAAGCATTAGAGCGTAGCCCGGGTACGTTGCGGTATGTGCAAGGAAAAAATGAACAAGGCATGGTGCATACAGCAACTGCTTATGCCAAACAGAAGAACCGCAAACAAATCTATGCCTGCACAACCTCGATTGGACCTGGTGCGCTGAATATGATTACAGCGGCAGCCACCGCAACAGTTAATCGTATTCCTGTTCTACTGCTTCCCGGTGATAATTTTGCGACGCGAGAGCCTGATCCTGTGCTACAGCAACTGGAGGTAAGTAGTGACTATACAATTTCAGCAACTGATCCTTTCAAGGCTGTCAGCAAGTATTGGGATCGGATCGTTCGCCCAGAGCAATTAATGATTGCAGCTACACAGGCCATGCGGGTGTTAACTGACCCAGCAGAGACAGGCGCGGTAACATTGGCACTGCCGCAGGATGTTCAGGCAGAAGCATATGATTATCCAGAATCGTTCTTTGCTCGCAAAGTACACTACTTGGATCGCCGTCCTCCAGTTCTTGCAGCACTGGAACGGGCAACGGAACAGATTGCCCGTGGGAAGAAGCCACTGCTCGTTGCAGGTGGCGGTGTATTGTACTCTGAAGCATCCGCACAATTAGCGGAGTTCGCTGAGAAGTTTGGTATTCCTGTTGCCGAGACACAGGCTGGTAAAAGTGCTATGCCGTGGAGCCACCCGCTCAATGTGGGTGCCATTGGGGTTACTGGCTCCTTAGCAGCTAATAGGCTTGCAAGGGAAGCGGACGTTGTAATCGGCGTAGGCACACGGTTCTCCGATTTTACGACGGCGTCTCGCTCTGCTTTTCAGCATCCGGAAGCTGCCTTTATCAATATTAATCTTAACAGCATGGATGCCGCCAAATTAGGTGGAGAAGCCATTTTAGCAGATGCACGGGAAGGTCTACAGGCTCTGCAGAAGGCATTGCAGGAGCAGCAATACCAAACCGAATATGGTGCAACTGAAGTTGCTGATTTGCGAGATGAATGGATTACAGAAGTAGATCGGCTGTACAGTCTAGAACATGCAGATGGTCTGGCACAGACTACTGCGGTTGGTGTTATTAATCAAACGATTGATCCATCTTCCGTTATCGTGTGTGCAGCAGGTAGTTTACCAGGAGATCTGCATCGTCTGTGGCGTGCGGCTGAACCGAAGACATATCACATGGAGTATGGATTCTCGTGTATGGGCTATGAGGTAAGCGGTGCATTCGGAGCTGCGCTTGCTGAGCCTGATCGTGAGGTATACGCCATGGTAGGCGATGGAAGTTATCTGATGCTGCATTCGGAGCTGGTGACCAGCTTACAGGAACAGAAGAAGTTCACCATTTTATTATTTAACAACAACGGATTCCAGTGTATCCATAACTTACAGCGTGAGCACGGAAGCGACGGGTTTGGTAACGAGTTCCGCTACAGGGATACGGAGAGTGGGAGACTCTCTGGTGATTATATGCAGATGGATTTTGTTGCCCATGCCAAGAGTATGGGAGCCAAAGCTTACAAGGCAGAGACAGCAGAGCAGTTGGAGCAGGCGCTCAAGGATGCTCAAAACGAGAACGTGACTACACTCATCGAGATCTCAGTCGTGCCCGGAACCAACGCGGGTGGGTACGAGTCATGGTGGAATGTGGGTGTGCCGGAGGTCTCTGCAGAAGAAAAGGTAATTCATGCTCACCAGGCAATGCAAACCAATCGAGCCAAGGCAAGACCCATTTAAATCAGGACTGTTCACAATACGAACTTAAAGGTTGAACGACAAAGGAGATGTGAAGCAATGAGTAAGTTGCCATTTCAGCTCGGGATTCATCCGATTAATTGGGTTGGCGAGGATGTGAAGGAACATGGCGATGCTACAACCTGTGAGCAGATTCTAGATGACATTCAGCGTCTCGGGTTAACAGGTACAGAGATGGGACGTAAATATCCAACCGATCCTGCCACGCTAAGGGAGGAATTGAACAAACGAAACATCCGTCTTGTATCCCAATGGAAATCCGTGTTGCTGTCAGACCCAGCATACCGTGTGTCCGAGCTAGACAGTTACCGTAAACATGCGGAATTTTTACAGTCGATGGGTAGTAAGGTGATTAGTACGGCAGAGGTCGGTGGTTCGCTGCATTTTGATCCACGGCGCACACCACATGAAAAAGAAGTATTAAGATTGAGCGAATCGGAATGGCATACATTTGCAGATGGCTTGAATGCAGCGGGAGCTATTGCTCAAGAGTATGGGCTCAAGCTCACATATCACCACCATGGTGGTACTGTGGTGGAGCAGCCAGATGAAATTGACCGGCTTATGGAGCTCACCGACCCTTCACTGGTGTACCTTCTGTACGATACAGGTCATGCTTATTACGGTGGTGCAGACCCACTTAATGTACTTCGCAAACATTATGACCGGATAGCTTATATCCACTTGAAGGATATTCGCCCACATGTGCTTGATGAGGCTAGGAAGGCACAATCTGATTTTGTGGGTTGTATTCGTAGAGGCGTGTTTACTGTACCGGGTGACGGATGTATTGATTTTGCACCAATTCTTCAGGAATTGATCACACGAGGATACGACGGTTGGGCGATGCTCGAAGGGGAACAAGACCCAGCCATTCATAATCCTTATGAGTATGCGAAACGCTCTCTGCAATATATGGAATCACTAATCGGGTAGTCCACGAACTGGTTCGGAAAATAGATGAAGTTACTATTGAGTGATATGGAGCCAGCAGAGGTATTTAGACTTTCACCAGAGTCAATAGCGCTAGCTCTACAGAGGCATTTAATGGATTCCAAGTGAGCCGCAGAGCCATAAAAGAACCTTCTTTAGAGGATTTAACAATGAAGTGCAATGCATTCCCAATAGAAATAGGTTAATGACCTAATTATTTAATAAATATCTCCCTTAGAAAGGGGTTCAACGGTAATGACCTACGTATCCTTTCCAGTATCCAGAAAGCTAGACTTCACTGCGATTGGCCGATTATGCATCGACCTTAATGCCAACGAGATCAACCGTCCTATGGAAGAAACGATGACGTTTACGAAATATGTAGGTGGCTCTCCCGCCAATATTACGATTGGCATGTCAAGGCTTGGCATGAAGACAGCGTTTATTGGCAAGATTGCAAACGATCAGATGGGGCGCTTCATCCAAGGTTATCTGGAGCAGAACACGATCGACACCTCCAATGTTGTATCGGATGATACGGGGGCAGTTACAGGACTTGCATTTACAGAGATCAAAAGCCCAACCGATTGCAGTATTCTGATGTACCGGGATAACGTAGCTGATCTGAAGTTGCAGCCGCGCGAGGTGCAGGAGCAACTCATTGCAGATTCTAGCGTGCTCCTGATTTCTGGTACGGCTCTAGCTCAGAGTCCTTCGCGTGAAGCGGTGTTGCAGGCACTAACTTATGCGAAGAGACATGGGACTGTCATTGTGTTTGATCTAGATTACCGTCCGTATACGTGGTCTTCGGCAGAAGAAACAGCGGTCTATTACAATCTGGCAGCGGAGAAGTGTGACATCATTCTAGGGACTCGCGAAGAGTTCGATATGATGGAAACGTTCGATCATAACCCCGAGCATAACGATCAGGTGACAGCTCAGAAATGGTTCGACTTTGATGCCAAAATCGTAGTGATCAAGCACGGCAAGGAAGGTTCCATTGCGTACACAAGAGAAGGACTATCCCACCGTGCGGATAGTTATCCAGCTCGTGTTGTCAAAACATTTGGAGCCGGAGATTCTTACGCAGCCGGATTCCTATATGGTCTGATGCAAGGATGGACGATTGAACGCAGTATGGGGTATGGGGCTGCAGCAGCCAGCATCGTCATCTCCAGTCACAGTTGTTCGGATGCAATGCCTACGGTGGAGCAGGTGAATGAATATATCGAACGCTGCAACCGAGGCGAAATCACAGTGTGAACGTTGGATCGCATCATTACTCATAAATGCAGATCCGTTTACCGAGGATCGTATACTAATTAACTACTAATTAAATACATCAGTTCAACTAAACCTTCTTTAGTTGAACCTATATCGTTTAACGGAATATTTTCGCTACTGCCATTTCAGGTACAGGTGACGTCATGGGGCACGTATATACGAAGGGGGACAAGACAATGGGAAAAGGAACATCGGAGACATCGACAAATGTGACAATGGTACAAAACTGGATCGGGGGTACTTGGGTGACCCCAACATCTACCCGTACAGAGCCTGTTGTGAATCCGGCTACGGAAGAAATCATCGCTTATGTGCCGCTCTCTGAGCGTGCGGATGTAGACCAGGCTGTTGAAACAGCACGTGAGGCATTCCGATCCTGGAGTGTTACCCCGGTGCCACGCCGTGCACGGATTTTGTTCCGTTATCAGCAGTTACTCGTAGAACATTGGGAGGAGCTCGCAAGGCTGGTGACGCTGGAAAATGGTAAGAGTTACGCAGAGGCCTACGGCGAAGTTCTGCGTGGTATCGAATGCGTGGAATTCGCAGCAGGTGCCCCGAATCTGATGATGGGCAAACAATTACCTGACATCGCTACCGGGCTGGAGTCAGGCATGTATCGGTACCCAGTAGGCGTAATTGGGGGGATTACCCCATTCAACTTCCCGATGATGGTACCGTGCTGGATGTTCCCACTGGCCATTGCCTGCGGAAACACATTTGTCCTGAAGCCATCAGAGCGTACACCTCTGCTGGCAGGACGCTTGGCAGAGCTATTCAAGGAAGCGGGACTGCCGGATGGTGTGCTTAATATCGTTCACGGTGCACATGATGTCGTGAACGGATTGCTTGAACATAAGCAGATTCAAGCGATCTCTTTTGTCGGATCACAGCCTGTGGCTGAATATATCTATAAAACGGCTTCCGCTCATGGCAAACGGGTGCAGGCGCTAGCTGGTGCTAAAAACCACTCTATCGTTATGCCAGATGCTGACCTTGACCTCACAGTGAAAGAAATTACTAGCGCGGCGTTTGGCTCCGCAGGAGAGCGCTGTATGGCATGTTCAGTGGTGGTCGCTGTAGGCGATGTTGCAGACGCACTTGTACAGAAGCTGGTGGAAGCTGCAGATCGGATTACCATTGGTAATGGCCTGGATGAGGGAGTGTTCCTAGGCCCAGTCATTCGTGCTGGACACAAGGAACGTACGCTGGGGTATATTGAGGCAGGAGAGCAAGAAGGAGCTGCATTGATTCGAGACGGACGTAAGGATAAGGCAAGCGGGGAAGCAGGCTACTTTGTAGGGCCAACCGTATTCGATCAAGTAGATAGTACGATGAAAATCTGGAAGGATGAAATTTTCGCTCCGGTTCTCGCTGTGGCAAGAGTGGAGACGCTTGAGGAAGCGGTGGAGCTGGCAAACCGTTCTGATTTTGCTAATGGCGCGTGCTTGTTCACACGTAGCGGAGCTCACATGCGGCAATTCCGTGAAACAATTGATGCGGGTATGCTCGGCATTAACCTAGGCGTTCCAGCGCCGATGGCATTCTTCCCATTTTCCGGCTGGAAGAAATCATTCTATGGGGATCTTCATGCCAACGGTTCAGACGGTGTAGAGTTTTACACGCGCAAAAAGATGGTCACGGCTCGTTGGTAAACAACGGGTGATCGTCTGATCACAATACAGCCTAAGTAAGTCTTGGAAGACTTGATATGCATACAGGGAGGTAGCGGGATGGGCAAGGACAAGGTAAGAGTGGGTATTATTGGCGCAGGACGAATTGGTAAAATTCATGCCGACAATTTGTTGCGCAATCCTCATGTGGAGATCGTAGGCATAAGTGATCTATTTGCGGGACCAGAGCTTGAAGCTTGGGCAGGGATGCGTGGTATCTCTGTGGTAACAACGGACAGTACAGAGCTTATTGAACATCCTGACGTAGATGCTGTGTTGATCTGTTCCTCAACAGATACTCATGTGCCACTTATTGAATTAGCAGCGCAAGCAGGTAAGCACATTTTTTGTGAAAAGCCTGTGAGTATGGATCTTCATCAGACAGAGACAGCCGTAGCGGCTGTACAGCAGGCAGGAGTGAAGCTACAGATCGGATTCAATCGCCGCTTTGATCATAATTTCAGACAGGTGCGCGCACATGTACAGGATGGCTCCATCGGAGAGCCACATATTATCAAGATTACCTCTCGTGACCCTAGCCCGCCGCCTGCGGAATATATCCGAGTATCAGGTGGGATTTTCATGGATATGATGATTCATGATTTTGATATGGCTCGTTATCTCTCAGGCAGTGAAGTAGAGGAAGTGTATGCACAAGGCAATGTGCTGGTGGATCCTGTATTTGCTGAATATGGAGATGTGGATACTGCGATTGTAACGATGAATTTTGCCAATGGAGCCATTGGTGTTATAGATAACAGCCGCCGAGCGGTTTACGGATATGATCAGCGTGTGGAAGTGTTTGGATCAAAGGGTAGCACTGCGGCTGCCAATGATCATCCGAATACGGTAGAGCTTAGCACAGCTACGGGATTGCTACGGGACAAACCACTTCACTTTTTCCTTGAACGTTACAACGAAGCGTATGTACAAGAAACAGCACTGTTTATAGAGGCTATCCTGAAGGATATACCTGTGATCGTGGATGGTCATGATGCGGTTCAAGCAGAACGGATTGCATATGCGGCTCGGATGTCACTCCAACAGGGAAGACCCGTCAAACTTCGTGAGGTACCGAGTGTATCGGTGGATTCGCAGACGGCTGTTCAATCTTAATTAACAAGTTAACCGCTATCACACTTTTGTTCTAAAATTGCAATTCGAGAGGAGTCGGTAACCGCATGTCAGAACGCATAGTGAAACCCGAATTCAATCCAGCAGAGGATGGAACACTGTTAACCGTTACGCCAGAGTCGGCCGGCTGGGAATACGTAGGATTTCAGGTGGTACAGCTGGAGGAGAATCAGACGTGGGGGCGTGAGAGCGAGGATCAGGAGCTCTGTATCGTTCTTCTTAGCGGACTTGCGAATGTGCGTACACAGAAGAACACGTGGGAGAGTATTGGGCGCAGAATGAGCGTTTTTGAGAAAATCCCTCCATACTCCGTGTATGTTCCAAGCTCGGATCAAGTACAGATTACTGCACTTACCAAGCTTGAAATTGCTATATGTGCAGCGCCTGGTGAAGGAAGTTATCCAGCACGTCTGATTGCACCTGAGGATGTAGGCGTCGAGACACGAGGATATGGTAATCTGGAACGGCAGATCCATAACATATTGCCAGAGCAGAAGGAAGCCGACAGTTTACTTGTCGTGGAAGTATTTACACCGGATGGACACTGGTCGAGTTATCCGCCTCATAAACATGATCGAGATGCGCTGCCAGATGAGTCATTGCTAGAGGAAACATATTATTTCCGTGTAGAGCCTCAGCAAGGCTTCGCTATTCAACGGATCTATACCGATGATCGTTCTGTGGATGAGACGCTGGCAGTCAACAATGGTGAAGTGGTGCTTGTCCCATGTGGATATCATCCGGTAGGTGCTCCTCCAGGGTATGAGGTGTATTATCTGAACGTGATGGCTGGGCCAACGCGGACATGGAAATTCCATAACGATCCTGACCATGATTGGCTGATGAACAAAAGATAGACTCCATCAGAGTCCTTAACATGTATGAACCTGTTTTATGCACGGGAAGAACCTACAGTTGGTTGCTTATGCGGACATCCCCCTGCATAATAAGAAGAAACGATTACCTATGTATAATGAACTTTATATGTAGAACAAATGGGGAAATAACATTGAAAGCAACCATTTACGATATAGCACGTGAAGCGGGTGTATCGATAGCGACGGTGTCTCAGGTTATTAACGGCAAAGGGAAAATCAGTGAAAAGCGTCGCGCTGAGATCATGGAGATTATGGAACGTCTGCACTATCAACCAAGTGCCATTGCCGCCGCACTTACAGGCAAACAGACATATACGCTGGGACTGCTCGTTCCCGATATTTCGAATCCATATTTCGCTGAGCTGGCTCGGGCGGTGGAGGATCGAAGTCGCAAGCTGGGATATAGCGTCGTGATCTGCAGTACAGATAACAAGGACGAGCGGGTAGAGCGTTACCTGAATCTGTTACAGCAAAAAAGAGTCGATGGCATGATGATCGGAACAGGGATCGATAATGCAGATATATTGGCACCACTGCTGCAACAGTCGATTCCTGTTGCGTTGATTGCCCGCCAGATGCCTACGCTATCTGTGCACACGGTCGCTATTGATGACCGATTAGGTGGTGCATTAGCCGCCCAGCACTTGCTTGAACTGAGGCACACCCGTCTTGCTGTGTTATCTGAACCGTTCAAGGTGAGCAGTAGTCAAGAACGCATCCGAGGTTTCCGTGAGCAGCTGCAGCAGGCAGGACACACGCTTGCATCGGAACGGATCAGAGCTTCTTCTGCTGACTTGAACGCAGCTAAACAGGAAGTGCTTCAACTCCTTAGCGATATCGAGCGCCCAACAGGTCTATTCTGTTGTAATGACATACAGGCGATAGGTGCGCTACAGGCAGCGAAGGAACTAGGCCTACGTGTACCTGAAGATGTGTCGATTATTGGTTTCGATAATACCATTCTGGCGTCAGTGACGAGCCCGCCGCTCACAACAATTGCTCAGCCTATTGAAGAACTAGGCCGTCATGCGGTGGATATTCTTATTGAAGAGTTGAAGGATCACAAGAAGCAGCCACAACAGAAGGTGTTGAAGCCTGAGTTGGTGGTACGAGAGTCAACAGGACGTAAGGTTGAACGCTAACAAGAGCATGCTCGCATGGCGTTATACCGTCACTCTCGCTCTCGCTCACACTAAGCACAACACTGGAGTATACAATAAATAAGCCACGTGATTCCCTGAGGGGAGACGCGGCTTATTTATTGTGTTGATCATTCCGTGAGCGAAGCAGATTCAGAAGTTGCGTAGTGAAGGACGAACAAGTTCGTTTATCCATTACTGAAGTGCTTCGAAGGAATACATCTTGTCCTAATTTGAACGTTTCCGTTTAGATTTTGAACTTCTTCACTTCTTGGAATAATGTGTTGGCATGCTGTGACAGTTCATTAGCACGTTTCGATATACTCGTCGTGTAATTAACCTGTTCTTGCGTTGAGGAGGCAACTTCCTCGGTGGAAGCTGCACTTTCCTCTGACATGGCTGCTACGCTGGAGATCACCTCAGCAATCTTGCCTGCGTTTCCATCCAGTTCAGTCGTGGCAGAAGATACAAGCCCTAGCTGGCTGTTGATACCGTCAATGGATTGCTTAATCCTTGTGAATGATTCGCGCATCTCATGCACAGCAGCGACTTGTTGATCAATGCCACCTTCAGCCGAAACCACCTCATGCACACTTTGGCGACTGGCCGCCTGAATCTCATCCAGCAATACGATGATATCCTGGGCAGAACTTGAAGATTGTTCGGCTAGCTTCCGGACTTCTTCGGCTACGACGGCGAATCCACGTCCATGTTCACCCGCTCTAGCTGCTTCAATTGAAGCATTCAAGGCAAGCAGATTAGTCTGTGAGGCAATGCCACGAATCATATCGACGATGCCTTCGATTTTCTGTGACTTGTCTGCCAGCAGTGTGATGGACTCTCCAACACGGTCAATAGATTTGCGATTATCGCCTGCAAGCTCGACTTGGTGGTCAACTGCCTGAATCCCGACTTGCATAGCTTCACTTGCTTCACGCATCATGTCGACGGATTGTTCTACACTGCGGTGAATACCGCTAACGTTATCACTCATCTCTGACAGACGACTTGAGCCATCGTAGACAGATTCGGCTTGTTTGCTGGAGCCTTGAGCCAGTTCATCTGTGGCAATGGAGATCTGCTCTGCTATGCGCTTTGTATTGTTCGTATGTTCTTCCATCTCACCAGAGATACGCTGTACCTGATCCGCGGAAGAGGTCACCTGTTGAAGCAGCGCACTCAGTTGATCGGACATCTGATTGAATGCCGTGCCCAGCTCGGCAAATTCATCTCTGCCTTTAATGTTCACTCGGCTGGTAAAATCACCACTCGACATCTGCTGGGATGTGCCATGCAGATTTCTCAGAGGCTTAATGAAGAGTGAGGCGATCCAATACGATGCAGCCATCACAACGAGCAGTGTAATTCCAATAATCAGAATATAATTGTTACGTAAGGTGTAATACTCGGCATAAGCGAGCTTTTCGGAAATTACTGCACCAATCACCCAGCCTGTACTCGGAATCTGGTGATAGAACAAGGAATAATTCTCATCGTTGTAACGGAAAAGCTTCTGCCCTGACGGGTTAGCTTGCATATCAGCCAGTAAAGGCTGGAGTTCTGGATCATCCGCAGCTGATGTATTCACGAGCTTGTCATCAGGGTGAGCCAAGAGCTGTCCTTTTTTATCAATTAAAAAGGTGTATCCTAGCCCATCCAGGTTGATTTTACTCACCGTGTCAGTAAGGGTAGAGAGAAGCAGGTCGGCTGCTGCAATTCCTTGCAGTTGACCTTCCTTATTCTGTACCGGCATGGCGATGGACACCGCATACTGATTGGTCACCATATCTAGATAAGGATCGGAGAATGTTAATTGGTTAGCCTGCTTGGCTTCCATGTACCATGGTCGTTTTCGGGGATCGTAATCAGCGTCAGGCACCCATCCGGAGCCATTAAGAAAATCACCGTTTTGTTCTGCACCAAAATAGAGATCCGAAAGGCTTTCTTTATTGCTACCAAGCTTCATAATATTAAAATAATCTGCATTGAGCTGCCCCTCAGGTATACCCTCCTGAATGATGAACGCCAGCGTTTCAACAACCTTAGCGTTACTGCTAATCCATCCATTTAACTCGTTGGCTGATGAGGTCATTAGTCCCTTTAATTTGGTGTCCACATGTAACGTGGCTTGTTTCTCGGTTTGAATCAAGCCCAGAGCTGCAAGTGGAACTGCCGTGATTAGTACGGCGGCGAGAAACATCATCATTAATTTTGGTTTGAGCTTCATTCCCATTCCCCCCAAGCATCCAATTCTATTTCTTCTGTTTGAATGAAACTTTAAGACTTACAACTTAGATAATATATCGTCAAAATGAAGCAGATATTTAGTATGGAGGAATATTAAATTTTAAATTTCTTAACTTCGTTAAATAACGTGTTGGCGTGATTCGTTAATTCTCTAGAGCGTTCTGAAATGGTTGTAATGTAATTGAACTGCTCTTGAGTGGAAGAAGCGACTTCTTCTGTGGAAGCAGCACTCTGTTCGGACATCGCGGCAACACTAGAGATCACCTCGGCAATTTTCCCTGCATTACTGTCGAGTTCAGAGGTCGCTGTAGAAACCTGTCTCACCTGATGGTCAATGCCATCGACCGATTGTTTAATTCGTGCAAATACATCCCGCATGTCATGAACGGAAGCAACTTGTTGTTGGGTGACTTGCTCGGCAGACGTTACTTCATCGACGCTTTGACTGCTCGCAGCCTGAATTTCACTCAGCAGCACAATAATGGAATCTACAGACTGGGAAGATTGCTCAGCTAGTTTGCGTACTTCACCCGCAACTACGGCAAACCCACGTCCTTGCTCTCCCGCACGAGCAGCTTCGATGGAGGCATTCAGGGCGAGCAAGTTCGTCTGAGCCGAAATATCACGGATCATGCTGGCGATATCTTCAATTTTGCGAGATTTATCCGCCAATAAGTGAATGGATTCTCCGACCTGTTGAATAGATTTACGGTTATCTTCTGCGAGATGCACTTGATGGTCTACGGCTTGTAATCCTGCGTGCATGGCGTCTGTTGCCTCCTGCATCATAGCTACCGATTGCTCGATACTGCCATTAATGTCGTTGACGGTGTGGCTCATTTCGGTTAGTCGGTTAGAGCCTTCATAGACAGACTCTGCCTGGCTGCTTGACCCTTGAGCGAGCTCGTCTGTAGCGATGGAGATCTGTTCGGCGATGCGCTGGGTATTCCCGGTATGATTCTCCATATCATGTGAAATGTCCTGAACCCGATCTGCAGACTGCTGTACCTGTTGTAACAACTGACTGAGCTGATCAGACATTGAATTGAAAGCCACTCCAAGCTCGGCAAATTCATCTTTTCCTTTGGAAGGAACACGTCCTGTGAAATCACCTTCAGACATTTGAGCTGACATGAGCTGGAGTCGTTTCAAAGGCTTGATTAAACGAGCGGCAACACCATATGCTGCTGCCAAAACAACGACGAGCGTAACTGTGATAATGAGAATGTATTGGTCGCGTAATTGATAATATTCAGCATAAGCGA
This sequence comes from Paenibacillus sp. MER 99-2, assembly GCF_023714095.1. Lineage (NCBI taxonomy): Bacteria > Bacillati > Bacillota > Bacilli > Caryophanales > Paenibacillaceae > Paenibacillus > Paenibacillus sp. MER 99-2. The sequence goes on along the minus strand of NZ_JAMAUZ010000017.1, from coordinate 19,798 downwards.
GTTTTTCAGAAATGACTGAACCGACAATCCAGCCGGTACTTGGAATCTGTTTGAAGTATAAAAGCAGGTTATCCCCGTTATATTGGAAGGACTCCTGTCCTGATGGATTAGCTAACATCTCTGGCAGTAGAGGCCCCAATTCAGCATTGTCGGCGGCAGAGGTGCTTGCAAGCTCAGCTTTGGGATGAGCTAGGATGACGCCATTTTTATCAAGCATGAAGGTGTACCCTAACCCACCCAGATCAATCTGATTAACCGTATCGGTTAATTTGGAGAGCAAAATATCAGAAGCTACAACTCCTTGTAGCGCACCATTCTCTGTTTTTACAGGCATGGCGATGGACACCGTGAATTGTTTAGATTTGTTATCGATGTATGGATCGGTAAAGATCAGTTTGTCGGCTGCTACAGCTTCTTTGTACCAGGAACGTTCTCTGGGATCATAATCTGCTGCTTGGACGAAATCGGAACCATTTATAAACTGACCATCCTCGTTACCGTAATATAAATCCTCTATATTGTTCTGGTTGGTGCCTTGGTACATGATGGACAGATAGTCTTCATTCACATCAGAAGCTGGCACAGCTTCCTGGAACACAAGCCCCACCGTTTCTACTAATTTCTCATTGCCATGTAACCAACCGTCCAACTGAAATGTTGCAGCAGATACCAATCCGTCTAGTTTGTTGTTCACACTTTGAGTGGCTTGTTTGCCTGACTGATACAGACCTAGTGGTGCGAGTGCACCTGCTGTAACAAGGACGGTGATCAGGAAGGCCAACATCAATTTAAGTTTTAATTTCATACGTTACTTCTCCCCCTAGATGTCATAAATGTGTTAGCATGGTTAAAAGCTTATGAAGTATATCGTCATATAAATTTAAAATTTTAGAGATAATATTTCTGAATACGATTTCAATTGAAATTAATGAATAACTTTCATGTAGAATCAACGTTATTTACATAGATAGGGAAAAAGTAGGGACTTGTTCTAGGAGTTTAAAAGTCTAAGAGGTTAGGTGAAAAAGGGGAGTGAGTATCATTAAAAAGTGGGGATACATCTTATCTGCTTGCTTTGTTGCGCTCTTGATTCTGCTTAATCTCTCGCAAGAACAAGAATTAGAAGACCACACACCTCCTACTGCTGAGGTTGAGATTGTAATGGATTCTCTTAGTGATGTAGCCTTCCATTGGGAGATGACTAACTTGTCCTCTGAACAATTCCATTCTAGATATCTGGAGCTTACAGGCGAGGATTTTTCTCAGCTTAAGGTGCCAACTGGATCTTACTCCTCCAATATCTATCATGCAGAATATACCGCACTTGTCGATCTAGGAGCTGGTGTCGATGTGCAAACCGGGTTCCTTGCAGAAATTGAAGAAGTTCGGGATGGATCTGAGATACATAGGGAGTTTCGGCAGGTATATGAAAATACAAGTTATTTGACCCCAGAGGATGCCGATTCGACTAAACTTGTGAAGAATTATGTGATCGTGACTAAGCATGATAAATCCCGCGTACAGGTCAATTTTAGTGCTTCCGCCGATTGGTTGAGCAGTGAAGGTCAGCATAATTATGAATTAGGCGCGTTATCAGATGAGGAGCTTCGGCAACAGCTTTGGTTTCCAATGGAATCAGTGGACGGATCAGAAAAGGGATATCGTAGATATTTCAGTGGATCAGGTTGGGTAAAGCTCTGAGCATCCACGCTATAGAACTTTATTGAATTTTTATGAGAAGGGTGTATCGCTGTCATATGAAAAATAGAACGAAGTATATTCTAGCTATAGTTACGGTCATTGTAGTTGCCGCTGTTGCAATCCCGTTATATGTGAAGAGTCAGCATACTACGTTTCGCTCAGAGGTAACCGATCATATGACCATGCTTGATAAGATTGAGCTATTGCAGATACGTAAGATTACAAGAATCTCGTCCGCTGAGGCAGAAGAAGTCCAATTTAGAGATCAAAAGGGAATCCAGAATGTTTTGAAGCTATTCAAAGATGTTGAACTCAAAAAAGTGCAAGAGGCGAACCCTTTCAATGATCTACCCCATTATTACGAAATACGTATTGTAATTAATAAGGAGGGACGATTTACAGAACATTTCGGGGTTTGGGTCTATAGTGAAAATACGATATCTACTTATAATGGTGCCGCAACAAGGGATGCCTTTGGGGATTTTGAAATCACCAACAATGAATTCAACTTTAATGAACTTGAACGTATTTTTAATAAGTTAAAGGAGGAGGCTGCATGACTGATATTGTCGTTCGACCCATTGATGAGCGAGATGTTCCATTTTTGTGGGAAATGTTATATGCATCCTTGTATACCAGAGAGGGAGACGAGGCATTTGAACGGGATGTTATCCATAGCCCTGGTTTATCTAAATACGTAGATGGATGGGGAAGAGAAGGCGACTTTGGATTTGTGGCTGTGGCTACTCAAGAGGGGCAGGACAGAAGATTAGGCTCAATTACACTAAGGTTCTTCGATGAACACAATGCAGGATTCGGCTACGTCAATGCGGAGACACCAGAGATGGGAATGGCGATCATTGAAGAAGTACGCGGACAGGGCGTGGGTACACGCTTAATTCAAGCTGCATTGGAAGAAGCGAAGCAAAGGGATATTGCTGCCGTGTCACTTAGTGTTGATCCAGATAACGAAGCGATTCGATTGTATCGTCGATTTGGATTTATTGAAGTAGGCATGTGTGATACATCGGTCACGATGGTATGCGCTATACAGTAAGAGAGCGTAGATCCAAATTTAGAATTCCAAATGAAATAAATCTTGGATTTTCACTGGAAGATCAGGTTGTACCTACGGTCGAAAAGAGAACAGTGGAATTCAGGGCAGAACAGAACAGAGCAGAAAAGGCACTTCCATCAGGAAGTGCCTTTTTATGTGCAGTTTAGATTGGAATGCTCGTGAACGATAGGTCGAAAGCGTCGATTGATTATTTTAGCAAAAAGGCCAATGCTTCATCATACGTTTCCCATTGAAACTCGGTTTGATGATTGGAATCTTTGGAAATTCGATTCAACTGCATTTTGGCAATGGCTCCACCAACGGCCACACTGGCGCGTTTCATGCCCATTTGCGTAAGCATTTTCTGATGCTCTACAATTTTCTCTTTGGTATCTTGGGGGAATGCTTTCATATTACGCATATCAACCAACACATCGAATGAATCCCCTAGTGACTTACTCAGTTGTTGAATTTGTATGTTCGCCTGTTCCACTTGTTCTGGCGTTACAATTCCATCCCAAATAATCTCCAAAATGGATGTGTCTGAATCTAAAAGTCTAACGGACATTTAGGCAACTCCTCAGTCATGAAATGTATGTAAATGTGAGTCTATTTACCTAATAATTATACCTATTTTTAGCATAAATGAAAACTGTAATTGGCTCTGTGTAATACTTATGGACTATTTAGTCGTATGCGTGGGTTAATCTGAGGACGTGCAGCAATAAGCCAACAAGCGAAATTAAAAACCAAAAAAACTGCCATATCTATAAACGATAAAGGCAGCTTTATGGGGATGTAACATATGGTATTGCATTATCTATCGCTAGTAACAGACTAATAACCTATTTTGAGACTATGACCTTCTGTAGCTATTCCCTGCGAACGAGTGATTGGCAGCTTCTGTTCTGCGGTAAACCCAAGAGTCTCCCCGTCGTGCAACGTGACATCATTCTCGATGACATAAGTTGTAGTCATAAACATCATCTCATACACATCACTTAACGCTTCAGCAGATTGGGTGATTTCCATCTCGTCTTTCCCAAACCTACTTAAACCGTATGTATAAGCCGAAGCACCTTGAGCATCTTGGAATAAACCAATGTACACCCACAGCGATACGGGGAGCTCGTCCTCCTTCAGCCACCGACTGACTTCTACGTATTGACTTGCTTCCACAACAAGTGGCGCTAGATATATGGCGAGTGTATGATCCATCTGTAACAGGGCGCTAGCTGTCTTGGTGAATAGAATATGTCCTTGAATCGCATCGGTTGCATTCAGAACAGAAACTATAATTTGCGATTGATGTCGGGAAGTCACCTGCTCCGCTTCCCGCCACAGTATATTAAGTTTGGCATTCTCCTCGACTTCGCGATCAGGCACAGGAGCCGCTATATGAGCGCATACCACTTGCATACCGTTCACTTCGAAAAATAAATTGCTTTCTTCCGGTTGTTCCTCAATGTCTATGTCCCATTCCTGTTTCATCTTATGAATGAAGACATTCAAATCACATTCCTCACGTTCTAACAGAACGAATCCAACGATGGTTTCATATTGCGGAGTGGACGTTGAAACCTCATCTACCTGCACAGTTTCCTTTTTACGACGTCGAAGTTTATCAAACAATCCCATAAGACGTTCTCCTTTCAACCAATCACAGTAATTGACATAAGCTCTATGTCACTACCTTACCATAACATATGGGGAGAATGTAATAATCCGAGATGTCATGATAATGCATGTGATTAGAGGAACAGGACGAGAAGCAATGCAATAATGGCAGGCAAACCTTGTTTAACGATGATCGAGCGGGAGGAAGTTGCTCCTCCATAAATAGCCGCAATGACTACGCAGGCTAGGAAGAAAATTTGAATGTGCTGTCCAACAGCTGAGTCCGGATACAGTAGTCCCCAGATCAGACCCGCAGCGAGGAATCCGTTATACAGACCTTGATTAGCTGCAAGAGACTTGGTGGACTTAGCAAATTCAGGCGTGGTACCAAATGTTTTCATTGTACGCGGGCTGGTCCACATAAACATCTCCATCACGAGGATATACAAATGTTCAATAGCAACAAGAGCTACAAAAATCGTACTGATCACGAAAAAACACCTTGCTTTCTCATATGTATTTGATTACTTGTATACCAGTATAAAGCTTTCTCTTATAAACTGGAAGTATAAATATAATTTTGTGCAATTTAATTGTGTGTACACATACTATTCTTCATCATTCGTTAGATATAAGATTCGTCAGTCGAGCGTAGAATCAATGTTTTGAATGGTTATTTACGTAATCTTCGGGTGTGCTGCCTATGATCGACTTGAAGTCTTTAATAAAATGCGATTGATCATGATATCCAAGATCCTGAGAGAGTTGGACTAAATCGTAGTGAGAGCCTTGTTCGATGGATTCAGCCGCATTTTGCAGACGATATAACTTAATTACTGTTTTGGGGCTTATCCCTACATACTGATTAAACAGCCGCTGAAGTTGTCTGGTATGTATGTTAAAACAGGCAGCCAGGTCGTCCACCCTCAGCATATCGCGGTTTAGTTCAATCTGCGAAACAATCTCGCCAACGAATTGAGCCTTATCATCCTTGGCCGGCATATGTTTAAATAGAAGTTGATCCATATAACTGACTTTTTCCGAATCGTTCTTCATTCCAAGCAGATTATCTTCAAGTTCGTCTGAGGTAACATGAAGGATTGGCTCAACATGCAAAGGATTGCCATGTAGTGAAGATATAGGTGTACGGAGATAAGGATAACAACCGCCAGGCTTGAATTTTACGCCAAAAACACTTCCTTTATCCTTAATTTTGTAAGTGAATTTTCGTTTAGAAGGGCCATAGAAAAAAGTATTTCCGTGCTCGACAATGAGATTCACACAAGGATTAGGAACGATATGCTGCGGATAAGGTTGCTTCCCAGTAAGATCCCAGGACGCAATCCAGAAGTGCCTCACCCAGGTGCTTAATGCTTCAGAAGGAGCATAACGCTTCAACTGATATGTGGTGTCCATCTGATCAAATTTCAGTATACCCATGTTAGCTCTCTTCATATCATTCGCGGATTGCATCTCGTGTTAACCTCCTTGTCATCCTTTATCATTCTTGTCATTCTAGATCGTTGTCGTATAGCTAATCTTTATGTAGAGTGTGGAAGTTTTCTGCTGTATCCAAAAACGACTACAGGTTAAACCTGTAGTCGTTCATATTGTAGCATTAAAGTGTGTCATAAATCTGAAATAAGGAACGGATCTGTCTATTCATCTGCATTTCAATATATCATAGAAGAATATGGATAACGATACTTTTTTAGTGAAAGAAAAACGGATGCATTAGTTGGCTTTGTGAATAACCTCTTAGAGGTAAACTAACATATGCCTTGTCGTGTTTTTACAATACACCTTTAGGGTATAACGATAGGATAGTCATGTAAGTAACTCGCTTGTACATCAATTACATAAAGGGAGTGGATTGTGTGGAGCTGAAGTATGAGTTTTATATCAATGCTGGACTAGAAGAGGTGTGGAGTGCCCTAATCTCTCCAGATGGTACACGTAGCAGCTTCTTTGGCAGTGAGCTACGTTCGAACTTTCAGCCTGGTCAGCCTTTTGCTTATGTTGGGCCAGGGAACGATGGGGAAGAGACCGTTCATGTGTATGGACAGATTGTGGAGTTCGAACCCTTGTCTACCTTGAGTTATCTGGAGCACCCCGGCCCATCCTATCATGCGAATCATGAGGAGCTGCAATCCAGAGTGTCCTTCCAACTAGAGACCGTAGGGGAATGTACCAAGCTGACCTTAATTAATGATCAGTTCACGGACAATCATCCGTCAATCGCGAATGCACAGCAGAGCTGGTGGATGATTTTGAGCAGCATCAAGAGCTGGGTAGAGACAGGGAAGACCCTTCAGTTTGGTTGGTAATCGGTAGATGATCAGGAATGAAAGATAGCAAGACCTGTATTCAAAAAAATAAAAACCAATAAGCGCCGATGTGGCGCTTATTTTTATTGTATTTACGCAGGAGGGGGTGTAATCTGAACTCATGTCAGATCATGTCGAAATATAGGTGTATAACTGAAGAGGAGAAATGAATATGCTGTTTAACCGTACCCAAACGAACAAGCCCAATGATTCGCTACAACAGTTGCTGGAATATAGCCGTAAACTCGTGGTAGATGCAGAGAACAATGAGGTTAATGAACTCTCCACTGTGGGGACAGATTTACGCGAATATGCTGAGATTGTAAGCAATGTGAATAAAGCTATACATATAATGAACCAAAAAAATGAAGCATTGACGTTACGGCTGACCATGTTAAATCAAGTGATGAACATTGGGGTCTGGGAGTCTAACATCGTTGCTGGGGATGCGCTTGATCGCAATAATAAAGTGTCGTTCTCCGATGAATTCCGACGCATGCTTGGTTATGCGAATGCACAGGATTACCCTAATGAATTTGCAAGCTGGGCGAAATCCGTTAATCCGGAGGACAGACCACAATTGGTGCAAGCAATCACGGAAAATGTGAATAACCCTAGGGAAGCTGCCCCGTACAACGTGATAAGTCGAATGATATTAAAAAGTGGCGAGGTTCGGTGGTTCCGTTGTCTTGGCCAGGTAATTCGAAACAATGCGGGGGTTCCAATCAAGCTCTTAGGTATCATGTTTGATATCCATGATCAGAAGACGGAGTCGGATGAACTTGAAGCACTCGTAACACGTTATGACCTTGTCAATCGTGCGTTGGTCGAAGCACCCTGGGATATGACTGTTGTCGCTGGAGATGTGGTTAATCCGAACAATGAATTTTGGTGGTCACCTCAGTTCCGAAGAGAACTCGGATTCAAAGATGAGAATGATTTCCCCAATGTATTCAATAGTTGGAGCTCTCGTCTTCATCCGGAAGATCATGATCGCACCATTAATGCGTTTGCTGAACATATGAATGACTATAGCGGACGTACACCTTATGATCTGGACTATCGCTTACAACGTAAGGATGGTGAATATCGCTGGTATCATGCGGGTGGTGAGACGATTAGAGACAATAATGGAGTTCCACTGCGTGTAGCTGGAACGATACGTGATGTGACCCATGAGAAGAACAAAGCCCAGGTTGTCGAAGCGATGAATCTGAAAACAGAGCAGTTGTCTGAATCCATCAGTGAGATGGTGCGGGGTATTAACTCGATTACGGATCAGGCGCAGGAGCTGGTGACAGCACAGGAATTATCTGCTGAGGCTGCTACGCAGGTGAAGGTTAGTGCGGATGAAACGAAGAATATTACGACATTTATCCGAGAAATTGCAAGTCAGACGAATCTGCTTGGATTGAACGCAGCAATTGAAGCTGCGCGTGCAGGTGAGCTGGGACTTGGATTCGGCGTCGTTGCGGGGGAAGTGCGTAAACTAGCAGATCATAGCTCTGATGCAACGGTTAATATTGAAGACAGTATGCATGCAATGAAGACACTCATTGATCAGATTCTGGAACATATCAGCAACATGTCTACACTGACACAGAATCAGGCTGCTCTCACACAACAGGTGAATGCGTCCATGGATGAGATCAACACGATGTCCCAGGACTTAGTGAATTTCTCACGTAATTTGTAATAGGAACGAGGGGGTTAGCTCATCCGCTCGCAGCGGATAAATTCCTCAAAAAAGCCGTTTCTCTGTAATAGAGAAACGGCTTATTATGCATCGATATTGAAGTCAGTCTTTATATAAAGGGACTTATACTTGTTGAACTTTGATCAGGTTAGTGTTACCGGATTGACCGATCGGTACACCAGCGGACAATACAATGATGTCGCCTTTTTCGATATAACCTGTTTTGATCGCATTGCGTGTAGCGGACTCGAACATCTCATCCGTTGTAGTAACCTTATCTCCCATAACTGGAACAACACCTGAGAGTAGGCAAATTTTCGCAAGCACTTCTTCATGCTGTGTAACCGCAATGATTGGAGCTTTCGGACGATATTTGGAGATCATACGCGCCGTGAAGCCACTTTCAGTTGAAGTGATGATCGCTTTGGCATTGAGTACGAGAGAAGAACTTACAGCTCCTTGACTAATAACCTCAGTGATATCAGCAACTTGCTGTGCGGATTTTTGAGCAAATTGTTCTTTGTAATCAATCATCGTTTCTGCACGACGCGCAACTGCTGCCATCGTACGAACGGATTGTACTGGATATTTACCTGCAGCGGATTCACCAGACAACATGACAACGTCAGCGCCTTGAAGTACGGCATTAGCTACGTCACTTACTTCAGAACGAGTTGGACGTGGGTTCACTTGCATGGACTCCAGCATGTGTGTTGCAACGATAACCGGTTTACCTGCCCGGTTACATTTATCGATCATTTCTTTTTGCATCATTGGTACGTCTTCAATTGGTACTTCTACCCCAAGGTCACCACGAGCAACCATGATACCGTCAGAAGCTTCGATAATATCATCCAAGTTGGTCATACCCTCTTGGTTCTCGATTTTGGAGATGATCTGTACGTGATCCGCACCACGCTCTTTCAAGATGCTGCGAATTTCACGGATGTCATCGCCTTTACGTACAAATGAAGCTGCAATGATCTCGATGTTGTTCTCGATACCGAAACCAATGTGCATCACGTCGCGCTCAGTAACACCTGGGAGTGTCGTTTTGATTCCTGGCAAGTTAACACCTTTACGTGGCTTCAGAATGCCCCCGCTGATGATTTTACAATGAATATCTGAACCTTCGACAGACAATACAGTCAGATCAACCAGACCATCATCGATCAGAATGCGATCCCCAGGCTTCACAACCAGGTTCAATTCTGGATAGTTTACGGAGATACGTTCTGCGTCACCGAGAATTTCTTCTGTTGTAAGGATGAGCTCTTTACCTGCTTGAAGGTGGCAAGATGCTTCTTTCAATTTACCAATCCGTACTTCTGGTCCTTTGATGTCCATCATGACTGGTACATATGTGTTCAACTCAGAAGCTGCTTGACGAATGTTGTTGATCCGTCCAACGTGATCTTCCAGCTCGCCGTGAGCCATATTCAAACGGGCAACCGTCATACCTTCCTGGATCATTACCTTTAATAATTCGATTGAGTCACAAGCAGGTCCCATAGTACAAATAATTTTTGTTTTTAACATGCTATTTCCTCCTCATATTTTGCTTATATGTGTATTGTAGCGTTTTCTGTCGAATCAGGGTATGAACTATAGTACAATGATTGGAGTATAGTCCAATAATGAGGTGTATTATGGTCACTCCGTTAGAAGTACGACACATTAACGGTGTCGGATGGTTCGAAGAAGCCGTGCAAACACAGCAAACGTGGCGTCTTAGCTTGGTTACTTATGGAAAATGTGTATATTGGGTGAACGGTGAAAAACTGATCATGGAGAAAGGCGAGCTACTTATTATTCCTGGTGGTGTTGCTTATTATGGTAAAAGCATCCCTACTGTTACACATACCCAGATTGTTGTGCAATTAACAGGACAAACGCCTGAGTCACTGTCAGCATTAGACCGAGCAGAGGTCTTGCGGCATAAGCCAGGATGTTACGAACTGATCCATGAACGTATGAAGACTATTCATCAGCAGTGGCAGGAGCGCCCTTCTTATTATGTCATGATGAGCCAAGCCTTATTGATGGAAGTGTTAATTTACGTGAATCGTGAGATGGATCGAGGAATTATTCCACCGGAGCGTCATATGCAGGCGGAGCGTATGAAACGATATATTGAGCGTCATTATAGAGAGAAGGTAACGAAGGAAGAGCTGGGTGATGAGATTGGTAAGACCCCTAACTATGCAGCAGCGTTATTTAAAAGTATGACCAACCAGACTATTAGCCAATATGTCCATGATCAACGAATGAAGAGAGCCGTATACCTGCTTACCGAGTCACAGCTCTCTATCCAAGAAGTTGCTGAATTCCTCGGTTATCGCGACTTGTCTTATTTTTACCGAATCTTCAAACGAATTATTGGAAGCCCGCCGTCTGATTTTCTGCATGAGCGTCCGCCTGTAATCTGATAACCGCAGTAATGGGTATTATGGAATCGTTCGTCTGAAGGGTTAATTTTGCTTCTTTCTTCTATTAAAAAGACATGAAGGCTAAAGGTATGGGATTAGAGATAGATGTAGGTGTAGATACGCAAGTGGATGAGCGAATAAAAAAGAGAGCCTTCGGCTCTCTTTTAATGTACCAGGTGGTGAATTGCACCAACCTGTGTGTTATTACTAATTTAAGCATTGCTGCTGGTGTTGGTGGCACCCAGCGTTTGTTTTTCTTTTTGGTGAGCCGAGCTACGACGAAGGAGTGCTGCATGAACTGCCCAGTAGGCTGCTTCAGCAAACAGGATTCCACCGGCAACATCGAGCAGAGAATGCTGTTTTACAAAGACAGTGGAAGCGATGATCAACCATAACCAAACGGATAACGAGATTCGTAGCACCGGTTTGAAGTTCAAATGACGGTTGATGATAATAAACAGCATGTAGCTCGTGAGACAGTGGATACTTGGAAAACAGTTGAACGGTGCATCATTCGTATAAATGAACTGAACCAGCCAGCTACTCAAATCGGTGCCACCTACAACAGGCCGTGGTACATGTGTCGGAAACACCGCAAAACAGATGTTGGCCGCGATGACCCCTACGTTATACGTAAGTAATGTACGCCAAAATAATGATTTGTTGGTCAGTCCCAGATAGATAAATCCAAGATACAGAATGGGCATCCAACTGATATATGGGTAGATAAATTCTTTGATAAAAGGAATTTGGGTATCAATCCAAGCATAATTGTAGAAGACGTCACTACCCGTGTTACTACCTAAAAAAACATAAATGGAGCCTTGCAACGGTATACATAGTATAGCCAGCAGATGTCCCCAGCGTTGAAATAGTGCTTTCATAAGTTCCCCCTGATCTTTGATGTGCGTCCTGCACGGTCTTTGGATTCTCTCTATAATAAGACGTTGCTCCGTGGTTGTTACCCTGCAGGAATGAAGGTGTAAAATTTTCATATTACTATAATGTACAGAACTAGATATAAGCCATACCTGATTTTAGGGGAAAACCCCTTCAAGAAAGTCTCTTTTTTGTTACTTTTATAGTTTTATCCAAAAAAGGATACTGTAATATATTGCATATTGTAGTACAACTATAGTGTCATCCTAATTTTGGTGACATCGACAAAAGAAAATGAAAAGAGGCTGGTGCTACCCGATGACACACGCACAAATTAGAAAAGAATCGTTCTCAAAAAGGAGACCAATCCTGGCTGTAGTCATCATTGAGCTTTTGCTCTTATTCGCTGTGTTTGCAGCAGGTGCAGTGGCAACGATCAAGCAACTGGACTACACGTCTCCTGTGCTCCTGTCATTTATACCGATTGCAATTGTACTCATCACCTATTTAACCTTGCGGCGCAAGTGGGGTGAGATCGGATTCCGGTCTTTAAGAACCATTCCAGCGCAACATGCAAAGTATTATATTCCGCTACTACTTGTATTGGGTACAATCGCTTTGAAGGGATTTGGAGAACTTACACTATCCAAGGTGATCTTTTTTATCTTCTTCACCCTGCTAGTCGCTTTTGTTGAAGAAACGATTTATCGTGGATTGGTATTTAATATCCTTCTAAGAAAGAGTGCAGTTGCTGCTGTCCTAACCTCCAGTATCCTTTTTTCGATTACGCATATTATGAATGCTCTATCCGGCCAAGATATAGCTGATATTGCTTTGCAGCTTGTTTACGCTCTTTTGATTGGGGCTGTTTTGGCACTGTTAATGCTCAAGAACGGAAATATTGTGCCATTAGTTTTATTTCACTTTGTACATAATTTAATTCAATTTCTGGGAGACGATTTACAAGATACAGGAACGCTCCCTTATGACATCTTTATATTAGTTGTACTTGTGGGTTACTGCATCTGGTTAACATATAGTCTGCGAACACATCGACATAACATGGAATCAAGTCATACTTCTAAACCCGTTAATTGATAAAAAAATTGACATGATAGTCTGATTGCCGTCAATCCTATGGAACGTGTTATACTTAATTAGACGGTAAACAGGTTGCGTGTTGAAACGTAAGTTAAACCGTACGATGTACGATTGTGGGTGTAATATGGAGAAAACTGCACAGGAAGTGGCAGAATGGATGGTACAGGAGATTAAATTCACGGGCACGCTTCGTCAAGAAGCTGCTATAGCATATGTGAAATCCAATTTTGGAGAAGAATTTGTGTTTGTGAATGAGAGCGGGAATGCATCCTTAGCAAAAGAAGTGAAAAAAGCGTTCCGCAAGCTGCACGGTGGACGGATTGCTTGGGATCGAGATAGCTTTACGTGGGCCTGGACATAGCATTCATGAGGCAATACAGAACCATACAGGAACGCTAAAATTGCATGCGCTCGGAATTTTTATAAAAAAGGGTATAATTTGGATAGCTTTTGCATATCCTTTGGTAAGACCGTGCAGGAGCAGGGGGGCTTGAAAACCCTGTTGTACTGCGCGGAATAACATGTATTTCCAAAGCTGTTTGAAAAGAAAATACAAAGATTTGCTTTTTGGCAGAATCAGAGTTATAATAAGTACATGTTGTAGAGAAGTGGAAAACCTAATTCACATATTGTAAAGGGCGATCACTTATAGGTTATGACTGGTACCTTTTTCAATGTGTGAATTTTTATTTGCTTGCTGCAAAGAACAAAGGAACATGTTAATCTTTATTTGGAGGTGTAATTCACATGCAAAACGGAACAGTAAAATGGTTCAACGCTGATAAAGGCTTCGGTTTCATCGAAGTTGAAGGCGGAGAAGATGTATTCGTACACTTCAGCGCTATTACAGGCGAAGGCTTCAAAACGCTGGACGAAGGTCAACGCGTGCAATTTAAAATTGTACAAGGAAACCGTGGTCCTCAAGCAGAAGAAGTTGTAAAACTGTAATTAAAGCTAGCTGCCTTTAACATGTTATAATGGTAAAGGCAGCTTCTTTTTTTTGTTATATAATGAAAGTTGGCCCAATAGTTGTCGAGGCAGGAGTCTGGTGGAGTGCGAACTTCCGCTAAGATAGGTTTCTGTGAAATAACGTCGGTTAGATGTTTTTCCATAACAAAGGGGGTAGAAGTCATGTATAATCGCAAAAAACCGTTGGAAGAGATTCCACAAGCGGATGCGGCAATCTGGGAATGTACGAGTGATACGTGCAAAGGATGGATGCGGGACAATTTTGCGTTTGATAGCGTGCCTACTTGTCCGATATGTGCTTCTGAGATGGTTAGCACGACTAGGATGCTGCCATTGCTTGAGAATTCGAATAGTAACCTGAAAACGATGTCTAAAGGAAATCGGATTTAACATAGCTTACCCGCCTCTTACGAGGTGTTTTTTTTTAAGTTAAATAGACACCTGTTGTTTAAAGGTATGGGTACTAAATATGAAGTTCCTGGCATTCGTTTTGGCGAATGCCTTTTTTGTTGTTATAACAAAGTGCATTTTATATTAAAAAATAAGCTTCTCGCACTGCGAGAAGCTTATTGCTTTATTCACCGATAACTAACACGAATGAGCTACTCGTTCACGTTCTAAAGATTAGATGAAGAGGAAAGGCAGTAACAGGAGTGTAGAGACGAGTGCAATGTCAAATCCTGTACCGAACCCGCGTCCGTATCCACGACCATATCCGCGCCCATAACCATACGGACCATAAGCTGAGGATTGAACCGTTTTGGCAGCATTCTTTTTACCTTTTTTATGCTGCTGTTGCTTGGTTTGAACAGAAGAGAGTCGAGGTCCCTCGTAACAGCCATCTAAATATATTTTGCCATCACGACATCTTCCAAGTGTGCCATACATATGCTTCCCGTCTTTCATAATAAGACAAACCGGGCGTCCAACGTGCGGAGACACCGTATCTTCACATACCGGATGAATTCTATACATGCATATCCCCCTCGTAGTTGCGGTTGCCGCCTGAAATCAACGGTTTCTATATCATAGTAAAAGGTAGGAGTTTTGGTATGGACGAGTACCCGGAAAAAGCATAGGGAGGAGCCGTTTTTGAAATTGCTCCATACACTGAAGGGTGTAGGAAGGAGTTGGAGTTATGGACTACCATGATTTACTGGCTGGATTGGGGGAAGGCAGTGCGCATCCGGGTGGTTTCGAAGCAACGGTGCAATTGCTGGAGTCCTTATCTCTGCCACCTCGTATTCAGATACTTGAAGTGGGTTGCGGTACGGGAAGGACAGCATGCCACTTAGCGCGTCATGGTTATCGTGTGACTGCGGTAGATCTTCACCGCGGAATGTTGGAGAAAGCTGTGCGACGTGCTAGGCGTGAACGGTTGGATATTCGTTTTATCCAGGCCGATGCGACGGCTTTACCTTTTCCAGATGGTCGGTTCGATGTGGTGTTTGTGGAATCTGTCACGATATTTACCCGCTGGCGTGCTGCTCTGTCTGAATATAAGCGTGTTTTGAAGCCGGGTGGTCTGTTGATTGATCGAGAGATGATATTATCCGGGCGGAAGACGGAGATCATGAGCCGTAAGTTGAAACGATTCTATGGGATCAGGACACTGGCAAGCATAACTAGGTGGAAAAGACGGCTGAGACAAAGTGGGTTTACAGCAATTACAGTGCATGAACATTCACGCTCGATGGGAAGATGGAGTGTGGATCATGATCCTTATCGGGAGATGGATATGACATTGCTTGAGGATGAGCAAGTGCAGCGTATGGGTGGAATGAATGATCGGTTACTCGCTAAGTATGGCAGCCGTTTGGGGTATGCTGTTATTGAGGCAAAGGTGCCGTTAAAGGATGAGTGAGAATATAGTGATGGTAAAGAATTCGCTATTGCTAGAGGGTGTTTGTGAGGTGTATCTAAATTAAGAGGGCAGTCCGTATGTTACGGGCTACCCTCTGGTTGTAATGACGCTATTACTGTATCCTCTGAGATTGCAGGTTATAACATATCATTGTCGATGATTCGCCAGTGATGTTTGAGTAGAGCTTCCAATTGAAGCTTATCCTTTGCTTGAAAAGCGCTGAGAATTTGCCGGTGCTCTTCGTTAACTTCATGAAGCACACTAGACAGCTTTGATTTATTATCGCTCACATAGGATTGACGGATGAAGCTATTCTTCAGTGTGTTTAACATTTCGATCACTGTAGCATTACCACACCGCTGAATGTATAAATTGTGAAACTGGTATTGATCCTTGTTATAGGCTGCCAGGTCCAATTGGTTAATCGCTTCGTCCATTCGAGCAATAAGAGTTTCCATCTCGAGTAACTCCGAGGTTTTGAGGAGGTCTACAGCCAGAGTTGCAGCAAGTGCTTCGAGAGCCCCGATGGCTTGAGAAAATTCTAACTTTTTGCCTGCATCAAAAGGAGTGACGATAAAACCTCTACGAGGGATATATTGCAGCAAATTGTCTGAAGCGAGTTGGAACAGCGCCTCCCGCGTAGGCGTACGACTGATGTCTAGTTTTTTACAGATCTCTGCCTCGTTGATTTTTTGGTTAGGGAGTAGTGTTCCGTCTTGAATTTTCTGTGCGATATAATCGTAAACATGATCTTTCAAGGATCGGTATTTAGGTACTTCCATACCGAATCCTCCCTTCTATATAGTGATGATTAGATGTGTGTGGGGGTATGACCCCGGATTGGTGCACCGCTCAAGTGTTTCAAGTTTTTATCATCTTAACACCGAGGTGGGAGTTGGGCAAGCAAACGTAAGCGTTAACTTGCATAATGATGGCACGGAATTGTAACCGGGTTATGTTATGGAGAAGGGACATATAAATGTGTTTCTTGTGTTGCTATCCAGTGCATTGTTTGATACTATTACTTACAATAAAGACCATATATTGTATGTTGTATATTGTATACAAATTCACATTGTAAATTTTTCTATAAAATAATCATATATTAAAGAAGCATCTGTCGAGTCTAGACTATTGTGAAATAAGTGAAGATAAGTTGTAGGTAGTTAGGGCAAAGCATACACTGATGTTGTATTTTGTATACAATATAATGTTAAAGGAGTGCTGAGATCTATGCCGGATTCTAAACAGCTAATGGAATGGTCGGAACGTTATGCAGCTCCGAATTATCACCCTCTTCCGATTGTGATAGAACGTGCTGAGGGGGTCTGGGTGGAAGATCCGGAAGGTCGGCGTTACATGGATATGTTGAGTGCATACTCGGCTATGAATCATGGGCACAGGCATCCAACCATTATACAGGCACTGAAGGAGCAAGCCGATCAAGTGACATTAACATCGCGTGCGTTCCATAGCACGACTGCTTCTCATTTTTATCAGAAACTTGCACAGTTCACAGGCAAGTCGAAGATTTTGGCGATGAATACCGGTGCTGAAGCTGTAGAGACTGCCGTAAAGGCTGCTCGCAGATGGGCATATCGCAGCAAGGGAGTGCCGGAAAACCAGGCAGAGATCATTGTGTGTGCAGGTAACTTTCATGGCAGAACATTAACCGTGACTTCATTCTCATCTTCCGCAGAATACAAGAAAGATTTTGGTCCCTTTACTCCGGGCTTTCGCATTATTCCGTATGGTGACCTTGAGGCATTGAAACAGGCCATTACTCCGAATACAGCTGCATTTCTAGTAGAGCCGATTCAAGGAGAAGCGGGAATTGTTATTCCGCCAAAAGGGTATCTTGCAGATGCATTTGCTTACTGCAAGCAGCAACACGTACTAACTATAGCTGATGAGATCCAGACTGGATTCGGTCGAACGGGGCGTCGGTTTGCCTCCGACTGGGAGGGAGCAGAGCCTGATCTATGGATTATGGGCAAAGCCTTAGGTGGCGGAGTGATGCCTATATCTGCTGTTGCAGCAGATGCAAGCATATTGGATCTATTCGAGCCGGGATCACATGGTTCTACGTTTGGAGGTAATCCATTAGCATGCGCGGTTGCGATTGCGGCCTTGGAGGTATTAGAGGATGAGAAGCTTGCTGAGCAATCAGATCGTTCGGGTCATTATTTTATGAAGCAGCTTCAGAGCATTCGTAGTTCGGTTATCAAGGAGATTCGGGGTCGTGGGTTGTTTATTGGTGTTGAACTACATGTGCCGGCACGTTCTTTTTGTGAGCGATTAATGGCTGAAGGGCTGTTGTGCAAAGAGACGCATGAGACCACAATACGCTTTGCGCCACCGTTAACGATTACGAAGGATGAAATGGATTGGGCGTTAGAGAAGATTCATAAGGTGATAAGCGATTAGTTCTATAACGTAATGAATGACTTACTTCATACAAAGTATTGAGGGAGATGACTTGCATGGGAAAAGATGAGCACAGTTTTGCAAGTAAGCCGCATGCTTTTAGTGAGTTACCTCGTAAGTCTGACGAAGACAGCCGCCAAGTTGCTATTATTAAAGTTCCCTTCGGTTTAGCTGGAGCAAGAGGTGGGGCAGAGCTGGGGCCGGATGAACTGATTACTGCAGGGTTGAGAAGAGAAATTGCGAGACTAGGTCTAACTGTTCAACGAGAGGTTGGAGTGGATTGCACGAGTATGCCTGCTTCTTCCACTGTTCAATTCAGAGGGAAACATCTATTGGAAGTACGTCAGGTGAGTGAAAGAGCGTGTCGTGAAGTTTCTAATGCGGTTACTGCGGGTGCTTTTCCTCTGGTACTCGGTGGTGATCATAGCATCGCTATAGGTACTTTAGCTGGGTTAAGCGCGAACTACTCCAAGTTGGGAGTAATCTGGTTCGACGCACATGCTGATCTCAACACTGAAGAGCATAGCTTATCAGGAAATATGCATGGCATGGGATTAGCGGTAGCGATGGGGCATTCTGCGTTTAACTTTTCTCAAATTCCTGGTGCTGGTTCATTCATTGATCCTTCAAGGGTCGTTTACATTGGTTTGCGTGATCTAGATGACTATGAGAAGCTTCAGATTAGAACACTTGGCATCAAAAGCTATACGATGCATGATATCGACCGCTTGGGCATAGAGCAGGTTATTAAACAGGCACTCTCTATAGTAGGTGAAGGTACGGACGGAATCCACATCAGCTTTGATATGGATTGCCTTGATCCTCGTGAAGCTCCGGGGGTAGGAACACCGGTGCCAGGAGGGCTGAATTATCGTGAAGCGCATTTTGCATTGGAGCTGCTTGCATCGACGAATCAAATCACATCAATGGAACTGGTAGAGGTCAATCCCTTGTTTGATCAGAACAGACATACAGCAAGACTCGGTGTGGAACTGATCGCTTCTCTGCTTGGCAAACGAATTCTGTAGAGGATATGAATTGTGAGTTGAATTGGCATCCTTTGGTCATTGAGTTTGAGTAATCTGTATTTAGTTGGAGTTCTTACTATAGAAGAAAGTGATCTGATGATGAGCCAGTGCGGTTACCTTTTCATTAGGAGGAGGGGGCGCGTTCTGGCTTTTGTTGTGTTTTGCTTATGAGTTTTGTGTAATAGGTAAAGATGGAGGTGGGCATTGTGAATAGTCGTTGAAAGGGTGGATGAGTTAGTACGGTATAAGGAGGTTACGGATATTTAAATCTTTTCAAAAAAAAGCTTGCGTTCCAGATCTGTACATGGTATATTCTAATTCCGGCCAAGAAAACACGAGAAACACGGTGCGGCAAGCAAATGAAATAAGCTTCGAAAGAAACTTAAAAAAAGAGCTTGCGAAGTTGGTTCGGATGTGATAAGATATAAAAGTTGCTGACGAGAAGTGATGTCGGCGCTGAAATAAGTTTGATCTTTGAAAACTGAACAACGAGTGAGTAACGATCTTGCTTGCAAGATCGACGCTAAGAAATCCGTACATGTCTTCGGACTGGATGATTTCGAAGCACAAATGAGATTTTAATCTCGTCAGATTCAAAATGAGCTAATCGCTCTTTTCAATACTTTATTGGAGAGTTTGATCCTGGCTCAGGACGAACGCTGGCGGCATGCCTAATACATGCAAGTCGAGCGGACTTGAAGAG
>NZ_JAMAUZ010000016.1:0-51870 GCF_023714095.1 Paenibacillus sp. MER 99-2 | reverse complement strand
TACCCATCCCGAACACGACCGTTAAGCCCTCTAGCGCCGATGGTACTTGGACCGCAGGGTCCTGGGAGAGTAGGACGCCGCCAAGCAAAGAACCACTGCCGATGTTATTCGGTGGTGGTTTTTATTTGTTTATAAACCATTATTAAGTACGGATTATAACCTCAGATAACGCCTATATTCCCCTGTGATATCGCCATTTAAGAATGAATGGTGTTTTTGTAATACCTATACTTTGTCCACACAAGAAATACACTTGTATGCAACAGGAAGTACACCTGATATAACCATTCACTTTCCCTTGACAGGCTAAATATCGCTTTGCTAAGATGGCAATAATAAATTTTTCAGAAAACGCATTTTCGGCGTAAAATACAGCCTAGGATCTTCGGGTTTTGGACCGTAAAGCTGAGCAAACATAAGGAGGAACACCCGCGTGTGGGAAGATAAATTTGGTAAGGAAGGCTTGACCTTCGACGATGTATTGCTGGTGCCACGGAAATCCGAGACACTACCTAAAGAAGTAGATGTATCTGTACGTTTGAGCGATAGTGTAAAACTGAATATTCCATTGATTAGTGCGGGTATGGATACCGTTACAGAAGCAACATTGGCAATTGCTATTGCTCGTGAAGGCGGCATCGGGATTATTCATAAAAATATGTCTGTTGAGCAACAAGCGGAAGAAGTGGATCGTGTTAAACGCTCGGAAAGCGGCGTAATTACGAACCCATTCTCATTGACAGCGGAACACCTGGTATCTGATGCAGAAGCCGTTATGGCGAAGTACCGTATCTCCGGTGTACCTATCGTTGAGGGTGAGCAGAAGTTGGTCGGTATTCTAACTAACCGTGATTTGCGTTTCATCCACGATTACGGCATCAAAATCAGCGAAGTAATGACTCGTGAGAACCTGGTAACTGCTCCTGTAGGCACTACGCTGCAAGAAGCAGAAGGTATTCTGCAGAAGCATAAAATCGAGAAACTTCCATTGGTAGATGAGTCCAACACTTTGAAGGGTCTCATTACAATTAAAGATATTGAAAAAGCGATTCAATTCCCGAATGCAGCCAAAGATGCGCAAGGTCGTCTTTTGGTGGGTGCGGCAATTGGTATCTCTAAAGACACCTTTGAACGCGCTGATGCACTTGTACAAGCTGGTGTTGATTTAATCACTGTAGACTCCGCTCACGGTCATCACATCAACATCATTGATGCAGTTCGTCAATTACGCGAGCGTTTCCCGAACCTTACGATTGTAGCAGGTAACGTAGCAACGGGTGAAGCAACACGTGATCTGATTGAAGCAGGGGCTTCGGTAGTAAAAGTAGGTATCGGACCTGGTTCTATCTGTACAACTCGTGTTATTGCAGGTATCGGTGTTCCTCAGGTAACAGCTGTATATGACTGTGCAACTGTAGCACGTGAGTACGGTATTCCGATTATCGCTGATGGTGGTATTAAGTACTCTGGCGAAATCACGAAGGCACTTGCAGCAGGTGCTCATGCGGTTATGCTGGGAAGCTTGTTTGCAGGTACAGAAGAGAGCCCAGGCGAATCCGAGATCTATCAAGGACGTCGCTTCAAAGTATACCGTGGTATGGGTTCAATGAGTGCGATGAAACAAGGAAGTAAGGATCGTTACTTCCAAGATGATGATAAGAAACTTGTTCCAGAAGGAATTGAGGGTCGTGTAGCTTACAAAGGTCCTTTGTCTGATACGATTCATCAACTAATCGGTGGTTTGCGTTCTGGTATGGGTTACTGTGGAACAAGCAGTCTGGATCAGCTTCGTAATGATACACATTTCATCCGGATTACTGGTGCAGGTCTGCGGGAGAGTCATCCACATGATGTACAGATTACAAAAGAGGCACCGAACTACTCGTTGTAATCGGAAGAGAGTAATTATTTCCAAGACAGGCTTGGCGATTTTCGCCGGGTCTGTCTTTTTTTGCGGATACCCCTGTGATAGAATAGAACAAGCGGTGACGATTCTTTAATGGATTAGGGCGTTGCGGCGATTTTTTGACGTGAATCTATGGAAATGGTATCTGATCAGATAGATAAGCATGCATAGATTGACCCGCTATATAGAAGCGCGGACGTCCATCTACATAAACATGAGAGTTCATGCTGATGAAATGACAGTCAATATTGAAATTCAGGGGCGAGTATATGCTCATTCGATATAGCGCAATAGTACAACGTTACACACGGATTTAACACAGGACGGGGACTAAGAAAATATCGCGGCTCAAGCTGCACTGAAGCATAGAACGGAACGCTTCGGATTTGAAGGGAGTATTCATCTTGAAAGTCAAAACAACAAACAAAAAGAAACGCCAAATGCTTAAAAAAAGCGTTGCCTCGGTGATGCTGATTAATATGTTATGCCTGTCTGCGGTAATGCCTGTCATGGCTGCTGCGAACGGCTCAGGACAAGTCCTTACGGCAGCAGCAACGACGACAAAAACTGAAAAAACAGTTAAAATTCCAGGCGTCGATGACTTAGGGCTTGAAGTTAAGAATGCTGTACTGATGGAAGCATCCACAGGTCAGATCCTTCTTTCTGTTAATGCAGACGAAGCAAAGCCACCTGCCAGTATGACGAAGATGATGACAGAGTACATTGTTGCTGAAGAAGTGAAGCAAGGCAGACTCAGTTGGGATGACGTTGTTACCGTTAAAGAGAATGCAGCGAAAAGCATTGGCTCGCGAATCTTCCTAGCAGAAGGGGATCAGCATACGGTCAAAGAGCTCTATATCGCGATGGCGGTTGGATCGGCCAATGATGCTACCGTTGCTTTGGCTGAACGTGTTGCCGGCTCTGAAGAAGCATTTGTTAAAATGATGAATGATGAAGCAAAACGTATGGGAATGAAGGATACTTATTTCATTAACTCCACAGGACTTGATCGCGCTGATATGCCTGCAAAATTCCGTCCTGCTGAAGATAAAGAAACGATGATGTCAGCAATTGATGCAGCGATTCTCTGCAGATATATTATTTTGGATCACCCGGATTACAAAGACTTCACAACTATTCAATCCTATAAATTCCGTCCAAATGATAAAGCACCAATTATCAACTATAACTGGATGTTGGAAGAGAATAAAAATATAACCAACTTCAAAAGCTATGCCTATGAAGGTCTGGATGGAATGAAAACAGGCCACACCACAAACGCAGGAAACAACTTTACTGGTACAGCTGAGCGTGATGGTATGCGCCTGATCAGTGTAGTCATGGGTACAACATCGGAATCCGCACGTTTCAAAGAAACAAAGAAGGTACTGGATTTCGGGTTTAACAACTTCGAAGTCAAACAGGCTGTTGCTGCTAAAACAAAAGTGACCGGTTGGGAATCTGTTCCTCTGAAAAAAGGTGCAGAAACAACGGTACCTGTTGTTACAGATAATGCTGTAAGTTTTGTTGTTCCGAAAGGAACGCAAGATCTGAAAGTAACGTTTAAAGCGAACATTACTGAAGCAGACAAGTTAGTTGCTCCAATTAAAGCAGGAACTAAAGTTGGAACGGTAACTTATAGCTACAAAGCGGATGGTATTGAGCCGCAGGAGAAAACAGTGAATCTAATTACCGCAGAAGAAGCAGAGAAGGGCGGCTGGTTCCGTCTATTCTTCCGTGCTGTGAAGGACTTCTTCGTTGATCTGTTCGATGGGATCAAAAACTTGTTCTAGTTTTTTCCTGAAATCAAGTTCGTGTTTTTTTTACCGTGACAAATTGCAAGTAATTCCGACTGGATGCATTGTATATTTACAATTTTTCCGGTAAAATATCAAGTTAGAATTCTACGTATGAATCAGTAAAAAAGTCTAAATGTTCTTCTGCCCTGGTATGGTGAATTCACATTCACTATTGGGGTAAGAGCAGCACATACATTACGGGGGGCTTGGAATATGGAAACAGGAACATCGCGCGTTAAAAGAGGTATGGCTGAAATGCAAAAAGGTGGCGTCATCATGGACGTTATGAATGCAGAGCAAGCTAAAATCGCTGAAGCAGCAGGTGCTACGGCGGTTATGGCTTTAGAACGTGTTCCTTCTGATATTCGTGCGGCTGGTGGAGTGGCTCGTATGGCGGATCCAACTATTGTTGAAGAAGTTATGAAGGTTGTGACTATTCCAGTCATGGCAAAAGCTCGGATTGGACACTATGTTGAAGCCAAAGTTCTAGAATCACTCGGGGTAGACTATCTGGATGAGAGTGAAGTGTTGACTCCAGCGGATGAAGTATTCCATATCGATAAGCATGAGTTCACAGTACCTTTTGTATGTGGGGCTAAAGACCTTGGGGAAGCATTGCGCCGTATTGGTGAAGGAGCTTCCATGATTCGTACGAAAGGTGAACCGGGAACAGGAAATATCGTTGAAGCTGTTCGTCATATGCGTTTCATTAACAGCCAGATTCGCAAAGTTACGAACATGTCCAAGGATGAGTTGTATGCTGAAGCGAAGAATCTGGGTGTTGCCTATGAGCTGTTGCTCGATGTACATGAGAACGGTAAGCTGCCGGTGGTTAACTTTGCAGCGGGTGGTGTAGCTACTCCTGCGGATGCAGCACTTATGATGCATCTGGGAGCTGATGGCGTATTCGTAGGTTCAGGGATTTTCAAATCCGACAGCCCTGAGAAATTCGCTCGTGCCATCGTAGAAGCAACAACGCACTACACGGATTACAAACTGATTGCTGAAGTTTCCAAAAACCTCGGAGCACCAATGAAAGGTATCGAGATTTCCAAGCTTTCGCCTTCTGAGCGTATGCAGGATCGCGGCTGGTAAGAGAAGGGGAATTGCAGATGAAGATCGGCGTTTTAGCACTTCAGGGCGCAGTAACGGAGCATATTCGTAGTGTTGAGCAAGCTGGGGCAGAGGGAGTGGCCATCAAACACATCGAGCAGCTGGATGAGTTGGATGGGCTGATCCTCCCTGGCGGTGAGAGCACGACAATTGGTAAACTGATGCGCAAATATGGCTTTATGGAAGCTATTCGTGAATTTGCAGCAGCAGGGAAACCGGTGTTTGGTACATGCGCGGGGTTGATTGTAATGGCCAAGCATATTGTAGGTCAGGAAGAAGCGCATTTGGAACTGATGGATATGACCGTATCCCGTAATGCTTTTGGACGGCAGAGAGAGAGCTTTGAGACGGATTTGCCAGTCAAGGGTATTGAGGAAACGGTGAGAGCTGTATTCATTCGGGCTCCTCTGATTGAAAGCGTAGGAGAACAGGTTGAAGTTCTTTCCACATACAAGGATGAAATTGTAACAGCACGTCAGGGGCATTTGCTGGCTTGTTCCTATCATCCTGAATTAACGGACGACTATCGCTTGCATGCTTACTTCGTAGACATGGCGCGGTCATATAAAGCGTCTGTGCAGAATCTATAGTAACGATGAACAACCTATGATTGCCCGGAAACGGATCGCTCCTATAATCACTCTACAGAGTGGATGTAGGGGTTGCATCTAATCGGATGCCTGATGTTGCCCGTATCTGCTTCCAAAGCGGGAATCGCAGCATAGGGCATCTTCCGAGGTTCATGGGTTGTTTTTAGTGTTAACGAATGGTGAAAGATACAGGCTCACAAAGAACTACTGATCTACATATCAGAATCTACATTTGTGGGGCTATTAGGAGGGGTAATCGATGCTTGATGTGAAGATATTGCGGAATGAGTACGCACGTGTAGAAGAAGCACTAACGAATCGCGGCAAATCACTGGATCTCATTGCTGGATTCACCGAAATGGATACCAAACGCAGAGAACTGCTGCAAGAGAATGAAACGTTAAAAGGTCGCCGAAACACAGTATCAGGAGAAGTAGCTCGCCTGAAGAAAAACCGGGAGAACGCAGACGACCTGATCGTCGAGATGCGTGAGGTTTCCGATCGAATCAAAGCTATGGATGAAGAGGTTCGTGAATTGGAAGCGAAGATTAATGAGCTGACGATGGCGATTCCTAACATTCCGAATGAGAGTGTGCCCGTTGGGGCATCTGAAGAAGACAATGTGGAGATTCGTCGTTACGCAGAACCCAAATCATTTTCTTTCACACCAAAAGCCCACTGGGAAATTGCTCAGGATCTCGATATCCTTGATTTTGAAGCAGCCGCTAAGGTAACAGGTTCCCGTTTTACGTTTTACAAAGGACTTGGTGCTCGTCTGGAGCGAGCTCTGATTAACTTCATGATGGATCTGCACAGTGATCAGCATGGATATGAAGAGATCCTGCCTCCTTATATCGTAAACCGCGATAGTCTATTTGGTACAGGACAACTGCCTAAGTTTGAAGAAGACTTGTTCAAGCTGAAAGATACAGAGTATTACCTGATTCCAACGGCTGAAGTTCCGGTAACGAACTATCATCGCGAAGAGATTCTGAACCTGGATCAGCTTCCTAAACACTTTGTTGCATACAGCTCATGTTTCCGTTCAGAAGCAGGTTCGGCTGGACGCGATACGCGTGGTCTGATTCGTCAGCATCAGTTCAATAAAGTAGAATTGTTGAAACTCTCTTCTCCAGAGACTTCTTATGAAGAATTGGAGAAAATGACTCAGAACGCAGAACGTGTATTGCAATTGTTGGAACTGCCTTACCGTGTTCTGACATTGTGCACAGCTGATATGGGCTTCACGTCAGCGAAAACCTATGATATTGAAGTATGGTTGCCGGAAAGTGACACATATCGTGAAATCTCTTCATGCTCTAACTGTGAGGATTTCCAAGCACGTCGGGCCAATATTCGTTTCCGTAGAGAACCAAAAGCGAAGCCGGAGTTTGTACACACATTGAACGGTTCAGGGCTTGCGGTTGGACGTACAGTAGCTGCGATCCTGGAGAACTATCAACAGGAAGATGGCACGGTCGTAATTCCAGAGGTTCTTCGTCCTTATATGGGTGGAATCAGTGTCATTGCACGTCGCGCATAGTACATTGCCTGTAATATATTCTAAAGCGTGAGATCAGATCTAAATCACGAATGAAAATAGACCCGTCATCTAGGATGGCGGGTTCTATTTTTAATTGAACCAGAGCCAACCCTTTTATAACTTACTGTAAGTTGGATACTTGGGGCTCAAATAGACCAAAATAGAAGGACTAGTTTCGATCTGTATCGTGCTTTAATTAAAGCAGGCAAAAGATCATATAATGAATTTAAATAAAATTTTAAAAATATTGTTTAAAAAGCTTGCTATAATGCACATGTTTATGGTATGATATTTCTCGTGGCAAGTTTATAAAATGTTTTTCCCTGGAGAGGTACCGAAGCGGTCATAACGGGGCGGTCTTGAAAACCGTTAGGGGGCAACTCCACGTGGGTTCGAATCCCACCCTCTCCGCCATATACGTTAATAACAAGGACTTGAGCTGATGCTCAAGTCCTTTTTTGATTTTATATAAGGAAACTGGCAATGCCAACCGTTTAGCGATAAGTGTAGCATAACTGGTGCGAAACCAAGCAGGGGCGAGATGCATAAAAACATCTTCATCGCCGCACTTTATAGAAGTGGAGGTGGTAAGATGAACCGCGAGTTAAACATTAATCAGTCAGAGCTTGTAGGAGCATGGCAAGAGCGTTTACCCGAAGTCCTGAATGTAGGCGATCAAGCACAAGTGATGGCAGACGAGGCCGATCAACAGGCCATTCGTATTCACATTGCGACTGCTGGACATCAGATGTACTCCTTTGACTTCAAATGCGCTTATGTGGATTCTCGGGAGGTCAATGTACAGTTAGTCGATGTGGAACGGGATGGACAGTCAACGGATGAGCGAACCGAGCCGATTCAGGAGCTTGCTCACGATTACACGCGGCATATTCATGAATGTGCCCAATCGTTACAATCTAGAACCAGACCATAACCCTAAACGGGGAAGGAGTGATTCGAGTGAGCAAAGCCAAAGCGGGAGTGGACAAAAATCTACAAAATGTAGCTGAAGACCTTGAGCAAACGGCTGTCAACAGCCACCATGCCCAGCAGATTCAGCAGGATGTGAATGATCGTCGACATCAAGATTCACTGAATCATGATAAAACGGAAGACATGAATCCATCTCATTCCTAATTTTAAAAGGGGGAACAGAACACCATGAGCAAACCTAAAGCTGTCCCTGTACCGGAGGCACAACCTAAGCAGCATAGGCAACCTTCTAAGGGGTCTTCCATGCAAGAGCCATTATCGGGTTCCAAAAAAGTAAAAAACCAAAATCATGTCGATCACCTGAACCCAGAGGGTTAAACATGCTACAGGCGTAATAGACCTGTACTCTTCAATACAATCAATAGACAACACCAAAAAAGTCCGGTGGGTAAAAGCCGGATTTTTTTGCGTATTCGTACATATCTAGCCTTTGTAAACCGTTACCATTGAAATCTGACATAGGTCTTTGTAGCCAATTTGCAGAAGAAAGATCACAAATTTCCCAAATCGTGTTTCCGTTTCAGAATAAATGGTATATCATTAATGTTGAATTATTTTTTTTAGGGGTTATCACGAGAGGAGAGAAACAAATGAAGAAACGCATGGGGGCGCTTCTGCTTACAATGTTGTTGACTGTGTCTATGGCCTTAACAGCATGCGGTACGAAGCAAGAACCAAAAGAGGCATTGAAGACGGCTGCGTCCAACGCTTCTAAACTAACTTCGTATGAAATGAGTTCCAACTTTACAATTAATGATCTGAGCTATAAACCTGGAACGGAGTCACAAGGTGATCCTACCATGACTCAGTTTATGAGCATGTTGAAAGACGCTCAGTTGAACGTGACAGGCGTTTACCAAAGTGAGCCTATGCAAACAGAAATGACGCTTGGCATTGAGCTCAAAGGTGATATGGGCATGACGTTCAATATCCCAATGGTTATGACAGCAGAGAAGCTCTATGTTAAGGTGCCAAATGTTCCATTCTTCCCTATTCCAGAAACGATCGTTAACAAGTTTGTTGAGATCGACTTGAAGGAACTGGCTGAACAAGAAGGAACAGAGTTCAATCCGCAAGCTATGGATGCTGCAAAAACACAGAAGCTCAGCAACGAAGTGATGGATGCGGTATTGGGTGAGTATGATCAAGAAAAATTCTTCAAAAACATTGCTGTAAAAGATGCAGCACTTCCTGAAGAAGTAGATGCTAAACAAGTTGTGCAATTCTCCGTTACGAATGACAATGTAAAAGAAGCAGTTACGGTATTGGTAACGAAAGCATTGCCTAAAGTAATGGATATCGTGTCCAAAGAAGAATATCGCGAAATGCTGCAATTGAGCCAAGAGGATATTGATAGAGCGAAGGAAGATCTGAAGATCACTGAGGCTGATCAAGCTGAAATGTCCAAAGATCTGGATAAATTGAAAGAAACGCTGACAATCAATAAATTCAACATTGACTTTGCCCTGGATAAACAGGACTTCCCGGTTTATCAGAAATTGGATGCTGATCTGTTGATCAAACAACCAGATACGAAGGATGAAGTTAAATTGGCCTTCACAGGTTCGAACACATACACTAAAATCAACGAAAAACCAGAGTTTAAAATTAACATTCCAACTGGTGATAACGTGATTACAATGCAAGAGCTCGAAGAACTGATGAATTCTTCCTACGGTTACTAATACCAACGTAACCCCACCACAAGACCGTCTATATTCAAACGGAGGAACATTCTCCGCTTTGAACATGGGCGGTTTTTTTTGCGTGAAATGAATGTAACACGCTATACAACGGATGCATGGGAATATAAACTTTAGATAATATAAGTTCGTCAGACGTACAGGAGGAGTTATAAATGATAAAACTGGATGATGAGCAGCTAGCACTCGAATTTGTTGAGCATCCGGTTCATGTCTATGGGGTTTATCGCACAATATTGGAAGCAGACAAGCTCTATGGAGGACATCGAGAGAAAAAAACAGAGAAGCGAGCATTACTACTTGTGCTTCGTGGGCAAGCTGAATTTCATTTCACAAATACAGAGGGAGAACTGTTTCTAATCCACTTGTATCCCGGCAAGGTAATTATGGGTGGCGAAAATATGCATTTAGAGATCCAGGTCAGTGACGAGGACTTTGAATATGTATTAATTCATTATTTACCTACGCTAGTTGTGGAAGGTGGGACTACATCTATTACATCCTCTGCTTTGCATGAGCTTCAGATGAACTTGAATGATCCAGAAGTAAGGATCCAAGGAGAACTTATGCTTGCAATCTTGAACGTTGCATCCAAACCTGGATATATGGATCAGTTAGAAAAACAGACGTTATTTTATCAATTGCTCATCTCCGTATTTCGAGGGGCAAGGAATGCACGGAATCAGGAGAATGGCAAATGGATGTATGCTGCTCAGGAGTTTATTCATGCTCAATATTCCGAGCCGCTTACACTTGGCGAACTGGCAACCCAATTTGATATGAAGCCTAAATACTTCTCGCATTTATTTCAGAAATACACTGGAATGGGACCGATGCGTTACTTGATGCAGTATCGTTTGAACCGTGCACAAGAATTACTTGAAATGGGGAGTTACACCGTACGGGAAGTGGCTGTTAAAGTAGGGTATGCCGATCCATACTATTTCAGCAGAGTGTTTAAATTGCACAAGGGGATTGCACCTTCAGAAGTGAGAAAGATTATGGGACATGGAAACAATCCATCCTGAATCGGACAGTATCCATTGTGTAGGTGAGTTTCACTGATATAATTGATTGATAATGATAATTGTTATCATAAATTTGCAAGTTATATTGGAGGAACTTTCGAAATGCACAGAATGGGGTATAAAGGTTGGGTCTTGGTTGTCGCATTATTTTGTTTTGTTTTACTGATGGCCGCATGCTCGGCAGCACCGAAGACAGAACAAAGTCAAAGCAATATAGAGCAGAGCACCGCTACAAACGGTGAAGGGGCAGACGAGGCAGCAACGTCCACAGAGACGGGAACTGATACGTACCCGCGTACGATCCAGACGGCTCGGGGGGATATGGAAATTGAGCAGCAACCGAAAAAAATTGCACTGGCTCACTGGGGGCTAAGTGATGATCTGCTAGTGTTCGATCTCGATTCCGTTGCAATTACACTCCCGTTTACAGAAGAACAATCCTTATTAAAGAGTGATATTTATAAGCCATATGTAGAGGGAATAAGCAATCTTGAGGTTGTTGGTGAGAATACACAGGTTAATCTAGAGGCATTGCTCGCTTATGAACCAGATTTGATTATAGCAGGTAATGTAACGAATAAGGACATCCTGGAACAGTTAGATCAGATTGCGCCCACGGTTGTTGTGGATGAGGAAAAACAGGATGTATTCAAAGAATGGCGTGCGGTTATTACCGAATTTGGACAAATTTTAGGGCAAGAAGATACAGCTAAAGCCTATACCGACGATTTTGAACAAAAGCTAGTTGAAGGCAAGAACAAGCTACAATCTGTTGAGGGTAGTGTTGCCTTCCTGCAGATCCGGGAGAAACAGGCCTATCTTCAATCCGCTGAATATATCACTGAGTACTACGAAGGGCTAGGGCTTACGCCTCCAGCAACAGAGGCTGCGGGTGAGCTCACTTTGGAGGGTATTGCGAAGCTCGACCCTGACTATCTTATTTTAGGATACTTCAACATGGAAGATTCGTCTTTACCCGCGGTAACGGATGAGTGGGAAAAAAGCGAGGTATGGAAAGGGCTAAAAGCCGTGAAGAATGGTCAAGTCTACAAAATAAATGGACAGGTTGCCTTCGGTTTTGGACCAGTTAGCAAAACATATGGAGTAGAGACCATAATAGAGAGCCTACAAGCAAAATAAGGTTCGAATTAAAGTGCAAATTAAAGTACGATAACGAAAAAACCGCGCCACTCCCTTCTTTGGGGGTGATGCGGTTTTCTTGTATCGCTCCATTTTTTCGGGGGATCGGGTTATTGAGTGCGCCCCTATTTTACTGGTGAGTGATTAGTCTGATGCTTGTCCGTGTAGATCATCGAAGAGTACGGCATAGATCTGATGGTCTTGATATAGCCCATTAATCTTAAGATATTTACGTGCAATACCTTCTGCTTGAAAGCCGTTTTTCTCAAGCACACGTTGCGATCCTGTATTAGAAGGTAAAATGGCAGCTTGTACACGGTTGAGCTTCAGAGCGCGAAATGCGTAGGCTACAGCCAATTTCACAGCCGCAGTCATTCGTCCACCGCCCTGATAGTCGGGGTGGATGAAGTAACCCATATCTGCATAGTTGGCGACACCGTGAACAACGTTGTTTAGGCTAACTTGACCAATGAGAGTACCATCCTGAATCGTATAGATTCCGAACTGATACCCGGTTCCTTCTTCAGAAGCCTTCATTCGATCCTGAATACGTCTAGTCTGAGCCTCCAGCGTATAGAACTCATCCTCTCGTATAGGCTCTACAGATTGATAGGGAATGCGTGTAATCTGAATGAGATCTAGATAAGCTTGTGTATCTTCTAATGTTAATAAACGCAGGCTGATACCGTTCGGTGTGTCGTATAGTGTCAGTGCCATAATTACATTGCACATCCTTTCAGAATGAATGAAGTCTATTTTTTACGTAAACGTCGGAAAAATTGAGTGAGCATCGTGGAGCATTCAGGCTGGAGTACATCTGGGATGACATCTGTTCGATGATTGAAACGGGGCTCCTGCAACAGATTCATCAATGTTCCTGCACATCCTGCCTTTGGATCAGCTGTGCCATAGATTACACGTGGAACGCGTGATTGTACGATCGCACCCGCACACATAGGGCAAGGCTCAAGCGTAACGTATAGACTGCAATCTAGCAGTCGCCAAGCTCCAAGCGTTTCACTGGCCTGACGAATAGCGACCATTTCTGCATGGGCTGTCGAATCCAGTGTTGTTTCACGTAGGTTGTATCCACGCCCGACGATCCGGTTATTCTGCACGATGACAGCCCCAATAGGGACTTCCCCAAGTGCCTCCGCTTTTTGTGCCTCAGCAATGGCTTCCCGCATCCAGTACTCGTGCCTAGCATCTTCTGGAAGGTGGGAAAGATCAATATGGGAGGAAATATCATTCATTACAGTTAAAAGCTCCTTTCAAAAACGCTTATTCAGCGAACGCATATTCGGTTTGTTAACATGTTGTGTATAAGTCTGTGGATAACTACGAAGTTGCTCACATAGTTATAAACATACTATCCACAACCCTGTGGATTTGTGTACAGTTTTTGTGACTTATTTAATTGTAGACATGGAAAAATCGAAAAAACAATAAATTTCGAGCTTTTCAGCCAAACGGTAACTTTTGGGCTATGGTCAATTATCCTTTTCAAAAACACATACAACCGTTATGATGGATATAGGTTTTGCCATATATCGCCAAAGGGCACAAGCCGAGAGGTGAACAAAAAGTTGTCTATAAAAACGAAATTATCCATGATTATGTCGTGCTCAGTGCTCGTTATTTTAGTATTGAATATTGCACTGAGTTACTATACTACAGAAGAAAACCTTAGACAGGACAGCGAGAACAAAATGGTGCTGACCGCTAAACAGATTGCGATTTCTGTCGAACAGAATCAGTATAGTTCAGAATATGTAAAACGCCAGATTGGTAGTAATCTGTGGCTTGCTTCGGTTATGACTGCAGAAGAACTAGATCCGGATATTAATAATATCACAAATGAAGACCTTGTACGTGTGAGCAAAAAGGTAGGCGTGTCCCATATATCGCTCATGGAACAGACGGAGGATGATATCATTGTAACCCGTTCTTCCGATCCGCGGGAGATTGGGCTTTCTACAAAATCCATGACGTATTGGTATCAGGCCTTCCAGCAATTGTTCGAAAAGCATCAGGTCACCATTCCCCAAGGGCAGGCGCTGGATCATTTCTGGTCAGATGGATTCGAATATTCGACATCCAGTCCATCAGATATTGATATATGGGGCTACTACCATGATGGGAAGAGGAACTACATAATCAATCCCTTCTATAATAATGCCGAAGTTGATGACTATGTGAAGATCTCTGGTCCAGATGAGATTTTGAACAAAATTCGTGAAGTTAATCCTTCCATTCTTGAGATTACAGGTATTAATCCTTTAACCTTTGGTAGTCCAAGTATGAACGATGACGGAAGAGATAGTAACTTTAGCAAGTTAAACAACAAACCCATCAGATTCGGAACATATCAATATGGCACAACGGAAGAGGATCACCGTGCAGTGGTGAAAGCTATTCGTACGGGACAGAACGTGTCTTTTGTCAGCGAAACACATGATCAAAAAGTGTTAAAGAGCTTTATTCCTATTTTTACTCCCAATCAATCGTCTTATGTAATCGGAATTGTCATGGACTATAAGCAGATATCTTCGATGGTGTCAGAGCAATTGGTCAGCCATGCTTCGATCTCCCTTGTATTACTTGAGATTGTGATCTTCGGCAGTTATCTGCTCGCAGGATATATCACGCGTCCGATTCAATTGATATTGGGCAAAGTAAATGATGTCGTTGATGGGCATTTCGATTTCCGTCTAAAAGTGAAGAGGAAGGATGAGCTCGGACAGCTCGCCAATCGAATTAATGCCATGATTCGCAATCTTGGTCATTATACGAATCGCCTTAAGCAGATGTATGAAGAGAACCGCGCAGTCAAAGAGCACCTGGAATCCATTATTAATCAGACTGCGGATGCGATTCATATTACGGACCTGGATGGAAATGTACTTCGGGTAAACCGTGCTTTTGAGCAGCTGTATGGCTGGCGTAGCCGTGAAGTAGAAGGGCGAACCTTGAAGATCATCCCTCCAGAGGCAGAAGAGGAACGACGTGAGCAGCATGCTCAATTAATTGAGGGCATGTCCATCACCTCTAATGAAACTACTTGGATGAAGAAGGACGGAACTCGTGTAGAAGTGAGTGTAAGTACTGCTCCGGTTCGAGACGAAGAGGGCGAAATTACAGCACTTATCAGTGTGTCGCGAGACATCACAAGTCGCAACCGGATGGAAGAGTTGCTGAGACGTTCCGAGAAGTTAACGACTGTAGGGCAATTGGCTGCCGGCGTTGCACACGAAATTCGGAACCCACTAACCACGTTGCGAGGGTTCCTTCAACTTCAACAGCAGACGAACAAACTCAATCATCGTCATCTGGACTTAATGCTGTCAGAGCTAGACCGCATCAATCTCATCGTTGGTGAGTTTCTGATCTTGGCGAAGCCACAGGCGGTTCATTTTCAAGATCGGGATATCCGTTTTATCCTTGGAGATGTGATCTCACTGCTTGATAGCCAAGCTCATCTGCATGGTGTAGAATTTGTGCTAAGTGCCTCATCCGATTCGGCTATGGTACACTGTGAAGAGAACCAATTGAAGCAGGTATTTATTAACTTGCTCAAAAATGGTATGGAGGCTATGCCTAATGGAGGAAGCATTCGAATTCGTCTTCACCATGAGGAAGAGCTGAATCGCGTAAGGATTGAGATTAAGGACGAAGGAATTGGTATTCCTGAAGAGATGATGCCGAAGCTGGGCGAGCCGTTCTTCACCAACAAAGAGTCGGGAACGGGTCTTGGTCTGATGGTCAGTCAGCGCATTATTCAATCACATAAGGGCATGATGGATATTAGAAGTGTCATGAACAAGGGGACAACGGTTATTATTGATCTTCCAGCTTCGGATAAGTTGCCAGAGCAAGCAGAAGACAATAACGGCACGGAGCAGCCCCCTACAGACGAAGAGAATTAGATGAGGTGAGATGACCTTTTGCGTATTAATAAATTTATTAGTGAGACAGGTTACTGCTCCCGGCGTGAAGCGGACAAGCTGGTCGAGAGTGGGAAAGTAACAATTAATGGCATCAAGGCAGAGCTAGGCAGTCAGGCTGAAGAAGGCGATGATGTACGCATTAATGGACAGCCGATCCGTGAGAAAAGAAAACATGTGTACATCGCGCTGAACAAGCCGGTGGGTATCACGAGTACGACGGAACAACATATCCGGGGGAACATTGTTGATTTTGTTGGCCACACAGAACGAATTTTCCCGATTGGTCGCTTGGATAAAGATTCAGAAGGCCTGATTCTCATGACCAATGATGGAGATATCGTGAATCGGATTTTAAGAGCAGAGGGTCGCCATGAGAAGGAATATATCGTTACCGTGGATCGACCAGTAACTGCAAGCTTTCTGCAGGGTATGAGTACAGGGGTCAAGATTCTTGGTGAAATGACGCTTCCTTGCAAAGTAACTCGTATCTCGGATCGAATGTTCCGGATTATACTGACCGAAGGGAAGAACCGTCAGATTCGCCGGATGTGCAGTGCATTTGGTTATGAGGTTCGTAAGCTGAAAAGGATTCGTATCATGAACATTCATCTTGGAGAGCAAGGTACGGGCAAGTGGAGGGAGTTAACTGCGGCAGAGAAGGCAGAACTCGGTAGTCTGCTCGACTACTCATTAGAATAAATACGAGATCATAGTGAAGGCTCAATATGGCCAGCGTTCAGAAGTTCCTAAAAGGATACTGGACGCTGGCTTTCTTCATCTGCTAATAATAGCTGTATCGAAATTCAGCAATATGAATACCGATAAAAATAGTTTTAGAAAGATTCCGCAGCAGAGCAGAGCGTAAATAAAAGTGCCACTCCCCTCGTATAGAAGGAAAGTGGCACTTATCGTTTGTTCGGAAAACTTATGCTGTTGCAGGGCTTCTAGTTAGCCGAATCAACGGCTTTTACAGACGTGTTGTTGCTTTGGTATTTCCGAATAATTGAAACCTCTACACGTCGATTCTGTGCTCGTCCAACATTCGTATCATTACTAGCAATTGGGTGGTATTCTCCGTATCCGCTAGGTGTGAACTTGGAAGGATCGAGCGCTGTATTAAGCAACAGAATTTTGAGGAAGTTGAGGGCACGATCTGCACTCAAATCCCAGTTATCCTTATATTGGTTGTTCGAAATGGGAATGTTATCGGTATGGCCCGATACAACCACTTCATATTCCGGGAACTCCTGAAGCATGCTTGAGATCGCTTTGGCCAAGGAGCGCGATTCTGGTTTCACATCGGCTCGTCCAGAGGAGAACAAAGCGTTATCACTGATTGTGATCTTCAGTTCCGACTGATTTAACTTGGTGTTAAGCTGATCGGAAAGTCCATTTTTTGAAATATACTGATCCAGACGTTCCTTGAGCTTTTCCAGATCCTCTTGCTCTTTCTGAGCCATCTGAGCATCGGTAATCTGATTTGGTGTTTTTTTCGTAATCTCCTCAGGCTGTTCTTTCTTCTTACCCAGATCAGCACCCGGAGTTTCAGGATTCATGGAGCTATAATCAAGGACACCTGATCCACCATTCAATGCGCTGCTTAGTGCGGAAGCCATTTGCTCAAACTTAGTCGCATCAAGGGAACTCATGCCGAACAACACAATAAACAGAGCGAGCAACAAGGTCATCAAGTCGGAATAAGGGAGCAACCAACTCTCATCATTATGTTCTTCATGTGGTTCGTGCTTTTTAGCCTTTTTCACCTGATGATCCCTCCTTCTCTTCCAATTGTTTACGTTCGGAAGGTGTCAGGAATACGGATAACTTTTGGTTGATAGCAATGGTGGATACACCGGATTGTATGGATAACAATCCTTCAACCATCATCAGCTTGATCTCCATTTCTTGCTTGGACATCCGCTTCAGCTTGTTAGACATCGGGTGCCACAGTACATAACCTGTGAAGATACCCAAGAGGGTAGCGATGAATGCTGCTGCAATCGCTTGAGAGAGTTTAGCCATATCGCTAAGATCCGCAAGGGCTGCGATCAAACCAACTACGGCTCCGAGAACGCCAAGTGTTGGAGCATACATACCTGCTTGGGAGAAGATCAGTGCACCACTGCGGTGGCGTTCCTCTGTAGTGTGAATATTTTCCATTAGAACATCGCTGACGAAGTCTTGATCGTTCCCGTCGATAATCATTCGCATGCCGCTGCGAAGGAACTGATCGTCAATCTCTTCAACTTTTGACTCAAGTGCAAGCAAACCTTCACGACGGGTAGTGGAAGCCCAGTCCATAAACGTGCCGATTAGGGATACGCGATCGACCAATTGTTGCTGTTTGAACAAAATTCCGAAGAGCTTCGGAATTCTCTTGATTTCTGACATAGGGAAGGCCATAAAAATACTTCCCGCGGTACCAACAAATATAATCATGTAGGCTGCTGGGTTGTTGACCAGATTAATTACGGGAGCATGCTTCAACATCATACCGAATACAAGTGAAGCGAGTCCCAAAACAAGTCCAATAATTGTTGAAATGTTCATCATACACCTCATCCATGAGATAAAATTGAATCCTTTCAAGCGGCTATATTCGGGCTTCCGGACGAACGTAGAGCCGCAATTCGTTTAAAGCTTGGCACTCTTTTGGATTGCCAAAACATTTAAAACGGTCATGTATAGTATTTATCGACCAATAGGCCTTTTTTTTTAAGGGTTATTTTCAGGTATAATAAGATGAAATCAGCTCCTTAGGGGCCGAATAGGAGTGAAAAGCCAATGGGCGTAAAGCATGGACGGGATTATGAAGGAATATTGACAGATTTAACACAGGCTCTCAGTCGCATACCGGATCGGTATGTTTTCTTTGAAATGGATTCGGAAGAGTGGGGCAGATTAGGCGAGACGGAGCAGCTTGAAGTCGATGAGGCACTGGCAGAGGATCTGTTCTATGCGCTAGGTGAGGAATCGGTCATTCCAGTTGGTAGCGGGGTGGTCATCCATGATAAGGATCAGCACCGGATTCATATTTTGATTGGAGAAGAAGAGCTCACCTTTGTACCGCTAATTTAGTTTGCACAGAAACGTTAATTCAGGGTCATATATCATGGGAGATAAACCCCTGAAAGCCTTATGGTTATTGGCTCTACCGTCATTTGATAGATTGGATTTTGAGGCTTGTCCATGGTAAGATGATAGTCGTGAAACGGCGAATCGCACTGCGGTGAACCAACCGTTTGGGGCTAATCTGTAGTGCCAAAGGTTTCGTTGGTAGCATAGATGGATACGGAAGTAGGGCGATGTTTCCATCGTATGGGGAGGAAGATAACGTATGGTTTTTTCGCAAGAGGAAGTCGAAGCTCATCTAGGAAGGCTTGAAGGCTGGGAACTAGAGGAGGGCCGATGGATTGTCCGCAAATTTGTATTCTCTAACTACATGAAAGGAATTGCATTTGTAGACGAGGTCGCTGCGATCTCGGAAGCATTCAATCATCATCCTTTCATTACAATTGATTATACGACAGTCACGCTGCGTCTCACGTCATGGGATGAAGGTGGCATTACATCTGTAGATATTAAGGAAGCTGAGCAATTTAACGAGACATTTGAGAAAATGAGGGCGGAATAACCAACTCGGTTAGGTTCGTCTGTTAGAAATGGGTGAACGGCATGTCAGACAACAATCAGAAACATCCGCTTATCGCTGTCGTTGGTAGCCTTAATATGGATCTTGTCGTCAAAACGGATACGATTCCAGAAGAGGGAGAAACGGTCAGTGGGGAAGAGCTGCACTATCTTGCTGGTGGCAAAGGGGCTAATCAGGCAGTGGCCTCCGCTCGTCTAGGTGGGCAGACAACGATGATTGGAGCTGTAGGCACAGATGTGTTTGGTGAACGCCTGCTTCGTAGCTTGCATGAGAGCGGGGTAGATGCATCACAGGTTCATGTCATGGATGATACAGCGACGGGTACGGCCTCGATCTGGCTCTCCAATGGAGATAACCGCATTATTGTTATCCCAGGGGCGAATGGGAAGGTAGTACCGGAGATGCTGGAAGAGGCGAATACGGTGAAAAGCCTGACTGCAGCCGCAGCGGTGCTGCTGCAGCTAGAGATCCCGCTGCCAGCGGTCACCCGCGCCGCTACACTAGCGGCAGAAGGCAGCGCACTGGTGGTGCTCAACCCGGCTCCCGCGGTGCCGGGTCTGCCCCAGGAGCTCCTGCGGTGCGTTGACGTCGTCACGCCGAACCGCAGCGAGCTCGCCGTGCTTACCGGCCGGGATCATCTCCGGCCGGAAGACCTGGATGCGGCGGTCGCAGAGCTCGCCGCATCCCTCGGGGCCGCCGTCGTTACGACGCTCGGCCCCGAGGGGGCTGTGTACGCGGCAGCGCCTGGTGGCCGCGTACAAGCAGGGCGTGCCGGCGCGTGCCGTGCGCCCGGCTACGCCGTAAGCGCCGTCGATACGACCGGCGCTGGCGACTGCTTCAACGGCGCGCTGGCGGTAGCCCTCGCGCGCGGCGAGACGCTTGACGCGGCAGTCAGCTTCGCTATGGGCGCGGGCGCGCTATCCGTGACGAAGCTGGGTGCCCAGTCCGGAATGCCGTCTGCAGATGAAGTAGAAGCATTTCTTGCGCAGCAGGCAACGAGCAACTGAGTACATCATCCATGTGTGCAAATACAGAGAAGAGGCTGTTACCCCTGGTAAGGAGGTAATAGCCTCTTCGTTCACCTGTTACTTTTTCTCGGCGAGCCACATCGCAATGTTGGCAATCTCTTCATCTTGCAGTCGATCCTTGAACGCAGGCATGCCGCCTTTACCTTTGACGATCGTGGAGTAGATCTTCTCGACGTCATCCTGACTTCCGATGTTCGCAAGAGCCGGGCCTACGCCCCCTTGAAGCTGATCCCCATGACAGGAGATACAATTGGCTTTTACCAGTGCTTCAGCCTGTCCGGCATCCATTGTGACTTCCGGCATAGTTGGTTTAGCTTCTTGAGCAACCTCTTCTTTTCCTGGAAGCGTAAACATTAAAATAATAGCTAACGCGCACGCTGCAAAAAATACCCCGCTCATGATCCATTTGTGCATCCCTTATGTCCCCTCCAGAATG
Source organism: Paenibacillus sp. MER 99-2 (assembly GCF_023714095.1). NCBI lineage: Bacteria > Bacillati > Bacillota > Bacilli > Caryophanales > Paenibacillaceae > Paenibacillus > Paenibacillus sp. MER 99-2. Next base: position 30,992 of record NZ_JAMAUZ010000016.1, on the reverse strand, counting down.
AAAGATCATCTAACTGAAACTGTCCATATCATTATAACGGAACTATCCACGACATCATAGCATTTTGTGGTAATTTTTTGAAACTTATCATATGAAACCGGGAATGTCCTTAACTCCTAATGGTCCTGTAAGTTAATGAGCTCCTGCATACACCATACAATAAAAAGGCTGCAAACCGGTAGGGGTTTGGCGTTCATATGTATCTTGGGTGATAAAACCGACCTTTTCATAAACCCGAATGGCTCGGGTATTCCAGGTGAGAACTTCTAAATCAATTTCATTTGAAGGATTCCTTCGGATCGCTTCCTGTACAATCGCAGACACAAAATCCACGCCTTGTCCATGACCGCATCGTTCGGGATGCATACCCAGCCCAATTCGGGTAACACCCACAAGTGGAAAGAACTGTGCGAATCCACAAATCTCATCATGCTTGTCAAAAATGACAGCATATTGATCTTTCCGTAGCTGCACATCCCCAAATTCGACTTCAAGTGCCTTCATCTGCTCCCAAGGAAGCCAGCTATAAATATTATAAGGCGGGTCGTAATGCCAACTGCATATCTGCTGTGCGTGTTCCTCTTCCATAGGTTTAACGTGAAACGTCACAGAAGCTTCGTCCATACTTCCTGCACGCTCCTCTCATTTGTAGGATAGGTACCAGGTACCTCTTCAAAACGGACAAGCTCCTAAAAGGTGATGAATCGATCCTACAGATCATGTGTAAATGTATAGATATTCCTAACGCTACTCTACAGAACGTGGTGTCGTTTTGGCAAGTCTTCGTAAAATAGAAAAAAATTGAAACAAAAGATTGGTTTATTACGTTTATATTACAATAGGATGGGTAAAAACATCTTAAGGGCACGGACGAGAAAGCACAAAAAAACCGCCGGATACATTCCTGCGGAGAATGGATCGGGCGGTTCTGTTATGCTTGGTTACAGTATGATGTTGCTCAGCTTGTCCTTAGTCACGTGCGAGTGTTTCATATGCGTCCGTGCTCATAATACGTTTAGCGCCAACATAACGGTTAGCCCAGTAGTTTTCGCTCAATGCGCTGATCGTAACGCCTTTGGAAGAAGAAGAGTGTGCGAACTTACCTTCTCCAACGAAAATACCTACGTGTGAAATTCCACTGCCTGAAGTATTAAAGAATACCAGATCGCCAGGTCTCATTTCTGAACGGGACACAGAGTCACCCATTTCGAATTGGGAGCTTGATTGGCGAGCCAAATCAATGCCAAGCTTGTCGAATACATACCGTGTAAATCCAGAGCAGTCAAAGCCGTTAAGCGTTGTTCCTCCGCTTTTGTATGTAGTTCCCATTGCTGAGTCGATTACTTCATCCATTTTTGAATCTGCGAATGCGCTGCCAGCTCCAAGTGATAATGCAAATGTGAGGCTAAGTACAGCTGCGGTTAGTTTCTTCTTGAACAAGAGATATACCCCTTCCAATGCCTGCGAGGTTAGCTTAAGGATTCGGTTGAAGGTCCCCTATGATCCCTCTGTAGCAAGATCAATTCACCCATAACTGGTTCCCCCGCTTCCCAGGTGCTAGGAATTTGGCTATGCTAGTTGTGCACCTGTGAAATCAAGAAATGACGATTAAATTTTAAGTAGTTACAAATATGAAGGTAAAGATTACAAAGTTGTTACTAAAAACTCACTGCGATTATTGTAACAGAGGAACACTGCTTTGGCAACGTTTAGCAGTAAAATTAGCAAAAAAAACCTCGACCTTTGACGGGGAAAGGTTGAGGTTTGCTTTTGTGAAGCGCTATCATCGCGTTTATGTGACATGGAGATGGTAACAAATTTTAACCTGTTTGAATCAACCTCTAGTCGACTTGGACTGCCATAAGCGGAAATGAGCACATATCTTCCATAGAGACATGAGACAGCGAGCCAGCGGATACGTTTGCTGTAATATAAGGCCAGCGAGGCCTGTTAAGAACCATGATGCTGAAGTAAAGGCACCGAAGAGAAGCAGATGCAGCCCTCCCAGAAGCACAGCGATGCCAATTACAGACACGATATGACGAAGTGCGATCCATAGAGCGTATAATATACCGTGTGCCCGGCCTTCGCCATCTGGAGCTGATGCACCGAACTGCATGTATAACATCACATGGTGAATAATCCAGCCGTACACGATCCACAGGGCGACATATGGAATGCCAGGCAGTAACAGTTGTAATGAATGGAATCCATTCATTAGAATGGCGTACAGTTTTGGCACAAGCCAGTAGGCGGGTAACAGCATCAGCAACGTTCTTATGAAGTGCAACAGTAACATCGGTTTCCACAACACTTTGATGCCACGGACAAAAGGAGTTCGTTCCTCAGATTGATTAAAATGCTGTAATGAATACAACAGCCCTGCTTGAATGAGGGGAGTAATCAGCATGCGTAGCAGCAGCATGGCTCCAAGAATCCATAGATACCGATGAACCTCAGGATGAGTAGAGAGACTCAGTTGGCTCTCCATTTTGAACAGCAGCGTACTGAGCTCTCCAGCATCCGTGACAGGATACCGAAGCAGCAGCGGGACTACTGCGGACTGCACTAACCGATAGATAAAGTATCCCCATACTAATTGATAGATGAATAGTAGTGCGGCTATGAACATGTGCTGACGGACGAGAAACCAGCCTTCACGTATTTTTGCTTTCACTGTCTCCACCTCACCATGACAGACTTCCGAAAATAGCTTCTATAAGCTTGGTCGTGCTAAAACTCCAGCGGAATTTAGTTGGTTCGTCCAATTTGGCTTTTAGGAAATTGTCCATATGACGGTTCTCTAGTACCACAGTGTATAGAGGGTCGGTCATGGCCCAAGAAACCGGAGAAGTATAGGTAAGCTTATAGGTGACTCGATCCTCGTTTCCGTTCCATTCCTTGTTCACGATATGCCCATCCTCGAACACAATTCGAACAGGAACCTTCATATAATTGCTTCCCTTTTTCTGAATGGTCACAGAGGATTCATACACCTCTTGATCACCCTTCTGAATCGGAGTTACGCTGATTTTCTCTACAGCGAAGTTTGCCATCCCATCGCCATATACATATTGATCAAAGTACGTAGACCATGAAGTGCGAGTAACTTGTTCCACGACCTTTTGGAAATCTGCTGAAGTGGGATGTTTGAAACGGTACTTCTTCACATAGGTAGAGAGAATGCGTTCCATTGTTTTGGAGCCGACTTGTTGTTCGATACCGAGCAAGACAAGCTTACCTCGTGTATAGACATTTGCTGCATAATGGTTCTGTGAATCAAATTTCCATGCTTCCTGTGTCAGTGGGGCGGGAGACGTGATCAAGCCTGCTTGAACAGGTAAGTTAGGGATTAGGCCATATTCTTGCTCCATTAATTTATCCTCTGCATAAGAGGTGAATCCCTCGTCGAGCCAAGCCTCCTCGAATTCATTGCTGGCGAGCATACCATAGAAATACTGATGACCAATCTCATGCACGACGGTTCGTTCCAGATCATAACCGGGTGTCGTATCATCCGCCCCGAAGGCAGTCACCAACGTTGGGTACTCCATGCCGCCTGCACCATTTCCGGTTTTCGGAGGAACGACGATTGAGAGTGTGGAGTATGGATAAGTGCCAAACCATTTGCTGTAATTCGCCAAAGCTGCCTTAGCAGCATAGAAGTAACGTTCTTTTAGATCCTGGTGTGCTGGGTCAAGATACAGTTTGATCCTTACTCCAGGAACATTGGGTGCAGAGAAAGGCTCCTCGGCATAAACAAAATGAGGTGAGGCCGCCCATGCAAAATCATGGACATCGTCGGCATAGAATTGATAGATTTTTTCTTTATTCTTCACAACCGCTTGCTGCGTTGGAAATCCTGTTGCGGCTACCTTGTATGATTCCGGTACTCGAATGCGTACGCTATAGATACCGAAGTCGGCATAAAATTCGGAATTGCCGTGATATTGGTGCAGATTCCACCCCTCGGTTGTCCGGCCTCGTCTACCTGTAGGCTCATAAACGCTAATTTTGGGAAACCATTGCCCTGCCATTACAAAATCGTCTGCGGTTCCCATGCGTGCAAAAATTTTGGGTAGCTGTACTTCAAATCGAGTGTGCAGCGTTATGCTCTCGCCGCCCTTCACCGGTTTAGGCAATCGGATTTTGATCAGAGTTTTATCTTTTATATTGCCGTCATCCGGCTGTACGTATTGCATGCGATGTAAAAGCGACAGACCATCTTCTGTTTTCATCTCCGTGATCTTCATGGAGCCATAACCATCTGTGGGCATAACATCCCCACGAAGCTTCCCACCAGACTCCTTCATAAAGGTAGTGTCTGAAGAGGAGAAAGCATTGGGATACAAGTGGAAATAAAGCTCGTTAACCGTTTTTTTACCTGGATGAGTCCAGGTTAGTGTCTGTGTTCCCTGTAACACATTTCCGTCCACCAACTTTACATCGATGTGATATTCCACCACTCGATCGCTGAACACTTCAGCCGTCGGGGTCTGCACGCTTTCTGGAGGTGCGGAGGTTTGGGTTTTTGCTGGAGGCTTGCCCACTTCTGGGGCGAGCACAGGCAATTCGGATGTTATGGAGCGAGTGTTTCCCAGCGTAATCCACGCTCCTGCAATAAGCACACACAGGGCGAGGAATGCGGTGAGCCAACTCTTGGCGCGTCGTGGAATCATCGTTAAATACCTCCCGTTGACAAGCATCTACAGCATGTATATGTTTGCAATGGGACGAATATTAGTTAAAATATTTGTATCAACCCTTGGAGGCTATAAACATGGAACAAAACGAGCAAAACGGCAAAAAACAAATTGCCTTGAATATCGTTAGTGCAAAGAGCAAACACAAAGGTTTCGGTGCGGGTTCTATTGATCTGAATAACTTATCCCCGGTCATTATTGATCAAGGCGAAGCCAAGATTGATATTGGTGCGATGCACGCGAAGAGTAAAGTGGAGCGTGGCATCAAATTTTCGACCAATCGTGAGGATGTACCTAATGGACGCCAAGTATGGCTTGTTTGGGTAGCTGTAGATCGTACAGAGCAGGGACAGCTATATGGTGGTGCAACGGCTTGTGAGATGTGGATTGATACGGAGGCTAAGCGTGGATGGAAATTGCTTGCCGATCATGTGAATCGGATGGATTATGCATTGAAACGCCGCTTTATGTTGGATGATCTAGGTCCAGAAGAACGTGCAGCACTGAAGACACTTCTGATCTCACATAATGAAGAATGGTGGAACGCTTCACCGGATGTATTGAAGGATGCTTTGTCCTAGGCAGCCCAATTTGTTTCAGTACGTTTGATTAAACTAAATCATTAGATTAAAAAAGCCCCGTTACCTTTATAGAAGGGAATGTCACCTGTTTATTACAGGAGTCAGTCCTAACATCAGGTACGGGGCTTTTTGAATGTTGTTCAAGAGCGGCTTTCCTTTTGAAGTGTCTTATAGAGGATGTTCAAAAAGTCCGCTTTTGATTACGCAGGATGCCTAAAGGCATCATCAACGTCGAATATGGAATTCAGCCGAAATAAGTAGATGCTTACGAAGGTTGTTTCCTTCAGAAACAATGTAGTTGCTCACGTAGTTTTGCCTACGCTCCGCTACTCCATTTCTATCTTCATCCCATCTTCTCGGTACTGAAAACCGACCTTTTTGAACACGCACTTATACCACATTCACCGTGAGAACGAGCCGGACAGACTTCCGCTCAGCGGGGCTATTGATTGCAAAGATAGGGAGCCCTTCTGCTGAAAAGTGATGATGACGCAACTACGTCATTACGTGTTTACGTCATTCCACCCACCAACGTTTGAAATCTCTCCACCATGAATGTTTTTCTTCCTGTAGACCCTGTTGCTGCTGCACCTCACGAGTCATATCATCGCTTGTGGAGTCCGAATCGTCTGAAGCGCTGCGACATACTTCCGTTGGCTCCGTTCCATCAATAAATACTTCAAGTCGTTTCTCTGGGCAACCATTCCCAGCCAGTTTACCGGATTCAGGATCAATGTAGACACTGACAACGTTGTCAGGCACCGAAAATATTTTGGGTGGAACACTTGCAAGTGCTTGTTCCGTAAACTGGGCGAACATAGGTGCCGCGCGGCGACCATCTGCGGTGGAGATCGCTTTGCCTTGATCATACCCGACCCAGACAGCGGTCGAGAGTTCAGGGGTGAATCCGACCAGCCAGGCGTCTGTATTGGTTGTTCCTGTTTTACCTGCAACAGGTCGCTTGATGGTTGCTGAGACACGATTCCCTGTTCCACCATTTTCAAACACACTCTCCATTAACCGAGTCAACACGTAAGCAGCCGCGGGCTCAACGACCGTTTCTGCTTTGGTCTGAGGTGCTTCATATAGAACACGACCTGCGGCGTCAGTCACTTGTAAAATAGCAACAGGGGGTGTGCGTTGACCACCTGCAGCAATGACTGAAAAGGCAGATGCCATCTCCAATGGGCTAACAGGTGAGGTGCCGAGTGCAAGGGAAGGGACAGCACTCATACTGCTTGTAATCCCCAAATTTTTGGCCATACTTACAACTTGCTCTGGCCCAATCTGCATGATCGTATTAACCGCATAGATGTTGTCGGATGCTGCGATCGCCTTTCTCAGATCGATTTCACCAAGGTACTTGTCACCGAAGTTTCCGGGTTTGTACGTCTTACGATCTTCGTCGTAGTGAAACAAGGTCGGCTCGCTGTTGAACATGGATGCACTCGTGAGCTGTTTAGACTCCAGTGCGGCCAAGTACATAATGGGTTTGAATGCTGAGCCTGGCTGGCGCGTCGTTGCCAGCACGTGGTTAATCTGATTGGTGCGATAATTTTTGCCACCGACCATTGCTTTGATATAGCCTGTGCGAGGGTCAATGGAGACCAGTGCAGTTTCAAGCTCACTTGCAGCATCCATACCCTTGGATACGGCATCTTCTGCAGCCTTTTGCACACGCAGATCAAGAGTGGTGTAGATATTTAATCCCCCATGATCGAGCATCGCTTCACTGATGCCTAGTTCCTTGATGGCTAGATTCCGGATATAGTCTCGGAAATAAGGAGCTTTTTCCACCGTTTTCCGTTCACTTTCCGGTCTGAATTGGAGCATTTCCTCGTAAGCCTTATCCGCTTGGGTTTGTGTAATCTCGCCGATATCCGCCATGGCATTTAATACAATCTTCTGTCGATCCTTGGCATTCTTCATGTGATTATATGGAGAATAATAGGTTGGGCCTTTCGGAATACCCGCCAGCATAGCACTTTCAGCGAGATCTAGTTGTTTAGCGCTTTTGCCAAAATACATGCGTGAAGCAGCCTCGATACCGTAGGCTCCATGACCATAATAGATCTCATTCAGGTACATCTGTAGAATCTCGTCCTTGCTATATTTCATTTCGAGCTGAGCGGTGTACATGGCTTCTTTGGCTTTACGGGTCCATGTTTTCTCGTGAGACAGGTACAGATTACGTGCAAGTTGTTGTGTTAGCGTACTCGCTCCTTGAGACATCTGCATGTGCTCTAGGTTAACGAGTACAGCTCGTCCCATTCCTCGAACATCGAAGCCGTAATGCTCATAGAACTTACGATCCTCTACAGCAAGTGTGGCATGAACGAGATCTGGCGAGATATCTTGCAGTTGAACAGGTACCGAGTCTTTGCCGCCAGCAGAGAAGGTTGCGATGATGTCGCCCTGGCTGTCCAATAATCTGGAATTGCGATCAGAGTCAGCTAGGGGCAGGCTAGTGGCATATAGATAGACGAGTCCGGCTGCTGTGGCAATCAGACCAAGTACAACCAGCAAAGAGATCCTTTTGACAAATTTCCATATACGGAACCCGCGTTTGCGGGTCTTTTGGCGTGTCTGGTTCATGGAACGGGCTCCTTTCTTTTCTTTCCAGTATGGGATTAGAGTGGCAGGGATATTCACTGTGCTACATAACGGTTATTAAGTATCATATTGTGGGAAAACCGTTTTGCAGTATAAACGTCTATCGCGTATAATGCAAAAGGGTAATGAAAAGAACGAGTTCGGCACAATATACAGAAGACAACGGTAGGACGAACCACACTAAATGTCACTGATTCGTTGATCTGTCAGTCGCTTTGCGCGTTCTGATCCATTTTAATCTATATATGAAGTAAAACGCGGATCTCTCCCGCAACCAGCAACCATCATGCTGTGTGGCGCCGAATGCTGAACGTGCTTGGCGAACGATTAAGCGTGTAACGCTTAATCGGGTATGGCTGATCAATACTTTACGGAAAGAAGGTAGAGATTATGGAACTATGGTTTACGGAGAAACAGACCCCTGTATTCGGGATCACCGCGAAGATTAAGCAGACTTATGTAACAGAGCAAACAGACTTTCAAGATTTGGCCATGATAGAGACTGAGGAATTCGGTAATATGCTGATCCTTGACGGTATGGTCATGACGACAGTAAAAGACGAGTTCGTGTATCATGAAATGGCTGCTCACCCTGCACTCCATACCCACCCGAATCCGAAAAAGGTATTGGTTGTTGGTGGTGGTGACGGTGGCGTAATCCGCGAAGTCATTAAGCACAGTACAGTGGAAAAAGCAGTTCTCGTTGAAATTGACGGTAAAGTGATTGAATATTCCAAAAAATATTTGCCTGAGATCGCCGGTAAGCTGGACGAGCCTAATGTGGAAGTTCTTGTGAACGACGGCTACATGCATATTATTGAACATAAAAATGAATACGATGTGATTATCGTAGACTCCACCGAGCCAGTAGGGCCAGCTGCTCCATTGTTTGAGCGCGGTTTCTACCAGGGCATTTATGAATCACTCAAAGAAGACGGAATCTTCGTTGCCCAAACGGACAACCCTTGGTTCAAGGCAGACTTAATCCAGAAGGTGAACAAAGACGTCAAAGAAATCTTCCCGATCGTACATGTGTACGGCTGTAATATTCCAACATACCCAAGCGGTCTGTGGACATTCACCATGGGTAGCAAAAAACATGACCCGCTTGCGGTGGATGAGACTCAAATTCCGGAGATGGATACGAAGTATTACTCTCCGCGTCTGCACAAAGCGGCATTTGTACTTCCTAAATTCGTGGAAGATTTAACGAAATAAAGGGGAAATCAATTAATGAAACTGGATCAAGCTTATTCAGGAAATGTATTTATTTGCAGCTCTGAGGATTATGAAAATTCCAAAGCGGTTATCTACGGTATGCCGATGGATTACACCGTCAGCTTCCGTCCGGGCTCCCGTTTTGGCCCATCTCATATCCGCCAGGCATCGGTTGGACTCGAAGAGTACAGCCCATACCTCGACAAAAGTATCGTAGACATGACGTACTTTGATGCTGGAGATCTGCTCTTGCCTTTCGGTAACGCTGGACGCAGTCTTGAAGTAATTCATGAATACATCGGTAGCCTGCTGGCTGACGACAAGTTCCCGATTGGTCTCGGCGGAGAGCATCTGGTTACTTGGCCGGTCATTCAACAAATGTATAAGAAATACCCGGATCTGATCTTGATTCATATTGATGCACACGCAGACCTTCGTGAGAACTATGAAGGAGAGCCACTGTCCCACTCTACACCAGTACGTAAAGCGGCTGAGTTGATGGGCGGCAAAAATATTTATCAATTCGGCATTCGTTCCGGTTCCCGCGAGGAATTCCAGTATGGACGCGAGAACATTAACTTCTATCCGTTTGAAGTTGCAGCTCCAATGAAGGAAGCTCTTCCGAAAATGGGCAACCGTCCAGTGTATGTGACCATTGATATCGATGTGCTTGATCCATCTGCAGCACCAGGAACAGGAACGGCAGAAGCAGGTGGCATTACATCTAAAGAACTGCTGGAAGCGATCCACATGATCGCAGGCTCTGATGTGAACGTAGTTGGATGTGATTTGGTTGAAGTTGCGCCGATCTATGATCCGACACAACAGACTCAGATTGTGGCTGCGAAAATGATTCGTGAAATGCTGCTTGGATTCGTGAAGTAATAGTTAAAATTAGCGCCTCTCTATCTACGCCTGATTGTAACCTGCGTAGAAGGGGGGGCGTTTTTTTTAAAATATAAGAGAATTAATCTACACGTATAATAGTGTTGAACCATGATTTTACCGAGGGGAGTAACAAGTTAAATTAAGTTAAGTTAACTTAACTTAATTTAACTTTCTGCCCTGAGCTATGCTATACTGGATACATCAGCATTCAGTAATATATTAATTGATATATTACAATCACGGAGTATATGGTGATCGGGTTCGACCATATACTAAAAAAGAGTCCTTACCGCGCCAACGGTAAAGACTCTTAGGACCCGAAAGGCTGTGGATTGCCACGGCGCGCATGAATTAAATACAGTTATTCAAGCGAAACCCACCGTCAGGCTCCTAACCTATGAGGTGGGTTTTCGCTTGCTACGAAACTTTTTGCGTAACCAACGGTACAGCTTTCGCCCACTCAGCACAATACTGAGGATCGCAGCAATCCATCGGATTACATCAAGCAACGCCACAAGATTGACCATCGACGTCACCCCCTTTCGGGAAGCTACGCCATGATCTGGAAAACATCCACCGTTATTCAAAGTCCATAAGAAATATTATAGCACGTCTGTTCCCATCCCTCTACCATGAACTGGACTGATCATACATCGTAAACCAGCACTTCAATATATGATTGGTCTGACTGGAGATAAGTCTCTGAATAGGGTATTTGTATAGAGAAAGTTCCACATGGAACAATGTTGATTGAATCTCAACTAGTAGCTTCAATGAGACGAGAGATAGATCGAAACGCTTCAGTTTGTCTATGTGCCAAAATATTTTGCCGCGTATATTGCATTAAACGAAGAATTATATTGGAATTATAAGGATGTTATTTCAAAAATGAGTAGGGTAAACACACTCTAACGTTGCTCTCGAATTGAATAGAAGGATAAGTAGACTCTCTCCAGCCACTAGAAGCACGGAAGGGTCTATTTGCAGTGTCACATTAATGGTTGAAACCTGTTCAAAAAAGATATATTGTAAGCGATAACAATATACTTTCTAGGAGGTTGAATTAATGGTTAACGTTACTTTAAAGGCAGATTCCAATCAAGGATTAATAAATCGCAATATCTATGGGCACTTTTCTGAACATCTGGGTCGTTGCATTTATGAGGGAATATGGGTCGGAGAAGACTCACCTATTCCGAATACTGAGGGCATTCGAAATGATGTATTAACAGCACTGCAAAAGCTAAATATTCCGGTGCTCCGTTGGCCTGGTGGCTGTTTTGCCGATGAGTACCACTGGAAGGATGGCGTTGGGCCGCTGAGTGAACGTGCACGAATGATCAATACGAACTGGGGCGGCGTTGAGGAGAACAATCATTTTGGAACTCATGAATTCCTGAGACTGTGTGAATTGCTTGGAACGGAGCCTTATATTAGCGGTAATGTCGGAAGCGGTACAGTTCAAGAGATGCAACAATGGGTGGAATACATGACGTTTGACGGCGAATCACCAATGGCCAATTGGCGGAAGAGCAATGGTCGAGAAAAGCCATGGAAATTGACGTACTTTGGGGTAGGTAACGAGAACTGGGGATGCGGCGGCAATATGCGAGCAGAATATTACGCTGACGAATACCGCCGATATGCCACATATGTGCGCAATTATTCCGATAATCAGATTTACAAAATTGCATGTGGGCCAAATGAGGATAACTATCATTGGACAGAAGTATTAATGCGTGAAGCTCATCAGCATATGAGTGGACTCAGCTTACACTACTACACTCTCCCAACGGGCGTATGGCAGGATAAAGGTGAAGCGACTGGTTTTAATGAAAGTGATTGGTTCCAGACGTTGAAGCGCACACTTCATATGGAAGAATTAATTGTGAAACATTCTGAGATTATGGATAAGTACGACCCTGAATGTAAAGTCGGTCTGATTATCGACGAGTGGGGCACATGGTACAACGTGGAGCCAGGAACCAATCCAGGATTCCTCTATCAGCAAAATACAATGAGAGATGCCCTGGTAGCAGGTATCAATCTGAATTTATTCAATAAGTATAACAAGCGGGTGCAAATGGCAAACCTTGCACAGATCGTGAATGTGCTGCAAGCACTTGTGCTTACTGAAGGCGAGAAGATGATCCTTACGCCAACATATCATGTCTTTGATATGTACCAGGTTCATATGGACGCGGAGCGACTGGAGCTGAATTATGAGAGCCCTGGATATACTTTTGGTGAAGATACAATCCCACAGCTTAGCTTGTCTGCATCACGTGATCAGGAAGGTGTAATTCATGTGACCGCATGTAATCTCAGTCATACGGATGAGCTGGAAGTGGTGTGTCAATTGCAAGCTACCGATTCTTCCGTTGCCTCAGGACGCATTCTGCACCACGGGGAGATTGGTGCATTTAATACGTTTGAGCAGCCAGAGAACGTTACTCCATCAGAATGGAAGGGTATTACGCTCGGAAATGGTCAATTGCGTTTCGTATTGCCGCCGGCATCTGTTGGAGTCATCGCAATCAAGGCATAATGCTATGAACAGCCGTTTATCTATGGAAACAGGTCAGAAATCTGAACGTTCGCTTTGCAAAGGTTGCGATGATCAATATGATATACAGATTAGTGAAGCCAAGCTAGCGCGTCTTGTGGAGCTGGCCTCACGTTCACGTCCTGTTGTTGCAGATGCCGAATATGAGCGGAGATTATCCTCCTGTTACAGCTGTCCGGCATTACAGTACGGTAGCACTTGTCGGTATTGTGGTTGTTTGGTACAGGTACGTGCCAAATTGCTAGATTCGACCTGTCCATTCCCGTATAATTCACGATGGATCTGATTGAAGCCCTAATCTTAATTACTATATTAATGAGAGAATGAGAGCTGCGCTGAATGAATTGTCCTCGCTAAGCAGGCAGGTGAAAAATAAAACCTGATACTGTAAGGGGGCATATCATAGGGTGCTGCTCTTCTTTTTTGCTGCTTGAGAACAAAAACTCTGAATTTGGATTTGAATTGAGCGGGTGAACTGGATATAGTTATACAGTAGAGTGTAGGATAGAAGGCTATCCGGTAATATAAGTGCGTATAGCGGTACAACGATACGGGAAGGGCTTGGTTAGATCAGCCTCTCGTTTTTGGCGCCGCCTCGAATATAATGGAGGTTAACATTCATGTCGAACATGCGACCGGTTCAGATCCGGCTGCACAGCCGCTATGAAGGTGAAGATGTGCTGCAGGAAATGCAGGGTGAAGCTGTGCTGAAAGGGTCTGTTCTCTATGTTCGTTACCAGGAACCACAGACTGGCCCAGAAGGTGGTATTACCCGAACAACATTGAAAATGGGCGGACAATCCATCAAGATTATACGTCACGGCGAGGTGGAATCGGAGCAGACGTTTGAATTAAACCGGAAGCTTCCGGGCTTTTATCGTTCCCCTTACATGGCGTTTGCCTTGTCCACGCATACACAGGAGCTGGAACTTTCCATTCAGGGATTGAACGCACGCGCAGCGTGGAGCTACGACTTTTACCGCTTTGACGAAGAATCCGGACATTTCGCGATTAGTTTGCATATACAGGAGGAACCAATTTCATGACACGTAATCCACTAGATACAATTAATGAACGGGTAAGCACGGCGATCGGCAATGCCATCGTTACTGCTGGAATCGTTACGCAGGATGAGTTACCTGCCATCACGCTTGAAGTACCTCGGGACAAATCCCACGGTGATCTAGCAACCAATGCTGCGATGCAGCTCACCAAGATTGCTAAGCGCAATCCTCGTCAGATTGCGGAAGAGATTATCGCCAATCTGGATCTGGCGGATGCTGGCATTGAGACGGCTGAGATTGCTGGGCCAGGCTTCATCAACTTCAAGTTGGACAAGAGCTACCTCTATCCTGTGCTGGAGCTTGTACAAGAGCAGGGTGAGAATTACGGAAGAATTAATGTTGGTGAAGGACGCAAAGTCGAAATGGAGTTTGTCAGTGCCAACCCAACAGGCAGCCTGCATCTGGGACATGCCCGTGGAGCAGCTGTAGGTGATGCGCTGTGCAATATTCTTGATTATGCGGGTTACAATGTAACGCGTGAATATTACATTAATGATGCGGGTAACCAAGTGTTTAATTTGGCTCGCTCCATTGAAGCACGTTATTTGCAAGAGCTAGGCCAAGATGCTGAGATGCCAGAAGACGGCTACCATGGTGAAGATATTAAAGGGTTTGCGAAGGAATTGGTTGCCGAGAAGGGAGACAGCTTGCTGTCCATGCATCCAGGAGATCGTGCCGCTTACTTCCGTGACTATGGTCTGGAGAAGGAACTGGATAAGATCAAACGCGACTTGAATCGCTTCCGCGTTAACTTTGATATCTGGTTCAGTGAGACTTCCCTGTACGATAATGGCGAAGTGCTTCGCGTGCTGGATGAATTACGTGACCGCGACGAGATCTATGAGAAGGATGGCGCAACTTGGCTGAAAACGATGCAATATGGTGACGACAAGGAACGTGTATTGATCAAGAATGATGGTACGTACACTTACCTGACACCAGACATCGCTTACCACCGTGATAAATATGCTCGTGGCTACGACACAATGATTAACATCTGGGGAGCCGATCACCACGGATATATTCCACGGATGAAAGCTGCTATGCAAGCACTGGGTAACGATCCGGATAAACTGGTCGTGCTGATTGCACAGATGGTTAGCTTATTCCAGAACGGTGAGAAAGTGAAAATGTCCAAGCGTACGGGTAAAGCCGTAACGATGGAAGATCTGATGGATGAAGTAGGCATTGACGCCATTCGATACTTCTTCACAATGCGCAGCATGGATTCCCATCTGGACTTTGACATGGACCTTGCTATTTCGACGTCTAATGAAAACCCGGTATTCTATGTGCAATACGCACATGCTCGGGTATGCAGTGTATACCGTCAAGCAGAAGAACAAGGTATCGAGCTGTTGCCAATTTCTCAGATTAATCTATCTAAGCTGACAACAGAACATGAATTTGATCTTCTCCGCAAAATGGGCGAGCTGCCAGAAGAGATTGCCACTGCAGCTACGGGATATGCGCCACATCGCTTGATCCGTTACGTATATGAGCTGGCATCCCTGTTCCACAGCTACTACCGTGCAGAGCGCGTCATTACGGAAGACGCGGAACAAACGCAAGCGCGTCTGGCGTTGATCGGTGCTGTGCGCACCGTTATCGCAACAGCGCTTCGTCTGGTTGGCGTATCCGCACCAGACAAAATGTAACCCATGCCGCGGCGGCGCATTGCCGCCTAGGCTTGGCAAAAAGTCCCCATGCACCACGCTTGCAATGCAGCGTGAGCATGGGGACTTTTTGCAGTGCAAGCAGATGGACGCATAAGCGTGCCGTGCTTGCACCCCGGGGCTGCACCGACCGCCACCGCCGCGTGTACAAGCCTTGAAGCTTCTGTATACCGCATGCTCGCGGTATACAGAAGCTTCAAGGCTTGATCAGCCGATGGCGGTGGCGGTCGGTGCATTATGCCTCGCCCTCCTGCATAAGCCGGAGGGCGTCGATCTCGCCGCCGCGTACCTTCGTCTTCGCGGCGCTTGTTTTACGCGCGCGCAGTGGCACGGTGGCGCGCTTGACCAGCGTTTTAATTTCGCTGGGCGAAAGACCCGGATGCTTGGCAAGTAATAGTGCGATCGCGCCACTTACGTGAGAAGTAGCCATGGAAGTGCCGCTCATCTCGTGATGCTTGCCTTGCACCCATGAAGATACAATCTTGTCGCCAGGTGCGTAGACATCTACATATGCACCACGGTTGCTGAAGGACGCAATACGCCGGTTTTTGTCCGTTGCACCCACAGATATCGTCTGCGGATACCTTGCTGGATAATCAATGCTACGGCGTTTGCCGTCGTTCCCTGACGAGGCCACGATAACAATGCCGGCATGGTATGCCCGATTAACCACATCAAGGAGAGCCTTGCTGCGAGTCTTCATGCCAAAGCTCATATTGATGATGTTTACCCGGTTACGCACACACCAGTCAATGCCGAGTACGATATCGGATACATAAGCTGATCCGTTATGATCAAATGCCTTTACTGGATATATCAAAGACCGAGGGGCTACTCCGATCATGCCAGCCGTGCTGTTGGCTGCTGCAATCGTTCCTGCAATATGAGTTCCGTGACCGTTATCATCATGTGGCAGTAAACTGCGATTCAACAGATTAATCCCACGTGCCAGTGAATAACGCAGATCGGGGTGCTGATAATCAGCACCAGTATCAATTACACCGATTTTGATGCGATGTCCTGTGGAGACAGACCATACTTTAGGTGCACGAATCTGCTTCACTCCCCAGGGCACGCCTTGAACGCTGGTTGGTTTATTATGGAGCGCAGTGGCATGAAGCGAGATGGAATGATCCTCTTCCAATGTGATGTCAGCGCCATAACGACTCAATTCCTCTGGGCAGCCTACATTCGCGATAATGGAGCGTGCAAGACGGGATGAACGCACTGCCTTGAGATCGGAGAACTCGCTCCGCATTCTCGAAAGTTCCATGAGACAGGCTTCATAGTGTCTTGGTTGGTTGAACCGGATAAGGTACCGCCCCGCCTGTTCCGGTTCAGGGCTTTTCATTCCTTCAACTAAATGATGCAATAAGCCGGTATAGTCCATTATGGGCAGCCCCCTTCGGGATGAACATGCTGAGGTATTCTATGAATGCGCTCAGCCTGCCGCATGGGGAACTTGCCCTTTTTTTATAAAAAGTCCCTCACTTCGTGTCAAAAAGGGCGCAGGGACATATGATGGATGGAGGGCTAGAGGGCTCTTGCGGGGAACCTTGGTAAGGAGCGATCCTACGAGGGTATACAGTCAGAAGACGGAGGGGACTCCGTCTTTTTCCATTTTTGCTCACCTTCTGTAGAATGGCGTCGTTGAAGTTGCTTTCCATATTATTTATCTAATCTACGTACATAAAAACTTGCTTTTTAACGCTAAATAGGTTTTACTTAGTTTTGTTAATGGATATGTTATACGTAACGATCCAGTTCGTAGGGATATAAAGTGAATTAATGTGTGAGAGGAAGTGTCTGTCAGTGAGTACCTCACTCAACTTAAAAATTGATAAGGAAAAGGTAAGAGAGATTCCTTTGGTTGACCTCGCCTTTATGGTGCTGAAAGCGGCAAATACGCCGTATTACTACCGGGATTTGATGAATGAGGTAGCGAAGCAGCGCGGAATGACTGACGAAGAAATCAACGAGTTTATCGCCCAGCTATATACCGAGATTAATATCGATGGACGCTTTGCTTGTGTCGGTACGAGTCTGTGGGGATTGAAACGCTGGTATCCGGTTGCTGGAACGGAAGATTCCATGACGGGTGCGAAACGTCCACGTATCATCAACGATGAAGATGATGATCTGGAAGATGAGGACTTCGGTGAAGAGGAAGATAGCTACAACAGCGACGAAGACTTCGACAATACTGATGATGATCAGGACGAAGATGACGACGATGATGATGACGAAGATGACATCTTCGATGAAGATGATAGCGATGAAGAAGTTCTAGTTGAAGATGATGATTTGGAAGATGAAGACCTCGACGAAGACGATGAAGAAGAGTCCGAAAACGAGGATGATTTTGACGACGATTCCAATAAGTAAACGTCATTTTTAATGTCAATAATTTACCCGTTTTACCCCGACAGACATCCTTGACAAGCAGATGGGGTAGCGGGTAAACTATTGCATGGGCTTATGAATGAGCGACAATATATTTATGTTTTTTATAAAAGTGCCCCGTCCTGCGGGAGTACTTTTTTTTGTATTTTTAGAGGCAGAATTTTGCAAAAAGAATTGATTTCCGCATGCTCCCGGTTAACGTCCGGGGTTCGTTTTTGTATATAAAAAAACGCCAATCGATTTTTTTTGATTGATGTCCTGTAGGGGACGAACCCGGATTAAGGCTCTCGGAAAATTTGCACCATTTTGTTGTAAAGCAGCGTTGTTTAAACGGTCTTCGTGAAAAAGAGCAGTTCGTAGATGTAGGGAATTTCTACCATTGCTCTTTTTAACGATGATTACCTGGGAAACGGGTTACGATAACACCATATATCGCCTGAATTTCTGTACTTATATTAGGAGGGTAATAACAGTGACAAAGTATATTTTCGTGACGGGCGGAGTTGTGTCCTCCCTGGGCAAAGGAATCACGGCTGCCTCGCTGGGCAGATTGCTGAAAAACAGAGGACTCAAGGTAACAATCCAGAAATTTGACCCATATATTAACATTGACCCGGGAACAATGAGCCCGTATCAGCACGGTGAAGTATTCGTAACAGACGATGGCGCGGAAACGGATTTGGATCTGGGTCACTATGAACGGTTTATTGATATCAATCTTTCCAAAAACAGCAACGTTACAACGGGTAAAGTGTACTCTTCCGTAATCAGCAAAGAGCGTCGCGGTGAATATCTGGGCGGTACAGTACAAGTTATCCCACACATTACGAACGAGATCAAAGAGCGTGTATTCCGCGCTGGCCGTGAAGCTGGTTCGGATGTTGTAATTACGGAAATCGGCGGAACAGTGGGCGACATCGAGAGCTTGCCTTTCCTGGAAGCTATTCGTCAGATCAAGAGCGATGTAGGTCGTGACAATGTAATGTACATCC
Organism: Paenibacillus sp. MER 99-2; assembly: GCF_023714095.1. Classification (NCBI taxonomy): domain Bacteria; kingdom Bacillati; phylum Bacillota; class Bacilli; order Caryophanales; family Paenibacillaceae; genus Paenibacillus; species Paenibacillus sp. MER 99-2. The sequence goes on along the minus strand of NZ_JAMAUZ010000016.1, from coordinate 12,288 downwards.
ATGTAACGCTGATCCCATACATCAAGGCTGCGGGTGAAGTGAAAACAAAACCTACACAGCACAGTGTGAAGGAATTGCGCAGCATCGGTATTCAGCCAAACGTTATCGTTTGCCGTACTGAGTACGAGCTGTCCAAAGACATGAAAGCCAAAATCGCGCTCTTCTGTGACATTGATGAGAACGCCGTGGTAGAATGCCGCGATGCGAGCACATTGTATGAAGTGCCACTTAACCTGCGTGAAGAAGGCTTGGATGAGATCGTGGTAAACCACCTGAAGCTGACTACTCCTGCACCGGATATGAGCGAGTGGGAAGGGTTGGTTGACCGGATCAGCAAATTGCAACGCACGGTTGAGATTGCAATTGTTGGTAAATATGTAGCGCTTCACGATGCATATCTGAGCGTTGTTGAATCATTGTCTCATGCTGGATTTGCATCCAACGCAGAGGTGAAGATTCGCTGGGTTCATTCCGAAGATATTACAGATGAGAACGTAGGCGACCTGTTGCATGGCGTGGGTGGTATTCTTGTTCCTGGTGGATTCGGAGATCGTGGAATTGAAGGTAAAGTATCGGCAATCCGTTATGCCCGTGAGAAAAATATTCCGTTCTTCGGTATTTGCCTCGGTATGCAGGTTTCCGTTATTGAATATGCACGTTCCATCGTTGGTTTGAACGGTGCTAACAGCTCGGAGATCAATCCAGCTACTGAATTCCCAGTAATCGATCTGTTGCCAGAGCAAAAAGATATTGAAAATCTGGGTGGTACGATGCGTCTTGGTCTGTACCCTTGTAAGCTTCAAGAAGGATCTTTGGCAATGGCTTGTTATGATGACGAGCTCGTGTATGAGAGACATCGCCACCGGTATGAGTTCAACAATGAATACCGTGAAGCTATCGAGAAAGCAGGATTGGTTATCTCCGGTACATCTCCAGATGGCCGTTTGGTAGAGATCGTTGAACTTCCGGGACATCCGTGGTTCCTGGCAGTACAATTCCATCCGGAATTCACTTCCCGTCCGAATCGTCCACAACCGTTGTTCCGTGAGTTTGTGAAAGCTTCGTTGGAGAACGCTGAGAAGTAAGTTGTTTATGATAAGGGGATGTCTCCATCCGCTCGTAATTTACGGGAGGATGGGACATCCCCTTTCGTTATGCTCTGAGAAGTCACGAATGGCATAAAATGTTTTCGACAATTTGAACCTGGAGAAGGATTTTACTGGAAGAGGTAGAATACTTATCATGACGACTATGGGATAGTTATCCAGATTCGGACGTTTATGCTTTCCTAAATCCAGGAGGTTACACAGTGGAAAATAAAAAATTGTTGATTGTTGATGACCAAAACGGGATTCGTATCCTCTTAATGGAAGTGTTCAGCAGTGAGGGATATAATACATTTCAAGCGCCTAATGGTAAGGTTGCACTTGAAATTGTAAATAACGACAAACCTGATCTCGTGTTGCTCGATATGAAAATTCCTGGCATGGATGGTCTGGAAATTTTAAAGCATATTAAAGAGATAGATCCCAACATCAAAGTCATCATGATGACGGCTTATGGGGAGCTAGATATGATTAAGGAAGCCACCGATCTTGGAGCACTCATGCATTTTACGAAACCGTTTGATATCGATGAGATGCGTGTTGCCGTCAATATGCAATTGCGAAATGATACCGCCAATAAATGCAGCTGAATCCTGTGGAAACAGGATTTTTTTGTCTATAAATAACCCAATATAACGATTGCAATAATCCAAGGTATTCCAGTGAAATTTTCAGGGAATATTGAAATTGATGATGCCGTCATGTGATATCTATGAAAACTGTGCTGCAAAGCACAGCATTTTTGCAAATGCATGTTTAGTATTTGACATGGGATGTGGTATAATAAGCCCGTATGTGATTTCGGCTAAAAACCATAGACATAACCCAAACCCCTAGGAGGATTGAAACCATGCCATTAGTATCTATGACAGACATGTTGAACAAAGCACTCGAAGGAAAATATGCAGTTGGTCAATACAACATCAATAACCTTGAGTGGACTCAAGCAATTCTTACTGCTGCTGAAGAAGAAAAGTCCCCAGTAATTCTGGGTGTTTCCGAAGGTGCAGCACGTCACATGGGTGGCTTTACTACTGTAGTTAAAATGGTAGAAGGACTCTTGATCGACATGAAAATTTCCGTACCAGTTGCTATTCACCTGGATCACGGTTCAAGCTTCGACAAATGTAAAGAAGCGATCGACGCTGGATTTACATCCGTTATGATCGACGGTTCTCACCACTCTATCGATGAGAACATCGAAATGACTAAAAAAGTAGTTGAATATGCACACGCTAAAGGCGTTTCTGTAGAAGCTGAAGTAGGTACTGTAGGCGGACAAGAAGACGACGTTATCGGTGGTATTCAATACGCTGACCTGAACGAGTGTATCCGTATCGTTAAAGAAACAGGTATCGACACTTTGGCACCAGCTCTGGGTTCCGTACACGGTCCTTACCAAGGCGAGCCAAACCTCGGCTTCAAAGAAATGGAAGAAGTTCGTGACGCGGTACAAGTTCCACTCGTATTGCACGGTGGTACAGGTATTCCTAAACACGATATCGATAAAGCAATTTCCTTGGGTACTTCCAAAATCAACGTGAACACAGAGAACCAAATCTCTTTCACTAAAGCAGTTCGTGAAGTGCTTGCAGCTAAACCAAATGCTTACGATCCACGTACGTTCATCGTACCAGGCCGTGACGCAATCAAAGAAACAGTTAAAGGTAAAATCCGCGAGTTTGGTTCTAACAACAAAGCGTAATTTATCTCAAACAGTTCCATACTGTGAAATGGAAGAACACCGCCTAGCCGGTGTCTTTCCATTTTCACACCTTATTTCTACATCGTTAGCCATCAGCACGTATTGCCGTTCATCGGCTGCAAAACACGTAGGGGGACATTAAGCTTTATGGAAAAATTGATGATTAGTGGCGGACGTCCGTTACAGGGAACTGTAACTATAAGCGGCGCCAAGAACAGCGCCATTGCGCTTATTCCTGCAGCATTGCTTGCCGAGTCAGAGGTCGTGCTTGACAACCTGCCACTTTTGAGTGATGTGGCCGTATATGCGGAAATTTTGGAGGAACTCGGGGCTCGTGTAACTTGGGAAGGCAGTCAGATGAGAATCGATCCTTCCGATATTAAATCCATTCCTATGCCGAATGGGCCTGTGAAGAAACTTCGTGCTTCATACTATATGATGGGTGCGCTGCTTGGGCGTTTCAAAGAAGCGACCATCGGTTTACCTGGAGGTTGTAACTTTGAACCTCGTCCGATTGATCAACATATCAAAGGATTTGAAGCGCTTGGCGCAACGGTTACAAACGAACATGGTTCCATTCATCTGCATGCCAAAGAGCTTCGCGGAGCTAAGATTTATCTTGATGTAAGTAGCGTAGGTGCAACCATTAATATTATGCTGGCGGCAACTCGTGCCAAAGGCTCTACAATTATCGAAAACGCGGCTAAAGAGCCTGAGATTATAGATGTAGCAACACTTTTGAACTCTATGGGTGCAAGCATTAAGGGTGCAGGAACAGAAACCATTCGTATTGAAGGGGTATCTGAACTGAAAGGCTGTCGCCATTCGATCATCCCGGATCGTATACAGGCGGGTACGTACATGATTGCTGCGGCAGCAACACGTGGAGACGTTCTGATTGATAATGTCATTCCCAAACATCTTGAAGCTTTGACAGCAAAGCTGATTGAGATGGGCGTTGGCATCGAGGAACTGGACGAGAGCATCCGAGTTATTGGACAAGCATCGTATAACCATGTTGATGTGAAGGCCCTGGTGTATCCTGGCTTCCCTACAGATTTACAATCCCCGATGACGAGTGTGTTAACACAAGCGACGGGCGTTAGTGTCCTTAGTGATTTTGTATACAGCAATCGATTCAAGCATGTTCCGGAGCTCGTGCGTATGGGTGCCAAAATCCGTGTAGAAGGACGTTCTGCGATTATCGAAGGTAGTCCTTTGAATGCGGCTAAGGTAAAAGCATCCGATCTGCGCGCTGGAGCAGCGCTGGTGATCGCAGGTCTCACCGTTAGTGAAGGTGTGACTGAAGTAACAGGAGTTGAATTTATCGATCGTGGTTACGATCATCTCGTTACTAATCTGCGCTTGTTAGGTGCAGATGTGTGGCGTGAGACGGAGTAAACGAACGACATATTGCAAGTTTACAGCAATACAGTTATTATTTTTACAGAACTGCATAACCTTTCAACAAATGGGTAAACCTATACTAATAGTTCTCAGCCTCTCCGGAACCAGGTGAAATGAAAAATCCCCTTGGCCGGAGGGTCTTTTTTTGGATTAGACATCATATGGCTGTAAGAACTGAGATCATTCCCTTTCCTCAAGCCCCCGGTTTGTTTGAACTGCGCTTCTTGGCCGGTTACCCGGATCGAACGCCTCATGACTTTTGTGTTCACTCACTAGCGGACAGTGCTGTGTATATAGCCATCCCGCCCGGAACTTACATCCAAAGACAAGTATTTGCATTATAGCGGTTACATTCCGTACAATGGACAGAAGAGAACGCGGTGTTATACTGCTCTCCATAGCCGGAGCATCTAGCGAAACTATCCATTTCACGGACTTATTAATTGAATAGGTGGTTATTATATGGATCTACAAATTTCCGATTTGGAAGAAATGAAATTAACGGACCTTTACAAACTGGCCAAAAAATATCAAATTCCATATTACGGTCAATTGAAAAAGAAAGAATTAATCTTTGCTATATTACGTGCACAAGCTGAACAAAGTGGTTTGATGTTTATGCAAGGTGTACTTGAAATTCTCCCAGAGGGGTACGGATTCCTACGACCGATTAACTACCTGCCAAGTACAGAGGATATTTACATCTCGGCTTCGCAAATTCGTAAATTTGACCTAAGAACGGGTGACCTCGTATCGGGTAAATGTAGGACGCCAAAAGAAAATGAACGGTACTTCGGCTTGCTGCAAGTCAATGCTGTAAACGGAGAGAATCCTTCGGCCGCTGCGGAAAGACTTCATTTCCCTGCACTAACTCCATTATATCCGCAGAAAAAACTGGTTCTCGAAACATCCCCCAACCATTTGTCCACTCGCATTATGGATGTGCTTGCTCCAGTAGGTCTGGGTCAGCGCGGATTGATCGTAGCACCTCCCAAAGCAGGTAAAACACTTCTCCTTAAAGAAATCGCCAACAGCATCTCAACGAACAATCCTGAAATTGAACTATTTGTCCTGTTGATTGATGAGCGTCCGGAGGAAGTAACGGATATGTCTCGTTCGGTTAAAGGTGAAGTTGTGGCTTCTACGTTTGATGAGCTGCCTGAAAACCACATTAAAGTTGCTGAATTGGTGCTGGAGCGTGCGCTTCGTCTTGTAGAAGCCAAAAAAGATGTCGTTATCTTGCTGGATAGCATCACACGTCTTGCTCGTGCATACAACTTGGTTATTCCGCCATCTGGTCGAACGCTTAGTGGAGGTATTGATCCTGCGGCATTCCATCGTCCTAAACGTTTCTTTGGATCTGCGCGGAACGTGGAAGAGGGAGGAAGCCTGACTATTCTGGCGACGGCTCTGATTGATACCGGTTCTCGTATGGATGATATTATCTATGAAGAGTTCAAAGGGACGGGCAACATGGAGCTTCATTTGGATCGTCGTTTGGCAGAGCGCCGTATATTCCCTGCGATTGATATTCGTCGTTCGGGTACTCGTCGTGAAGAAGTGCTTCTTAGCAAAGAAGAGCTGGATACAATTTGGACTATTCGGAAAAATATGAATGACTCACATGATTTTGTTGAGAGCTTCTTGAAAAAGCTGCGTAACAGCAAAACCAATGCAGAGTTCCTTGCCGCATTTGATGCAGCAGCCAATAATCCAACGAGTAATTCAGGCACAACAACTACCCGTCGTTCACCAAGACAAACAGCCACATCAGCAACAACAACCTAGTTGATTATGGGCTGATTGGACACTCGTCGTTTAGGCTTAACCCATATAGATGTGAGGAGAACATCATGTATTTAGTATACGCAGATGAAAAAGGTAATGTATTTGATCACCCGTCCTTGTATGGACTTGCACGAAGTGGTGATATGATTGTTGAAATTATGGAGGATGAGCTTATTCCTCTGCCGGATGGTGCGACATTGGTGGGATTGCCGAGTACTCGTCCAATTGGTATGGATCCCGATACGGGCGAGATGTTGCCAATGCCTAGTGATACACAAGCTGTAGGTGCGTTGTTGCCACAAGGCTTCACCCGGTTGTGCCTGCCAGGTTATGTGAAGACAGACAAAGAGTATAAGTTGCCTTTGTTCGGTTATTCCGCAGTTGTCTGGAAAGATGGCGGTTTCTATGTCACGGCTGCGAAGTCGGATAGTCCAGATAAGTGGAATCCGCTTAACTGCGACCGGGATGATGTGAAGTCAGGTGTGAATCATTTGACGAAAAAATATCCGGAAAATCGCCTGTATACTCATTTGTCGAATTGTGCCCTTGGATATGAATGCTTAACATCATCCAACACGTTCCTGAATCGTTGGGAAGGCGGCGTGCCTGTATCATACTCCTGTAATGCCGGCTGCTTCGGATGTATTTCAGAACAACCTGATGACAGTGGTTTTGTATCTCCGCAGACACGTATGAATTTCCGTCCACGTGTAGATGAAATTGTTGAAGTCATGCTGGAGCATTTGAAAACACCGGAATCCATTATCAGTTTTGGACAAGGCTGTGAGGGTGAACCTTCTACACAGGCGAAATTGATTATTGAAGCTATTCGTGAAGTGCGTTCCATCACGGATATGGGATACATCAACATTAATACGAATGCTGGATTGAATGATCATATTAGAGGTATTGTAGATGCGGGGTTGGATCTCATGCGCGTAAGTACAATTAGCGCTTTGGATCATCACTATAATGCCTACTACAAACCTCGTGGGTATACATTGGCAAATGTCGAGAAATCCATGAAGTATGCCGCTGAACAAGGTGTATACACCTCCATTAACTATTTGATCTTCCCTGGTGTAACGGATCGTGAGGAAGAGATTGAAGCGATGGTTGAGTTTGCACGCAGAACTAAACTACGTCTCATTCAGATGCGTAACCTCAATATTGACCCTGAGAGTTATTTGGAGCTGATTCCTCCGGCTCAAGGTGACATACTGGGAATGAAGCAGATGATCGAGATCTTCCAAGAAGAGTTGCCTGATGTTGTGATTGGCTCGTTTACACATGTTCCACCAGCTGGAATGGCACGTCCTAAGCGTCTAATCACCTCTTGATAATAATGGATTGCAACTGGCATTATGCCATGTTATAATCTTCGGAGTTGTGCCATTTACTCTGGGTCCGCTTGAGGCTCAGGGCGGAAAGAGGTGAAAGGTAATGAAAGAAGCAATTCATCCTAAATACACGATTGGTCAAGTATCCTGCGCATGCGGTAATACTTTTGAGACTGGTTCGGTTAAAGACGGACTTCGTGTAGAGATTTGCTCCGCGTGCCACCCGTTCTTCACTGGTAAACAGAAGTTTATCGATGCTGGCGGTCGTGTGGATCGTTTCAAGAAAAAATACGGTATCTAATTCAGCAATTCTTAGGGAATTGTCTGCTAATTGCATCCAAAACCACCCCTGCCAACTCGGTAGGGGTTTTTATATGTTTTTTTGCGTAGGGACAGTGGAGAAGGATTAACGATAAGGAAACTAGTTTCTAGATTTTTTAAAGCCTAGTCTTCAACATCCTGATGTAGGCCGAGCCGCATTCTAGAGCGATTGGTAACAATGATTCAGCTTTCCCAATTTCCCTCTGGTTGCATTTTATATTCCCTTACGTTATACTATTTCTTACCGTGCTAGATGGGGAGGTAGCGGTGCCCTGTAACTCGCAATCCGCTACAGCGAGGTTGAATTCCTGCTAGAGGTTTTGTCGATGTGAGGTTTGGTCCCTGAACGTGGTGTTGACGGTTGGGTCCTCCGCAATGAGTACTCATGAACCTGGTCAGGTCCGGAAGGAAGCAGCCATAAGTGAGATCACTCTTGTGCCGGAGGGTTGCCTAGCCTGAGCTATTGTTCAGGGGTGCCACTTGGATCGCAATTATCGATAGCAGGTGCACGGCTTACGATTAGAATTAGAGACCTTTGCAGTTGTATGTATGCAGAGGTCTTTTTGATATGTCTACAAAAAAACCACGCAGAAATGGGTCAGATAAAGTTTGGATTCACCCCGGAATATAGTATAATGGGGGAACGACAAAGGACTCGAATGCGAAGTGGAAGGAAGGTAACGCATCATGGAGCATATCGCGTTATACCGGGCTTGGCGTCCCCAGTCGTTCCAAGATATGGTGGGGCAACAGCATATTATTCAGACCTTGCAGAACGCGATTCGTGAACAGCGGACTTCCCATGCCTATTTGTTTAGTGGCCCTAGAGGAACGGGAAAGACAAGTGCTGCCAAGATTTTGGCCAAAGCTGTGAACTGCGAACGCGGACCTGCGCCTGAGCCTTGTAACGAGTGCGAAGCATGCCGGAGGATTACAACCGGTTCGGTCATGGATGTACAAGAGATTGATGCGGCATCCAACCGTGGTGTTGAAGAGATCCGTGATCTTCGGGAAAAGGTTAAATATGCGCCAACCGAGGTTCGGCAGAAAGTTTATATTATCGATGAAGTACACATGCTGACGACAGAGGCATTCAATGCGCTACTTAAAACGTTGGAAGAACCTCCTCCGCATGTTATGTTTATTTTGGCAACAACAGAACCCCATCGTCTACCGGCTACAATTATATCTCGCTGTCAGCGATTTGATTTTCGCCGAGTGTCGTTGGAGGAACAGACAGCACGCCTGGCTCTAATTTGTGAGCAAGAAGGTATGGAAGCTGACCATGACGCGCTTCAATATATTGCCCGTCTGTCTGATGGGGGTATGCGGGATGCGCTTAGCGTACTGGATCAGATCTCTTCATTTACGGATGGGAAGGTAACCTATCAGCAGGTCATGGATATGACGGGTGGGATTCCATCTGAACAATTTGCGAAGCTGGCTGCCTCTCTGTTGAAGGGTGATGTCGGTCATATTCTGCAGATGATTGAAGGATTTATGCATGAAGGCAAAAGTGCGGACAAATGCATGGAGAATTTGCTTTATTATTTCCGTGATTTGCTTATGATTAAGATGGTACCAGATGCAGATAAGCTAACGGATCGTGTACTCAATCCGGAGTCATTCCGAGATATGGCTGAATCATTCACTAAGGAACAGTTGTTCCAAATGATTGATACACTTAATCGGTACCAGAGTGAGATGAAATATGCAGTCCAACCACAGACGCTATTTGAAGTTGCGTTGCTCAAGCTATGCAGTATTCCAGCGCAAGGTGCAGTGGCTGATCAGGTGGTGGTAGCTTCGTCGAGTTCTGGATCTACCGCGCCATCGGCCGATAGTGGAGAGATCGGCAGGTTGAAGCAACAGCTTGCTGAGCTTGAGAAGAAACTAGATCGCGCACTTAAGAGTGGGTTATCTGGTGGGGAATCTGCCTCAAGCAGCCCTTCTCGTCCGGCGACACGTGCTCCTGTGTCTAGAGGAAACTCGCCGGCGAAGTTGCCCGCGCAGTTGGATCAGTACGTTACGCGTAAAGGATCGCCTGAGTTTATGGAGATCAGCAAGAAGTGGAGTCAGATTTTGCAACGCGTAAAAGAGGAGAAAGTCACAGTTCATGCTTGGTTTATGGACGGTGAACCGGTATCTTTGTTGGAAGACAACGTATTAGTGGCTTTCAAAAATAACATCCATCGCGAAACGACCGAGAAGCAGGCTAACCGTGAAGTGATTGAACGTGTGCTGTCTGAACAGCTTGGACGTTCAGCACGTCTGGTGACGATGATGCTCAAGGATTGGACTGGTGCAATGGAAGGAGCTTCTGAAGCGCCAAAGGAGGACTTTAAGCTTGAACCTGAGCATGAAGATGGAGGTTCAGGCAGCAAGCAGCCTTGGATAGATGAAGCCATTCAGCTATTTGGTGAGGATCTTGTTGTGATTAAGGAATAGATTTACTATACGCCTGGTGCGATAACTATACCTAAGGAGATGAAAAGATATGAATAACATGAACCAAATGATGAAACAAGTGAAGAAAATGCAGGAGCAAATGTTGAAAGCACAAGAGGAACTTGCGGACAAAACGGTTCAAGGTACTTCTGGTGGTGGCGTTGTGACAGCAGAGGTTAACGGACATAAGAAATTGCTTGCTATTACAATCAAACCTGAAGCAGTAGATCCAGAAGATGTAGAAATGCTGCAGGATCTTGTAATGACTGCTGTAAATGATGCTATGACCAAAGCTGATGAGATTGCCAATCAAGATATGGGTAAATTCACAGGCGGTATGAAAATTCCGGGATTATTTTAATTTAAATTGATCCTGTAAAAGGAGACGCAATCGATTGTATTATCCCGAACCGATAGCCAAGCTAATTGATGCCTTTACTCGTTTGCCGGGTATTGGACCTAAGACAGCGGCGCGATTAGCTTTTCATGTGCTTAACATGAAGGAAGACGATGTTATTGACTTTGCCAAAGCACTTGTCAGTGTGAAGCGTAACCTTCATTACTGTTCTGTGTGCTGTAATATCACAGATACAGATCCATGCCGGATCTGTCAGGATAAATCGAGGGACAATTCGGTCATCTGTGTTGTTCAGGATTCTAAAGATCTGGTGGCTATGGAACGTACGAAAGAATTTGATGGATATTATCATGTCTTGCAAGGTGCGATCTCTCCTATGGAGGGTATTGGGCCGGATGACATTCGTTTGAAGGAATTGCTGACTCGGTTGAGTGATGAACGAGTACAGGAGTTAATCCTGGCAACGAACCCGAACATTGAGGGAGAGGCTACAGCGATGTATATTTCCCGGTTGGTTCGTCCTTTCGAAATTAAGGTAACTCGTATTGCTCATGGGTTGCCTGTTGGTGGAGACTTGGAGTATGCAGATGAAGTAACATTATCCAAAGCGCTGGAGGGTCGTAGAGAGGTGCGTTGAACGCCTAGTTATGATCTGAAGGATGGTATTCGATGTGTTATTTTAATAACTGATGAGTATAGCAACGTAAACCGGTTTAATCAGAGAACCCTCCGGGGTTCTCTTTTTTTGTTTTTACTGGATATGTAGGTAGGTGGCCTTAAGGAGCGAATGTGGTGATATTGAGACTTGGAAGCCTGTGTGCAGGAATATTCGTGGATTAAGTTCTAAGTTTGTCCTCTCCTTGATATGTATGAGATATGCTGTTTCAGATCTGGAGGGGGAGAGCTTATGTTGTTTTGGAAAAGTGGCAGGCGCTCATCTAATGATAGACATACGCAAGTGTTGAAGGAACGAGAAGCAGAACAGATTTACACTGATATTCAAAAGGCTAAGCTGGAATGGGAGAGAGCAGTGAGGCAGTTCGAAGAGGCGCAAGGGGAGGATGAGATTGATTATGCGATCTATGTGTTAGAAGCGGCTGAGCGAAAGTACCAGATTCATTTGAAGCGAGCTAAGCGGGTTGAAATGGATGGGGCAGTGATGATGGATCGAGGCCTCAGTGGGTAAATGAGTTAACTGAATGAGATGGAGGGGATATCATGAAAAGTGTAATACTAGGAAGTGTGCTTATTGTATCGTTACTAGCGCTGTTGATCATCCTGTTTAAGAAACGAATCGGACTCGCTTGGCTTACATCTTTCGGAATTCATCTTGTGCTAGCTGCTGTGGGGATCTATATCGTTAATTACTCTGGATGGATTACAGGGTCATACATCCCTCTGAATCCTGCCACAATAGGTACAGTGAGTATTCTCGGGCTGCCTGGAGTAGGATTATTATTGGGCTTGAAAATTTCTTTGTTTGGGTAGTTGACTCTTCATGTGTTTCTGTGATACATTATATCTCGTTGCTTTGCTTGCTTGGTTGAGACATTTTGTAGAGATTAATGAGTTCGAAAGAGCTCGAAAAAAGAATTTCAAAAAAATGCTTGACTGAAACATACGAAGCATGGTATATTATAAAAGTCGCCGCTGAGACAAAATGGTGACGGTAAATGAAGAAAATTATCAAGTTTGATCTTTGAAAACTGAACAACGAGTGAGTAATCATCCTGCTTGCAGGATGAACAAAATGAGATTTTTAATCTCGTCAGATTCAAAATGAGCTAATCGCTCTTTTCAATACTTTATTGGAGA
>NZ_JAMAUZ010000015.1:0-61112 GCF_023714095.1 Paenibacillus sp. MER 99-2 | reverse complement strand
AGTTGGATGCTGAACCTAAAGCATACACAATCACCGCGACTTCGACAGAAGATGAGACGAAGAGCAATACCGCGACGATTACGGTAACCGCAGCACCAGTAATCCCAGTAACGCCAGCAGTTACGAGCGTTACGGTAGCACCAAGTAGCGCCGAGGTAACGCAAGGTACACAGCGTCAGCTGACGGCGGATGTTGAAGTTGTAGGCGGAGCTGTGCAAACGGTGAATTGGAGCAGTGATGATACAACCAACAAGGTCACGGTAGATGAGAACGGTCTAGTGAGTGTGGCGTTGGATGCTGAGCCCAAAGCGTATGTGATAACAGCGACTTCGACTGTAGATGAGACGAAGAGCAATACCGCGACGATTACGGTAACCGCAGCACCAGTAACGCCAGCAGTTACGAGTGTCACGGTAGCACCAAGTAGCGCCGAGGTAACGCAAGGTACACAGCGTCAGCTTACGGCGGATGTTGTCGTGGTGGGCGGAGCCGCGCAAACGGTGAATTGGAGCAGCGACGATACAACCAACAAGGTCACCGTGGATCAGAACGGTCTAGTGAGCGTCGCATTGGATGCTGAGCCCAAAGCGTATGTGATAACAGCGACTTCGACTGTAGATGAGACGAAAAGCAACACCGCGACCATTACAGTTAAGCCTATATTGGCTGAACCAACATACAGTATTGGTACGATTACAGATCAAACTGGAAGAATTCTAATCGCAGGATACAGGTCAGGAACTCAGGAAACCAAGACCATTACAGTTTTGAACACAGGCACTGGGATTTTAACAAATCTGAAAGTCGAATTAACGACAGGATCACTTAGCGCTTTTCAGCTAAGTCCAGTTATAGAGATGTTACACAGCGGAGATCGCGGAAGCTTCACGATAAGAGCAACAGATGGACTAGCAGCGGGGACATATACAGGAACAATCACCTTGTCTGCAGATCAATTATCGACATCTTTCAACTTTACTCAACAAGTTGTCTCGCCAAGTGTGCCTAACATTCCTTCAACTCCTGTTACAACGACACCTCCAATTTCAACCCCAGTGTCTACAATACCATCGAGTTCAACTCCTTCTGTGGAGACTGATGTTGAGGTGTTGGTAAACGGTAAAGTAGAAAAAGCGGGTAAATTAGTGAACTCGATTACGAATAATCAGGTCGTCTCTACGGTCATTGTGGATCCGGATAAACTCAATGAAAAGCTGACATTAGAAGGTGACCATGCGATAGTGATTATTCCAGTGATGACCGGAGCAGACGTAATTATCGGAGAATTAAACGGCCAGATGATAAAAAACATGGAGCAGAAGCAAGCTGTTTTGAAAATTCAGACAGAGACTGCTACTTACACGTTGCCTGCACAGGAGATTAATATCGATCATATCTTTGAACAAATTGGCCAACGTGTTTCTCTTGCCGATGTTCATATTCAAATCAAAATTGCCACTCCAGATTCCAAAATGAGACAGGTTGTTGAAAAGGCAGGGGAAGATACTGGATTTAATGTCGTCATTCCACCGCTTGACTTTTCAATTCAAGGCTCATACGAAAATACAAAGGTCGATATTAATCGTTTCAATGTGTATGTAGAACGCAGTGTTGCACTCCCAGAGGGGTTAGATCCAAACAAAATCACAACCGGTGTAGTCATTGATCCTCAGGGCAACGTTCGTCATGTACCAACAAAAGTGTTGAAAACAGATGAAAAATACTCTGCTGTTATTAATAGCCTCACGAATAGTACCTATGCTATCATCTGGAATCCCATTGAGTTTGATGATATGAATCATCATTGGGCTGAACAGGCAGTTAACGACATGGGCTCCAGAATGATTGTTGAAGGATACGAAAATGGATTATATGCACCAGATAATGTGATTACACGAGCGGAATTCGCTACAATTATTGTTCGTGCCTTGGGATTAAGGGTAGATCATAATGTTTCGGTATTTGCTGATGTAGATTCAACAGCGTGGTATGCAGGAGCAGTTCAAACTGCTTATGATTACAAGTTGATTAATGGCTATGAAGACGGTACTTTCCGTCCTACAGACCAGATCACTCGGGAGCAGGCTATACTAGTTATTGCAAAAGCAATGAATCTTACTAAATTGAATACGATTATGTCTAAGTCAGAGTCTGATGAGATTTTAGGTCAATTTATCGATGTGGATACTGTCTCTTCCTCGTCAAAAGAAAGTATAGCCGTTACCTTGCGAGCAGGAATTGTGAATGGGAAAGGCATTGGATTTATTGCACCTAAGGACAGCTTAACCCGAGCTGAAGTAGCTGCTCTCATGCAGCGTCTTCTGCAAAAGTCGGAGTTGATCTAATCATGACAATGGCTACTCGACTGGCAGTGCCGCATGATGCATCCTTCCTTTTTCTTCTTTACGCAGATACGCGTAAGTCTGAAGTTGATTCATGGGGATGGGCTGAAGAACAACGTAAGCTATTTTTAGAAATGCAGTTTAATGCTCAGAGAAGCTACTATTTTTTATCAAATGTGTCTACGTTGGAGAAAATAGTTACTCTTGAGGAAGAGAGCATAGGCCGAGTTGTAACAAGAGAGCATGATGGTATTCTTACGATAGTAGATGTATCTCTATTAAGTGAATTCCAGAATCGAGGATTAGGAACGGAATTGATTTGTTGTTATCAGGATTATGCAATCAACAATAAATTATCCATTCAGCTTCATTTAGTTAAAGAAAACCGAGCTTACAACTTATATAAAAAATTGGGGTTTGTGATTACAGGAGAATCTTATCCTTATATAGCAATGGAGTGGAATCCTTTGGTTATGTAAGAGCAAAGTTCATTGCTTAATTTACAGGTAACGCCTCACCCCCAAAATTAAAGGCTTATTCCCGCGGTAAAGCAGAGGAGTAAGCCTTTTTTTCTGTGTATTTAATGAAGAAAATTCCCTTATTTATGTCAACCCAATATTTTCTTGCGAAAATCGACATATTCGTATACTATTTTCACATTACATAGTGCTTCAAGCATGTTGAAATTGGGTATGGGCTAGTCGAAAAGGCTTACACGGATGTGGGAGGAAGAGGAGCGAATGATCGGAGTGTTCAGAAAACGTTTAGTTGTCCGCATAGTTGCCATCGTTACACTTGTCATGCTGGTACTGTCTGCAGGAAGTATGTTGCTTCAGCTAGCTAATACAAAATTGGCTGCACAGAAGGCAATCTCAAGTTATAACATTCAGATAGCTCAAAGTTATGTAAGTCAGTTAGATAAGGAGCCCTATGTAGAATTTGTGCAAGATCCACAAGAAAATAGTACATTTCTGAAGATACGAGATGAACTAGATGATTTTCGTGTAAGGATCGGCGCAATGTATGTGTACTATGCAAAAATAGATGACAAGGATACACCACTCATGATGGTGGACGGGATCAAGGACCCAGACAAAGCCTCCGCAATCAATGAAGTAACGGACATTCCTCCAGATGCTGTGGCCGAATTGCGGCAGGGGAACACAGCGAGTTCATCGATTATTAACAACGAAGAATATGGCGAATACATATCCTCCTATGCTCCAATCATGGATAACAACGGTGGTCTAGTAGGTGTAATCGGCATTGATACGGCTGTATCGGTCATCGGAACAATCGAGTCGGATATTATGACATCAAGTATTCCGTTCTATGCAGTGCTGCTGTTCATTACACTCGCAGGAATTGCCATTGTACTATGGTTTATCGTAAGAGGTCTGAGACCGTTGCAACCACTAAAAGCAAGTGTAGAACGAATGGCGCAAGGTGAGCTGGCAGAAGCAAACCGGATTTTGACAGCATACCCACTTCGCAGCCAAGATGAGATTGGTAGTACGTTTACAGCAATGACCCAAATGTCTGGGAATCTGAATAAAATCGTGAGTGACATGGTCGCGGGTGTGTCTGTGACTACAGAACTTCTTGCCGAATCGACTGAGGAATTCAATCGGAACGCAGAAGAGATGCTGGTGATGAATAAAACAGTGGATCATGCAGTTCAGCAGATTAGACAGGGCGCGCACACGCAGAAGCAAGGCGCAAGTGATAGTGCTCACGCAATGGAAGAGATCGCGAAAGGCATCACGGACATATCCGAGTCTTCTACAGCGGTGTCGGACGCTTCGACTACGACGCTTGCTACAGCACAATTGGGTAAGCAGAGCATGACAGACATGAAGAAGCAGATGGAGAATATATCCGCCGTTGCGGGAGAAGTGGTAGCGCTCGTTCAAGTGCTGAGCAACTACTCACAGGAGATTGGTGGCGCTCTGCATACGCTGCGGGATTTTGCCTCCCAGACGAAGCTACTCGCACTCAATGCTTCAATTGAAGCTGCTCATGCTGGAGAGCATGGGAGAGGCTTTTCAGTCGTAGCAGATGAGGTGAGAAAGCTGGCAGAAGCTTCGAGTTCATCTGTACAGACCATATCGGATTTGCTAACGGGCATTCAGCAAGAGTCTGAACAGATTGGGACACAGATGAATGTAACGGCACAGGAGATAGGTCAGGGGGTAACTCTGACTGCAGATGCGGAGGTTGCCTTTACACAGGTGGTCGACGCATTGCGACTCGTTACTCAGCGAATCCAGGAAGTCTCTGCTGCAGCAGAAGAAATATCCGCAGGATCTGAGGAAGCCGCCGCATCTGTGAACACCATCTCCGAGATTTCATCCGGCGTTTCGGATCATTCGGACGATATCTATCGTTTGACCCGTGAACAATCTGCGATGTTCCAAAAGGTGCTCGAGGCATCCAATGTACTGCAGCAACAGACGCATGAAATGAGTGAAGCCGTGAAGAAAGTCAAAGTATAGAATGAAATAAACGCAATATATGTAATGTTATTGAAACACCCTACTCTTTAGTCGAGCTGTGCCCACAGACATCGACTGAAAAGTAGGGTGTTTTTTAGTTTTTATTATAAATGTCCCAGCTCAATAGCCTGTCTGAACTTTAACGTAAATCGCTCTGCTGCCAGAGCAATTTCCTTCGACTCTGCCTGCACGAATCCAATCTGCATCTTGGGTTGATCAATGCCTGTAATTTCAATAAGTTTGAGTACACCCTCTTTCCACAAGGGATGTTGGTAGAAGGAGAAGTCATGCCCGATAGTAGCTGCCATATTGCTCCCAAGAACCGTTGTAATAGCTTCGGAATTATTCGTGCGGAACAAAATGGAGAGTGAGCCGTGATCATAGGAGAAATCTTGGATGAAATCATCGATGAATCCATCGCGGTACAATGCCAGCTTATGAAGCTTGAGTTGTTCAGGCGTGACCCGGTTCAGCTTCGCCAGCTCAGAGTGGTGATGGGTGCAGACGACAAGCTTGCCTGAGTACATGGGGATGAAGTGTAGTCCGTCGAACTCACGAAGCTGTTTCGTATAGATTGCGATGAATCCGAGATGTGTCTTGTTGCTGCGAATATCCTTGATAATCTCCATGGAACCTTTCTCTTCAATCGAGATATCCAATTGGGGATGTTCAATTTTCATCTCGGCTGTAGCCTGAACCAAGTAGGGCATGACACTGGGGAAAGTAGCTACATGAAGCTCGCCTGTTAAGGCGGAAGCCTCAATATTCATCGTTTTCAGATCATCTACACGCTGAAGGATATCCATTGCTTTGGCGATAAAACGTTTGCCTTCTACCGTAGGGAATGTGCCGCTGCGTGAGCGTTCGAAAAGCGTTAAATCCAGCTCATTTTCAAGTCGATGAATCGATTGGCTAATCGCGGACTGGGTGATGTGCAGATTCGCAGAAGCAGCAGAGAATGATTTCGTTTTGGCAATTTCAACAACGTATTCAAGCTGTTCAAGGTTCATATATTCATCTCCGTATTTGTATTACTATAACTAATATTAACATTAGTATCTATAAATATGAATAATGTTTGAACAGGGCTATACTAAGAGTAGAAGTTTTACTCATCTCATAAACGATAAAAAGGGGATGCATTCAATGAAAGCAGCAGTATGGTATGGAAAAAAAGATGTCCGCGTAGAAGAGCGTGAGGTAAAGGCAGCGCAAGCGGGACAAGTGAAAATTAAAGTACAGTATGCAGGAATCTGTGGCAGTGACTTGCATGCGTATCATCATGGTGTTGGTATACAAGAAGGGGATAAACATCCGCTATCCGGTCAGAATGCGCCGCTCACACTTGGTCACGAGTTTGCCGGAGTGGTTAGTGAACTGGGGGATAATGTAAGCGGAATCAATATTGGAGACCGTGTCGTTGTAGAGCCGTTGTATCATTGCGGAAAATGCGAGTACTGTATCCAAGGACGTTACAATCAATGTACACAATTCGGCTTTGTTGGCTTGAATGGAGACGGCGGTTTTGCAGAATATGTTGTGGTCGAATCCTACATGGTACATGCTCTGCCAGATAACGTATCCTTTGAAGAAGGAGCGCTTGTTGAGCCTACAGCCGTTGCCCTTCATGCTGTACGTCACAGCAAACTGAAAGTGGGACAGAAGGTTGCCGTATACGGTGCTGGTCCAATTGGACTGTTGACGATCTTGTCAGCAAAAGCGGCTGGAGCATCCGAAATCTATGCGGTGGATGTATTTGATGAGCGTCTGAACCTGGCAGCGAAGCTGGGCGCTATTCCGGTAAATAGTGCTCAAGTGAACGCAACCGAGACTATTCTACAACAGTCTGGCGGGATTGATATTGCTTATGAAGCTGCAGGTGTGCAGCCAACGATGGACAGCGCCATTTCCGTTATTAAGAAAGGCGGAGAAGTCGTAGTCATTGCGGCTATTCCAACGCCACTTCAAGTGAACTTCTTCGAGCTGTTGGTGAAGGAAGCGAATCTGACTTCTACGCTGGCGTATCGTCACATTTTCCCAGAAGTGGTTTCTTTGATCGCAGAAGGAGCATTGGATGTGAAGCAGGTTATTACGAAGAAAATCAAACTCGACAATATCGTGGAAGAAGGGCTTGAGTTGCTTATGTCCGATAAGAGCCACGCCAAAATCCTCATCGAAATTAACGGGTAATGAGTAGGTAAGTGTAAGTAACAGATAAACCCAGTTATCTTGAACACATTTCACAAAAGCTGACCTCTCAATATCATATGTCACACCAGAAGCCACCACCTATGAACGGTTCTCCCAAATGTTAGACTGCATTCTAGCCAGGGGGACAGCGAAATAGGAGGTGGTTTTTTGTCATGCGTACGAAGACCATATTCTCCATACTTGCCCTACTTGCGATTCAATTGCGTGAGGTAGAGATGGTTGCGATATTCCGAAGGGGTAAGCCCCTCATATTGCTTAAACATTCGTAGAAATAGTTTGTAGTCTGAGAATCCGCACGCGCCAGCGATTTCCTTCACACTTGCATTGGTAATTAGCAGCATCTGTTTGGCTCGATTGATGCGTTGAGTCAGAATATACGTTTTGAGACCTACACCTTTTTCGCGCTTTACCATTTTGGAGATATAGTCCTTGTTGAAGTTAAACGTCTCAGCTACCTTCGCTACCGTCACATCCGTATGGATATGAAGATCGATCCATTTGCAGATGTGATCCACAATGGCATTGTGTGCACGATAGTCGGAATTCGTATTACGCGCTAGCTCTTTCAATAACAGCAATAACGCAGCGTCGGATTCCTCCGATGAGAACGAAGAGACATGCAGTAACTGCTTGAATAACTGATTCGCCGTTGACGGTACCTGGATTGTAGAATAGGTGGGATACGTCAGAAACTCCTGCTGCTGCGTATCATAATGAACCCAGTAAAAGCTTACCGGTGCATCACTGGTCTGATACCCATAGTGGGTGAGCCCAGATCGAAGAAACAGCATATCGTTAGGGCGCATCACAAACTTCTGATCTTCCTGCGCAATATACATCTCTCCCTCTAACATCAAAATGATCTCTTGAAAGGGCATGCTACGCTTCATGTGTGTCCAGTTACCTTCCGAAATAAATTTCCCGCAGAGGTAATGTTCCAATAGCTTTGGCATAGGACGGATTTATCCACCTTTTCTTGGATTCTGAGTCTGATTCATTTGTATTTTATTTGATAACATGAGGAAGTACAAGGTTTACCAGAGATAGCTGGCTAATCGATACGAGAGATAGAACGACGGATTTTACCCTTTTTATTTAGATGGAAAATATATGATCACAGTTCGCTATATAGTTCATGAGGAGGAAATCAATTGATTACACAAACGAACAGAGGATTTTTGAGTCCTGCACAGGTTGATCTATCGGATGGGGTGTTCCATACGTCACAGCAGGTGGGAGAACAGTATCTCTTATCACTGGAAATGGATCGATTCCTTGCCCCATGTTATGAGGCGCATGGATTAAATGCACGCAAGGAACGTTACGCTGGTTGGGAGGCTCGTTCCATTAGTGGGCATTCCTTAGGACATTACATGTCAGCGCTTGCTGTGACCTATCAGGCGACGGGCAACGAGGAGTTGAAGCGTAGATTAGACTATGCAGTCAGTGAATTGGCTGGTATTCAGCAGGCGACAGGTAGTGGTTTTATTGGCGGACTGCCGGAGGAAGCATTTATCATCGGATTCCAAGCTGAACACATTGGCGGTTTTAACATCGGGGAGTATTGGGTTCCTTGGTACAGTGTGCATAAAATCTATCGTGGACTTATCGATGCGTATAGGCTGACAGCGAATGAAGAGGCACTTCAGGTAGTCACTCGTTTTGCAGATTGGGCAGTGGCAGGACTGCAGGGCATGACGGATGAGCAGGTACAGAAGATGCTTCAGTGCGAGCATGGGGGCATGAATGAGGTATTTGCACAGTTGTATGGCATGACGGGCAAAGCGGTCTATCTGGAGACAGCGAAACGCTTTACTCATGAGACCATTTTGGCACCTCTAGAGCAGCAGAAGGATGAGCTACAGGGAATGCATGCCAATACTCAAATTCCGAAAGTGATCGGAGCAGCGGAGATTTATAATCAAGATCACTCCCACGAGAGCTACCGCACAGCGGCTGAATTTTTCTGGGATACGACCATACATCACCGTTCTTATGTCTTTGGTGCAACGAGTATTTCGGAGCATTACGAGGCCAAGGGCATGGAGAGCCTGGGGATCAAAACAGGAGAGAGCTGCTGTACCCACAACATGATGCAGTTAACGAAACAACTCTTCACTTGGAACCCAGATCATGCATACATGGATTATTATGAGAACGCTGTCTACAATCACATTTTAGGCACACAAGATCCGGATACTGGGAACAAAACGTACTTTGCTTCCACGCTCCAAGGACATTACAAAATCTACGGAACTCATGATACCGCATGGTGGTGCTGCACAGGATCAGGCATGGAGAATCCGGGCAAGTATGCCGAAGCAATCTATTTCGAGGAAGACGATAACCTGTATGTGAACCTGTACATTGCCTCTACGCTAGACTGGACTTCACAAGGATTGTCATTGAAGCTGCACACCGATTTCCCTTATTCGGAAAAAGGAACCCTGAAGATTACCGGAGGCAATGCCTCGGCGAATCTGAAGCTGCGCGTACCATCCTGGCTCCAAGAGCCGATGACGGTCATGGTGAATGGGGACACGCAACAGATCGTGTCCCAGAGCGAGCCGGGATACATCACACTTTCCCGTCACTGGAACGAGGGCGATGTGGTTACCTTTACTCTTCCAATGGCGCTCAGTCGGTATACATCCCGAGATGATGAACATAAGGTAGCATTCCTGTACGGGCCTATTGTACTTGCCGGTGCACTTGGTAGCGAAGGGCTTCCTGTGGATACGATCGTAGACGAGACTGCGCTGAATCCTAAGACGGCGCCTGTACCTGTCATCTGGACAGAGGAAGGGGATGTACGGAAATGGATTCGAGTTCTCGATCAGAGCAAGTTAACCTTCGAGCTGAGCGGAGAGGTAACTTCCACGGGAGAGGCTGTGAAGCTCATTCCGTTCTATGATGTGCATCATCAGTTCTATACGGTGTATTGGCCGCTTAACGATGAAGGCGATGCACTGGAGAAGGTATTGAATGATATCACCATCGACAGAGTTCAGCCGGACGGTCAGCAGGATGAGATCGGACACCAGCTGGACGGCAACTGCCGTGAGGCGCAGTATAACGGCTCGTCTACGGACGGTCGCAACAAGCTGCACATGTGGCGAGAAGCGTACGGTAATGATGATGCTCACTTCAGTTATCGACTGGCCGTGCAGCCGGGAGCGCTTAATTATCTGTGCGTAGCCTATTGGGGCGGAGATCATTCTCCTTTTGAACGTGAGGGCATTCGGTATGATCGGCACTTCAGTATCATCGTCGATGGAGCCGTTATTGGAGAGCAGCGGATTCATATGAACAAGATTGGCGAGACGTTCTATGTTGCCTATGATATTCCGCAGGAAATCACGTCGGGCAAAGACAGTGTTAAGGTGACGTTCCAGGCGCTGGGTGACAATGGTTGTGCCGGTAAAGTCACAGAGGTTCGCACCACACGAAGCAAACCGGAATTTCTGATTATTTGAGCAGGGAAGCGGTGATGATTTTCATAGAGGCAATGTTATAATACAAGCATAATACGGATGATAAAAGAGTAGGAACCATTCCTGTAATGAAACAGAAACAACGTATTACAACAATTACGGAAAGACGCTGGTCGTTGGGGCAGACATTTCCAAGAAATTCATGTGGCAAGAGCTGCCGATTTCCATGGGAGGAGCCAACAGGGCACCACTGGTTCCCTCTGGTAGCTTTTCTAAAAGCGAATGATATCCAAGTCGTCATCTTCAATCCGCATCACGTCAACAAAAGCAAAGCGAGTAATGAAAGGAAGTGAACGTTGTGAGAGTCGGGAAATCATCGGATACTTCAACATTAACGTGGGTGGGAGCACTATCTGATGAACTTCTTCCTGTGTTTGAAAAAATGGAGCAGCATTATGCTGTTTGTGAAATAGAATTGTTCTTTGTGTTTCGTTGTCTTCCGGATACATATGAACGGAACTCAAGAGTTCGGTACGCTAAAGCAGAGAATGTGCTCTATTTCGATATCGTAACAAGTGAAGATGAATATAAAACGTTGACTAAAAATCGTCAGCGGTATGAATTAAGTCATGCTTTCTATGCTTTCTTTAGGGGAAAACTGAAAAAATACAAAGTCCAGGGGCTTGATTATAATCAGTTCATGAGTGATATAAAACATTGGTTGCAGGAGATTGGTTGGTTGCAAACAGAGCTTGAGTCATACATGACTGATACATAAAGCAAGTAGACGGAATTGAAGATGAAGTGAAGTGTGGAATATTTTAATTATTAAATAAAACGTCTCTACGAAGATAGAAATCGTAGAGGCGTTTTTGTAGTGGTGCAAATTCGCTATTATCGCCAGCTTTAGTAAACAAGATTCCTTCACATGCGGAGATCGTTGGAATGACTAGGATCAAAGCCGCTACCAAACGGTGTAGAGCAAGTTACAAAGAGCTAGTTGAATACGCATTTATATAAAAAATGACACGCGTACCAATTTTCCGCGTATTACCGATTAACATCTAATCATCCACAATCTGCTATTTTCAGGCAACATACCGCTACAGTTTGACCACAAGTTACCCAATTCGTTTCAATGTTGTCCCTTAAAGATGAAATGGGATAAGCCCAAGCCACGTATAGTTATAGTATCGGAATATCCAATCATATCCACCTGAGAGCGTTAACATCATGTACAATGATAATGAGATAAACAGGAAAAAAACGACATCAAGACCTGGGTCGTGTCTGAAAACTCGCTGAAGTGCATCTTTTACCGCCTTTTCGCCCCCTACTGCGTCACTTTCCCTTGACGTGCCCCGGCACGCCTGCGGAAAACTTCCTGGCTTGAAACAAAAATTCGGCAAAATCTGCGTCCTTCGGAGTTTTCAGGCACTCCCTAATATCTAACATGAAAGGAGGTCGAATGATTGAACATGACCAAATACATAAAGTTTCTCGGACTGATCCTCGGCATTGTGGCGGTGAATGTTCTCGCATTCTCACCGGGCTTTATCGGACTGGAATTTGGGGAGAGTGCATTCACGACAGCACTTTCGGTGACGCTGCTGTTTGGTAGCGCACTCGCTCTGTTCTATGGCAGCTATACCTTGTTGTTCAAGCAACCGGTTGTTCTGCCTGTGAGGCATATCGAAACACATGAGGATTATGTGGAGGCTTTATCTTTTTATAGACGCATCAAAGTGCTTGAAGAAGATATTACGCTGGGCTTATCCCAACTTAGTCGGATGAAAAAAAAGAAAGAGACACTCCTGAACGTATTGCATCAACGATTTGATCCCGGAGAACTGAGCTTCAAGAAATTTGCTTCTGTCACGCTAGAAGTAGAGAAGCTGTTGTACCTGAACATTCGCAGCGTGTTAAATCGATTGAATGTATTTGATGAAGCGGATTATGCCAATATGATGAAATCCAAATCCGCGAGCCTGCCGCAGAAGCTTTTTCAGGAAAAAACGAAAGTGTACAACGACTATCTAACCTACGTAAAAGATTCACTCCACACCAATGAGGAAATTCTGCTCAAGCTGGATCAGTTACTACTAGAAATTTCACGCCTAGACAGTTACGAAGCCGGAGATATTGAACAGATGCCTTGTATGCAGGAGATTGATCAATTAATTAAGCACACCAAATTATATAGACAGTGAGGGGTTGCTCGTATGGCGAAGAAGGGGAAGTTTTTTTTCATATCCATTGTAATGCTGGTGCTTGTGTTCGGCCTAGTCTATGCAGGAATTACGCTAACGTCAAACTTCGGTAAGTCATCTTCACAGGTCAGCACGGAGAACGCAGGTAAGGAACTAGGTAAGTTGTATGCAGACATTGCACCTGCAACAGCAGAACCGGTCAAGGGTCAGATTGATCTGGATCCGGTTGATGTCGCAGAATCACTGCCGGACATTTCCAAATTCCCGATTGCGGTAGAGAATACAACGAATGATTATGTTGAAATCTTCTCTTCCACAGAGAAGTCGGGCAGCGGGGTAGATGGTTGGTTAACGGAAGTAGCGCAAGAATTCAACCAAGCGAATATCAGCGTAGGTGGTAAACAAGTGTCGGTGAAGATTCGTAATATTGCTTCTGGAACAGCTACCGACTATATCAAGTCAGGCAAGTATGTACCCGATGCCTTCACACCTTCTAATGAACTGTGGGGCGAAATGGTAGAAGCAAGTGGAGTGAAGACAGAGAAAGTATCCGAACGACTCGTCGGTAACGTGCCTGGGATCGTCATCTCCAAAGCGAAATATGATGCACTGGTTGACACGTATGGCTCTGTCAATGTGAAGACAGTTACCGAAGCGATTGCGAAAAACGAACTTGCGATGGGGTATACCGATCCATTTGCGAGCTCCACGGGGCTGAACTTTCTCGTGACAGCACTGAATACGTATGACAGCTCGAATCCGCTTGGTGAGAAGGCGATCCAAGGCTTTGAGAAATTCCAGGCGAATGTACCGTTTACCGCGTCCACGACTATTCAGATGCGGGAAGCTGCCAAGTCAGGCCGTTTGGATGCATTTGTACTTGAATACCAGACATTTGTGAATACCGCCGATCTGAAGAGTGGATATGTGTTCACACCATTTGGAGTAAGGCATGACAGCCCGCTATATGCTCTCGGTCAATTGCCGCAGAACAAGCAGGAGATCATCCAGAAGTTTGCGGAATTCGTCACGCAAGATAAATACCAGAAATCAGCCGAGGAGTTCGGTTTTAACGGCCTCCCGGATTATAAATCAGAGGTAGCAGCGGTAGATGGCGGTACGCTGTTGTCCGCGCAGAAAGTATGGAAAGAGAAGAAAA
This sequence comes from Paenibacillus sp. MER 99-2, assembly GCF_023714095.1. Lineage (NCBI taxonomy): Bacteria > Bacillati > Bacillota > Bacilli > Caryophanales > Paenibacillaceae > Paenibacillus > Paenibacillus sp. MER 99-2. The sequence continues at coordinate 47,261 of NZ_JAMAUZ010000015.1, read as the reverse complement.
ATGGCAGCAAACCTATTGCCGCAGTGTTCGTTACCGATGTATCTGGAAGCATGGATGGCGAACCGCTTAACCGGCTTAAAGAGTCGCTGCACAAAGGTCAGAAGTATCTGGGTACGGACAACAGTATCGGCTTAGTATCCTACTCCAGTGGAGTTACCGTCAACTTACCTATTGCCAAGTATGATACGAACCAGCAATCGATGTTTGTGGGCACGGTGGATAGCTTGCAAGCAGGTGGAGGAACAGCGACCTTTGACGGGATCGTTGTGGCAATGAAGATGCTGGAAGATTACAGGGCTGCTAATCCCAACGTGAAGCCGCTGATTTTTGTCCTAAGTGATGGTGAGACCAATGAGGGACATACGTTGCAGGATATCCGTGAGTTGGTAGAGACGTATCAGGTGCCGATCTATACCATTGGCTATAACGCAGATATCAAAGCATTGGAGAGCATCTCCAGCATTAACGAAGCCGCAAGTATTAATGCCGATACCGACGATGTCGTGTACAAGATTGGGAACCTGTTCAACGTACAGATGTAATATTTTAAGGGGGAACGTCAATGTCATTTTCCATGGAGATACCTAGTCAGAAGGAAATTCAGAAGGTAATTGAGGAAGAAGTGAAGCCAGTGCCTGCAGAGATCGCCGAGCTGCAACAAGTCGCGAGTGCCAACGTAGAGATGATCATGACACTGGACCTTGAATCGTTGGAGAAGCGCAAGGAGATTCTGCAATCCATTGAGGGCTTTGGTATGAACACGATGAGATCCTCTTCGGAGAAAAACGCGTTGCTTCAAGTCTCCGTTGGACATCTGTCCAAGACGGGAGACGAGGGCGGTCAGGTAGCCAAAGGCTTAACTGAGCTGCATATGCAACTGAAGGATCTCGACCCGAGCGTGGTCGACTTTGCCAAGACCGGCTTTCTGGGCAAGTTATTTAATCCGCTGCGCGCGTATTTCTTGAAGTACCAGAAAGCAGATGCAGTTATTGCAGACATCGTGACCTCGCTGGACAAAGGGCGAGCGACTTTACGCAATGACAATACCACCTTAGAGATTGAACAGCAGAATTTGCGCGATTTAACGAAGCGATTACAGAAAGAGATCCAGTTAGGTGTGCTGATGGACGAATCCATTGATGGACAGATTGAGGCGGCGAAAGTACGCAATGAAGATCCTGAGAAGGTTCGCTTTATCACAGAGGAAGTGTTATTCCCGCTTCGGCAACGGGTGATGGATTTACAGCAGATGCTGGTGGTGAACCAGCAGGGGATCATGGCGATTGAAGTGGTCATCCGTAACAATAAGGAACTCATTCGCGGGGTAGATCGGGCGAAAAATGTAACCATATCGGCACTGAAAATTGCCGTAACCGTAGCAAGTGCGCTCTATAATCAGAAGATTGTTTTGCAGAAAATTGAACTACTGAACCAGACGACGAATGACCTCATCGCAGGCACATCCAAAATGCTCAAGGATCAGGGCATCGCCATTCAAAAGCAGGCGTATGATGCGAGCATTTCGGTCGATACGATGAAGCAAGCGTTCACGGATGTCCTGTCTGCACTGGATTCGATCAGTGTGTATAAACAGGAAGCATTACCGCGGATGAGGGAGACGATCTCACAGTTCCGTGAACTCGCGGATACGGGAGAGCAGCAGATTCAGCGATTGGAGAAAGGGCAGAAGCTGGGTCTGTAATTTTCTATAAGTGCGTGTTCAAAAAGGGCAGTTTTCAGTACCAAGAAGATGGGATGAAGATAGAAATGGAGTAGCGGAGCGTAGATTAAGCTACGTGAGCAACGGACATTTCGGCTGAATCCCATATTCGAAGCTGAGATGCCGCTCGCGCATCCTTCGTAATCAAAAGCGGACTTTTTGAACAACCTCTATAACGTGTGCTTCTTAGCTGCATAGAACGGTACAGAATATGATGGCTTGAACGGTTGACCCCGAGTTATCCAGGGTTAACCGTTCTTTGTCGTTGCATGTAGAGTGCATATGGAATCAGCAGCACAAGAGCAGATAAGGCGACGAACAGGGAAATCAATAGACTCGCCTGAGTGAACAGGAGTGCTCCCAGAGCGGCACCGATGACAAATGTAATCCAGGATAAGGCCAACACAGCCCATTCGGATGCAGGGGCTTTGCCACGTACTGCCTTAGCGATGGCTTGTCCAATGCCGTACAACGTTCCTGACACGAAACCTTTCCCCACGTCCGCATGTGCAACCATCTGGTGCATCGTATTCTGCATGCCCATCGCCACTGCGAGTGGAAAGAGAATGCTGTTGGTGTGGAGCAATAAGACCAAGGTGATCGCAATAACGAATAAGATAGATTCCGCACTTAAAATTAACGTCAAATGATATTGCCTGAATAGATCCGTTATCAAGGTGCCGATAAATGCCCCCACAATAAATAGCAGCACGACAACCCCTGTCGTTGCCCATGCGGAGTAGTCCCCTTTAAAGAGTGCAATCCCTAGCTTGGTGCTATTACCGCTCATAAAAGATAAATAAACCTTGCCTAATCCTAGATAGCCAATGGCATCAATGAATCCGGCAATCAACACTAGAGCTAATGATAACAAAAGCCGGGATAATCCCGGCTCTAAGCGTTCTAAAGTATGTCCAATATGTTCAGTTGTATCTTGATGAGCATTGGTCGAATCAGGCGTTAAGGACATAGACGCAACCTCTCTTCTGGGGCGTGAAAGCAGTGATGGCAGATCAGTCTATCCGATACGATAGGAGTGTAACCACATATGTTGGCATGTACTTTTCCCACTCTTGTGTGAACATCGTAGGTAAAACATAGATCACTTGTTTTAGCTAGACGGGTTCTACACAAAGGGAAACGCAATACATGTTAGTTGTCATTCAGGAATGATTCTTATCCTTATGCTGGTCTGGTGCAATAAAAAGTGTATCATTTGGAAGCTGAGCCGCTTCTTCTTTAGACATACCCAAATTCGTGGACAATAGATCGTCTGGATTACCTGCAATCCATTCACTCAGATCAATGGCTTCATAGTGCCCGCTGTTGAAGCCGATTAACACACGACAGACGTCGTCTCCGGTATTTTTGATATAATGACCAGCCCCCATAGGTGCATAGCCGACATCGCCTGCTTCGAAATGCTCTGTGACCGCATGACCCTCTGCCAGGAATACCGTCATTTCAGCCTGACCACTAATGTAGTACTGCCACTCGTCCGCATTAGGATGCCAATGCATCTCTCGTAGCGCACCCGGCTGTAGTTCAATGAGCGAGCCAGCCATCGTGGTAGAGATGGGGAAATCTTCAACGGTCACTGTGCGTTGCGTACCTCCTCCTGGTGCTCGTCGAGGTTGTTTGGCAAGGAGTGGATACCGGTGAATCGTTGTCAGCTCTGAGTTACGACGATATGTACCGGAAGATGAGCTATCGTTGGGTACGGGCCCTTTGGCAAAGTAGGCCTCGCCCTGATTCAGCTTGGCTGCCTGTTCTTCGGTGATGCCAAGATTTTGAGCGACAATGTTGTTTGGCGTTTGTGTAATGAAATCTGTGATGCTGAATGTATGATCCTCCGAGAAATCGCCATTATCAAAAATCAAAATAAAATGACATTCGTCTGGGCCGAGACCCTGGATGGAATGTCCATATCCGCGCGGGAAGTACCAGACATCACCGGGCTCGAACGTATCCGTGTAGGCATGTCCATCCGGATGAATCACCGTTGTACGACAGGAGCCACTGATGACGTAAGCCCATTCTGCTGCGTTTGCATGCCAATGCAGTTCACGCATGCCTCCCGGCTCTAATCGCATGGATACGCCAGCAATGCCGATTGAAGCAGGGAAATCTTTAACCGAAGCGCCGCGGGTAATTCCGCCAGAGCCTGTCCGAGGTTCCTTTTGTTCAAGCCGATATTTAAAAGATGTCATCATGATTCCTCCTCATATCAAATTAGGTTTACATGTAAAAAGTTGAATATGTCGTCTATGTTCTTTTAACCATATCCTACGAATCTATTCAGCTACACCTTACTTAATATGAGGCAAATGACAATCATTCATTCCAGGGTCATTCCATTTTTTTGTACATATTGTGCTGCGGATTGTTGATGAGTCGAATGATAGACCAGATTAGCAGGTTTATAATTAATAATTTTGAACAATTCCTCGGCCATATAGCCAGGGCTGTGTCTGAACTCCTGATGAATCCACTCAATAATCATGCCGAAGATGGCATGCGCCTGATAACTTGCAAGCAGCTCGCGGTTGATATGCGTCGGGAATATTTCGTTCAGATCCTGTAAGGCGAGGTCACGAAGAACATTACAGATCATCTGTTGGAAGCTGGAGGATGCCTCGGATTTGACGGCAAGAGTATAGAATGGAGCATGCTGATAGACGTGCTCAAAGATGCGGATGGCTGATGATGGCATATGAATCACTTCAAATATTTCTTTACCTTGATACGGCTCACGGTAGGAGGTGACTAGATCTTGAATGACATCATCTATGATCTCATTAAACAGATCTTCTTTGTATTGATAGTGCTTATAGAAGGTTCCACGATTCAGATCCGCCAACTTCACAATATCGGTGATGGATATTTCTCGGAACGCTTGCTTTTGCATAAGCTTAATGAGTGCATTTTTCAGGGCAGCTTTGGATTTTTTAATTCTTCGATCCGTGGATTCAGTAGGGTCTGACATCGAATTTCCTCCCTTATATAGGTTGTTCAAAAAGTACGCTTTTGATTACGAAGGATGCCTGAGGGCATCTCGGCGTCGAATATAGGACTCAGCCGAAATATCCGTTACTCACGTAGTTTTCCTACGCTCCGCTACTCCATTTCTATCTTCATCCCATCTTCTCGGTACTGAAAAGCGAACTTTTTGAACTCGTATTTTAGCAGTTGTTCAAAGAGTCCGATTCAATAAACGTACAATAGACGTCTGAATTGTTGCTTAACGTACAAAAGGACAAGCTTTTACTGATTGATACCAAAAGCTATGAATTATTATACTAAGGATACAAGTTAATGAACATTTGTTTGTTAACTTATTGTAAACGAATACAAAAAGGAGGATTCAAGATATGAAACTTCAAGATAAAGTTGCCGTTGTGACAGGTGCGGGTTCAGGCATGGGAAAAGCGATTGCTACACTATATGCTAGAGAAGGTGCCAAAGTAGTCGTGTCAGACATTAACGAGCAATCTGCTCAGACGGTAGCTAGTGAGATCAAGGAATCAGGCGGAGAAGCGATCGTGGTTTTGGCTAATGTAGCCAAAGAAGAAGATGTGCAAAATCTGATTGATGTGACGGTAAGCACATACGGTACTGTGGACATTTTGGTGAACAATGCAGGCATTATGGATGGCATGGAGCCAGCAGCAGATATTACGGATGAGAAGTGGGAGAGATTGTTTGCCGTAAATACAACCAGCGTGATGCGGACTACGCGTAAAGTACTGCCGATCTTCCAAGAGAAGCAAAAAGGAGTCATTGTGAACATTGCCTCAGCGGGCGGATTGCACGGCGGACGTGCAGGAGCCGCTTATACAGCCTCCAAACACGCGGTGATTGGTTTCACCAAAAATACCGGATATATGTATGCTGAGCAAGGCATTCGTTGTAATGCCATCGCTCCAGGAGCTGTGGCAACTAACATTAGCTCATCGATGGCGGGAATAAGTCCATTTGGTGCTGGACGTCAACAACTAGGTATGGCGATCAACCCACGTGTAGGTACGAGTGAAGAGATTGCCCAAGTGGCTCTATTCCTCGGCTCGGATGAGTCCAGCTTCATTAACGGAACGGTCATTACGGCGGATGCAGGCTGGAGTTCATACTAATTCGAGTGCGCAGTAATAGAATCGCTAGTGCAAGCATAGTCGGACGGAGTATGCAAAGCTCAATGCAATTGCAGTACTTCATGTGTCCAAAGAGAACATACACAACCGTGCGTATAGTTCTGTAAAATTAATCAAGAGCCGCATCTCATGATGCGGCTTCTTTATTGTGACCTCACTTACGAGTCGACATCGTGCATCTTGCCCGATCTGATTGGGACAAACGTTTGCACTAACACACAAGAGCCTTCATACGTCAGCTTATGTCAGCTCAGAGATGACTTGGTTTTGGAGAAGAGTGAGGATTCTCGCACAATCAGTCGATGTGGAATAATAACGGGATTATGCGTTTGCGGCTCCCCGCTTATAATTTTGAGTAACACTTGAACTGCTGTATAACCAAGCTGATAGGTTCCGATATCAATCGAGCTGAGTGGCGGTGAAGCGAGTTCAGATAGCGCAATATTATTAAAGCTAACTACACTAATATCCTCAGGTACCTGATACCCAAGCTCGGCAAGAGCTCTCAGCACTCCAAAAGCCACATTATCATCAATAACAACAATGGCTGTTGGTCTATCAGGCAAAGACATGAATAGAGACATCGCTCGGAATCCGCTCTCCTGTAGGAATTCACCCTCTACAATCCAGTCCCGATTGGCATGTAGCTCTGCTTCGGCAAGAGCCTTCTGATATCCGCGCATACGATCATGTGATAACGTAATATCCGGCGGGCCACTCACGAATCCAATCCGCGTATGCCCTTGTGCAATCAGATGCTGCGTGGCATCATAAGCAGTCTGCACATTGTCATTATCCACCATGGGTGCGTTTGGGTGAGCTTCACTACGACCGATCAGGACAAAAGGAAACTCTTCCTCTTCAAGAAATGAAATGATCGGATCATCTCGCTTCGAACCTAGCAGCAGAATGCCATCTACTCTTCGGCCGTGCACAAGCCGGGATATGGCATGAAGTTCGTCATCGGATGATGTTTCAGTTGTTAGCAGCAATTCATAATTGTTGCGTGTGGCGAGTGTAATAATACCTCGTAGCAATTCCCCAAAAAAGTAGTTCTGGAACAACTCCTCTGCAGGGCGCGGAAGCATAATCCCAAGGGTTTGCGTCGTTTTGGACACAAGGCTTTTCGCCATAATGTTGGGATGATAGTTGAGTTCTTTCATAATTTGCTTTACTTTGAGAGACGTCTCGGCGCTAATTCTGGGATGGTTGGAAATCACCCGTGACACTGTAGAAGGGGAGACACCCGCCAATTTGGCTATATCCTTGATCGTAATCATGTAATAAATCCCCTCTGAACAATCATTTCAACTTTCCCCTATGGTAATGCAAAGGATACGAGAAATCAATTATTACCTACCTGATACAGAATACGAAGGAAGTAAAATAAAGGAAGAATGAGTTAGAAGAAGGGAATAGAGAATTACTTCCGCAAAATGAGAGAAAATGGTTAAAATTGAAGCGATATGGCTTGTGCAAACGTTTGTACAAAGAAAGTATCGTATTGTATGATGTGAGTGTTATTGTAGCGCTTACATCTCTGGTTTTACATACTTCCGAGCACATTTCTCCCTACATATCGAACAAAAATGTGATTCTGTCTTTTGTTTGAGCAAACGTTTGTACAAAAAAGAACAAGGATCACAGTACCTGACATCTTACGTTGATCAAAGGGTGAGGAGCGCAATTTCGTTGAACCAAACAGAGGGAAGGGGACATTTTACATGAGAAAATGGCAAGGGGCAACAATGTCTGTCGTAATGGCTTTCACACTGGCCGCATGCTCGGCAGGAGGGGGAACTACATCTCCAACAATAGCAGGCGAGAATCCGGAAGAAGCTGTACAACTGACAGCCGAGAATCTTCAACCAGAGGAAGGAGCAACCTTGGTCATCTGGGAGGACAAAAATCAAAGCAGCTTCATTGAGCAAAGAGTGCAAAAGTTCGAAGAGAAGTACGGTGTAACCGTCAAAATGGAGGAATTGCCTCCGACGGATCAGGTGACGAAATTAACGACAGATGGACCGGCAGGGCTGGCAGCAGACGTGGTCGTGTTTCCACATGACAAAATTGGTAGCGCTTCAGAAGCAGGACTGATCTTGCCAAATGACATTTTTGAAGCAGAAACCGTAGCGAATACAAGTGAGAATGCCCTCAAGGCGGTGACTTTCAAGGATATCTTGTACGGATATCCGTACAGCGTTGAGACATATGCCCTCTTTTATAACAAAGCATTATACCCGGAAGCTCCACAAAGCTTCGATGAGATTATCAGCTTCGCCCAAACCTTCAATGATACCAAGTCCAATCAATACGCATTGATGTGGGAACTGCAGCAGTTCTATTACAATTATGCGTTTCTGGCATCGCAGGGCGGATATATCTTCGGTAATAACGGGATGGATAGCGGAGATCTTGGTTTGAATAATGAAGGCGCTCAGAAGGGTGGGCAGTTCCTACAGACACTGAAGTCTGAAGTATTGCCGCTGAAGATGGGTGATGTGAACTACGATATCAAAAAAGGATTGTTCTCCAGCGGCAAGCTGGCGATGGATATTAACGGGCCGTGGACGATAGCTGATTACCGCAATGCGGGAATCGACTTCGGTGTTGCTCCACTTCCAGCGATTGATGGCAAACCAATGACATCTTTCTCAGGGGTCAAAGCTTATTACGTAAATGCATTCACGCAATATCCGAATGCCTCCAAGTTGCTGGCTGCGTTCCTCTCGAATGAAGAGGCTCAGATGGAGAACTTTGAACTGAATGGTACACTTCCAGCGAACAAGAACGTCGCAGCTGATCCGAAGGTTCAGGAAGATCCAATTAACAATGCGTTCCTTGAACAGTTCAATAACTCGACTCCAATGCCTTCCCTTCCTGCAATGGACAGCGTCTGGGGGCCGATCACATCAGCCATTACGGATATCTGGGATACGGGCAAGGATGTCAAAGCATCGCTGGACAATGCCGTGAAGCAGATCCAGGAGAGCCTTGCAACCGTGCAGTAAGAACGAACGACGACACGAAGATATGCATAAGAACAAGCTGAAGAAGTGAAACTTAAAGCTTTCTGAAAGAAAGCTTGCTTCGGAAGCATCTACATGACTTTATCCCCGGATGTCCCCATTTAGAAAAGGAATTGGAAAAATCCGGGGATAACAGCGATCAGAAGCTTGTGCTGTTATCGGAGTGATCAGTGTATTTCTCTGTTATTCAATTTATACAGATTAGCAAAGGGTCGGAGAGGAGAGAGCGAATGCAACAGCAGCATGTCCCGGTGCCTGTAGGCCCCGGAAGGGAGAAGCAGCACCGGATGACGGCGGCCATATGTTCCATCATATTGCAAGGTCTGGGGCAGTTGTATAATCGGCAATGGATCAAAGGAATTGTACTACTGTTGCTGGAGGGAGTAGGGCTTGCGTACCTGCTTCCTCGCCTGTCCCATGCGGTATGGGGAATATGGACACTGGGAGAAAATACACAGCGTTTTGTCAAAGTGAATGGTTCCACCGTGCTTCAAAAAGGAGACCATTCCATCTTTTTATTGCTGGATGGAATTATCGTATTGCTGGTATTTTTTGTGTTTATTCTGATCTACATTTTGAATATCCGGGATGCATACATGACCGGGCTTGCTAGAGAAGAAGGCAAGCAAATACGAAGTGCGGGAGCCACGATCCGCAACATGATGGATCGAAACTTCCCATATCTGTTCCTGTCCATTCCGGCACTTGGCATACTCTTTTTCACCATTATGCCAATCTTGTTCACGGTCACCATCGCGTTTACGAACTATTCGGCACCGGATCATATTCCACCGGCTAAACTGGTAGACTGGGTTGGTTTCAAGACATTTACGGATCTCATCCAGCTTAAGTCATGGAGTCAGACGTTCTATGGTGTCCTCACCTGGACGGTGATCTGGGCCATTCTAGCTACGGTCACTACCTATTTCGGCGGTGTGCTCGTGGCGCTATTAATTGAACAGCGGGGCATACGCTTTAAGAAGCTGTGGCGTACAATTTTCATCCTGCCTTATGCCATCCCGCAGATTATTTCCCTGTTGTTGATGCGTAATCTGTTTAACGGTCAGTTTGGGCCGATCAATACGTATATGAGAGCTTTTGGGCTAGAGGGATTACCTTGGCTGACCGATCCGTTCTGGGCAAAGGTTACGGTCATAGTCGTCAACATGTGGATCGGTATCCCGGTCAGCATGGTGTTGATTCTGGGTGTGTTGACAGCCATTCCGCGTGATCTGTATGAGGCTGCTGAAGTGGACGGGGCTTCTGCATTCCAGAAATTCCGAATCATTACGATGCCATTCATTTTATTTGCGACTACGCCTGTGCTCATTATGCAGTTCGCTGGTAACTTCAACAATTTCAATGTGATCTTCCTGCTGACTAACGGCAACCCGCTACGTGGGGATTATCAGTATGCTGGCGCAACGGATCTGCTCGTAACCTGGCTCTACAAGCTCACGCTGGATAACAATAAGTTCAACATGGCTTCAGCGGTAGGTATTATTATCTTCCTGATTATCGCTTCATTCTCCATCTGGAATTTCCGCCGCTCCAAGTCATTCAAGGAGGAGGACATGATTCAATGAAGACACGCAATAATCCGGTGCGCCTGGCTGTGAGTTACCTGCTATTACTGATCATTGCCGTCGTCTCCATCTATCCGGTGCTCTGGATCTTTCTCTCTTCCCTAAGACCGGGTGCGGCATTGTTTAGTGAGCGTCTGTGGCCAGAAGCCTTCACGCTATCCCATTATGGTGAACTGTTTAACAATCCATCCTTTATGTATGGCCGCTGGTATATGAATACGCTGAAAATTGCCTTTTTCACGATGATCTTCTCGACACTCATGGTGACACTGGGGATGTATGCCTTGTCGCGTTTCCGTTTCCGTGGGCGCAAAACAATACTTTCCACCATGCTGATTCTTGGCATGTTTCCAAGTTTCATGAGCATGATTGCGATTTATATCATTTTGCTGCAAATCAAATTGCTCGACACTCATACTGCGCTTATTCTGGTCTATTCCTCAGGAGCAGTACTGGGTGGGTTCATCGTCAAAGGATTCTTTGACACCATTCCGCGCAGCCTGGATGAAGCAGCTCGTATCGATGGTGCAAGCCACTTGCGGGTATTCACCAGCATCATTTTGCCATTATCCAAACCGATGCTGACCTATGTAGCTTTAACTAGCTTCACAGGGGCATGGATGGACTTTATTTTTGCCCGTCTGGTACTGCGTACGAAGGAGAATTGGACACTTGCGGTAGGAATGTGGGATCTGGTCAACCGTTATCAGGACAGTAACTTTACGATGTTCGCCGCAGGAGCGGTACTGATCGCCATTCCAATTACGCTATTGTTCGTTTTCCTACAGCGCTTTCTAGTTCAGGGTCTTACATCAGGGGCTTCCAAAGGATAACTGTGCTCTGTGCATTATTTCGTCCGCGAAATCGTAGTCGATTAAATATAAGAAGTGATGAAACACGTCTGAGTTCAAGTAGTGGCCACATATTAAGTAGCGGTTGAGTAGCCATCATACTATCGATTAAGTAGCACATTAAGTAAGAGAAAAAGCAAAAGATCAAGTCGAACATCAAGTCGAACATCAAGTAAACGCTCTAGCATACGCCAAGCAGGCGCTTCCCGTGATGTTATGTCTAAAGTTGACTGACATCATTACGGAAGTGCCTTCTGCTTCAATATGAGTTTACGAGACCCTAACCTCAATCCAATTAACCCGTACCTATGTATAAACCCGGAGTCTACGCTGTATCAGCGTACTCCGGGTTTCGTGATGGGTTTATCTTCAATCAATTATTATGTTATTGCCAGTTCACTGTAACCGTAGCTGTTCCGCTCGTCGGGGTAGTGAAGGTATGGTTGGAACCACTTTCCCATGTAATCGTAGAGCCGTTCTTTTTGAAGAACTTGAACTCTAGCGGCGTACCGGCTGGAACACTAACGTCATAGTACCAGGTTGGATATGCATGAATGACCTGATTGAACGCTGGCCCAATTGCGCTGGAGCCTGTGGACCAACTTCCCAACTCAGCCACGTTTCCGGTCAGATAGATGTTCTCACCGAGTGAAGTGGTGGCGTTATTGATGACAAATCGGATAGAAACCTGATCTCCGCTAAGAATCGTAAAATCATTATACGCATTGCTACTAACGCCGCCCGCTGTTACTTTAACCGCATAATTACCCGCCGTAACGGCTGGGATCTTAACCTTGATCTGTGTATCTTCCCAAGAGGTGATGGCTGCACCTGTTACCGCTGTAGTTCCAAAGTGTACGGTGCCTTTCGAAGGACCGAATCCTCGACCATCTATCGTGACTTCATTTCCCGCTTTGCCCATGGTTGGACCTACATTACCAATGGTTGGGGTGGTCTCATTCGCTGTATATTGCCAAACGGCTGTAGCGCCTGCTGCAAGATTGAAGGACGTGATGTTTCCTCCATTAGAGGAAATCTGACTGCCATTAAGTGCGCCACCAAGCACGTCCGTATATGTACCCGTAGGAAGCGAGGTGGTTAGACCTGAGATGGATGCAGGCGCTGAGGTACTACGATTGATTGCAATGACAGCAACGCTATTACCGAATTTACGTTCATAGATGTACACGTCGTTGTTGATCCAGCGTTGCTGCGTCGAACCATAGGCAATTGCCGGATTGGACTTACGTAATGGAGCAAGTTTGCTGATGACATTGAACGCCGTGGATGTTTTGGAGAAGGAAGGCATCTTACCACGGTTATCTGGATCACCATTCCCAGTCATATATTGCTCTGTTCCATAGTAGATGGCAGGTACACCGCGCGAGGTTAATGTAAATGCCAAGGCTTGCTCTAGACGCCGGTTTTGGACAGCATTTGTTTTGAAACGATCCATGTCGTGATTATCGATAAAAGTAACCTGATCATGGATGTGATTGTAATCCGCTCCAGTGCTGCTAATCATGGAATCTAGTGCGTACATCGTGGACGTATTGTCACGGAAGACATTCCGTACTTCTTGATTGAAGCGGAAGTCCAGCAGACTCATACCGGATTTATTCGCAAAATCATTATTATCTGCATCTGAAGCAGATGATCCCAGGAACCACTCGCCAAACGTAAACACAGGCTGATGTGTATAAATCGAAGACATCCAATTCTTTTGCCAGCCCATAGGCATATGCTTCACGGCATCAACACGAATTCCGTCAATGCCCATGTCCAGCCACTGTTTAATCGCATCCTTGAAATACGTATCAATGGTACCGTTATTGTGGTTCATGTCAGCCAGGTCGTAGAGATTTTTATAGATGCCGTTCTCAAGTGTGGAGAAGTCAGAGCCGCCATTGTGATGGAAATACTGGTTGGTATCATTGGTGTACCCGCCTACAAGGTTGCCATTGTCGTACAACCTACCATTTTCAGCAAATGAAGTATCGGTTTCCATGGCGGGGGAGGTATGGTTAGGAGCGAAGTCGATGATGATCTTAATGTCTTTGGCATGAGCCGTGTCGACCAAGTTTTTGAAATCAGTCATCGTGCCAAAGGCTGGGTTCGTTTTCTTGAAGTCGCGCGCCCAATAGCCATGGTAGGCTGTGTTGTTGACACCCGAATAGTTGATGAGGGAGTAGATATTTTCAACAGGTTGAGAGATCCAGAGCGCGGTTATGCCTAGATCGGTAAAGTAGTTATCATTAATTTTGTCAATTAGACCCTGCCAGTCACCACCACAGTACAATTTAAGATTGCTACAACTTGCGTCATAAGCTCCTCCTGTTGGATTGTTGGCGGGGTTGCCGTCAGAGAAGCGGTCTGTGAACACCTGATAGATGACATCTGTACTGAAATTCTGCTTATTGGTTACGGCAGTATCAGGATCTGCGAAAACAGACGCTGTGGTTAGAAAAGGGAAGGCGCTTCCCGCCATCAAGCCGAGTGCCAGTGTGGCACTGAGCATGACTCGCTTGGTTAATTTGAACATGGTAATCCACCCTTCATCATGTAGTTTGGATATCGTTCTAACTTACCGTAATAGCGCTTACAAATAATGAATCTCTCAATTTTATGGAGCACATCGCCTCCCTTATGGCATGCCAACAACCCCGGCATCTCCTGCTGGAGTTACCGGGGTTGTTCTAAACCATATTGGTTCAAAAGCATAGCCCTCGAGTTATCTTCACAACGTTATAATAATTAAATATTGGTTTAGTTGTCAATATATAATTTAAAAGCATTTATTTTCTAGTAATCTATTGTTTCATATTCTTCAACTGTAATAGTCGGAATCCGAAAGCTTCAATCTGGAGCTTATTCGTCTGATCCGTTTGAAATGAATCTTTGTTGAATACATCATGCCAGGTTCCCGCTACAGAAAGCGTGAGATCGAGCGAGCGGGATTGATCACCAGCGTTGAGTATAAGCACGAAATATTCCCCTGTGTGCGGATCATGTCGTTCGATAACTAGGCAAGGATCGCCAGCACTGGCATGGAGCATGTTGAGATTAGCGCTGCGAAGTGCAGGATGTTGTTTGCGTAAATGAATGATTGTTGTGAAGAAACTAAGAAGATCCTTGTTTTGTTTGTCTTCGTCCCATTCCATGCATTTACGGCAGCCAGGATCGTAGCCACCTTCGAGCCCAACCTCATCTCCATAATAGATGCAAGGTACGCCAGGATAGGTGAAGAGCAGGAGCAGGGCGAGCTTCATTTTGCGTACATCCCCCTTACATTCGGTCAGTAGTCGCGGCGTATCATGGCTATCTAACAGGTTAAATGAAACCTCAGTAACCGATTGAGGATAAGCAATAAGCAGTTTACCGATCTCGTCAGCGAACCCTAGGCCATCCAGCTTACCGTGTACAGCATAATCGAGCACAGAGTTAGTAAACGGGTAGTTCATCACCGCGTCAAACTGGTCACCCTGAAGCCACATGATGGAATCATGCCAGATTTCACCCAATAGGTAGGCATCGGGGTTAATGCTTTTGACGGTTTGTCGGAATTCACGCCAAAATTGATGATCCACCTCATTAGCCACATCAAGTCGCCAGCCATCTATGCCGATGTCCTGAATCCAGTAACGTGCCACTTCCAGCAGATAGGATTTCACCTCAGGATGCTCTGTATTTAACTTAGGCATCAAGGGTTCGAAGGCAAAGGTATCATACGTTGGTATGCCATCCTCGATCCGTGCCGGCCAATCCCGAACGTGGAACCAATCAGCATAGGGGGATAATGCACCATTTTCAAGGATATCGGCAAAAGGGAAAAACTCTCGGCCTGAGTGGTTAAATACCGCATCTAGAATCACTCGTATCCCACGCTTATGACAGGCATCCACCAGTTCTTTCAGTTTCTCATTCGTGCCGAAATGAGGATCTACCTTGAGATAGTTGCCAGTGTTGTATTTATGGTTCGTCGTTGCCTGGAACAATGGACAGAAATAGATTGCGTTAATGCCGAGGTTAACCAGATGGTCGAGGTGGTTGATAATGCCCTGCAAGTCACCTCCGAAAAAATTAACTGGCGTAGGCTCACCGCCCCACGGCTCCGCATTGGCTGGACTGATGGAGGGATCGCCATTAGCGTAACGTTCAGGGAATATTTGATAAAAAACAGCTTCTTTTACCCAAGCAGGAGCTTCAAAAATATCTGCCGGATTCATAAATGGGAAATCGAAGAACTCCAACGAATTTTCCGGCAGTGCTGTCTCGAATCTGCGTTCGGTCATCCACACACATTGATCATCCTTCTCTAACCGGAAACCGTAACGTAACCGGCGATAAGGTGGCTGTACCTCAACTTCCCAATAATCGAACAAGGCATCGCTGGTGAACAGATGCATGGGGAGAGTTTCCATCGTTCGATCCCACGCATACTTATCCCCGATAATGGCATAGGCGGCGTCTACATCTCCGCGCTTGGATCTCAGCCGAAGATGCATTGTAGAGCGGTCATAAGCGTACGACCAATTTAATTTGGGACGATGGTAAATAGCTTCGAGTAGCATTTAAGTCACTCCTTATGGATAAAAGTTATAGAACCCGGCTATAAACGCAAAAAAGGCACAACCCCCAATGTTCACGAGGTTGTACCTTACGGCAGCATAGCCTTTTGATTATAGCGTTATTATACGAACTAAATCTGCAAAAGAAAACACTTTTTTTTACTTTTATCTCACTTTTTTGATTTTTCCGTAATGAGCACTACAGCTTATAGATCATAACCAAGCTTAGCTGCATATTTAACCAGCTCATTGTTGGACTGCTCAATCAGTTTAGCACCTTGAGCGAGTTTAGCGTTACCTTGTTTCAGCAACGTGCTGTTCACTTTAGTTTTGGATACCGACTTCTTGAACAACTGGTACGCTTCAAGCTGTGTGTAGCTTCCTTTGACCAGTTTGGCATGAATTTTTTGTAATTCAGCATTTTGTGGTTTTACTAGTTTTAGCTTAGATACATATTTGGTGTAGTTAGGGATTGCGGTATTGGTCAATTTCAGAAACACAGATTTGCGATTAGCAGAAGTGATAATAGTACCGCCACTTACCGCGTTGAACGCTTTTTCTTCATATACTGCCGCTTCTGTCAATTTATCAATGTAGTCCAGAAAATCGATCTCTTCGTCCGTTGGTAACGGCTCGTCTTGGGATGTATCGTAACCATATTCACTGTCTTCTGAGTAGGCAGGTGTTGTATCCTCAGCTGCAGCAGCATAAGAACCAGCAGGTAGGAATACGCCTCCAAGCAAAGCAAAACTCATAATCAATGATAATATCCAAGATTTCTTCATGTTTCATAACCCCCATCTAATTTATGTATATTATTCCAATGGGTAATCTAACATAGTGCGACAGTAAATTACAGGAATAGATTTACATAAAATCGTTCTGAACGATAATCACGAAATAATACCTAATCAACAGTTCGTATGGGATGCAAGAGGTAGGTATAAAGAGGTATGAGCATGTTCATATGTGAAAACAAGAGGGAGCTCCTCTTAGATAATCATAAATTACGCATTGTTTAATAAGTGAAATAATACATAAATGTATGTTTGATAAAAATAAAATTATATGAGGAATATAGATGGAACGCTCACAGTCCCTATATTAATAAGTAATAGGAGCCCGAATTATATCCGAATACCTCGGATTTTTTTTCCAAATAAATGCTTGAACAAAGCACATAACTACATTACAATACAAATGAGAATGAGATTCAATATCATTTAGAAGACAAAGGGGAGTCGGGTTACGATGTTTAGATTCAAGAAAAAGCTATTGATGTACGCTACACTTCTATTGATGATCTCACTGCTGGCAGGGTGTGCATCGGGTGGAAGTGCAGAGACAACAAATACGGCAAGCCAAGCTACGAGCGGAAATACGAGCAGTAGTGAAAGCGATACAACGAGCAATACCACAGAAGATCAGACTAGAGTGATCAAGCATGCTATGGGTGAAACCACCATTACAGGCACACCGAAGAAAATCGTAACCTTATTCCAAGGTGCGAATGACGTTGTCGTTGCTCTGGGTGTTAAGCCCACAGGTGTAGTTGAATCATGGGTACAGCAACCTGTATACGAATATCTGAGAGCTGATCTGGATGGGGTACCACAAGTGGGTCAAGAGCCTCAGCCGAATATGGAAGAGATCAACAAATTGAAGCCAGATCTCATTATTGCGACGAAAATCAGACACGAGGACATCTATGATCAACTGTCACAGATTGCTCCAACGGTTGTAACGGAGACGCTGTTTGATTGGAAAGAAACCGTGAAAATGGCTGGTGAAGCGATGAACATGGTGGAGCAATCAGACAAGCTGCTTGCAGATTGGGATACGCGTGTAGCTGATTTCAAAGAAAAAATGGGTGATCGTCTTCCGATCGAAGTAACCATTACCAACTTCAGAGCTGATCAAGTTCGGATCTTCTACATGGGTTATGCAGGTAAAATTCTGAAAGAACTTGGCTTCACAAGACCAGCAGGTCATGATGAAGATACTTGGGGTGTTGAATTGACGTCCAAAGAGAGCATTCCAGATATGAATGCTGATCTGATCTTTAACTTCAATTCAGGTACAGAGACGGAAGCGATTCAGAAGAACTATGAGGATTGGACAAGTAGTCCATTATGGAAGAACCTCGATGCTGTCAAAAACAACCAGCTGGTTCAAGTCGACGAAGTGGCTTGGAACATGGCAGGAGGATATACATCCGCTAATATGATGCTGGATGATCTGTATGAATATTTCAAATTGAATTAACGGGAGCGAGACCTGCCATGCACCAACATTTGAAGCAAAGTGTATGGGCTGGCAGGTCTTTTTGCATTTCATGGATGAAAGAGTGAGAATATGTTTCCCCTTTTTACAAAGACAAGCGGAAAGATTTATGGAATTGTGGGTTTATTTATTTTGCTGATGTTGGCCTGTGTGTCCAGTATGATCTTTGGACGTACAGCGATTACGTTGCAGGATGGGATGGATGCATTCCGGCACTATGATGAACAATCCATCGAACATATCGTTCTGTTAACAGAACGTCTGCCACGTACGGTCATTGCTGCAGTTGTAGGGGCGAGTCTGGCTGTAGCGGGGGCACTTATGCAAGCGTTGACCCGTAACCCGCTAGCTTCACCGAGTGTGTTCGGCATCAATGCAGGAGCCATTTTCTTTATTGTAATTGCAATTGTTGTTCTGTCGGTATCATCTTTAAATACCATGATGTGGTTCGGTTTTGCAGGTGCAGCGATTGCTGCTGCTATCGTATATGGGCTGGGGTCGCTTGGGCGAGACGGGCTAACGCCAATCAAAATTGTACTGGCAGGTACTGCAATTACAGCACTGTTCTCCTCCTTCACTCAAGCTGTACTTATATTAGATGGAACGGGTCTTCAGGATGTCTTGTTCTGGCTGGCTGGTTCGGTAAGTGGACGAACGCTGGACATGTTATACCCTGTGCTTCCTTATATGACGATTGCGGCAATTATTGCGCTCTTCATGGGAAGGGCGGTCAATCTACTGTTGACGGGTGATGATATTGCCAAAGGCATGGGACAGAATGTGCTGTTAGTGAAGCTGCTCATGGGTGTTGTTACCGTACTGCTCGCTGGTGGCTCAGTTGCCGTTGCCGGCTCGGTTGGCCTGGTCGGTCTCGTTGTTCCACATATCATGCGTGCGCTGGTGGGAAATGATTATCGCTGGCTAGTACCCTATTCTATTCTAGGGGGAGCCATCTTACTGTTATCGGCTGATGTTGTCGCAAGACTGGTCATTATGCCGCAGGAAATACCGCTTGGTGTCATGACAGCAATCATCGGCGGCCCCTTCTTTGTATACATAGCTCGTAAGGGGGGGACGAAAATATGAGAAAGATGTTAACCTTTCGCACAAAAAAAGATGCCATCTCACTGCAAATGGAACGGAAATCATTATTGGTCATCATTGTGTTGTTTATATTATCTCTCATTGCTGCGATTGTAGGCACAAGTATAGGCAGTGATTATATTTCTCCGTTACATGTGCTGCAAACCATCTTAAAAGTTGGTGCAGGTGATTACGATTTTGTGGTGCTCACCTTAAGGTTGCCTCGTGTGCTGTTATCTCTGCTCGTAGGGGCAGCATTGGGGATGTCGGGTGCCATCCTACAGGGCATCATTCGTAATCCGCTCGCTTCACCGGATGTCATCGGGATCACAGGTGGCGCAGCCGTTGCCGCTGTTGGTTTCGTATCCATTCTGGGTGGAACGATCAGCATTAAGTTACTTCCGCTGTTTGCCATTATTGGTGCGCTGGTTACGGCGCTAGTGATATATGTGCTGGCATGGAAAAAGGGAGTAACCCCCATCCGCCTCGTTCTGATCGGGATTGGAATCTCGGCAATTATGGGAGCAGGGACGACCTTTATGCTGATTCTGAGCCCATTCTATACGGCTGGACAAGCTTATATCTGGCTGACAGGCAGCATCTATGGGGCATCGTGGCTTGATATCCGAACCATTCTACCAGTCATTATTATTGTTGTACCGCTCGCGATGTGGTTTGCCAGAAGTCTGAATGCACAAGAGTTCGGTGATGATGTGGCAACTGGACTTGGTGTAACCGTGCAATGGCACCGTTCATTATTGCTTTTATGTAGTGTGCTGCTTGCAGGTATCGCCGTCGCAGTGGCTGGAACGATCGGATTTGTAGGTTTAATTGCACCGCATATCGCTCGAAAGTTAGTAGGAAGAATGTTTGGAAGCTTGCTTGTAGTATCAGGTTTCGTTGGTGCTTTGCTTGTACTAAGTGCCGATCTGATTGCGCGTACAGCTTTCCTTCCACTTGATGTGCCAGCAGGTGTATTTACGGCAGGGATCGGTGCACCATTTTTCCTATATTTATTGTTTAAGAATCGAAATCAGTTTTAAGGAGGAGAGAATCGTGAGTATTTTGGAAGCAAAGAACCTTACTATCTCTTATGGAGCAGATCCAATCATAGATAATCTGAATCTGACGATTCCAAAAGGACAGATTACGGTGCTCATCGGTAGTAACGGATGTGGCAAGTCGACGTTGCTACGCACGATGGCCCGATTGTTAAAATCCAGCTCAGGCTCCGTACTGTTAGATGGTGACGAGATTGCCAAGCTACCTACCAAAGAGATTTCAAGACGTATGTCGATCCTGCCACAAGGCCCCTCCGCACCGGAAGGTCTCACAGTCAGTCAGTTGGTTAGACAAGGGAGATATCCGCATCAGAGCTGGCTGAAGCAATGGTCTCGGGAAGATGAACGCATGGTTAAGCTAGCACTTGAATCGACACATCTAACGGAGCTAGCGGATCGACCAGTCGATGCATTGTCTGGTGGTCAGCGCCAGCGTGCCTGGATCGCGATGACACTGGCTCAAGGCACGGAAACGTTGCTGCTGGATGAGCCGACAACTTATTTGGATATGACTCATCAGATTGAGATACTAGACTTATTATTTGAATTAAATGAGCAAGAAGGGCGTACCATTGTGATGGTGCTTCATGATATCAATTTGGCTTGTCGATATGCACATCACATCGTGGCCGTGCATAACAAATCCATTTACGCAGAAGGGAAACCGGAGCAGATCGTTACGCAGGACATGATTCGTACTGTGTTTCAGATGGAATGCGAGATTGCTGTTGATCCGTTGTTTGGGACGCCGACCTGTATCCCACATGGAAAGGGAAGAAAGGTAAACGCAGAGAAGCGCCACACCCAGCTGGCTTAAGGATGAAGAACTACAAGTGTCGATATCCTAGTATCGTCCGATCTAGGAACCATTGACCCAATCAGGCAACCTCAATGCTATTGACCGATACATGTCCCAAGTTGAAGTATTAAGGCAGCTGCTTGATTTGTTTCCCTTTCAAACTGACAAACGTCTCTAGGTTTCATAGTGGGGCGTTTGTCTCTTTTCTCCTACTGACTCTATTAGAGGTTGTTCAAAAAGTCCGCTTTTGATTACGAAGGATGCGCGAGCGGCATCTCAGCATCGAATATGGGATTCAGCCGAAATGTCCGTTGCTCACGTAGGTTTGCCTACGCTCCGCTACTCCATTTCTATCTTCATCCCATCTTCTTGGTACTGAAAACCGCCCTTTTTGAACACGCACTATGACATGTACCCTCCATATCTAGCCTCAACCGTATCTTCGCCTGAGTAAATCAACTTTACCTAGCCACACCACAATCTTTATTTTAACCCACCCTACGATCGTATCTCAGCACTATCACAACTCAATCACCGAATCAATCAACATAAAGATTTATGACCATCTGCGCATCAAACACCTACTCTGAATATACTTAAAATTCCTTTAAAGTTTTCAATTGACATAAATACTATATTTACCATAAAATAGATTTAGGTGATATTGATAATCATTATCAAAATAAACCTAATTAAAAACCGGATGAAGCAGAAGCGAGAGCACGTTTCATTGGATCGGGGAGGATTTCCAGTGTTTCCGAAAGGGATTCAGAATCTGCAAAACCGACTCATTCTTAGCAAAGCCCTGGAGATGGGAATCGCCTGCAAGCCACTCCTTGCAGGCTGTGAGGATTTTCTGGAACTCTCATCCCAGGATAGAAGAATCATCATCAACAAGACGAGGTCTCATCATCTACCGCTAATTGCCGGACTGCTGGCGAAGAACAAGCAGGTGTGTAACATGCTGTTAGAGCAGCAAGGAATGCCTGTGCCTTCCTTTGTTGTCCTAAGTGGAATGGGAGAAGAGGCTGTTCGTTTTCTAGAAGTGAATCAGTCGATAGTTGTCAAACCTCTTGATGCAAGTAGCAGTGCTGGCGTAACGCTTGATGTACAAACTGTTCAGGAGATGGAGACCGCGATTGAAGGAGCGTTAGCTCATAGTGGAAGTATTATGCTCCAGCGCTTTGTGCGAGGCATAGATTATAGGGTTCTAGTCATTAACGGGGCTATTGCCGCTGTAAATAAATATCGTCCTGTTTTCGTGGAGGGAGATGGGATCTCAACGATTAAGGAGTTAATTCAGAGATTGAATCAGGAACGACTTCAATTGACCCATATCGGAGAATATGAAGCATTCTTGGAGCTTGAAGAGGATTCCGCACAACTGCATCAAGCCTTGCGTGCACAGGGAGTTACTGCTAAGGATGTGCCTTCCTTAGGCAGACAGATTGAGCTATACCTTCTACGTAATTCAGCCGCTGGGAACATCAGCGAGTTCTATATGGATTGTACGGAAGATATGCATGAGGATAACGCCCTTATGGCGATCGAAGCTGCGAACGCACTACAGATTGATGTAGCCGGGATCGATATCCGCTGCTCGGATATTCGGGTTCCGATTACGAAAGAGAACGGGGGCATTTTGGAAGTGAATGCACTTCCGGATATGACGCATCACGTCTTTCCTCATGGGGGCACTACGCGTGATGTTGTGCGCATGTATTTAGAGTATCTTGTTCAGCATGAACCAGTCCTGACACCATAGCAATAAGTACAAATGGATTCTAGATAAATTGAACTAGGGAGTTTTCAGACACGACCTAAATATTTACACGAGAACGGAGAGGACAGAAATAACATGGAGAAGCGGAGCGTTCGCCTTTATCTCCGGATTTTCCCTTTGAAAAAGGGAATCAAAAAAATCTGGGGATAACAGTGATCGGAAGGTTATTCTGTCATCGGAGTGGCAAGTGTAACTATTCTTTATTTCACAATTTATATAGTTCATCTCAAATTGATCATAAGGAGCGTAATATGCAATGTCAGTAGAAGTTCAGTCCGACTATCTGAAGCTTCAAAATGAAAAGGAATCGAATGCGCGCTCGTACCCTAGACACTTTCCACTTGTGATCAGTAAGGCTAAAGGGATTACGGTTACCGATACTGAAGGTCGTAACTACTATGATTGTCTTGCAGGTGCAGGAACGCTTGCTCTGGGACATAACCATGAGACTGTTACGGATGCGATTCGTGGTGTGCTTGATCAACAGATTCCGTTACATACCTTGGATTTAGCAACACCACTTAAGCTTGCATTTATGCAAGAACTACTCACCATTCTTCCAAAAGAATTGAAGGATACGGCCAAAATTCAGTTCTGTGGGCCAACCGGAGCCGATGCGGTAGAAGCGGCAATTAAACTAGTCAAAAATGCGACTGGTGGCAAGTCCATCCTTGCCTTTCAAGGAAGCTATCATGGTTCAACTCAGGCGACTATGGCGATGAGCGGTAACCTAAGCAAAAAGCAACATCTGCAGAGCCTTTTGCCCGATGTACATTTTCTACCATTTCCCTATGAGTATCGTTGCCCCTTTGGGATGGGGGAGGGCATGACCGCCAAGCTTAGCGCCCAATACATTGAGAATCTGCTGGATGATTGCGAGAGCGGTATTGCGCTGCCGTGTGGCATTATTCTCGAAACCGTACAGGGTGAAGGTGGGGTTATTCCAGCAGATCTCGAATGGCTGCGGCAATTGCGCCGTATTACGTCTGAGCGTGGCATTCCACTGATTATCGATGAGGTTCAGACAGGCATTGGTCGCACAGGGCGGATGTTGTCATTTGAACATGCTGGGATTGTACCCGATGTAATCATCTGCTCCAAAGCGGTAGGTGGCAGCTTACCCATGGCCGTTGTGATCTATAAAGAAGAACTGGATCAATGGCAGCCCGGCGCGCATACGGGAACCTTCCGAGGTAATCAGCTAGGGATGGCCGCAGGACTTGCTACCCTTCGCCACATGAAAGAGCAGAACATTCTTCAGAACGTGCAATTGCGCAGTGATCAGTTCATGCATCGATTGGAGCAATTAAAAGGACAGTATGCAGAGATTGGAGATGTTCGGGGTAGAGGACTGATGATTGGGGTAGAGATCGTTAATCCTGCTGGCTCGAAGGATCGCTTAGGACATTATTTACAAAATGGAGCGTTAGCCGCGTCCATCCAGCGTGAATGCTTCAACAATGGCTTAATTGTGGAAGTTGGTGGTCGTCATTCGGCTGTGATCCGTTTCCTGCCACCACTCAATATTACAGAGCAGGAGACAGCGGCAGTACTGGCGATTTTTGAGAAATCCGTGCAGGCAGCTATTGCTTTAACGACAGCTACAGCATGAATTTATCACTAATCAAGGGTCATGCCGTTCTGTGGGCTATTCTTACGGGAGCCTTTGCTCTTGTACTAACGAATAGTGCATTTAATCTGCTGTTACCCTACTTTGTCCAACACTATAATATCTCGACGACAGCAGGCGGATGGATCATTGTTTTGTACATGCTTGCGATGACGCTGACGATGCCGATGGCCTCTCTGATCGTAGATCGTTTGGGCAGAAAACAGACCTATATGTTAGGCATATGTCTATATGGCATATTCTCCATAGTTGGTGCACTGTTCCATGCCTACTTCGAGGTATTGTTGATTGTACGATTCATGCATGGCGTGGCGGCAGGTTTGATGATTCCGTTATCCCTTGTTTTGTTGTTTGATTATTACGGCACGGAGGTGCGAGGCAGGATCACAGGAGCGTGGGGAATGCTCCTAATGCTTGCTCCAACGGCTGGCCCGACCTTAGGTGGATTCATCATTGAGTATGGCAGACTGGAATATTTATTCTGGCTGAACGTGCCGTTCGCTGTATTCTCCTTCATCTTATGCGGCAGATACATCCAGATATATCTGCCAGCCCGCCGCAAGCGGTGGCATCTATCCAGCATGATCTTGTTGATCGGAGGGATAGTCGCACTTAGCCTGGGACTTCAGCTATATGCTAGTCCTATTGTGGGTGACGGCGTACCTTGGAGCCTTATGGCCGTAGGGATTGCGCTGCTCATCCGTTTTATCCAAACGGAGAACAGACGAAAAGAACCGTTAATTCGGTATCAGCTATTACGTCGGAATAAGGTGTTTCCGTTAACCGTGCTCATCTCCACCATTCAGGATTGCGTGATGTTTGGGGTGATCTTCGCTTTACCGCTTTTATTCCAAGATGTCTTTCACATGTCGCCAGCCTTATCCGGTGCGTTGTTCATTCCACTGTCGATCTGCACAAGTCTGTTCATGTGGATCGGCGGCAGTCTGATGGATCGTGGTCGGTCATTGCAATTTATCGCATGGGGCACCGCGCTTGTGGCGTTCTCGATTGTATCCTTTGCCTTCCTGCCGCTGAATACCCCACTTATTATTCTGGTCTTGCTTATGGCCTGCCGAGGAATTGGGGTTGGTTTGTCAGGTATGAGCATCTCGGCATTAGGCTTACAGGCATTATCAGAAGAAGATATGCATGAGGGATCGGCATTGTCGACGACGATTGAACGTTTAGCTTCATCGTTTGCCATCATGGGATTGACGTTGTTCTACGATATGCGATGGCAATGGCTTGCTCAGACAGGGGCATCGGTAGAAATGGCCAAGTGGGGTGCGCTACGCGAAATATGTATCGTGCTGGGAGGGGCGATCCTGCTGACACTGCCCCTTGTTTTACTTATAGAGGTTGTTCAAAAAGTCCGCTTTTGATTACGAAGGATGCACGAGCGGCATCTCAGCGTCGAAGATGGAATTCAGCCGAAATGTCTGTTGCTCACGTAGGTTTGCCTACGCTCCGCTACTCCATTTCTATCTTCATCCCATCTTCTTGGTACTGAAAACCGCCCTTTTTGAACATGAACTTATAACACGAAAGAAGGTTGGCCTCATTGTTCGAGATGGAAAACAAGCTCCAGTCTGAGGCGAAGCAGCAGGCGAATATGCACTCGTGCAAGCTGCTTCTCAACACGTACATTCGTGAGCTTGCATACAAGATGCAAGATGATATACAGATTAATGCTACGACGAAGATGTTCCGAGTGTCGTTTCGGGTGAGTGATGTCATCGTTAATGGACGTTTATCGTATTACTCAGCAATAGGTGAGCATGAGTACGATACCATACAAAATCTCAGTGGACAGACGGTGTATGTGCAGGATCTGGTTCGCTGGATTATCCGTGAGCTGAGTACTGAGGGAAGTGAAGGGGTAATCTCGCAGGAAGAGGAAGAGGAAGAGGAAGAGGAAGTTCATGATGATCTCGTCCGTGATTTTGCCGAAAAGGTAGACAATAGCCTCGCAAACTTGACGCTGTTCATTCAAAAGGCTGGCGCCTTCGAAATGCATGATTACTGTACATCGGAACAGTCTCTACTGTATGGACATCCGTTTCACCCGTTTCCCAAAAATTCACGTGGGTTCACTGAACAGGATGTGCTCAGATATAGCCCGGAGCTACGTAATGCCTTCCCGCTTTGTTACATTGCCGTGAGGAAGGATGTGTATCGTGAAGAATGGGTGGACGACCATCATCAGATCGAATGGCATGACAGTGTTGGGCAACAGCTGGCACAAGTCGTGGAGAGTTCATCTGAGCTATATGGCGTACTGCCCGTTCACCCTTGGCAATATAAACACATCTTGGGCATTGCCGAGGTACAATCTTACATCCGGGAACGGAAAATCGTACTGCTTGGCAGCTTCGGCCCACTTGCCTATCCAACATCTTCAGTACGCACCGTATATGTGCCTGATATGAATTGTAATATCAAGCTGTCGCTACATATGCAGATTACGAATATGATTCGTACGAATAGTGCGGAGCAGATGCGGAGAACGCTGGATGCTTCACGTTATTTGGACCAACATGATTGTTTTGAACAGGACGAGCATACGCACATCGCATATGAAACGGGGGTAACGACATGTCACTTCGCGGACGAAGGGTTGACCAGTTTGTTTACGGTAGCCTATCGCCCGATTGAATTCGACCCTACGTGTACGTTCGTTGTGTCCAGCCTAGTAGAAGCACCATTGCCAGGTATGCCATCGCGGTTGATGCGTATGCTCGGCGGCGGACGGGTAGAGGCAGAGCAATGGTTATCCCGTTACTTGCAATTATCTCTGTTGCCACTGGTGCGTGCAGGTGGGGAGCGAGGTATTCATTTTGAAGCCCATTTACAAAATACGCTGGTGACCTTACAAGAAGGTTGGCCTGTTGCCTTTATTGTGCGTGATCTCGAAGGGGTTAGCGTAGATATTGAGCATGTGAATTCAGCTGAACTTGATCGTTCTGAGCTGCTTTTTTATCCGCGGGATAAGGCGTGGGCAAGGACATCTTACTATTTTATCGTCAATCATCTGGGTTCACTTATACATGCACTTGCCAGGGATGTGGGTGTACAGGAAGAGCATTTCTGGAAGATGGTGCGTGAAGTGCTTGAGGAAGAATTGAAGCGTACAGGGAATGCCTATGTTCAGCATTTGATCGAAGCGGATGCATTTATGGCGAAGCAGAATCTGGTGAGCTGTCTTCGAGGAATCAGTCAAACACCGAATTATGTGCCTGTCCAGAATGTCATGAACCGTGTATTGAACCGAATAGGAGTGAAGAAGTAGGTGGGAGCCATACGATTCGAGACTGAAATTAAAGATAAGACGGGAGTTCACAAGGATGTGCAGGAACGCATTATGCGTCAGGCAATGGAGGCGTTATGGTTCGAGGACATTATTGATTGTAGGAAGCAGGGCAAGAAGTGGGGAACTACTGGAATCGATGGACAAGGACAGCCTGTTCAATATACCTGTGAAGCACAGCAGAAGTACTCATTCGGCCGAGTGAAGGTAGTTAAGGGATCGATCCAAAGAGAAGGCGTGCCTATTACCGACCTGAATCGATTTCTGGAAGAAATGATATTGAACAAACTTGCAGGAGCTCATGTGGATTCCTTCATTCAAGAGTTGCTGGAGACGCTATCGAAGGATAGTCAGTGCCGAACAGTATTGGCAGAGTCAATTCCGATCGCGGATCATCATTATGATGCACTCGAAAGCCATATGACCGACGGTCATCTCTATCATCCGAGCTATAAGTCGAGGTTAGGATTCACGCTAAAAGACAACCTGGCCTATGGCCCCGAATTCAACAGGGATGTACCGCTCTATTGGCTCGCGGTGAAGCAGTCGTTGGTGCAGACGGCTCTCTCCAGAGGCTGCACGTTAGATAGCCTTATAGAACAGCATTTAACAAAGGCGGATGTACATCGGTTTGACCGTATTTTGCAGGGAGAAACTGCCCTAGAGCTTGGCGATATGAATGTGGCTGAGGATGGTATCACTGACAGTAGCAGTAATAGTGGCAATACCAATAGTAGTAGTGGCGACAGTGATAATAGCAGTAGCAGTAGCAGTAGTGGCGGTGACAGTGGCGATGGTAATGGTAGTGGCAATAACAGTGATGGAGTTGGCGTTACCTACGTTGATGCTCACGGTAACCCTTATGTGTACATCCCGGTTCATCCTTGGCAATGGGAGCACCAATTGCAGTCGGTATTCGCTGTTCAGTTAATGGAGAGGGACATCATTTTCCTCGGGGCATCATCATCTTCATATCGCGCCCAGCAGTCGATCCGTTCTCTCTCCAATCGGGTTAATTCTAGTGCTCCTTATATCAAACTAGCACTTAGTATTACGAATACATCAAGCACACGTATTTTGGCTCAGCATACCACCCAGAATGCCCCGCTGATCAGCGATTGGTTGGAACAACTCATTCAGGAGGATGAGCTGTTGCAGCAGGAGCAGTTTGCCATACTGAAAGAGATCATGGGGTTGTCCTTCAGATATGAGCAACTATCTGTCATCCAATATCGCCGTGCGTACGGAACTTTCGGTGCAATCTGGCGGGAGAATGTTATCACTCATCTGCAGCCAGGTGAGTCGGCTTGGCCACTCAATGCATTGATGCTGGTGCAACCAAACGGTACGCCTTTCATTCAGGCTGCAATTGAACGTCATGGTATTGCAAAGTGGAGCGAGGCACTTGTTCGCACGATCACACTGCCGATCATTCATTTGTTGTATGCCCATGGCATTGCACTGGAGTCACATGCTCAGAATATTATTTTGGTTCTGGAGAATGACCTGCCGAAACGAATTATCGTCAAGGATCTGCATGATGGGGTTCGTTATGTACCAGATAAATTGCTTCATCCAGAACGTGCACCAGAGCTGCATCCTGTACCAGAGACCCATCGGAAGTTCAATCGGTACTCGTTCATTTATGCTGATGATGTATCCGAGGTTCGTGATTATACCTATGATGCATTCTTCTTCATCTGTATGACCGATATTGCTCTGGCGCTGGAGCCCTTCGGATTATCCGAGGAAGCATTCTGGCAACTGAGTGCGAGTATCATTGTGTACTATCAGCAAAAGCATCCGGAATATAGCGAGCGATTCGCGTGGTTTGACCTATTTGGCGAGGATGCATTAATCGAAGAGATGACAAAGCGACGTCTCTACGGTGATGGGGAACTGTATTTCCGTAAAGTCAGCAATCCGTTGAAGCGGGCGAAGGATACACTAGCATGAGAACGAATACGCTGAAGGAAAAAATATCGCGAGGGCGCCCTGTATTCGGCTTGTTTGTATCGATTCCACATCCGGTCATCATCGAGATGATCGGACATGCAGAATATGATTTTGTCATCATTGATCTGGAGCATGCAACCACGAATATGGAATCTTTGGAAGAGATGATTCGGGCTGCTGATCTATGTGGCATGACACCGCTCGTACGCATCTCGAAGGTAGAGCGGGCAGAGATTTTGAAAGTGCTGGACTGCGGGGCACAAGGCATTGTGATTCCTCATGTGGAAGGGCGGGAGCAGGTGGAAGAAGCGGTTCATCACACCTACTATCATCCACTGGGGATGCGCAGTCTGAATAGTGGACGTGCTGGTGTATTCGGTAAATATCCACTTACCGAGTACATTGGACAGGCGAATGAGCAGATCATGGTGATTCCGATGATTGAGAGTGTGCAGGGCATTCAGCAGAGCGATAACATTTTGTCTCATCCACAGGTCAGTTTTGTGTTGGAAGGAGCAGCAGATCTATCGCAATCTCTCGGTGTACCTTGGCAGACGGATCATGCAGATGTCCAGTCTGCACTGACGGTCTTACATGAACAAGCGCAGCAGTATAATGTCCCGTATGCAACTGTAACGAGAGGTATCAAGGATATGACGTTATGGACAGAGCGAGGGGTACATATTTTTGTGTTAGGGGATGACCGGAATACGGCTTTTCGTGCATATGTACGGAAACGGAATGACTATGGGAATGTAGGTGGCCAGGTATGATATCCAAGGTAGAAACTATGATTCGCCAGATCCAAGAGGACAGTAAAGAGCCTGTATGTGCATATCTCTACGACCTTGCAGGAATCCAAGAACAGGTGAGCCAGATGTTACAGTACATACCGCAACATACCTCCTTGTTCTACGCGATCAAAGCGAACCCTGATCCAAGAATCATTGAAGCGCTTCTGCCATGGGTTAAGGGATTTGAGGTTGCCTCGATTGGCGAATTGCTCAAGGTAAGGCGTATTAGTGCCCAGGTTCCTATTCTCTTTGGCGGACCCGGCAAAAAAGAAGCTGAGTTAGAACAAGCGCTGGAACATCAGGTCACCTTGTTGCATGTGGAAAGTTTGCTAGAGCTGCGAAGACTGATTGCCATCGCTAGAAGGAAGAAGCGAGTCGCCAGTATTCTGCTGCGAATCAATCTGAGAAGCAGCACACTGCCACGAACCAAGATTGTGATGGGCGGTGGGCCAAGCCCGTTTGGATTAGATGAGGAGTGGGTTGAACAAGCGATACTGATCATACGTGAGGAAGGTGCAGGAGCCGTACACCTGCGCGGGTTTCACTTTCACTCGTTATCGAACAATACCGATGCGCGATTACATGCCGAGATGATTGATCTGTATTTAAACAAAGTCAAGGCATGGCAGGACGCTTACGGTATACAGGTTGAGGTCGTTAATGCAGGCGGTGGATTCGGTGTGACGTATGACGGTAACCCGGGGTTTGACTGGCCGTTATTCACGTCTCTGTTGAAACAGAGTGAGGCGAGAAAACGACTTGACAGCGTCCAGTTGTATTTCGAGCCAGGGCGAATTCTCGTAGCAGATCATGGTTATTATGCAACAGAGGTTACGGACATCAAAGTTTCCCATGGAGAACAGTTTGCTGTGATTAGAGGGGGAACACACCATAATCGGTTGCCTGCCTCTTGGGGGCATAACCATCCTTTTCAGATTATGGCTAATGAGCGCTGGGCGCATTCATACGCAAGACCAGAAGTGAAGCATAGTGAGGTACATATTGTAGGCGAGCTGTGTACACCGAAAGATCGGATGCATTCGAATGCAGAGGTTAAGCTGCTCCGCGTCGGGGATATCGTTGTTTTTGAGAAATCTGGAGCATACTGCTGGACGATCTCGCACCATGATTTTCTGGGGCATCCGCACCCGGCATTCCATTATTTGACGGAGGGAAACAACCATGTCAACAGTGATGAAGCTTTCCAGTCTGCAAGCTGCTGAACACCAGATCATGGAGGATCTGATCAATGCATTTCTGGCAGAGGGACTACTGCCGCTTCCCGGAAATACCTTGATTGAATTGTCTGCTGCCCCAGAGAAAATCCGCCGAATGATGGAACCGTATCAGTACGGGCAGCGGGTAGGTTGGCAGAAGGATCAAACGGTGGGTAGACAAGAACGCACATTGGGATTGGGAAACCAGCGTACGTTTGCAGAAGAAGGGGCATTGGAAGGACAGCAGACGTTGGAAGAAGAACAGACGTTTAGCGATGAACAGTCACTTCGAGAAGAGGGAAATAGGTCGTCTCATGCTGGATTACAGAAGGAGGATGCTAGAAGCATAAAAGCTGGTCAAGGTCCTAAGTTTCTAGTTCATCTGGAAGGAATTGTGTTTATGGTTCAGTCCAGTATTAGGCAGGGCAAACAGTGGGTGCAGGGCTCCCCGGTATATACCCAAAATACTGAAGGTGAATGGATTATGCTCTCTACACCGGTAGCCGTTGGACATGCTGTGCTGCGGCTCGCGCTTTCTTACGAAGCTTATGCTCATCCGGGCGTAGCCGAATTTGTGGATAGCATCGAGGCGGCGACCGAGCAGTTGGCCTTGGGGCTAGAACAAGTGGATCAGTTGCATAACGTGAAGCCATCCAATGCCTACGAGTGGTTCATTAAGGGAGAACGAATTGCCGCATTACGAGATCGGCCTTTTCATCCAACATCCAAAGCAAAGATTGGTTTCACGGAAAAGGATGTGCGTCGTTATGCAGCAGAATTCGGAGAGAAGATACCTCTGCGCTGGGTTGCAGTGCGTAAGGATGTCGTGCAACAAGGTTGTGAAGATAACAACGGTCTTTCTACACTGGATATATTGGACGAGCATCAGCGAAAGATGGTGGAAGAAGCATTCCAGCGTAATGGAATAGATCTGAAAACCTATATACCTATGCCGGTTCATCCGTGGCAATTGGAGAATATCATTCTCCCGCGTTATGCAGCGGAGTTCAAGGATCGTACGATCCTTGTGCTTGATGTAGAAGCGGGTGAGGTTCAGGCGACATCTTCTCTTCGCTCGATGTCTTCTGTGACAGCGTCAACTTATATGTTGAAGCTTCCTGTCAGCGTGTTGTCTCTTGGCGCGGCACGTTATCTTCCAGTCGTTAAGCTATTGAATGGTTTGGCTGGAGAACGGATGCTACGGCAGGCGGTCGCTTGTGATGATTCCCTTGCCGGGAAAGTGTTCTTATGCGAAGAACAGAATTGGTGGGGCTACATGCCCGAAACGATGGGCTTATTCGATGATCATCCTCGCCATCTTGCGGCTCAGATACGGATATATCCGCCAGAGCTTCTACAGGAAGGGGTGAAAGTCATCCCGATGGCTGCCCTGGGGGTGCCATTGGATGGTCGACACCTGCTGTCCGAGCTGTTAGGTGAGGAACTATCTAAGGATGATGTGATTACCTTTTACACCAAGCTGGCTGCGTTATTTTATGATGTGGTCATGCGGCTCTTCAAGGTAGGGGTTGTCCCTGAAATTCATGGACAGAACTGCTGTGTGGTCTTGCGTAATCAGCAGGTGAAGGGGCTGTTGTTCCGCGACCATGATTCTGTGCGATTGCATCAGCCTTACTCGGACAAGCATGGTATCGCTGATCCGGCGTATTGGATTAGACCTGGATACTCCAATAGTCTGTATAATGAGACGCTTGAGAAGCTTATCTTTTATGTGCAATCTCTAGGCACACAGGTTAACCTGGCTGCCATTATTGAGGCACTCGTTGCAGTCTACGATCTGCCTGAAGCGAAGTTATGGGACATTACGGAGCAGGTGTGGAAGGAAGCGTTGCACCGCGTGCAGCTTCCTGAGGCTGACCGGGCTGAGCTATTCCGCCTGATATTCCAAAGGCGGGAATGGCCCGCGAAGTTAGTTGTCCGTCCGCTGTTAGAAGCGGATGGGGTGCCTGGGGCAATGCCATCGGGCAAAGGCGCGGGGCATAATCCTTTTTACATTGGATGAGGTAAGGGTGTTGGGGTGATCTGGCTATGCCGGGTTGCCTTTTTTTGCGGTTATGCAGGTGTTGTATAAATTGTTGGTTTTATATTCAATCCTGTGCAGTCACTAGATGGATCAGATGGTATAATCGGGTAGAGTAGAAGGGTTTATGTAACGATGATCGAAAAGGTTATCGGTGTAGCACAATTCTTTTTGTAAACGCAATCATATTGGGACAGGATGTGAGAGAGCGATGAATTCGAGAAAACTCTTTAATGATGGATGGGCATTCGCCAAAAGTGGACTAGATGTTACGGAGCCTGGGGGATTAACGTTCGAACCTGTGGAGCTTCCGCATGATTGGTTAATTTATAACACATTGGATCTGTATGAGGATAGTATTGGCTGGTATCGCAAGTCGTTCCAGATTACGAAGGATGATAAGCATAGACTGTTGTGTTTTGACGGGGTGTATATGGATTCATCCGTGTATGTGAATGGGCAGTTGGTAGGGGAATGGAAGTATGGGTATTCTGCGTTTGAACACGAGATCACAGCGGCCTTGGTCGAGGGGGATAATGAAATCATCGTCAAGGTGGTGCATCAAAGTCCTAACAGCAGATGGTACTCCGGTGCGGGGATCTATCGTAATGTATGGCTGAAAACGAGGGATCACAATCATATCGTCACCAATGGTACCTATGTATCCATGCAGAAGCAGTCCGATGGCTGGCAAGTTGAGGTGGATACAGATGTCGTTATTGATCGGGACGCTCAGCTTGTGCACACTTTGCTCTATGAGGGCAAGGTTGTAGCAACCACAACGGCAGCTGTGACGCTGGATACTCAGCAAGCTGAGGTTGGACATATTGCCAACGCTAGCAACGATAGTCATTCTAGTAATGCTAGAATGATCACAAATCGCCAGCAATTTGTAGTAGAGAACCCGAATCTGTGGGGCACGGAGGAACCGCATCTCTATCAATTGGTGACTGATTTACAGGTGGCGTCAGTGGAGCACAACGAGGATCACGCCCGGACTCAAGCTGAAACTGAGACTGAGACTCCAACAGAAAATCAGAATGCTCAGGCGCAGGTACAGTATCAGGGGAGCGAAGGTTATAAAACGATAGAGAGTTTCACCCAGAATGTTGGTTTCCGGGAAGTTAGGTTTGATCCGCAGGATGGCTTCTTCCTGAATAGGGTCAAAATCAAAATGAACGGTGTCTGTGAACACCATGATCTGGGAGCTTTGGGTGCAGCATTCAACCTGGTTGCTCTGCGTAGAAGATTTGAGTTGTTGCAGGGCATGGGCGTTAATGCTATTCGAACCGCTCATAATATGCCTGCCAAGGAGTTCATGGAGCTTGCCGATGAGATGGGTATGCTGGTTGTTTCAGAAGCTTTTGACATGTGGGAGCGTGCCAAGACACCTTACGATTATGCGAGATTCTTCCCGGAGTGGGCGCATACCGATGTGAAGAGCTGGGTTATGCGTGACCGCAACCATCCAAGCTTGATGATGTGGAGCATTGGTAATGAAATCTATGATACACATGCAGATGAGCGGGGACAGGAAGTTACCCGGATGCTGATGGATTATGTGCTGGAATTCGATCCAAAGCACAATGCGCGTGTTACGATTGGTTCGAACTATATGCCTTGGGAAAATGCACAGAAATGTGCGGATATCGTGAAGCTTGCGGGATATAATTACGCGGAAAAATATTATGATAAGCACCATGAGGAACATCCGGACTGGATTATCTATGGCAGTGAGACGGCATCTGTGGTGCAGAGCCGGGGAATCTATCATTTCCCATTCGAGCAATCCATTCTGGCTGATGATGATGAGCAGTGCTCCGCGCTGGGAAACAGTACAACAAGCTGGGGAGCGAAGTCGGCAGAGGCGTGTATTTTGGCAGAACGGGATACCCCCTATTCGCTGGGACAGTTCCTGTGGACAGGATTCGATTATATCGGTGAGCCAACACCGTATCATACGAAGAACTCTTATTTTGGACAGATTGATACGGCAACATTCCCGAAAGATTCCTATT
This sequence comes from Paenibacillus sp. MER 99-2, assembly GCF_023714095.1. Lineage (NCBI taxonomy): Bacteria > Bacillati > Bacillota > Bacilli > Caryophanales > Paenibacillaceae > Paenibacillus > Paenibacillus sp. MER 99-2. The sequence goes on along the minus strand of NZ_JAMAUZ010000015.1, from coordinate 11,387 downwards.
ATATCTACCAATCCGCTTGGACGGATTACAAGAAGGCTCCAATGGTGCACCTCTTCCCTTACTGGGATTTCAGCCCTGGTCAGGTCATTGATGTACGCGTGTGCAGTAACGCGCCAAAGATTGAACTGCAGCTGAATGGTGATACGATCGGCACGTATAACATTGACCATGCTCATGGAAAACAGCTTGTTGGCTGGTGGAAAGTTCCTTATGTCGCTGGAGAGCTGAAGGCGATTGCGTACGATGAAGTGGGTAATGTAATTGCAACCGATGTTCAGCGATCTTACAAAGATGCACAGGCTGTTCGTCTTCATGCAGACCGTGAGCAATTAACTGCGAATGGGAAGGATCTTATTTTTGTCGAGATCAATGTGGAAGATGAAGATGGCAACCCGGTGCAAAATGCCAACAATCGTGTACAGGTGCGCGTGACGGGGGCAGGACGTCTGTTAGGGCTGGATAACGGGGATAGTACGGATTATGATCCGTACAAGGGAACTAGCCGTAGGTTGTTCAGTGGCAAGTTAATGGCGATTATCGGCGCAACCCATGAATCCGGAACTGTGAAGATCGAGGTGTCGTCGGAAGGGCTAGTAGGGGCATCTGCTGAGTTCCAAGCTGTTCATGTGGCTGAAAGTGTCGCTGCTTCAGAAACCAATGTTTCAGAGACTGCTGTTTCGGAGATCAATGTACAAGAAATAAATGCTCAGGATACGAAAGTACACGCTGTTTTCCAGCGCAATGAGGATCAGGCTATCCATACCGGAAAAGCAGACGAGATTCCTTTGCGCAAAATTGAGATGATTAGCCCAGCAGGACAGTTATTAGACCCTTCAACGCCAGCAATGGTGGTGCAAGCGAAGTTATACCCGGAGAATACATCGTACCGAGATATCGAATGGTCTGTGGTGAATGATGCAGGCATTGAATCGAACATTTCAAAAGTAGAGTTGCTCGATTCGGACTCGGTTGAGAATTCGGATGAAGCAGGTCAAGTGAAGGTCACTGCGCTGGGAGATGGTGCATTCCGCCTTCGGGCTACAAGTAAGAACGGCACGGACAAAATTAAACTGATCTCCCAGCTTGAATTCACCGCCACGGGGCTAGGAACGGCATATCACGATCCATACGCTTTTATCTCCGGTGGGCTCTATGATTATTCGAAGGGCGACGTGGGCAATGGAAACGAACGTGGTGTAGCGACGAGCCGAGATGGGGAGACGCATGTGGGCTTCCGCAATATCGACTTCGGTGCATATGGCTCGGATACCATTACAATTCCGATCTTTGCTCTATCTAACGAGGAATACCCGTTGCAGATCTGGGAAGGTATGCCTGGTGAAGAGGGAAGCACATTGATTGCCGACGTGGTATATCAGAAGGAATCCAGATGGAATGTGTACCAGGAAGACACGTATACGTTATCCAAACGGCTGCGTGGAATTACATCGATTTGTTTTGTACTGAAGCAGAAAATTCACATCAAGGGCTTTACCTTTGAACGCCAAAGCCGAGCCTTTGAGCAGAATGCCGCTGCATCGTGTGACCAGCTGTATGGAGATACGTTTACGATTCAAGATGAATCGGTTGAGGGAATCGGAAACAATGTCTCGTTAGAGTTCGATCATATGGACTTTACGGTAGCCGGCACGTCCAAACTTGTGATCTGCGGTCATTCGCCTATCGACAAAAACACGATTCATATTCGTTTCTCAGGCTCGGATGGGCAGATCAATCAGCTTGTCGAGTTCACACAGTCAGAGGGGTATGAGGAACGGGTGTTTGAGCTTGAACAGGTGACAGGTGTGCAAAAGGTGACCTTTATCTTCCTGCCAGGCAGTCAGTTTGACTTTGGCTGGTTCCGTTTTGAGTGATGAAGAAGACTTTATTTTCATTGTTGCTTGTAATATTTATCGCGGGTTGCGGTAAAAACAACGTGGAACGGGCTACCGAGCATCTGCTACGTACACAACACAGCGAGAATGAAATATCTGTCGTTATGTTTGGAGAACGTGACTGGGAAGAAGAGTACGTTAGAGAACTGCAGGCAGGTCTGGATGAACTGAATAACAACGTTAGACAAGAGAACCCGGTAACAAATGTGACTTTGGTTAACGTCAATGATGACCAGAATTACAATTACGAGAAGATTTTCGAACTTAAGAGTTACCCTCGAATTCTTGTTTTTCAGCACAACAAGGTCATCATGGAATCGAGCGAGCCTCAAGACATTATTGATTTCCTAGAAAAAAAGGAGGATTAAAAATCCTTCTAAAGTAGAGCAGTAGAGTAATCCCCTTTAAATGGCTTCCTTTAAGTATAGGACGCTCGCTTGAAGGGGATTCTTTGTGTTTTTTTGAACTCATGATAAAGTAAGGAAAACGTACCTTATGAAGATGAAGAGGGGTAGTCCTGATGACCGACAGCAGACTTAATCCGAAGGTTGATGAGTATTTAAGCAAAGCCAAGACGTGGAAGGAAGAATCGGTGAGACTCCGGGAGATTATTTTGGACTGTGGGTTGACCGAGGATTATAAGTGGATGCATCCATGCTACACGGCCCAGAACAAAAACGTGGTGATCATCCATGGCTTCAAAGAATACTGTGCGCTTTTGTTTCATAAGGGAGCGCTATTGAAGGATACGGATGGGATTCTGATTCAACAGACAAATAATGTACAGGCAGCACGCCAAATTCGATTTACGAATGTTAAGCAAATAGATGAGATGGAACACCTCATAAAAGCATATATCCATGAGGCGGTTGAGATTGAAAAATCCGGACAGAAGGTTGAAATGAAGCAAACGGCAGAGTATGCCATTCCAGAGGAGCTTTCACAAAAGTTCGATAAAATGCCTGAACTGAAAACGGCATTTGAAGCTCTGACACCTGGGAGACAAAGAGCATACCTCTTTTATTTCTCGGACGCTAAACAATCGAAGACGAGAGCCTCCAGGGTTGAAAAGTATGTGAAGCCAATCCTTGAAGGTAAAGGATTAAATGATTAGAGAATATGATCAACAGTTGACCCAGTATCGATCATGATGCTGGGTCGATCTGTTGCTGGGCTGTATCATTGGAGAACTAGTATTAATTTGATGATGTATCGTTTGAAAACTTCACCATATAGATGCTGAATTCTATCGTATTAAATGTACTTTTCGTAGTAGCGGTAGTGTTGTTATCTTTTATTGTTGATAGATTATTGTTCGTTAGTATTTGTGTTCTCTGTATCTTCAATGGTCATCATGCCTCTGGTGGCTTCCCATGACACCTGCAAGCCTAAAGCTTCAAATGCTTCATAAGGTACCGTCGTTGCACCAGTATAATTATTTATCGGTTCGGGTAGTGAAATTTCTTTTTGTTTCACTGCCGTAACTTCGTCATACGTTAACTTTGCTAGCGTCATATTAGGATAAAGTATGATCGTTCGACCTTTATAGTTCAATATATAGGAATCAATCGTTCCTTGTGTTTTGCGTACATCAAACCTCGCTCCAATCGCCGTTGCTATTTCTTTGACAGGAAGCTGTACAGTCTGGGAAGTAACAACAGCACCATAAATGGATTCGAAGCGTTCTCCGTTAAGGTATACATCTGTTCCTAATGGAGTTTGTACAGGTTTGTATACCATTCCACCTGATGAAGTGGCAGGTGCGCCGGCCTCCTGATATTTATCGGCACCCCATCCCCATACGCTTCCCTCAGTGGAAAGCGCCAGACTGTGAGAGTAACCTGCTGCAACATCTGTAATATTGGAGAGTTGATTCACCTTGCCCTCTTTTCCCGTTACAGTTCGTCCATAGGTGTATACAGATCCGTCTATAGTCAGTAACAGTATATATCCTGAATTAGCATCAATCTTCTTAACATCCAGTTCATGATAATAACTCGTTTTTTTACCTGTATCATCTAGACGCCAGACCTTGCCGTTCTTATCGAGAGCAAGAAGAGAGGTTTCTGTAGGTGTAACAGAGGTGATCTGGGATAGTTGTTTCACTTTCGTGGGTACAGACGGTGATGTACCTGGTTGGTTGGACTCAGTCCACTTCCACACCGAACCATCTTTTTTCACGGCATACAGATCCTGACCCCAAGCTGCAATTTGAATTATGTTGGTTAAACTGCTGATGACTTGAGGTTTCCGTGTAAGTTCTACATTTGAACCATAAACCGGACTTTTCCAAGTCCATACAGTTCCATTACGGAGCAGAGCGGCCGATGAATACGCATCTGTAATAACTTCCTTCGCGTTGGTGATACCTTTCACTTGAGTAGGCATTCTGCCACCACCCCACTCCCAAACGGTTCCATCCGCTTGCACAGCCGCGTTATTACCACTGCCAGAAGCTGAAATAGCGATTACATTGTCCAGCTTCGGTATGCGAATAGGGCTGTACGTATGGCGATAGCGAATGTTCTCACTAACACCCAACTCTCCAAAAAGATTGCGGCCCCATGTCCATACTGATCCATCACTTCGTAAGGCAACTGTATAATGGTTAGCTCCTTCGATGGCTGTATAGTGAAGTGGGTTGGTGCTCTGATTAAAAGTCGAGCCTGTTTTGGCGTCATATGTAGCTGTTGGTGTTGTATGGGGCAAGTCAGCCGCTAGAACCTGTGATCCATCTGTAAATGCGGCGAGTACAATAGATGTAATTAATGTAGCAGTTGCCAACGTTCTTAGGCTAAGGTTTGCGCGCATGATAACGCCTCAATTCTTTTAAATTTTTTCAGTAATAAAGTTATAACGTTAGTTAGAGGTATTAAGTTATACGTGCAGCTCTGAAAAGATAATATGTTAAACTAATAGGAATATATTGGTGTTACATGTTTGAAAGGAGATAAACTAAGGTGAAAATAATATATTGCAGTTCTCCGCTGGATGAGCGGAAAGTGGATGAGAGTTATGAGGAAGAGTATACATATGCGAAGCAGCTAGGTCTGGATGTGGGTCTAATTCACTTGGAGTCACTGCTCGTGGATGGCAAGCCGAAGCGGGCAATTAAGAATCTAGCTGCCGCGATAGAGCCAACCCTGACGATATACCGTGGATGGATGATGAAGCCAAGTGAATATGAGACGCTGTACAATGCGCTTATTTCAATCAATCTCTATCTCATTAATACACCTGAGCAATATCAGCATGGTCATTATCTGCCTGATTCCTATGATCTGATTAAGCAATACACCCCACGTTCCGTGTGGATTCATCAGTCTGAGATGCACAAGTCGGCAGATTGGCTTAGGGACACAGTCCAGACGTTTGGCACAGCACCTATTATGGTCAAGGATTATGTGAAATCGAGAAAGCATGAATGGCATGAAGCGTGTTATATCCCAGATGCATCCGATCAGGCACACGTGCAAAAAGTGGTTCAGACCTTCCTTGAACGACAAGGCTCTGACTTAAATGAAGGGCTGGTATTCAGAGAATACGCCCAGCTGGCATTCCTATCGAATCATCCGCAGAGTGGCATGCCTTTGTCCCAAGAGATGCGAGTCTTTGTCCTAGATGGCAAGTCGCTGTACGTGTCGAACTATTGGGATGAAGGAGAGGATCAGGACTTTGTCGCTCAATTAGATTCGTTCATGGGCATAGCGAGCACGATTCAAAGTCGTTTCTTTACGATGGATTTCGCCAAACTTACGGATGGTTCATGGATCATTCTTGAGCTTGGGGATGGGCAAGTGGCTGGGTTACCAGATTATGCAGATGCCCAGCAATTTTATAAGAATTTGAAGTCAGCAATGATTGAGCTTTAGAGAGTCGCATTCACCAGAGTATTCATTGGTATGGAGGCTAGGAGGAGGGATATGCGGTGGAAAGAATATTTGAAGAAGGTTGGATTCAACGTATTGGAACTCAGCTCGTATGGGTGATTCTAGCGGTGTTGGTATTGCAAATACTGCTCTCCATTCGAAATCGAATGTCCAAGGGCAGTTATACCGATGAAGAGATTGAACAGGCTGAGCCACTTTTTCTTGTTTATGTGTTCAACAAAGGTAAAATGCGCCTACGAGACACCCTTGCTTCATTATTTGCTCTTACCCGTTCAGGGATATTATCTCTCCGCGTTATACCAACCAAAGGACGATATCAAGATGATCAATATGCGCCTAATGTGACGTTGGAATTTCAGAAGACGAAGCAGATCGGTCAGATTATGCCAGACGAAGGTGAATTAATCCAATGGTTTATTGGAGAACATGGTTTTGGAGCACAGAAGTTCCGTCTAGATACGTTAGCTGGTCCCAGCTCAGAGGAAAGTAAAAGTGCCGAGAACTTGTATTATTACCGTGAAAGAGAGAAGCTGGACAACAAAAGGCTAGGGCGATGGGTGGCACAGATTCGTGAATCAAGAGGATGGGAAGGCATCGTTCGAACGCCAGTATTACTCCGATTATTGGTAGGAATTCTTTACCCGGTTCTCTTTATACTCGTTGTAGCTTTAGGTCAGATAGATGGATTAGGTATAGCTGATATTATTGGATTAAGCCTAGCATTGCTGTTATGGCTGTTGAGTTGGAGGCGTGTGTATGTACGTTGGGTGTTCCAGCTTGCGGTATTTAGTTTATTCATGACGACTGTATTGATGGAGGGCGTTGAATTTGCATTTCGATCCGATGTGCTGACCGCAATCATAATCATGTTATTCGTTCGCTTGTTTCTCCCAGGACGAGAGATTGCACCTATGGCTCATGAATGGTCAAGATCACTGCACCGCTGGCGTAGGAAGTATAAAAAAGGAATACCTACGGAACGGCTCGGAGAAGCAGCGGGGTCGCTGGAACGAGTGTTGCAGACCGCTCTTGTACTACGAATTGGCTCACGTTGTAGCCGAAAAACGGATTGGACTCAGCTCCAGAATCAATTCGAACCGGAGATTAGACAGATGCTGCAGAAGGAGCAGAAGAAAACACCTAGGGCGGCGGTATCTAAGAACATATCGGCAACGCCTTTGCTCCTGCTGGTTCTATCTCTCCGGGGCGAATATCGTCCATTGTTGGCTGCCGAATATCCATACGAACGTCTGAACTATAAGGTTGGTTTATTCGAACATGGTACCCAAAAAAGAAATAGAAAAGCTAACTATCACAAAACGAGTGGTGCAAGCAGCAGTGGTACCTATACATCTTCATATGATAACGATAGCTCGTATAGCTCAGGGAATGACAGCGGAGGTAGTGATTCGGGTGGAGGCAGCGATTAGTCTCCGAGCTTCTCCTGTAAAGTGATTTATTCCATAATAGTATAATTGTAACATATATTATAATGTGGAAATGGATATTTCATCTGTTGAAGGGGGAAGATGGGGGATGAGCTTCTGAATCACTTCCATGAACCAAAGGAAATTCTTCAATATGTTGAGAATGGACAAGACAAAGAGGAAGAGAAAGAATCGATGTGCCCCCAGTTAATAAGTTGATAATTCGGGAGTTTCATTGCTTTCCAAGAGAGGATATGTAATATGAAAAAATGGTTCGTACTTGCTGTAGCGTTAATGCTTCTAATCTCCGGTTGTGGTCAGAATGATAAAGAGAAGGCCATCGATTATTTGGTAAACGGTCAAACGAATGATGTCTCGGTAATCGTGTTCTCTAACCAAGATTCTGATCGTGAATTTGTCGAGGGTTTGCTGAAGAAAATACAAGATATTAATACAAGCGTAAGGGCGGATAAACCGATTCAACATATTAACTTCTATGATGTTAGTGTGGAGCAGAAATTTGATTATGCCAAAATATTTGATCTCAGCACCTATCCAGTCATACTTGTATTTGAGAAAAATGAAATCGTACTGAAAGCAACGACCCCTGATGAGATTGTTCAGTACTTTGAGGGGAAATAAGAAGTTGTAAAGCCAATAAGCCGTTAACCACTCGCTAGATGATAGCTGGTGCGTTAACGGCTCTTTTTTTGCTATTATGCCTTACCTTCCTCATGCAACTGACGCAAAAATTTCTTGATGTTCTCGGGAGCGCGGATGATTCCGTAAATCTTCACTTTACCAAATGCAGCTTGGGCTAATTCTAGCGATACATCCTTCGAAACAATTAATCCACCAATGACTTTGATACTAAGCTTGGCTCCATTCCGCAAAACATCTTCCAACCGTTCGCGATCAAAATCCATAATTCCCATCACATAATAATACTCTTCTCTGAACTGCTTCAGATCAGCTGCATGACTATCCAATTGGTTACGAATTGCTATGCGAATCAGATCGGTACGGTTCGTATAATACCCTTGATCTACCAGAAGGTCGATCTGCCCCAAATCAACAGGCCCGAGGTTAATGCTGACTTTCTCTAAGTCTGCCATTCTATCATCTCCATTAAGAGAACGCTGTATTCCCAAATATTTGGTGGCTCTCTTTGTTATGTGTACATGTACATCTTATGTGTATTAAATAAGTCATCGTCCTCTTCATATTCATTCAATTCAGCTATGTTGTCAAGGACGGGTGAAATAATACGTATTGAAATATTTGGAATTGTATAATAATATATACTCCAATGAGACTCCCTATGGATTCCAAATGGATTCTATACGGATTCTCGACTAGTTATAATCCAAAATGAGAAAGGTGGATCATATGAAACCGAAACACACGTTTTGGCGTTTAATGCGTTATTCCCTACAGTATAAGAGTAGCTACGTTATCCTATTTTTCACGATGATTCTGGGTATAGGGCTGGATCTGGGGATGGCTTGGTATCTGAACCAAGTAACGAATGCAGCCGTCGCCGATGGTCAGGTTTTATGGAAGTCCCTTGCCTTAACTGGTGTCATTATTCTTCTGCTTAATGTGATTAACAGCTATGTCGATACATACTTCAAGACCAGAGTATCCTCCAAGATCCGTAACCGTATTCGTCTCGACACATTGAAAAAATTACTTCGTTTGCCTGAATCACACTATAACGAGAATCATTCAGGTGAGCTGCTGAGCCGCATGACCAGTGATAACCAAGCGATTGGCCGTGCATGCACAGATACGATTATTGATCTCGTTCGCAGTCCGTTACTTGCCATCTTAGCTTTTGTCTATCTGTTAACGATCCAGTGGCAACTAGCCTTAATCTGTGTAATTATCGGTCCCATGACCGTACTAATCGGTGCATTATATGGAAAATCCCTCAGGAGAAATTCACAGGAACTCCAGACCGGTGTCGGGAAAATGACATCTCTTCTGCAGGAAATTTTTGGATCAAGTATTGTATTCAAAACCTTCGGCTTAGAGAAAAAATTGTTCGGCAGATTCCATAAGAGCAGTGAGGACATCAGTCGCTTGGAGGTTGAAGGCGGGCGCATTCATGCTTCGCTGTCCGCTACAGCCATCGCGGTAGGACATTTTTCTTTTATTATCACATTCGTTATGGGGGCTCTCTTTGTCTCGAATGGCTCAATGACGATTGGCGGATTAATCGCATTTATCCAGCTCCTGAATCACCTGACTTGGCCATTTACAGGCATGGCTTCACTCTGGGGAGATCTACAACAAGCCCTTGGGGCGGCGGATCGTATTTTCAAATTAATGGATCAGAAGCATGAGTATACAGAGTTGCCTGAGCAGACGATTAATCAGCAACCTGCGTATTTGGAGGTAGATCATCTCACATTTGCCTATAACCCGAGTCATCCCGTATTACATCAGATTTCATTCGCTGTACGGCCAGGGCAAGTGACTGCAATTGTAGGATCTAGTGGCGGAGGAAAGTCGACGATCTTTAAATTGTTGTTAGGGCTATTCCAGCAAAATGAAGGTCAGATTCGAATCAATCATACGGATACGCAGTCAATGAAACTGGAGGAATTGCGAAGTTACTTTGCTCTTGTTCCTCAGGATAACATCCTATACAGTGGCACGGTTCGTGAGAATATCGCAAATGGCAATCTGAATGCCACGGAGGACGAGATTAGGTCTGCGGCACAGGATGCCAATGCGCTTGATTTTATATTGGAACTGCCAGACGGATTCGAGACAGACATCGGTGAAGGGGGAACTTTTTTATCAGGGGGACAAAAGCAGAGAATTGCTATCGCCAGAGCACTTCTCCGGAATGCTCCAATTCTTCTATTAGATGAAGCAACGGCTGCTCTAGATCGGAAGTCGGAAAGCTTAGTGCAGGGAGCGTTGGAGAGATTAATGGTCGGGCGAACGACAATCATCATTGCTCACCGGTTATCGACAATCCAGAATGCAGACGAAATCATCGTATTAGATCAGGGAAGAATTGTGGATCGTGGCAGTCATGAGCAGCTTCTGGCGGCTGGAGGACTGTACCAGGAGTTAGTTCACAAAGGCAATCAGACAGATATCATCGTAGATCTTAATGTGGGTGGAGTGAGTAACGCATAAGATGCATAGTGACCGATACGGAAGGAAATGGTAGGATGATGCTATATGAACTTCGGATATCAGGGAGGCAATCTAGCAGATGAGTGAACTGAAACTACACGATGACACGTTGAGGGAGATAATAACGAAGGCGAAGGACTTTTTCAAAGCAGAGATTGTACCTAGTCATCAAAAGAATACGGAGAAACTTCGGAGATTAAAAGAATTCAATCTGAATCCTTTTCTAGATAAGTATAAAGCAAGCTTTCTAACAGGGAAGGATGACCCGGTGAGTATCGCTAGAGCCTTAGTATATCCTCGTGTGTTGGGGACATCCATTAATACTATTTTTGGAGATCGGCTTCAGAAGTTCTGTAGTGAAGTGTTGGAAGGGTTCGCCTCGACTACATCGGGTATTGATATTGAATTCATAGATAAAGTGGATGGACGGAAGAAATACTGCCAGATCAAAGCCGGACCCAATACGATCAATAAAGATGATATTGAGACGATCAAAGGTCATTTCAAAGCCGTTAAGAACCTTGCTCGAACCAATAAATTGAATGTGGGTACGGAGGATTTGATCGTAGGTGTTTTCTACGGTACTCGTGAGGATCTAAGTAATCACTACAAAGTTATTGATGCTGAGTACCCGGTCATTATTGGGGACGAATTCTGGTATCGGCTAACGGGTGAAGCGGATTTCTATCAGAGAATTACGGATGCTATAGGGGATGTGGCTTCTGAAGTCGATAGCTCTGAATTAATAGAAGATGTGATTCGCTCCTTGGCGAAGGAGATTGAAGAGACGTTGAAACCGAAGAAAGTATTAAGTGATATTTAAGTAGATTTAAGGTCGAATTCAATTCTAATTTAACTAGTGGAAGATAAACGTGCTGATTGCTATCTATACTGGAACTAGAATAAAAAGTGGACACCCGTTAACGGACAGAAGGATAATAAGGCTAACGGAGGTGTGTCCACATGGGAGAACAGCGGCAACGATACAATGAAGAATTTAAGAAACAAACGGTAAAATT
>NZ_JAMAUZ010000014.1:0-64155 GCF_023714095.1 Paenibacillus sp. MER 99-2 | reverse complement strand
CTACGCGTTTGGTGGCGATGGCGGAGGGGTTCCACACGTACCCATCCCGAACACGACCGTTAAGCCCTCTAGCGCCGATGGTACTTGGACCGCAGGGTCCTGGGAGAGTAGGACGCCGCCAAGCGAAGAACCACTGCCGATGTTATTCGGTGGTGGTTTTTATATTTTTCTAGGTAGATCATCTTATTTTTATAATAATATTGTGTATATGCATATTTAAGGGGCGCTTAGGCCTCTTATTTGACTTTATAGGACTCCTCTGACACACTCATAGAGAAGACGTACATCACAGATCAGACCACACTGGGATGATTTCATCATTTTCTAGAGAACGGGGTGCAGAATGAGATGGAATTTCGTAAATTAACAGCAGACGCTTTCAATGAGTGCATGGCGCTTTCTGAGTATGCGTTTCAATTTGTAATGAAAGAGGAACAGAGAGAGAAGCGTCAAAAACAGTTTGCAAAACACGATGTATGGGGAGTGTATGATGATGGCACTCTAGGTGCCAAGCTTCACATTATTCCTTTTCAAACGTATATTCATGGTCGGTCATTCGACATGGGTGGTATTGCAGGTGTAGCTACGTGGCCCGAGTACAGACGCAAGGGCTGGGTAGCCGGTCTGCTCAAACACACATTGGAAGAAATGAATCGCAACAAACAGAGTATTTCGTTCCTGCATCCGTTTGCATTTGCCTTTTATCGGAAGTATGGTTGGGAAACATACATTGAATACAAAAAATATAAAGTACCTGCGTCGCATTTGCCTGCCAAAAAACCAACATCTGGAACGCTGCGCAGAGGCAATCCGGATCTGGATGTTTTAAAAAGCGTATATAATGCTTATGCGGAGCGCTATAACGGAATGTTGATCCGTGACGATGCGTGGTGGAAAGACTCGGTGCTTACGGAGGGAACCAGTCAGAAGGCCGTATATTATGATGAAACTGGGCAAGCGCAAGGGTATATATTATACGAGGTCAAGGAGCGTAAGTTCGCGATCGATGAGATCATTCATCTGAATGAAGAAGCGAGACAAGCTCTATGGACCTTTATAGCCAATCATGATTCCATGATTGAAGAAGTTACATTACAAGCACCAGCAAGTGATACCCTTGCTTTTCAATTGGATAATCCACGCATTCAGCAAGAGATTGTTCCTTACTTTATGGCGCGCATCGTGAGTGTGGAGCAATTTATTTCTCAGTATCCGTTCGCCAGTCAGGATTCCCCCGTACAGATTGCTCTTCAGGTTAAGGATGCTCATGCACCTTGGAACGAAGGTGTGTGGCAATTAAATGTTGCCATGAATGGTACGGCTTCAATCTGGAAGGCTTCCGAACCTGTTTCTGAAGATCAGACGGTACAGATGGATATTCAATCCCTTACTGCTGTGTTGATGGGATACCGAAGACCGGCTGAAATGGCTAAGATAGGCAGAATTCATGGGCCGGCTGAAGCGGTTAATGCTTTGGAGAATGCAATTCCTTTACGGGAAACGTATTTACTTGATTTCTTCTAAAGCATTAGATTGATTGATCAAGAGATTATAAGGCTTATTTTAATTGAAGCACTGATGGCTCTCATGAAATTACCTGATATAGCATGAAGGCGTAACGGTAAGACAAATGGACTTCTCCAGCTCTTTTGGAGAGGTTTTTTTGTGTCCAAAGAATATTTCGTGTAAAATCGTAAAAAATGAATAGTGACCCCACTTGGCAAAATCACAAAATATGCTATAATGTATATAAAGTCAAAGAAAGTCAAAGTCAACTGAGATCATCATTTTGTTTGACTTTCTTATGCCATTCGCTGAGTAAAGTGCGACTACACTTTTCTTTGCGGAACAAGCAGTATCAAAGGACCTTCGAGCGGCCTATACTCTCCCGGTAACACTTGTTGTATCCAGATTCGGTGTTTTACGGAATGGTTAAATGGGATGAGAAGGTGCACTCTGTAGGGGCGTGTGGGTCCTTATTGACTTAACGTTTCAGACAGTGGAGGATGAGTGGATGCGTAATATCTCTGATATTATCGAACAATATCTGAAGAGTATTCTGCATGAAAGTCCCGAAGGAATGGTTGAAATTCAGCGTAATGATCTGGCAGACCAATTCTCATGCGTGCCTTCTCAGATTAATTACGTCATCAGCACCCGGTTTACCCTTGAGAAGGGTTATCTGGTGGAAAGCAAACGCGGTGGCGGTGGTTATGTACGTATTCAACGGATCGAACTACCTGCTCACTCAGCACTGCATAACCATTTGCATCATAGTATTGGAGATGAGATCGGGCAGACTGCTGCCGAAGGTCTAATCTACCAACTTGAGGAAGCACGTTTCTTGAGCAAACGAGAGGCGGGGTTGATGCGGGCGGCTGTATCGAGAGAAATTATTTTGGTCAAACTTCCTTACCGGGATCAAATTCGTGCCAGAATGTTGAAGGCGATGTTAATATCTTTGCTCGGTAAATGAAAACTATCGGGACCAAAGGAGGTACATCAATGCTTTGCCAAGAATGCAATAATCGTCCGGCTACACTTCATTTCACGAAGATTGTGAACGGAGAGAAGACGGAATTTCATATCTGCGAGTCGTGTGCTCGTGAAAAAGGGGAAATGATTCCTGGAACAGCAGGTGGATTCTCCATTCATAACTTGTTGTCCGGTCTGCTTGATTTCGACCCATCTGGCAAAGGTGGATCAGCAGGAACACCACCTGCTCAATCCCTTCGATGTGAAGAATGTGGCATGACGTATTCCCAATTTAGTAAAATCGGCCGGTTCGGCTGTAGCTCATGCTATAAATATTTTGATAGCCGTCTAGACCCGTTGTTCAAAAGGGTGCATGGCAGCACCTCCCACGTAGGTAAAGTACCTGCACGGGCTGGTGGTCGTATCAAGGTGAAACGACAAATTGCAGATTTGAAACGTACTCTTCAAGAAAGTATCACGCAAGAAGAATTCGAAGAAGCTGCTCAAATTCGTGACCAGATCAGAGAACTTGAAAAAGAAATAGCACAGGAGTAAAGTTTGTCATGAGTAGGAGGGATGCGTAATGCCTAATCTGCCTTTTACAGAGAAGGCGCTCAGCGATTGGATGCGCAGTGATGCGGCTGATTCAGAAATCGTCATTAGCAGCCGTGTCCGGATCGCACGCAACCTGCAGCATTATCCATTTCCGATGCTTGCATCCAATGAGCAATCGGAGGAAGTGCTGAATAAGCTGAGCGAAGTACTTCAATACGACGATGTTCATGCTTTTGGAAATTTTCACACACTGGATCTAATCGATATTGATGAGCTTGACAAACGTGTGTTGGTGGAGAAACATCTGATTAGTCCCAGTCTAGCGAATGAATCCAAGAACGGTGCTGTCATCCTTAGTGAGGATGAGTCTGTCAGTATCATGATTAATGAGGAGGATCATCTTAGGATCCAATGCCTCTATCCGGGGTTCCAGGTGAAAGAAGCTTGGGAGAAAGCTTCTGCGATAGATGATGCTTTTGAAGCGCATGTGGATTATGCATTTGATGATCGTAGAGGATACTTGACCAGCTGTCCTACCAATGTCGGTACAGGTGTAAGGGCATCCGTAATGATGCATTTGCCGGCTCTTGTCATGACACAACAGATTGGACGTATTCTAACGGCGGTTTCCCAGGTAGGGCTTACTGTCCGCGGGATTTACGGTGAAGGTAGCGAAGCAATGGGCAACCTATTCCAGATCTCTAACCAGATCACGCTAGGACAGACCGAGCAAGAAGTTATCGAAAATCTGCACAGTGTTGTGTTACAGATGATTGGACATGAACGTACCGCTAGAGAGCGACTGATCACCGACTCAAGACTGCGTATTACGGACAGGGTTATGCGATCTTATGGCATACTGTCTCACGCAGCCATAGTCGACTCGAAGGAAGCTGCACAGCGTCTCTCCGACGTTCGTCTTGGTGTAGATCTAGGTCTGTTGGAAGGACTTACTATACCGGTGATGAACGAGTTGAACGTCATGACTCAGCCTGGTTTCTTGCAGAAAACATTCGGGGAAGATATGCGCACAGATGAACGAGATATCTACCGTGCTCAGCTCATTCGTGATACGATCAACCCAGCAAAGTAAGTTAGCCTTTTCAGATTTATAAATGAGGTTTCACGCTGCAATTGCAGCTTTTATATAATATGGCAATTTGCATCAAGGTATTTGCAACGAAGCTGCAATAATTGATGTGAACAGCTGAATGATTTTATTCGCAGCATGGCTGCAGACAACGTGTTATAAAGAATACGGTGGAAGAGCTTGTTTTAAGGGGCTCTAACCCGTTTTATCCAAAACCATGGAGGTGCAGGAGATATGATGTTTGGAAGATTTACGGAGCGTGCCCAAAAGGTACTCGCATTAGCGCAGGAAGAAGCTGTCCGTCTCGGTCATAATAACATCGGTACTGAGCACATTTTGCTCGGCCTCATTCGTGAAGGCGAAGGTATTGCAGCCAAAGCGCTGATCGGCCTGGGACTCGGATTGGAAAAAATTCAGGATGAAGTAGAAACGCTGATTGGCCGTGGTCAGGAGCAACCTACTAACATTGCATATACGCCTCGTGCGAAAAAAGTAATTGAGCTATCTATGGATGAAGCCCGCAAATTGGGTCACACATATGTAGGAACAGAACACATCTTGCTTGGATTGATCCGTGAAGGTGAAGGTGTAGCAGCACGTGTACTTAACAACTTAGGTATTAGCTTGAACAAAGCTCGTCAGCAAGTTCTTCAATTGCTGGGTAGCAGCGAAGCGGTATCAAGTCATAACGGAACACCTGCTAATGTTAGCACGCCAACACTCGACAGCTTGGCTCGGGACCTCACGGCCTATGCGAAGGAAAACAACCTTGATCCTGTTATCGGGCGTAGCAAAGAGATTGAGCGCGTAATTCAAGTGCTGAGTCGTCGTACGAAGAACAATCCGGTATTGATCGGTGAACCAGGGGTAGGTAAAACAGCGATTGCTGAAGGGCTTGCCCAAAAAATTATTGCAAACGAAATTCCAGAAACATTGCGTGACAAACGCGTTATGACACTGGATATGGGTTCAGTTGTAGCGGGTACGAAATACCGTGGTGAATTCGAAGATCGCTTGAAAAAAATTATGGATGAGATTCGCCAAGCGGGTAACATCGTCCTGTTTATTGATGAGTTGCATACCTTGATCGGTGCAGGTGGAGCAGAAGGTGCAATCGATGCTTCTAACATTTTGAAGCCGGCTCTGGCACGTGGAGAATTGCAGTGCATTGGTGCAACAACGCTGGATGAATATCGTAAATATATTGAAAAAGATGCAGCGCTTGAGCGTCGTTTCCAACCTATTACGGTGGATCAACCATCCCCAGAAGAAGCTATTCAAATTTTGCACGGCTTGCGTGACCGTTATGAAGCCCATCACCGTGTGAAAATCACAGATGAAGCAATTGTACAGGCGGTTAAATTGTCTGATCGATATATCACTGACCGTTTCTTGCCGGACAAAGCGATCGACTTGATCGATGAAGCGGGTTCCAAAGTAAGGTTGAACTCATATACAGTACCGCCAAACTTGAAACAACTGGAGAGCCGTCTTGAAGATATCCGCAAGGAGAAAGATGCAGCGGTGCAAAGCCAGGAGTTCGAGAAAGCAGCAGCTCTGCGTGATACGGAACAAAAAATCCGTGAAGAGCTCGATGTAACGAAGAACCAATGGAAAGAAAAACAAGGTCGCACGGATTCTGAGGTAACTCCTGAGGATATCGCACAGGTGGTAGCCAACTGGACTGGAATTCCGGTGAACAAGCTGAAAGAAGAAGAAACGCAGCGCTTGATGAACCTGGAGCAGATTCTCCATGAACGTGTTATCGGTCAAGATGAAGCTGTTAAATCGGTCAGCCGTGCAGTACGTCGTGCTCGTGCTGGTCTGAAGGATCCGAAACGTCCAATGGGTTCATTTATCTTCCTCGGTCCTACTGGGGTTGGTAAAACCGAGCTGGCTCGTGCACTGGCTGAAGCGATGTTTGGTGATGAGAATGCAGTAATTCGTATCGATATGTCTGAGTATGGTGAGAAACACTCCACATCAAGATTGGTCGGAGCGCCTCCAGGATATGTCGGTTATGAAGAAGGCGGTCAGTTGACAGAGAAAGTTCGTCGCAAACCGTACTCCGTTGTGCTCTTGGATGAAGTCGAAAAAGCACACCCAGAAGTATTCAACATTCTGTTGCAAGTGCTTGAAGATGGCCGTCTCACAGATTCCAAAGGCCGCGTAGTTGACTTCCGCAACACGTTGATCATCCTGACATCCAATGTGGGTGCAGAAGCGATTAAACGTAACTCTACGCTTGGATTCACTGCTGTGGTAGATGCAGGAGCGGATTATGACAACATGAAGGGTAAAGTTATGGATGAGCTGAAGAAAAGCTTCCGTCCAGAATTCCTTAACCGGATTGATGAAATTATCGTCTTCCATTCTCTAGAAGAAAAACACATTGCTGAGATTGTTACACTCATGAGTGAAGAACTTCGGAAACGCCTGCGTGAATACGAAGTGGACTTCGAGCTTACGGACAATGCGAAGGCATTCCTTGCCAAAGCGGGCTTCGATCCAGCTTATGGTGCGCGTCCACTACGTCGGGCAATCCAGAAGCATATCGAAGACAAATTGTCAGAAGAATTGCTTACAGGTAATGTAGTTAAAGGTGATTCCTTGCTGATTGATGAGGATAATGGCGCCTTGTCTGTAACCAAAAAAGATATTGTTCCATCCACAGAAGAGATCGAAACGAAGTAATCCAATCTGGATCATTCGTGAAATAGATTCGTGGGAAATACTAAAGACCTTTCTGGCTTTGTGCCAGAGAGGTCTTTTTTGTGATCTGAGCAGTCTAGCTTCTTACCATTGATGAGGTGGCAACAACAGGTGTAGAAACTTCAGGAACATGTGTAAAGTTTACGATAATCCTTTACGAAAAATCTCAAACAATGGTAAACTTTTATTAACCCTGCGCGTTAGGAAGTCGGGGCATAATTCGTCGAATAATGCAAAATGTTGTTATAAAATAAATGGTAGGAGTGCTGAAGTGGCCAAAGTAAAAACCAAGTTTCAATGTACGGAATGCGGCTATGAAGCCCCCAAATGGTATGGTAAGTGTCCAGGTTGTCAGTCATGGAATTCAATGATAGAAGAAACTGAAACGGTGGTCAAAACACAAGGGAGGAATTCTCCCCTTTTTGACAGTAAAGATAAACCGCTTCCTATCATAGATATAGATAGCGGTCAGGAGCCGCGAGTGCAGACTGGAATCGGAGAACTGAACCGTGTATTGGGTGGCGGGATCGTTCCAGGTTCTCTCGTTCTGGTGGGCGGAGACCCGGGAATTGGAAAATCAACATTAATGTTGCAGACGTCTCATGCGTTGACACATTCAGGATTACGTGTGTTGTATGTATCAGGCGAGGAATCGGTAAAACAGACCAAATTAAGAGCAGATCGTCTTGGCGCACTATCTCCTGAGCTGTATGTGCTGTGTGAAACCAATATGGAACGTGTTGAGGAAGCGGTGGAGCAGATCCAGCCGCATTTTCTTGTCATCGACTCGATTCAGACGGTATATTTGCCCGAAGTTACCAGTGCACCGGGAAGTGTAGCCCAGGTAAGGGAATGTACATCAAGGTTCATGCGAATTGCCAAAGGCCGAGGCATTGCAACGGTTCTCGTGGGGCATGTTACCAAGGAAGGTGCCATTGCCGGACCACGTATGCTAGAACATATGGTGGATTGTGTGCTCTATTTTGAAGGGGAGCGTCATCATACCTATCGGTTGTTGCGGGCAGTGAAGAACCGTTTTGGTTCCACGAATGAGATCGGTATTTTTGAAATGGGTGAAGATGGGCTTCGTGAAGTCGGTAATCCATCAGAGCTCTTTCTGTCTGAACGTCCACTCGGCGTAGCTGGATCTACAGTTGTAGCGAGCATGGAAGGCACACGTCCCTTACTCGTGGAGCTACAGGCATTGATCTCTGCCACTCATTTCCCATCTCCGCGTCGTATGGCGACAGGCATAGACCATCACCGGTTAAACCTGATCATCGCTGTATTGGAGAAGCGCATGGGGATGTTTCTGCAAACCCAGGATGCCTATCTTAATGTAGCGGGGGGCGTACGCTTAGATGAACCTGCTGTGGATTTGGCGGTTGCAATAAGCATCGCTTCAAGTCTAAGAGATGTACCAACCAAACCGGATGATGTCATATTTGGCGAAATTGGTTTGACGGGTGAAGTTCGAGCTGTATCACGAGCCGAACAACGTGTGAAAGAAGCCGAGAAGCTTGGCTTCAAACGAGTCATTTTACCAGAAAAAAGCTTAAAGGGCTGGAAACATCCTCGCGGGATACAACTGATCGGTGTGAATACCGTGGCAGATGCACTAGCGGTCGCTTTAGATTAGGGGGCATAACAAGATGAAAGATTCGAGCCAACTGGATAATATGAATGAGTTGTTAAGGTTGATCGCACCAGGTACACCTTTCCGCGAAGGTCTGGAGAACGTGCTGCGCGCCAAAACGGGGGCACTGCTTGTTGTAGGATACAGCCCTGAAGTGATGGAAGTGGTTGACGGGGGATTTTCAATTAATTGTGATTTCTCTCCGAACTATCTGTATGAGCTTGCCAAGATGGATGGTGCCATTATCCTCAGTGAGGATTTGAAACGCATTTTATACGCGAATACTCAACTAATCCCAGATTCCTCTATATCTTCTTCAGAAACAGGGATTCGTCACCGTACAGCGGAGCGCGTAGCAAAGCAAACGGGCAAATTGGTAGTGTCCATCTCTCAACGTCGGAATATTATTACTCTGTATCAGGGAACACTCAGATATTCGCTGAAAGAGATTGGTGTAATTTTGACTAAGGCCAATCAGGCGATTCAAACGTTGGAGAAATACAAAGCCGTTTTGACGCAGTCTCTAACCAACCTAAGTGCTTCAGAATTTGAAGAACAGGTGACCATTCCCGAAGTCGTGAATGTTATTCAGCGGACAGAAATGGTGATGCGGATCAAAACGGAAATTAAACGATATATTCATGAGTTAGGCAATGAAGGAAGACTGATCTCCATGCAAATGGAAGAGCTGGTGGGTACAACGGAAGAAGAGGCATGGTTGCTCTATAAAGACTATGCACGCGACGATAGTGATGACAAGATTCGCGAAATTATTGTGGGTCTGAAGAGATTGTCGGATGATGAACTGCTTGATGCACATCATATTGTACGTTTGCTCGGATATCCTTCATCAGCAGCGACGTCTGAGGACTCGGTTGCGCCACGTGGATTCCGGGTATTAAATAAGATACCCCGTCTGCCCAATGTCATCATTCATAACCTGGTGGATCAATTTGAACAGTTGCCTCAAGTTATTATGGCAACCATTGAAGAGTTGGATGAAGTAGATGGAATTGGTGAAGTGCGTGCCCGCACAATCAAGGAAGGTCTGAAGCGGCTACAGGAGCAAATGTTTATCGACAGACAGATGTAAGAGTGTGCCTATAACGGCTTGAAGATGATGAGGTGAAACAACGATGTTAACCAGATTCATTCCGAATCTCTTTACCTTAGGTAATCTGTTTCTTGGAATGATGGCAATATTACTTGCAATTGAGGGAAACTACAGTTTAGCAGCGATTATGGTTATTGTCGCGATGTTACTGGATGGTCTGGACGGACGGGTGGCACGAGCATTGAATGCCCAGAGTGAATTCGGCAAGGAGCTGGACTCTCTGTCGGATATGGTATCGTTTGGTGCTGCTCCAGCGCTGATTGTGTTTATGGTTTCATTTCAAGATGCTTCCCCTGTACTAGCTTGGATTGCAACAGCGAGCTTTCCCATCTGTGGTGCGATTCGCTTGGCTAGATTTAATGTACGCCCGGGAATTCCGGGGTATTTCACTGGTCTGCCGATTCCAGCGGCGGGTGGAGTGCTAGCGACGTTATCCTTGTTTAACAAAGATATCGGACCGATCAGTATGATCATTGCCACATTGTTGTTGTCGTATCTGATGGTGAGCTCACTTAAATACCCTAACTTCAAAAAGGTAGGCCTACCTCGTAAAGCGATCTGGATTGCTCCATGGGTGATTGCCTTTGCAGTAGCCGTAGCGGTTATTTTCCCAGAACAGTTATCCAAATTAATCTTTATTCCGCTTGTGCTGTATGCCTTATACGGAATGAAGCATAATTTACGCACAGTAGCCTCCCGTAACCGAGCTAAGAAACGTAAAGAAGAGAAGTCTCCTCGTTCGGATCGGTAAAAGAATATACAGAGATCACTTACATGTTATAAAGTTTTTGAATAATGCAAAAAGCACGTGTGCTCCGACTTCGGAGTCACGTGCTTTTTCTCGTTATTCCAATCTATACGGTAACAACCAACTTTGTGCAATGATGATGCATTGTTTATGACAAATTGAACATCCCTAACGTCGAACATTTCTGTGACTCGTGATTCACGACCTCTTCCATGTTGATGTCCAAGAGATTGCAGAGAGCAGACATATAAAACAGGTTGCGTCCTAATTCGGAACTGATAACCTCTTTACAATTCTCGCACAATTCACCTTCGACATGCGTCTCCAGTAAACCCTTGGTCTGAGCAATACCACTCTCAGGGGCGTACTGTTGCTTCGTAGCGTGCAGCTCAATGCAGCCGCATTCGGTAATGGCCTTGGATACGGCACGGTTGACCGAAGCCCCGGCTTGTCCCGTTTTGGACAGCACATCAATCAAACTGCGGTGACGCAATAACAGCTCAGAAACTTGATCCTGAAAAGCCTGTAAACTTAGCGTACTCATTTTGCTACTCACCTCGGGATATGAATTGAATTCATTATATGCCAATTTTTTATCTTCTTTCAACTAAGGATTGCATCTTTTCCAAAAAGTTCTTGTTTAAGGGATTAGCATTTTAGGAATTGGATCATACTGGATATGAAGTTGGAAATATCATGAAGGAGGTGCAGGGACGTATGTGGAAAAAAGGCAT
The DNA here is from genome assembly GCF_023714095.1 of Paenibacillus sp. MER 99-2. Taxonomy (NCBI): domain Bacteria; kingdom Bacillati; phylum Bacillota; class Bacilli; order Caryophanales; family Paenibacillaceae; genus Paenibacillus; species Paenibacillus sp. MER 99-2. Next base: position 53,091 of record NZ_JAMAUZ010000014.1, on the reverse strand, counting down.
TTTAACTTTTACAGGATTGTGCGGAGCATGGTTCGGCTATACAGCATATCATCTGGCAGGCAAATCCATCCCTTGGATGGCAGAATGGATTCAATCCGCAGGGCTCTTGGGAGCTGGGGTATCCACTGCGCTGGGAGCCGTATTATTTATGGCTGCATGCAATCTAGGTGGCACACTGATCGCCGATCGACTGCATAATGGAATCAATGCTTTGGCAAAAGTGCCTATGAATGAATTAGCAGCAGGGGCAGTAGGTACGGTTACAGGTCTACTTGTGGCGTTGTTGCTCTATCCTTGCTTAACATGGTTAGGGACAGCCGGAGAGGTGCTCCAAGTAGCACTGACGGTTGTTAGTGCATATTCGGGGTACATGCTTGCACTAGCCAAAAAAGACGATCTAGCGGCCTTCTGGATGTCTGGGCGATGGGGGCATCCTGAACAAGATGAAGGGCGACGGTTAGAGGAACACAAGATTTTGGATACGAGCGTAATTATTGATGGACGGATTGCAGATATTTGCAAAACCGGATTTATTGAAGGCACGATTGTCATCCCTGAATTTGTTTTGGAAGAATTACAGCATATCGCCGATTCATCCGACCTGTTAAAACGAAATAGAGGACGGCGAGGACTAGATATTCTGAATAAAATTCAGAAAGAGCTCGACGTTAAGGTGCTTATTTATGAAGGTGACTTTGAAGAAATATCTGAGGTGGACAGCAAGTTGGTCAAGCTTGCTAAAGTGCTTCAGGGCAAGGTCGTTACGAATGATTTTAACCTAAACAAGGTGTGTGAACTCCAGGGTGTATCTGTGTTGAACATCAACGATTTGGCGAATGCGGTTAAGCCGGTCGTGTTACCAGGTGAAGAGATTATGGTGCAGATCATTAAGGATGGTAAGGAACATGGTCAGGGCGTAGCATATTTGGATGACGGTACGATGATCGTTGTAGAAGGTGGACGTGAGTATATTGGTATGATGATGGAAGTGCTGGTGACCAGTGTACTTCAGACATCCGCTGGACGAATGATTTTTGCAAAGCCAAAACTGTTGGAAAAAGCCCAGTAAAAACGGTATGATGGGTAGTGTATCGTAGCACATATTGGATATCGCTTGCGGCATTTGATATGGCGGACGATAAACTGACTGACAAGGCAGGGATTGCGGCATGGATAAAGGGTGGGGCGTTGTCGTTGTGGCGGCAGGTCGGGGAACCCGGATGGGGACAACCGAGAGCAAGCAGTTTCTGCTGTTGCAGGACAAGCCCGTTTTCATACATACGCTTGAAGTGTTTGCGGCTCTGGATGAGATGCGCGAGATCGTGCTGGTGACCGGAGCTGGAGATGTTGAACGCTGCCTGAATTGGGTAAAAGAATACCATCTGGAATCACGAGTTCGTGTCATCCCCGGCGGGAAAGAGCGACAGCATTCGGTTCATGAAGGCCTTAAGGCTTTAGGAACGGATTGGGTCCTCGTTCACGACGGGGTACGTCCTTTTGTTAACCGGGAACAGATCAACGCTTGCATGACAACTGTGATGTCTGGCGGCGGTGCTATTCTGGCGGTTCCGGTTAAGGATACGATTAAACAAGTGAATGCGGAAGGTGTCGTTACGGCGACGCCAGACCGCAGCAGTCTGTGGAGCATTCAAACCCCGCAGGCTTTTCGTCTTTCTGCGTTGATGCTTGCTTATGAGTCGGCAGAGAAGGATGGTTTTCTAGGAACAGATGATGCGATGCTGGCAGAGCGCCAGGGCATAACGGTCAAGATTGTGGAAGGCAGTTATACGAACATTAAGTTAACGACGCCGGAAGATTTGCAGTATGCCGCGTTTTTGCTGAGGGGAGAGAAAGAGCAATGATTCGTGTAGGACAAGGGTTCGATGTGCATCAGCTGGTAGAGGGAAGACCTTGCATTATTGGCGGAGTGACGATTCCTCATGAAAAAGGGTTATTGGGTCATTCGGACGCTGACGTACTGTTACATGCCATTAGTGATGCTATTCTAGGTGCGCTGGCACTTGGTGATATCGGCAAACATTTCCCGGACACCGATCCGGAATTCAAGGATGCAGACAGTGTAAAACTTTTGGAACATGTGTGGCAGCTTGTGAAGGATCGGGGATACCGCCTAGGTAACATCGATTCAACCATCATTGCACAGAAGCCGAAGATGGCTCCTTATATTCCACAGATGGCTGAGGTTATCGCTAAGGTACTGGAAGCAGAAGTGGATCAAGTGAATGTCAAAGCAACAACGACAGAGCAGCTCGGATTCCCAGGTCGGGGAGAGGGCATTGCAGCTCAATCGGTTGTTTGCCTTGTTCGCGTGTGATATCATCAACCAACGAAGAGACGGAGGGGATAGTTATGAGCACGGAAGTACGCGTGCGCTACGCGCCGAGTCCAACGGGACATCTGCATATCGGGAATGCCCGTACGGCGCTATTTAATTACTTGTATGCTAAACACAATAACGGCAAATTCATTATTCGTATTGAGGATACGGATGTGAAGCGTAACATTGCTGGTGGGGAAGAAAGTCAACTGAAGTATCTGAAGTGGCTCGGCATCGAGTGGGATGAGAGCATTGATGTGGGTGGAGAATACGGACCGTACCGTCAGACGGAACGACTGGATATCTACCGCAAATATACTCAAGAGCTGTTGGATAAGGGGCTTGCATACCATTGCTATTGCACAGAAGCAGAATTGGAGCAAGAGCGCGAAGAGCAGACAGCTCGTGGTGAGACGCCGCGTTATTCGGGTAAACACCGGGATCTGACACCAGAGCAACGCAGTGCTTTTGAAGCAGAAGGCCGCGTGGCGAGCATTCGTTTCCGTGTACCGGAGGAACGGATCTACACGTTTGATGATATGGTCAAAGGAACAATTTCGTTCAACAGCAAGGAGTCTGGAGACTTCGTTATCGTCAAAAAAGATGGCATTCCTACGTACAACTATGCAGTAGCAGTGGATGATCACTTGATGAAAATCTCCCACGTACTGCGCGGGGAAGATCACATTTCCAATACGCCGCGTCAGTTGATGATCTATGAAGCGCTGGGCTGGGAGCCGCCGCAATTTGGTCACATGACGTTGATTGTAAATGAAAATCATAAAAAGTTGAGTAAACGGGATGAATCCGTTATTCAGTTTATTGAACAGTATGATCAACTCGGCTATTTGCCAGAAGCGATGTTCAACTTCATTTCCTTACTTGGCTGGTCGCCAGAAGGAGAAGAGGAGATCTTCTCACAAGAGCAGCTCATCCAAATTTTTGATACGAAGCGCTTATCTAAGAGCCCAGCGGTATTTGATACCAATAAACTGGCACACTTGAACAATCACTATATCAAAAATGCAGATCCAGATCGGATTGCTGAAATGGCGATTCCTCACCTGCAAAAGGCAGGACGGATTGCTTCTGAACTGTCAGCTGAGCAGAAAGAATGGGCTTATACACTCGTTCATCTCTACCAAGAGCAGATGACAGCAGCTTCAGATATCGTAGAATTGTCCGAAGTATTCTTCCGTTCAGATCTTGAACTGGAGGCTGAAGCTGCGGCAGTACTCGCTGAAGAGCAGGTGCCGACTGTACTGAAAGCTTTTGCTGATAAAGTTCAAGCAAGTGATGAGTTCACGCCAAGCAAGATGGCAGCACTTATCAAAGAAGTACAAAAAGAAACTGGATTTAAAGGCAAACAGCTCTTTATGCCAATTCGTGTAGCGCTAACAGGGCAGACACATGGCCGCGATCTCAATCAAACGATTGTATTGCTTGGTCGAGACACGGTGATTGAACGATTGCATGCTCAAGTAAAAGGGGCATAATCTGACGAAGTCAGTGATTCGTCTGTAGTTGTGTGTCGATTACAGGGGAAGGCTGTTGTCAGTCTCAACCCTTTTCGATATAATAGCAACACAACGAATAAATGATATGATTTATCTATATAGAACAGCAAAGACCGGGAGGAGTACGTTGAGCCGGACAGATTCAGAGAGGATGGCCCCGCCTAAAGAATGAAGTTCTTTGGTGCGGTGGCTGTGAGCCATCCGCTGTCCGTCAACCGAAATGCGCCTGTGAGCTGCATAGCCGAATCCAGCCCCGCCCTTGTCGATTAGGACAAGGGAAAACGTTAGGATAGGTTGTGACGGTTGGTTCCCGTTATTAAACCGTTTGAGGGTTCATTGTTATACAGGTGAACTGAGCAGAGTGGGACCGCGATCAACGCCTCTGTAGCTTACATAGCTACAGGGGCGTTTTTTGGTTGTCTGGACGTGTAACTCTTTCAAAGATAATCAAATCACAGCGGTGTTGAATTTCAGTTACAGCGGTACGGAGTCCTAACATGTGCATAGGTGTAAAGCTAGTAGTACACTATCAAGGAATGCGCCGTCCGGTAAGCCGGAGGACGAGAACCTGAACAAGAGGGGAACGAGCATGTTTAAGAAGATCAGATCAGATATCCAGGCGGTGTTTGAAAACGATCCAGCGGCCCGGGGATGGTTTGAGGTTGTATTTACTTACTCAGGGCTGCATGCGATATGGGCGCATCGGATCGCGCATTTTTTATACAAGCGAAGGTTCTTCTCGTTCGCTCGGTTCATTTCACAGATTAGCCGTTTTATGACAGGAATCGAAATCCACCCTGGTGCGACGATTGGTAATCGATTGTTTATTGACCATGGAATGGGTGTAGTTATTGGTGAAACGTGTGAGATCGGTGACGATGTTGTTATCTATCAAGGGGTTACTCTTGGGGGCACGGGAAAAGAAAAAGGTAAGAGACATCCGACAATTGGTAATAATGTGGTTATCTCGTCAGGTGCCAAAGTGCTTGGTTCGTTCCGTGTGGGGGATCAATGTAACATTGGCGCCAACTCGGTTGTACTGAAAGAGGTGCCAGCGAATAGTACGGTTGTAGGTATTCCGGGGAGAATCGTCAAACAGGATGGGCGCCGTGTCGATCGTCTGAATCAACAGCTACCAGATCCGGTCATTGATTCTTTGCGAAGCATGCAACAAGAGATTGAACGTTTGCGGGAAGAGGTACGTACGATGCAGAATACCCGTGAAATGGAACCTTCGCGTGATACAATAAATAAAGGAAGCATGGGATGAAGTTGATTACTATATAAGTTCAACTCATTCATTACATGCGGAAAAGAACGAAAGGAAAGTGACCATGACGCTTCAAATTTACAATACAATGAGCCGTACAAAAGAAGAATTCGTTCCCCAAGAGCCGGGGAAAGTGAAGATGTATGTGTGCGGGCCGACGGTATATGATTACATTCATATTGGCAATGCACGTCCAGTGATTTTCTTCGACACGGTTCGCGGGTACTTGGAACAGATCGGACATGACGTGAATTATGTCGTTAACTTTACAGATGTTGACGATAAGCTTATCCGCAAAGCAGAGCAGCTCGGTACAGACGTACCCCATGTAGCAGAGAAGTTCATTGCAGCCTATTACGAAGACCTTGAAGGTTTAGGCATTCCTAAGGCGAGTAGTAATCCGAGAGTTACCGAGAACATGCCGCTCATTATTGATTTCATCCGTGAGCTGGTGGATAAGGGTATCGCATACGAAAACGGTGGGGATGTATACTATCGTACTAGCAAGTTTGCGGAGTATGGTAAATTATCTAAGCAGAATCTGCAAGAACTTCAGTTCGGCATTCGGATCGGTGTGGACGAACGTAAAGAGAACCCGGAAGACTTCGTCCTGTGGAAGGCTGCTAAGCCAGGGGAGATCTATTGGTCTAGCCCATGGGGAGATGGACGTCCAGGTTGGCACATTGAATGCTCGGCCATGGCTCGGGAATACCTCGGGGATACGTTGGATATCCATGGAGGCGGACAGGATCTACAGTTCCCTCACCACGAGTGCGAATGCGCTCAATCCGAGGTGCTCACAGGCAAACCGCTGGCTAATTATTGGATGCATAACGGGTTTATCCGTATCGATAATGAAAAGATGTCCAAATCACTAGGAAATGGTGTGCTGGTTAAAGATCTTCGTACGCAATATAAACGTGAAGCTATTCGTTACTTCATGTTATCTACACACTATCGTAACCCGCTTAATTTTACAGAGGATACGATGGAGCAAGCACAAAACAGTGTAGACCGGATTACCAATGCGGTGGTTAATCTCAAGCATCGTCTACAGGCGGTAACTGTAGATCGAGAGAGCTCAGCTGAGTTTACGACAAGATTGGATCAGATTCGTGAACAGTATCATGAGAAAATGCAAGATGACTTCAATACGCCTGACGCAATCACAGCTTTATTTGAATGGGCTGGTGAAGCGAACCAATTGTTACAACAGGATGTGGTGAATGCTGCCGATATTCGTGCTCTGCTGGAATTGTTCAGCGAACTGAATGCAGTGCTTCGCATCTATACAGACGCTGAGCCTGAACTGCTAGATGAAGAGATTGAGCGTTTGATCAAAGAACGTGTAGAAGCGCGTAAATCTAAAAATTGGGCTCGGGCTGATGAGATCCGTGATGAACTATCTGCACAGGGAATATTGCTTGAGGATACAGCTCAAGGGATGAGATGGCGGCGCAAATGAGTGAGGAGCAGCCAAAAAAAATGTCTGAAATTGCCGAACTTACAGAAGCGGCCTCGTCAGTAGTAGGTGAGAAGAAGCAGGTGGAATCTGAAGAAAAAACAACGCATGTCACGGATGGGGGCTGGTTTCCTTATCCCCCCTCACGGCCTGCGCGTCTGATTCCTCCAATTGCACTTGCTTATATTGGGGACGCTGTGTACGAGGTGGCGGTACGTCAGTATTTGTTATCTAAAGCGAATATGCGCCCAAATCACCTGCATCGCAGTGCGACAGGGCTCGTATCAGCCAAGGCTCAGAGCCGTATTCTTACAGGGATTGAACCAGAGCTGACCGAAGAAGAACGCGACATGGTTCGCCAAGGGCGAAACGCCAAGTCTGGTTCCATTCCTAAAAATGCGGATGTTCTAGAGTATAGACATGCCACGGCGCTGGAATGTCTGATCGGCTATTTGTATAGCAGCGGTCAACATGATCGCATGATTGCATTGATTGGTCGTGGGATTGAGCATGCGGAACAGCAAGCGCAATCTTCGACAAAATAATTGAATTTCAACGAAGCCGCTACGTGAGTTTTGTCTAATTAACAGAGTCTCGCGCAGCGTTATAGAGAGGATCGAACAACAATGGAAGAAGAATGGATCGCTGGTAAACACTCCGTAACGGAGGCACTACGCTCAGGTCGAACCATTAATAAAATATGGATTGCCGATACAGCTCAAAAGCATCTGACCCAGCCGATTATTGCAGAAGCGAAAAAGCTAGGGATTGTGATCCAACATGTGGACAAGCGTAAATTGGATCAGACCGTTCCAGGTATACAGCATCAGGGGGTTGTAGCACAAGCTGCGCCTTATGCTTACGTTGAGGTAGAAGATATTCTTGCCGCAGCTAAAGCGAAGGGGGAACACCCATTTCTGATTTTGCTCGACGAAATCGAAGATCCACACAACCTTGGATCCATTTTGCGGACGGCAGACTGCACAGGCGCTCATGGTGTCATTGTGCCTAAACGTCGGTCAGCAGCAGTTACTGCTACAGTATCCAAAACCTCTGCAGGAGCTGTTGAATATGTACCGGTAGCACGCGTAAGTAATTTGGGGCAAACGATTGATCGTCTCAAGGAAGAAGGCGTGTGGGTAGTTGGCACGGATGTTACTGCTAAAGAAAATGTATTTGGCAATGGGGTCTTCACAGGACCTGTAGCGCTCGTGATTGGAAATGAGAACAAAGGTATGGGGCGTCTCATCCGTGAAAAATGTGATGTGTTGATTAAATTGCCGATGCAGGGCCAGATTAACTCGCTTAACGCATCCGTTGCTGCGGGTGTAGTGATGTATGAAGTGCTCCGGTCACGCCAAGTGCAGGAATAGAAACTATGGCTGACTCCCGTGATGTGCTTCTTGTAGACGGGTACAACATGATCGGTGATTGGCCAGAGCTGTCTAAGTTAGCGCAAAATGGATTGGAAGAAGCGCGCAACCGGCTTCTATCGCGTCTTGCTGACTATCAGGCCTTCTCTGGCCGAAAGGTCATTGTTGTTTTTGACGCCTACCTCGTGCCCGGACTCGGCAAATCCTTTACACAGAGCAAAATACAAATTTATTTCACAAAGGAAAAAGAGACGGCGGATGAATGCATTGAGAGACTCGTTCGGGAACTCAGTATGCGAAGACGACAAATCTATGTGGCTACAAGTGATATGGTAGAGCAACACGTCATTTTTGGACAGGGAGCTTTGCGTGTGTCTGCTAGGGAACTGCTGATTGAAGTAGAGCAGAACGAAAAAGAGCTGCAGAAACGTCTGGAAGAGAGGCAGTCTCAAACGACACGCAATACACTTGGGGGGAAACTCAGTCCAGATGTTTTGAAACAATTTGAACGCTGGCGCAGGGAATGATCTTAGTTTTTACAGATATTACAATATTGAAAGTCTTGACAATTATGTTATTCATGTTCTTTTTTAGGCAGAGCGTGGTTGACGGTGTAAGGTAGCATCATATATACTTGTCCTATATTTCATAGAGTAGAGTAACGGGGTACCTTGCGTTGCAGCCGGAGGGATTGTCTGTGAGTGTCGACCTCAAAGATATCATGTTATCTAAGTATGATTACCAAAGTGACGAAGACATTGTCGAAGCGGTCCGTGAAGGTGAAAGCGAAGCGCTGGAGTTTTTGATTAACAAATATCGCAACTTTGTACGCGCCAAGGCAAGATCTTATTTTCTGATTGGGGCAGACCGGGAAGATATTATTCAAGAAGGAATGATAGGACTCTATAAATCTATTCGAGATTTTAAGGGTGACAAATTGGCTTCGTTCAAAGCTTTCGCTGAGCTGTGTATTACACGGCAGATCATTACAGCGATTAAGACAGCAACACGTCAAAAGCACATTCCGCTTAATTCTTATGTGTCTCTGGACAAGCCTATTTATGATGAAGAATCCGATCGTACCTTACTCGATGTGATTTGTGGAACCCAGGTTAGTGATCCTGAGGAACTTATCATTAATCAGGAAGAGTTTGTGGGCCTGGAAGATAAGATGTCAGAGATTTTGAGTGATCTGGAACGTAAAGTATTAATGTTGTATCTGGACGGGAGATCTTATCAAGAAATCGCGGTTGATCTGGACAGACATGTGAAGTCCATTGATAATGCGCTACAGCGTGTGAAGCGAAAACTTGAAAAGTATTTGGAAGTTCGAGATAATTGAACAATTGTTGTCGTTGACGGAAAAGGCTCGGGGTTTGAGTCTTTTTTTGCTGCTTTAAGTTTATAAAATAAAAGATTGATAATACTAGTAATCGTTCGATCCAAGTAGGAGAAGAGAGAAAATCAGAGATATGTTGCCGAATGCAGACGCACGGAACTTTTACCCAGCAATGAAAGGCTATTCTTTCGTTGACATGGTTATACCCTTATGATAAAGTGTTTTAGGTAGGCCTAAATTCGCGGCTTTTTTTTTAGGATCAATTTAGAGACTCTGCTTGAGCGGAAGTCTTCGGGAGGTGTACATCATGCGGGTAATTATTACTTTGGCTTGTACTAACTGCAAACAAAGAAATTACACAACGACAAAAAACAAGCGTAATCACCCCGACCGCATGGAGATGAAGAAATTTTGCAAGTTTTGTAACGAGCAGACTTCTCATCGCGAAACCAGATAGTTTTTGGGAGGTGTAGTCGGCGTGAAACGAAGTTTCAAATCTCTGATTTCCTTTTTCTCAGAAAGCTGGGCTGAACTTAAAAAAGTTCGCTGGCCTAATCGCAAAGAGCTTACCAACTACACGTTGATTGTTCTTGGTACTGTTGTGGTTATGACGCTGTTTTTTTGGGTCGTTGACATCGGCATCTCCTTTGTGATCGAAGCGATTATTTAAGAAGGGTCCCAGGTGGCTTGATATGGAAAAAAGATGGTACGTCGTTCATACCTATTCAGGGTATGAGAATAAGGTCAAAGCCAATTTGGAAAAACGCGTAGAGTCCATGGGCATGGAAGACAAGATTTTCCGCGTTCTTGTTCCGATGGAAGAAGAAGTGGTGAACAAAGACGGTAAGAAAAAGACCGTTATGCGTAAAGTTTACCCCGGTTATGTCTTGGTTGAAATGATCCAAACGGATGACTCTTGGTATGTTGTTCGCAACACACCAGGTGTTACGGGATTTGTCGGTTCGACAGGTTCCGGGTCCAAACCAACTGCACTGTTGCCTGAAGAAGTGGAACAAATTCTGAAGCATATGGGCATGGTTGAACCGAAGCCGAAAATTGAATTCGATATTAAGGAATCCGTACGTATTAAAGTTGGTCCTTTTGCGAATTTTGTGGGCTCCGTGGAAGAGATTTTGGTAGACAAAAGCAAGTTGAAAGTGCATGTGAACATGTTTGGACGGGAAACACCGCTTGAGTTGGAATATACGCAAGTGGAGAAGATATAGTTTCTTCAAGTTTCTTGTGGGAGAACCGAGAGGTTCGCTAACCACTATTTTGCAAGGAGGTGTCAATCATGGCAAAAAAGGTAATCAAAATGGTAAAACTTCAGATTCCAGCAGGTAAAGCGAATCCAGCGCCTCCGGTAGGTCCAGCATTGGGTCAAGCAGGTGTCAACATCATGGCATTCTGTAAAGAATTCAACGCTCGTACAGCCGATCAAGCGGGATTGATTATTCCAGTTGAGATTTCTGTATTCGAAGACCGTTCCTTTACATTCATCACTAAAACTCCACCGGCAGCAGTTCTGTTGAAAGTGGCAGCTAAAGTTGAAAAAGGATCTGGCGAGCCGAACAAGAAAAAAGTCGCTACCGTTAAACGTGATGCGGTACGTCAAATCGCGGAAACAAAAATGCCTGACCTGAATGCAGCAGACGTTGAGTCCGCAATGCGTATGGTCGAAGGTACTGCCCGCAGCATGGGTATCACCATCGAAGACTAATTTTCATCTGAAATCATAGCTTCGTAAAACCGGTCGATTCGCGACCGGTTGATGTGGGAGGTATATCCGCTAACACCACAAAGGAGGAATAAAACATGGCTAAACACGGTAAAAAATACCTGGAAGCTGCTAAGCTGATCGACAGCGAAGCAACTTACGAGCCTTCAGAAGCTGTAGAGCTTGTGAAAAAGGCAGCCACTGCAAAATTCGATGAAACAATCGAAGCAGCAGTACGTTTGGGTGTAGACCCTCGTAAGCAAGACCAGGCTGTACGTGGTGTTGTTGTCTTGCCACACGGCACAGGTAAAACACAACGCGTATTGGTATTTGCAAAAGGTGACAAAGCGAAAGAAGCGGAAGCGGCTGGCGCGGACTATGTTGGTGATGCAGACATGATCAACAAAATCCAACAAGGCTGGTTCGAATTCGACGTCTGCGTAGCGACACCAGATATGATGAGTGAAGTAGGTAAATTGGGCCGACTGCTCGGCGGTAAAGGTCTGATGCCTAACCCTAAAGCCGGAACGGTAACTTTCGATGTAACTAAGGCTGTTCAAGAAATTAAAGCCGGTAAAATCGAATATCGTCTGGATCGTGCAGGTCAAATTCACGCACCGATCGGTAAAGCTTCTTTCTCTAACGAGCAACTTAATGAGAACTTCAAAGCTCTCATGGATGCTTTGAACCGTGCTAAACCGGCGGCAGCAAAAGGTGTTTATCTGAAGAATATCAGCATTTCTTCTACGATGGGCCCTGGTGCACGCGTGAACGCAGCAGCTTTTAGATAAAATATTCTTGACAGGTTCGCCCTGTTCTGGTATTCTATAAAAGTTGTGAGTCCGAGTGACTGACCGTTGACATTTGAATATGCTTGCCGTAGACAGTAGGTGCCATCTGGCTTAATTTCCTACCGAGGTGTGATTATAGAACTTAGAACGATGTAAATCGATGATGAGTATATATCAAGCCTTCGTGATTCTACGGAGGCTTTTCTTAATGGGATAAATTTGATCAGGAGGTGTACAGATTGGCAAACGCAAAAGTGATTCAAGCAAAACAAGAGTCCGTTGATGCAGTTACAGCAAAATTGCGCGAGAGCGCAACTACAGTTGTTGTTGACTATCGCGGATTGAACGTTGCCCAAGTAACTGAGTTGCGTAAGCAACTTCGTGAAGCAGGAATCGAATTCACAGTGCTGAAAAACACGTTGCTTCGCCGTGCGACTGCTGCAGCAGAATTGACAGAACTCGATAGCGTTCTGACAGGACCTACTGCAATTGCATTCAGCGGAGAAGACGCTGTAGCTCCAGCCAAAATTCTGAACGACTTCGCGAAAAAGAACGATGCACTGAAATTGAAAGGTGCAGTTGTAGAAGGTCGCGTAATCGGAGAAGAAGAAGTTAAAGCATTGGCAGAACTTCCATCCCGCGAAGGTCTCCTTTCCATGCTCCTCAGCGTGCTTCAAGCGCCAGTGCGCAACTTCGCGCTTGCGGTTAAAGCTGTTGCAGACAAAGAAGAACAAGGCGCGTAAGCTACTTGATCTGAATACTGCTTAGCAGTAATGAAATACAAAAAAATAAAATTATATATGGAGGTTCAATCATGAGTAAAGAGCAAATCTTGGAAGCAATCAAAGGCATGACTGTACTGGAACTGAACGATCTTGTTAAAGCAATCGAAGAAGAATTCGGCGTAACTGCTGCAGCTCCAGTAGCTGTTGCAGGTGGCGGAGCTGCTGCAGCTGAAGCTGAGCAATCCGAGTTCGACGTAATCTTGGCAAGCGCTGGCGCTTCCAAAATCAACGTTATCAAAGCAGTTCGCGAAATCACTGGTCTTGGCTTGAAAGAAGCTAAAGAAGTAGTTGACAACGCTCCAAAAGCATTGAAGGAAAAAGTAAGCAAAGAAGAAGCTGAAACTATCAAAGCTAAATTGGAAGAAGCAGGCGCTACAATCGAAGTTAAATAATTTAGCTTATCCAAGCTGAATGAACAAAACAACAAACCCCTTGACTTATATCAAGGGGTTTGTTGCTGTAATTGCAAATGGAAAGTGAGTGAGGACATGTCCAATCATTATTATTCGGACAAACCGCAAGTAGCGCATGATCGGAGAGCGACTGAAACGACGCTTCGTGGATTTAGTCTGCGGTTCGTGACAGACGCCGGTGTGTTTTCCAAAAACGGAATTGATTATGGCAGCAGAGTGTTAATTGATGTGATGGATATTCCGTCAGGAGCTCACGTTCTTGATGTGGGTTGCGGATACGGCCCGATGGGTCTTACAGCAGCGAAGCTTGTACCGGATGGGCATGTCACCATGATTGATATCAACGAGAGAGCTGTTGAACTTTCCAAAGAAAATGCAAAAGCGAATGGAATTAACAATGTTACCGTCATGCAAAGTAATCTACTGGCTGAAGTAAAAAAGGAAGACTTTGACGTTATTCTAACCAATCCACCTATACGGGCTGGGAAAGAAACGGTTCATACTATATTTGAACAGGCTCATCGTCATTTGAAGGTTGGTGGTTCGTTGTGGATCGTCATTCAGAAGAAGCAGGGAGCTCCTTCGGCAAAATCGAAGTTAGAGTCTTTGTTTGGAAGAGTAGAGGAAGTCACAAAGGATAAAGGCTACCGGATTTTCAAAGCGGTGAAAACGGGAGAAGTCGCTGAAGGCTGATTTCCGATTTGTAAAGTAAGCAGTGGAGCATTTTTTTTGCAATAGGACTATTGACTTGAAATTCAGGCCGTGGTATTATTGTAAAATGTCAGTATTAAGATGCCCTACTTGGCTTTAGCTAACTAAAAATGTCAACCTTTTTTTACGCCGAACGGGCTTATTATGCCAACGTTTGGCGTATAATATGTACATTTTGGGCAAACTGGGGATAAGAATGTTTTGGAAGACATCCGCCGATCAAAGTTGCTCTTTTTTCGAACGACATTTCGAGTAAGGGCTTTTCTTTATTTGTGGATGCATTGCTTTGCTCTGTATGTGTACCATTATAAGGTTACAAACAGAGGTTCGCAACGAAATTTTTAAAGTGAGTAGACATTGAGGGGTGAGTTTAAGTTGGCAGGACATCTTGTTCAATATGGTCGACGCACTCGGCGCAGTTATGCACGAATTAACGAGATACTCGAAGTTCCGAACCTGATTGAAATCCAACAAAAATCTTATGATTGGTTTTTGGAGGAAGGGTTGCGCGAAATGTTCCAGGATATCTCGCCGATCCAGGATTTTACAGGCAATTTGATTTTGGAATTTATCGATTACAGTCTCGGAGAACCGAAGTATACAGTAGACGACGCTAAAGAGCGTGACGTTACTTATGCAGCACCGCTTCGGGTCAAAGTCCGGCTCATTAATAAGGAAACCGGCGAAGTCAAGGAGCAGGAAGTATTCATGGGAGATTTCCCGCTGATGACCGAAACTGGCACATTTATTATTAATGGTGCGGAACGGGTTATTGTCAGCCAGTTGGTTCGCTCTCCTAGCGTTTACTTCAGCACTAAAGTAGATAAGAATGCCAAAAAGACGTATACCGCGACAGTTATTCCTAACCGCGGCGCTTGGCTCGAACTGGAGATGGACGCGAAGGACGTTGTTTATGTCCGGATCGACCGCACACGTAAAATACCGGTGACGGTTCTCCTGCGTGCACTTGGTTTTGGCACAGACGCTGAGATTCTGGATCTGCTCGGTAATGACGAATATATCCGCAACACACTGGATAAAGACAACACGGATTCTACGGAGAAAGCGCTGATTGAAATTTATGAGCGTCTTCGTCCGGGTGAGCCACCTACGCTTGATAATGCGAAGAGCTTACTCGTAGCGCGTTTCTTTGATCCAAAACGTTATGACCTGGCTAATGTAGGTCGTTACAAAATCAACAAAAAGCTTCACATCAAAAATCGTTTGTTCAACCAACGTTTGGCTGAGTCCCTGGTTGATACCGAAACTGGTGAAATCATTGCTGAAGCAGGTCAAATGGTTGACCGTCGTTTGCTCGACGAAATCATGCCGCATCTGGAGAAGAGCGTTGGCTTCCGCACATATCATGTTGCGAACGGCGTTTTGGATGCCAATGATATCCCTATGCAAACCATTGATGTGTTCTCACCGATTGAAGACGGTAAAGTTGTTAAATTGATTGCTAATGCTAACATTGACAAATCAGTTAAGAACATCACACCGGCAGATATCATTTCATCAATCAGTTACTTCATTAACCTATTGCACGGCATTGGTAGCACAGATGATATCGATCACCTGGGTAACCGTCGTCTGCGTTCCGTAGGTGAGCTCTTGCAGAATCAGTTCCGTATCGGTTTGTCCCGTATGGAGCGTGTAGTTCGTGAGAGAATGTCTATTCAGGATGCTAACGTGATTACGCCTCAGGCTTTGATCAACATACGTCCTGTTATCGCATCGATTAAAGAGTTCTTCGGTAGCTCTCAATTGTCACAGTTTATGGATCAAACGAACCCACTGGGTGAGTTGACGCATAAACGTCGTCTGTCCGCACTCGGACCAGGTGGTTTGACGCGTGAGCGTGCCGGCATGGAAGTCCGTGACGTGCATCCATCCCACTATGGCCGGATGTGTCCGATCGAGACACCAGAGGGACCAAACATTGGTTTGATTAACTCCTTGTCTACGTTTGCTCGTGTAAACGAATATGGCTTCATTGAAGCTCCATATCGTTGGGTAGATCCGAAGACGGGTGTTGTAACTGAGCAGATCGATTACCTGACAGCAGACGAAGAGGACAACTATGTTGTCGCTCAAGCGAACGCGAAGCTGAATGAAGATGGAACATTTGCTGAAGAAGCGATCATCGTACGTTACAACAAGCAATCGGATAACATCCTTACGATGCCGAGTGAGCGAGTTGACTACATGGACGTATCTCCTAAGCAGGTTGTATCCGTCGCTACAGCGCTCATTCCATTCCTTGAGAACGATGACTCCAACCGTGCGCTCATGGGATCGAACATGCAGCGGCAAGCCGTTCCTCTCTTGATTCCTAAAGCTCCGCTTGTAGGAACAGGTATGGAACACAAAGCCGCAAAAGATTCTGGTGTATGTATTGTCTCCAAATATGACGGGATTATTGAACGCTCTTCTGCGAACGAGATCTGGCTTCGTCGTGTGGAGCAAGTAGATGGCCAAGAAGTCAAAGGCGACATTGTTAAATATAAATTACACAAATTTATGCGTTCGAACCAAGGAACATGCATTAACCAACGTCCGATCGTCAAAAGAGGTGCTGTTGTCAAAGCTGGCGACATCCTTGCAGATGGTCCTTCGACGGAAATGGGTGAATTGGCTCTGGGACGTAACGTTGTTGTTGCCTTCATGACTTGGGAAGGTTACAACTACGAGGATGCGATTTTGCTCAGTGAAAAACTCGTTAAGGAAGATGTGTATACATCCATCCATATCGAGGAATATGAGTCAGAAGCGCGTGATACGAAGCTCGGACCTGAAGAGATTACACGTGATATCCCTAACGTTGGGGAAGAAGCGCTGCGTAATCTGGATGAGCGTGGTATTATCCGCATCGGTGCCGAAATTGCTGCTGGTGACATTCTGGTAGGTAAAGTGACGCCGAAAGGTGTAACGGAACTGACTGCAGAAGAACGTCTCTTACATGCAATCTTTGGTGAGAAAGCACGTGAAGTACGTGATACTTCCTTGCGTGTACCTCACGGTACGGACGGAATCGTCGTAGACGTTAAAGTCTTCACACGTGAAAACGGTGATGAGCTTCCTCCAGGTGTTAACCAACTCGTTCGTGTATATATCGCTCAAAAACGGAAAATTTCCGAGGGTGATAAAATGGCCGGACGTCACGGTAACAAAGGGGTCGTGGCTCGTATCCTGCCGGAAGAAGATATGCCTTTCTTGCCGGACGGTACACCTGTTCAGATCGTTCTTAACCCGCTGGGCGTACCTTCCCGGATGAACATCGGTCAAGTACTTGAAGTTCACTTGGGTATGGCGGCAATGCAGCTCGGGATCCACGTAGCAACTCCTGTATTCGACGGAGCGAAGGAGTATGACGTCTTCGATACGATGGAAGAAGCAGGGATGCAACGTAATGGTAAAACTGTCCTGTATGATGGTCGTACAGGTGAAGAGTTTGAACGTGAAGTTACCGTTGGTGTCATGCACATGATCAAATTGGCACACATGGTTGATGATAAAATCCATGCCCGTTCCACAGGTCCTTACTCTCTCGTTACGCAACAGCCGTTGGGTGGTAAAGCCCAATTCGGTGGACAACGTTTCGGGGAGATGGAAGTATGGGCGCTTGAGGCTTATGGTGCTGCTTATACCTTGCAAGAAATCTTGACCGTTAAATCCGATGACGTTGTCGGTCGGGTGAAAACGTATGAGTCCATCGTCAAAGGTGAGAATGTTCCGGAACCTGGTGTCCCAGAGTCATTCAAAGTATTGATCAAAGAGCTGCAAAGCTTGGGTATGGACGTTAAGATTTTGAGTGAAGATGAGCAAGAGATTGAAATGAAAGAAATGGACGATGAAGATGACGCTGCGAGCGATAAGCTCAGCCTCAACCTTGAGGGTACAGAGGTCGGAGCGGAGTAACCGCTTCGGGCGCATGATGACCGGCGTTTTTCATCAGGCTCGCGTCTTGCTCCGGCTTCGGCCGGAGAGGGCGTAACCTAGAATACAGGACTTGGTTAAGGAGGGTTGCTCCTTGTTGGACGTCAACAATTTCGAATACATGAAGATCGGGCTTGCTTCCCCAGAAAAAATTCGTTCTTGGTCCCGCGGAGAAGTGAAAAAACCGGAAACGATCAACTATCGTACGTTGAAACCGGAAAAAGAAGGGCTGTTCTGCGAAAAGATTTTTGGCCCTACAAAAGACTGGGAATGTCATTGCGGTAAATACAAACGCGTCCGTTATAAAGGCGTTGTCTGTGATCGTTGTGGCGTTGAAGTAACACGTGCGAAGGTTCGTCGTGAACGGATGGGTCATATCGAGCTCGCTGCTCCAGTATCACACATCTGGTACTTCAAAGGTATTCCGAGCCGTATGGGTCTCGCTTTGGATATGTCTCCAAGATCTCTCGAGGAGATTATTTATTTTGCATCATATGTAGTAACTGATCCAGGAGAAACTCCACTGGAGAAAAAACAGCTGTTGTCCGAGAAAGAATACCGCAGCTACCGTGAAAAATACGGATATGGTTTCCAAGCTGGCATGGGTGCAGAAGCAGTCAAAAAATTGCTTCAAGATCTTGATGTAGATAAAGAGCTTGATTTCTTGAAAGAAGAGCTCCGCACTGCACAAGGACAACGTCGTAACCGTGCAATTAAACGTTTGGAAGTTATCGAAGCTTTCCGCAACTCTGGCAATAAGCCTGAGTGGATGATCATGGATGTACTTCCTGTCATTCCTCCGGAACTTCGTCCTATGGTACAGCTGGATGGTGGACGTTTTGCTACGTCTGACCTGAATGACCTGTATCGCCGTGTAATTAACCGGAACAACCGTCTGAAACGTCTGCTTGATCTAGGCGCGCCAGATATTATCGTACAAAATGAAAAACGGATGCTGCAGGAAGCTGTTGACGCTTTGATCGATAACGGTCGTCGTGGTCGCCCTGTAACAGGTCCTGGTAACCGTCCTTTGAAATCCCTCAGCCATATGCTGAAAGGTAAACAAGGTCGTTTCCGTCAAAACTTGCTCGGTAAACGTGTTGACTACTCTGGTCGTTCCGTTATCGTTGTCGGACCTTACCTGAAAATGTATCAGTGTGGTCTGCCAAAAGATATGGCACTTGAATTGTTCAAGCCTTTTGTAATGAAAGAGCTTGTAAATAAAGGGCTTGCCCACAACATCAAGAGCGCTAAACGTAAAGTTGAGCGTGTGAGTCCTGAAGTTTGGGATGTTCTTGAAGAAGTAATTAAGGAGCATCCGGTTCTGCTTAACCGTGCCCCTACGCTTCACCGTCTCGGTATTCAAGCATTTGAACCGATTCTCGTTGAAGGTAAAGCAATTCGTCTTCACCCGCTCGTATGTACGGCATATAATGCCGACTTTGACGGTGACCAAATGGCCGTGCACGTTCCATTGTCTGCTGAAGCACAAGCGGAAGCACGTATCTTGATGCTTGCATCAGGTAACATTTTGAACCCGAAAGATGGTAAACCAGTTGTTACTCCTTCCCAGGATATGGTTCTTGGTTCTTACTACTTGACCATGGACAACAAGGAAGAAAAGGGCACAGGTATGATCCTGCGTACTGTTAACGAGGCTGTATCAGCTTACCAACGTGGTACTGCTGGTCTGCATGCACGTGTAGCTATTCCAGTTAAGGCGCTTGGTAAAACAAGCTTCACGGAAGAGCAACAAGAGGGCATGTTGTTAACAACGATCGGTAAAATTATCTTTAACGAAATTTTCCCAGCAAGCTTCCCGTATATTAATGACGCGACTCGTGCTAACTTGTACCAAGGTACTGCGGATCACTCATTTGTATATGAGAAGGGTGCCGACCTGAGAGAAGCGATCATGAATGCTCCTCAAGCCGGTGGTGTTGGTAAAGAATACCTCGGTTCCATCATTGCACGTTGCTTTGAGATTTATCACACAACAGAAACGGCTGTTATTCTGGATAAAATCAAACAACTTGGATTCACGTACTCCACTCGCGCCGGTATTACGGTTGCCGTGTCGGACGTTATCGTGCCTAATGAGAAATTCGAGATTCTTAGACAGTCTGAAGAAAAAGCACAAATCGTTACGAATCAATACCGTCGTGGTTTGATTACGAATGAAGAGCGCTATGACCGTATCATTGATATTTGGTCAAAATCTAAAGATGACATCACTGAAATCTTGATGAAGTCCATGGATCGTTACAACTCCATCATGATGATGGTTGACTCCAAAGCGCGGGGTAACAAATCGCAAATTACTCAATTGGGCGGTATGCGTGGTCTGATGGCCAACCCGTCTGGTCGAATTATCGAACTCCCAATCAAATCGAACTTCCGTGAAGGTCTGACGGTACTCGAGTACTTCATCTCAACTCACGGTGCGCGTAAAGGTTTGGCCGATACGGCTCTACGTACAGCGGACTCAGGTTACCTGACTCGTCGTCTCGTAGACGTTGCACAAGATGTGATTGTTCGTGAAGATGATTGTGGAACAGATAAAGGCTTCACTGTAAGTCGTATCCAGGATGGTAAAGAGGTTATTGAAGATCTCTACGACCGTATTGAAGGCAGATACTGCTTCGAGACATTGCGTCATCCGGAAACAAAAGAAATTATTGTAGGCCGCAATGAATTGATCGACTCCGATAAGGCAGAGGCTATCATTGCAGCTGGTATAACTAAATTGCAAATCCGCTCTGTACTCAGCTGCCGTGCTCGTCATGGTGTCTGCAAGAAGTGTTATGGTCGTAACTTGGCGACTGGTAAACACGTGGAGATCGGTGAAGCAGTTGGAATTATCGCAGCACAATCCATTGGTGAACCAGGAACACAGCTTACGATGCGTACTTTCCATACCGGCGGTGTAGCCGGAGACGATATCACGCAAGGTTTGCCGCGTATCCAAGAGTTGTTTGAAGCTCGTAATCCTAAGGGTCAAGCAACAATCAGTGAGATTGATGGTGTGGTTAAAGAGATTCGCGAAGCGAAAGATCGTCGTGAAATCGAAATTCAAGGTGAAGCAGAATCCAAAGTATATGCTGTTACCTACGGTTCCCGTGTGCGCGTAAGCGAAGGCATGGAAATTGAAGCGGGTGACGAATTGACAGATGGTTCTATCGATCCAAAAGAAATGCTGCGCATTAAAGGCATACGTGGTGTGCAAAACTACATTTTGCAGGAAGTACAGCGCGTATATCGTAACCAAGGCGTAGAAATCAATGACAAACACGTTGAAGTTATGATCCGTCAAATGTTGCGTAAAATCCGTATCGTTGATGCGGGAGATACAACACTCTTGCCAGGATCGTTCGTGGATATGCATGAGTACGAGAGAGCTAACAAAATTGCGATTCTTAGTGATAAAGAGCCAGCGGTTGCAAAACCAATCTTGCTCGGTATTACGAAAGCATCCCTGGAAACAGACTCTTTCCTTTCAGCGGCTTCGTTCCAAGAAACTACTCGTGTCTTGACAGATGCAGCGATCAAAGGTAAAGTCGATCAGTTGCTCGGTCTGAAAGAGAATGTAATCATCGGTAAACTGATCCCTGCAGGTACGGGTATGAACCGTTATCGCAGTATCAAATTTGCTGAGCCAGAAGATGGCCAATCTTCAGTAGAAGAGCTTGAGCCAGTTTCGGTTGATTAATAGATTGCTCTTTATTTGAAGAGAATTGAAGGTTTTGTACGTCAGGGATTGGACGTTTGTTTGATACAGATGGACGATCCTGACGTACGTAAACTTTTGATAAAATCTTTTGGCATTAGCATTGACAATGTTTGTTCTAGATGCTAATATATCAAAGGTGCGTGAGTAGATGATTGTATTTAGTCCTATTCGGAGGAATGAACAATGTCTAATGAAAAAGGCTTGCAAGATGCTCATGTCAAGATAGGTACCAAACAGACCACGCGGATGGTTCAGACAGGTATGGCTTCCGAAGTCTATGTGGCTGAAGATAGTGATCCGCAGCTTACTTCCAAAATCATTGCCTTGTGTGAACAACATAATGTGAAGTACACGAAAGTGGACACAATGAAAAATCTCGGCAAAGCTTGCGGGATTGGAGTAGGGGCAGCAATGGCTGCAGTCGTAAAATCATAAGGTAAGGAACGTTTTTGTCCGAGAACTATTAGTGATTCTCCAAGGCAAAAACTTTTCATTTGTCTTTTTATGAACCGCCTGGGTCTGTGGACTTAGCGAAAAGAGGTTTATAAAGAAACATGAATAATTGAGGAAGGGGGTGGCAATCACATGCCAACTATTAACCAACTGGTTCGTAAAGGACGTCAAGCTAAAGTTGATAAGTCAAAATCACCAGCTTTGCAAAAAGGATTCAACGCTTTGAAACGTGAATCCACTAACATCAGTGCCCCACAAAAACGTGGTGTCTGCACTCGTGTAGGTACAATGACTCCACGTAAACCGAACTCTGCACTTCGTAAATATGCCCGTGTTCGTTTGACGAACCGTCTCGAGGTAACTGCTTATATCCCGGGAATCGGACATAACCTTCAAGAGCACAGTGTGGTCTTGATCCGCGGAGGTAAAGTAAAAGACCTTGCAGGGGTTCGTTATCACATCGTTCGTGGAGCTCTCGATACTGCAGGCGTTAACAACCGTATGCAAGCTCGTTCTAAATACGGTGCTAAGCGTCCAAAAGCTAAAAAAGCCTAAACCACATATAAGCGGGAATCCTGAAAGCCTTCTGGCATAGTTCTGGGAGGTACAGGGACTGCTTAACAAGAAAGAAAGGGGGATATCCATGCCACGCAAAGGTCCAGTTACAAAAAGAGACGTGTTGCCAGATCCGGTATACAACTCCAAGTTGGTTACTCGTTTGATCAACCGCATCATGCTCGATGGAAAACGCGGTGTTGCTCAAAGCATTCTGTATAATGCGTTCAAGTTGATCCAAGAACGCACGGGTAATGACCCGATGGAAGTATTTGAGACAGCTATCAAAAATATCATGCCAGTCCTGGAAGTTAAAGCTCGCCGTGTCGGCGGTGCCAACTACCAAGTACCAATCGAGGTAAAACCAGAGAGACGTACTGCTCTGGGATTACGTTGGCTCGTAAACTACTCCCGCAACCGCGGTGAGAAAACAATGGAAGAGCGTTTGGCGGCTGAGATCATCGATGCTTCCAACAACACAGGCGCTTCCGTTAAAAAACGTGAAGACACACACAAAATGGCTGAAGCGAACAAAGCGTTTGCTCACTACCGTTGGTAGGATTCAGTTCATAAAAAATAACTTCAATTTTGAAGGGAGACCCATTTCATGGCTAGAGAGTTCTCCTTGAAAAATACACGTAATATCGGGATCATGGCTCATATTGATGCGGGTAAAACCACGACAACTGAGCGGATCTTGTTCTACACAGGCCGTACGCACAAAATCGGTGAAGTTCACGAAGGCGCTGCGACAATGGACTGGATGGAACAGGAACAGGAGCGCGGAATTACGATTACTTCCGCTGCGACTACCGCTGCTTGGAAAGGCCACCGCGTTAATATCATTGATACCCCGGGACACGTTGACTTCACTGTTGAAGTTGAACGTTCCCTTCGTGTATTGGACGGAGCAGTTGGTGTATTCAGTGCGAAAGAAGGCGTTGAGCCTCAGTCCGAAACCGTATGGAGACAGGCTGACAAGTACGGCGTACCTCGTATCGCATATGTAAACAAAATGGATATCATCGGTGCTGACTTCTTGAACGTTGTATCTGACATGCGTGATCGCCTTCAAGCGAACGCTGTTGCGATTCAACTTCCAATCGGCGCTGAAAATGATTTCAAAGGTATCATTGATATCGTTGGACAAAAGGCTCATATGTACAAAGATGACCTTGGACAAGATATTGAAGAAACCGAAATTCCTGCGGAATTTGCAGATCAAGTCGAAGAACTCCGCAACGAATTGATTGAGCGTGTTGCAGAACTTGATGAAGAATTGACTATGAAATACCTGGAAGGCGAAGAGATCACTGTTGATGAGATCAAAGCCGCTCTCCGTAAAGGTGTAGTAGAAGTTAAGATCTTCCCAGTTATCTGTGGTTCCTCATACCGTAACAAAGGTGTTCAACTGATGTTGGATGCTGTTATCGATTACTTGCCAGCTCCTATCGACGTTCCAGCAATCAAGGGTCTCCTTGAAGATGGAACTGAGGCAGTTCGTAAGTCTTCCGATGAAGAGCCATTCTCAGCATTGGCATTCAAAATCATGACTGACCCTTACGTTGGTAAATTGACATTCTTCCGCGTATACTCCGGTGTTCTTCAATCCGGTTCTTATGTATTGAATGCAACTAAAAACAAACGTGAGCGTATCGGTCGTATCCTTCAAATGCACGCAAACAGCCGTCAAGAGATCACTGAAGTTTACTCCGGTGACATTGCAGCTGCTGTAGGTTTGAAAGATACAGGTACAGGTGATACACTATGTGATGAGAAACACCCGGTTATCTTGGAGTCAATGAACTTCCCTGATCCGGTAATCGAAATCGCTGTTGAACCTAAAACCAAAGCTGACCAAGATAAAATGGGTGTAGCTCTCGGTAAGTTGACTGAAGAGGATCCAACTCTTCGTGCGCATACTGATGAAGAAACAGGCCAAACAATCTTGGCAGGTATGGGTGAGCTTCACCTTGATATCATCATCGACCGTATGCGTCGTGAGTTCAAGGTTGAAACTACTGTGGGTAAACCACAAGTAGCTTACCGTGAAACATTCCGTGCTCCAGCGCGCGTTGAAGGTAAATTCGTACGTCAATCCGGTGGTCGTGGTCAATACGGTCACGTATGGGTTGAATTCGAACCTCTCGAGCCGGGTACAGGTAGCCAATTCGAAAGTAAAATTGTCGGTGGTTCCGTACCAAGAGAATACATTCAACCAGCACTGTCAGGGATTGAAGAGCAAATGAAAAACGGCGTTATTGCAGGCTTCCCGCTTGTAGACGTTAAGGCTACAATTGTAGACGGATCTTACCATGATGTCGATTCCAACGAGATGGCATTTAAAATTGCCGGATCTATGGCGCTGAAAGCAGCGAAAGACAAGTGTAAACCAGTTCTTCTTGAGCCAATCATGAAAGTAGAAGTAACCGTTCCAGAAGAGTACATGGGTGACGTAATGGGTATGTTGAACTCCCGTCGTGGCCGCATCGAAGGTATGGATTCCCGCAGTGGAGCTCAAATCATCCGTGCTAAGGTACCTTTGTCTGAAATGTTTGGTTACTCTACAACTCTTCGTTCTGGTACTCAAGGACGCGGCGTATTCTCCATGGAGCTTTCTCACTATGAAGAAGTTCCTAAGAGCATCGCAGAAGAAATCGTTGCTAAAACTAAAGGCACCGAGTAGTTTTCTCACACTGGATGCAAGTGCATAAGAACTTGGTTCTGAGCACTTCATTCAGTGAAAACATAAAATTATAATTTTAAGGAGGCCACGTTCAAATGGCAAAGGCTAAATACGAACGTAATAAACCCCACGTTAACATCGGTACTATCGGTCACGTCGATCACGGTAAAACAACTCTGACTGCTGCAATCACAACTGTATTGTCCAAAACTTACGGTGGTGCTGCTGTAGCATTCGACCAAATCGACAAAGCTCCAGAAGAGCGCGAGCGCGGTATCACAATCTCCACAGCACACGTTGAGTACGAAACTGACACTCGTCACTACGCTCACGTAGACTGCCCAGGTCACGCCGACTATGTTAAAAACATGATCACTGGCGCGGCACAAATGGACGGAGCTATCTTGGTAGTATCCGCAGCTGACGGCCCAATGCCACAAACTCGTGAGCACATCTTGCTCTCCCGTCAAGTAGGCGTACCTTACATTGTTGTTTTCTTGAACAAATGTGACATGGTTGAAGACGAAGAGTTGTTGGAATTGGTTGAGATGGAAGTTCGCGACCTTCTTAACGAATATGAGTTCCCAGGTGACGATACTCCAATCACTCGTGGATCCGCTCGTGAAGCTCTGCAAAACCCTGATGGTGAGTGGGCTCAAAAAATCGTTGAGATGTTCAAAGAAATCGATACTTACATCCCACTTCCTGAGCGTCAAACAGACAAGCCTTTCTTGATGCCTGTCGAGGACGTATTCTCCATCACTGGTCGTGGTACTGTTGCTACAGGTCGTGTAGAGCGTGGTACTGTTAAAGTCGGCGAAGAGATCGAGATCGTTGGTATCACTGAAGAAACTAAAAAATCCGTAGTTACGGGCGTTGAGATGTTCCGTAAATTGTTGGATTCCGCTCAAGCGGGTGACAACATCGGTGCATTGTTGCGTGGTGTTGACCGTACTCAAATCGAGCGTGGTCAAGTACTTGCAAAACCGGGTTCTGTTAAACCACACACAGAATTCACTGCACAAATCTACGTTTTGACTAAAGAAGAGGGTGGCCGTCACAAGCCTTTCTTCACTGGATACCGTCCACAGTTCTACTTCCGTACAACTGACGTAACTGGTATCATCAACTTGCCAGAAGGTACTGAAATGGTAATGCCTGGTGACAACATCACGGTTACTGTTCAACTGATCTCTCCAATCGCGATCGAAGAAGGAACTAAGTTCTCTATTCGTGAAGGTGGACGTACAGTTGGTGCGGGTTCCGTAGCTACAATCCAAAAATAATAATTTAGCCTAGTGCTAAATGAGTATATGCAACAGTGTACTGGAACGAGTAACATTGTACTGTAACGAAGCTTCGGAAGAGTTCTTTATCCGACATCGGATAAAGAACTCTTTTATTATGTAATCGTTCGGAACCTGCGTCTCTTAAAATTGAACACCATTTATAGTGTAGAATAATAGGCTAGGCAGCATGGATATAGAAGAAAAACACCTACAATAAACGAACTCATTTCATCAGAAAAGATTAGTTTAAATGTTTTTTTTAAATATGCTTGCAATACGCCCATTTTTTCTATATAATAATGAATGTTGTTCTGAGACGTTGCGATGATGTGAGAGGTTACTGGCACACCCGGCCCCTTTGCCATGAGGCGGTGGCTAGAAAATTTTCACGGAGTATGTCCGATAAAAAATTGGGCGATAGAAGGAGGGACTAAAATGGCAAAGCAAAAAATTCGTATTCGTTTGAAAGCTTACGACCACAGAATTCTTGATCAATCCGCGGAGAAAATTGTTGAAACAGCAAAACGTTCGGGTGCAGGTGTATCCGGTCCGATTCCGCTTCCTACTGAAAAACAAATCATTACTATTCTTCGTGCGGTGCACAAGTACAAGGATTCTCGGGAACAGTTCGAGCAACGTACACATAAACGTTTGATCGACATCGTTAACCCGACTCCACAAACAGTGGATGCCTTGATGCGCTTGGATCTGCCGTCCGGTGTAGATATCGAAATTAAATTGTAATATATAGTAACAAAGACCACGTATAAAGGAAAAGAGGTGTCAACATGAAAGGTATCTTAGGAAAAAAACTTGGAATGACTCAAGTGTTTACCCCTGAAGGTAACGTAGTTCCAGTAACGGTTATCGAAGCAGGACCTTGTGTTGTTTTGCAAAAGAAAGATATTGAGAACGATGGCTACGAAGCAGTTCAAATCGGTTACTCCGATAAGAAAGAGAAAAATGCTAACAAGCCAGAAGCAGGACACGCTAAAAAAGCGAATACTGCACCTAAGCGCTACGTTCGTGAGCTTCGCGGCATCAACATCGCGGAATATGAAGTTGGCCAAGAATTGAAAGCTGACATTTTCGCTGAAGGCGAGTTCGTTGACGTAACGGGTATTTCAAAAGGTAAAGGTTTTGCCGGCGTTATCAAACGTTGGGGACAAAGCACTGGACCTATGTCACACGGTTCGCGTTACCACCGTGGCCCGGGTTCAATGGGTTCGATCCAAGCTAACCGCGTACCTAAAGGCAAACACTTGCCAGGACACATGGGACATGAGACTGTTACAATCCAACGTCTTGAAGTTGTTAAAGTAGACGCTGAGCGTAATGTAATTCTCGTAAAAGGATCCATTCCTGGACCGAAGAATAGCCTTGTTAGAGTTAAAGAAACGGTGAAAAAATAACCACTGAAGAAAGGAGGAACACAAAATGCCAAAAGTATCAGTTTACAATGTAGATGGTAGCCAAGTAGGTGAAGTTGAATTGAATGATGCTGTATTCGGAATTGAGCCGAATCAACACGTTCTGTACGATGCAGTTCTTATGCAACGCGCTTCCCTTCGTCAAGGTACCCACAAAGTAAAAGGACGTTCTGAAGTACGTGGCGGTGGACGTAAGCCTTGGAAACAAAAAGGTACAGGTCGCGCTCGTCAAGGTTCAATTCGTTCTCCACAATGGAAAGGCGGCGGTATCGTATTTGGTCCGACACCACGGAGCTATGCGTACAAACTGCCTAAGAAAGTTCGCCGTTTGGCGATCAAATCAGCTCTTTCATCCAAAGTGCTTGACAATGACATTATCGTTTTGGATGCTCTCGCATTGAGCACACCTAAAACTAAAGAATTTGCAGCTATTTTGAACAACCTCAAAGTAGGACGCAAAGCTTTGATCGTAGCACCTAGCTATGATGATAATGTAGCTCTTTCCGCACGGAATATTCCAGGCGTGAAATTCGTAGCTGCTGACGGCATTAATGTTCTTGACGTGCTTGCGCACGACAAACTGATCATTACGAAAGAAGCAGTTCAGAAGGTAGAGGAGGTGCTCGCGTAATGAAGGATCCTCGTGATATTGTAAAACGTCCGATTATTACGGAACGTACTGCTGACATGATGAACGACTTGAAATATGTATTTGAAGTCGATATCCGTGCAAACAAAACCGAGATCAAAAAAGCGGTAGAAGCTATTTTCAACGTAAAAGTGAAAAACGTGAACACACTTCGTGTTCCAGCTAAACCGAAACGGTACGGACGTTATTCCGGATATACTAGCGAATGGAAAAAAGCGTTTGTAACGCTGACACAAGACAGCAAAACGCTTGAGTTCTTCGAAACTGTATAATTGAAATTGTTGAAGTAAGGAGGGAAACCCAGTGCCAATCAAAAAGTATAAACCAACATCCCCGGCAAGACGGAATATGTCCGTTTCTACATTTGAGGAAATCACCACAGATAAGCCGGAGAAATCGTTGTTGGCCCCTTTGAGCAAACAAGCAGGCCGCAACAACCAAGGTAAAATTACAGTTCGTCACCATGGTGGTGGACACAAACGTAAATACCGTATCATTGACTTCAAACGTACTAAAGATGGAATACCGGGCCGCGTTGCTACAATTGAGTATGACCCGAACCGTACATCTAACATCGCTTTGATTCACTATGCTGATGGTGAGAAACGTTACATCATCGCTCCTAAAGGTCTGAAAGTTGGAGATCAAGTATTCTCCGGACCTGAAGCAGACATCAAAATCGGTAACGCATTGCCACTCGAAAACATTCCAGTAGGTACCGTTATCCACAACATCGAGTTGAAACCAGGTAAAGGCGGACAATTGGTTCGTGCTGCTGGTACAGAAGCTCAGTTGCTTGGTAAAGAAGAAAAATACGTTTCCGTTCGTCTCTCTTCTGGAGAAGTTCGTCGTATTCTAAAAGTTTGCCGCGCGACAATCGGATCTGTTGGTAACCAAGACCACGAGCTTATCAAAATCGGTAAAGCCGGTCGTAGCCGTTGGTTGGGACAACGTCCTGAAGTTCGTGGTGTGGTAATGAACCCTAACGATCACCCTCACGGTGGTGGTGAAGGTCGTGCTCCAATCGGACGTAAATCGCCAATGTCACCATGGGGTAAACCTACTCTTGGTTTCAAAACGCGTAAGAAAAATAAAGCTTCTGATAAATACATCATCCGTCGCCGCACGAAGTAATACACACTGTGCATAACTTCGTGAGGCATCTACGGATGCATAAAAGCTATGTTTGAAGGGAGGATCTCCACATGAGTCGCAGTTTGAAAAAAGGGCCATTCATTGATGGCTACATGCTCAAGAAGGTAGAAGAGATGGAAGCATCAGGCAAGAAGAACGTTATCAAAACCTGGTCCCGTCGCTCTACAATTTTCCCACAATTCATCGGACACACATTTGGCGTTTACGACGGTCGTAAACACGTGCCAGTGTATGTAACTGAGGACATGGTCGGACACAAACTGGGTGAGTTCGCTCCAACCCGTACGTACAAAGGCCATACTGATGATGATAAGAAAACAAGAAGATAAATGAACATCTTTAATGTTTGAGAGGAGGTTACACAATGGAAGCAAAAGCACATGCTAAGTTTATCCGGATTGCTCCTCGTAAAGTTCAACTCGTTGTTGACTTGATTCGCGGCAAGCAAGTAGGTGAGGCGGTTGCCATTCTCCGTCACACTCCGAAATCTGCTTCTCCAATCGTTGAGAAGTTGCTCAACTCCGCTATTGCGAACGCGGAACATAATTATTCTTTGGATGTTAATAACTTGGTTATCTCGCAAGCTTACGTGAACCAAGGACCGACAATGAAACGTTTCCGCCCTCGTGCAATGGGACGTGCAAGTCGTATTAACAAACGTACTAGCCACATCACTTTGGTGGTATCTGAAAAGTAAAAGGAGGGGAAACGTGTGGGCCAAAAGGTAAATCCAGTCGGACTTCGTGTCGGAGTTATCCGTGACTGGGAATCTAAGTGGTATGCAGGCAAAGACTTCGGCGATCTTTTGATGGAAGACGTGAAAATTCGTGAATTCCTGAAAAATAAATTGAAAGACTCCGCTATGTCTCGTGTTGAGATCGAGAGAGCGGCTAACCGCGTAAACGTAACGATTCACACAGCGAAACCAGGTATGGTAATCGGTAAGGGTGGATCTGAAGTAGAGAATCTTCGTAACCAAATTACGAAAATTGCTGGCGGTAAAAAAGTACACATTAACATCTCTGAAATTAAGAACCAAGACCTGGACGCAGTCCTGGTAGCAGAAAGCATTGCACAGCAATTGGAACGTCGTGTTTCTTTCCGTCGTGCTCTGAAACAAGCTATTCAAAGAACTATGCGTTCTG
Source organism: Paenibacillus sp. MER 99-2 (assembly GCF_023714095.1). Lineage (NCBI taxonomy): Bacteria > Bacillati > Bacillota > Bacilli > Caryophanales > Paenibacillaceae > Paenibacillus > Paenibacillus sp. MER 99-2. The sequence goes on along the minus strand of NZ_JAMAUZ010000014.1, from coordinate 22,344 downwards.
GCGCAAAAGGTATTAAAACTCAAGTAGGCGGACGTCTTGGCGGAGCTGAGATTGCACGTTCTGAAGGCTACAGCGAAGGAACTGTTCCACTGCACACACTGCGTGCTGACATTGACTATGGTACAGCAGAGGCTCATACTACTTACGGACGTATCGGCGTAAAAGTATGGATCTATCGTGGAGAGGTTCTTCCTACGGCTAAGAAACAAGCTGCTAAGGAAGGAGGCAACTAATCATGTTGGTACCAAAACGTGTAAAACACCGTAAGCAACAACGTGGACATATGAAAGGCCAAGCTAAAGGCGGAACTACGCTGAACTTTGGCGAATACGGTCTGCAAGCTACGGAACCGGCTTGGATTACGAACCGTCAAATCGAAGCGGCTCGTATTGCGATGACTCGTTACATCAAACGTGGTGGTAAAGTCTGGATCAAGATTTTCCCTGACAAACCAATCACTCAAAAGCCTCTCGAGGTTCGGATGGGTAGCGGTAAAGGTAACGTAGAAAAATGGGTTGCAGTAGTGAAACCAGGTAAGATCATGTTTGAACTTGCTGGTGTACCGGAGGAGATTGCACGCGAAGCAATGCGTCTTGCCGCTCACAAACTGCCAATCAAAACGAAGTTCGTGAAACGTGAAGAATTGGGTGGTGAAGCAAATGAAAGCTAGTGAATTTCGCAACCTAACCTCTGCTGAAATCGAGCAAAAGATTGCCGGATTTAAAGAAGAACTCTTTAACCTCCGCTTTCAACTCGCTACCGGTCAGCTGGATAACCCGACTCGAATCCGTGATGTGCGGAAAGAAATAGCTCGTGCTAAAACCATTATCCGTGAAAGAGAATTGGGAATCGGTTAATTAGGGTCGGATATATAATCCGTCCGTAATCAGGAAGGAGGCCAACAATGAGCGAAGAACGTAACGCACGTAAAGTGCAAACTGGTAAAGTAGTCAGTGATAAAATGGATAAAACGATTGTTGTTGCTGTAGAAACCTACAAAAACCACAAATTGTATCATAAGCGCATTAAGGTTACTAAAAAGTTCAAAGCGCATGACGAAGAAAACACTGCGAAAATCGGTGACACGGTGAAAATCATGGAGACTCGTCCGCTTTCGAAAGATAAACGCTGGAGACTTACTGAAGTCGTAGAAAAAGCGGTTATCATCTAATGCATATACAGCATAGCTGAAAGGAGGAATTCTAAATGATCCAACCATTTACACGATTGACTGTAGCCGACAACTCCGGCGCGAAGGAATTGATGTGTATCCGCGTACTCGGCGGTACTGGACGTCGTACAGCTCAAATCGGTGACTTGATCGTTTGTTCTGTAAAACAAGCAACACCAGGCGGCGTTGTCAAAAAAGGTGATGTAGTTAGAGCGGTTGTCGTTCGTACTAAACGTTCTATACGTCGTAAAGACGGTTCCTACATCGGTTTTGATGAAAATGCAGCGGTTGTTGTCAAAGACGACAGAAGCCCTCGTGGAACACGTATTTTCGGACCTGTTGCTCGTGAACTTCGCGACAAAGATTTCATGAAAATCGTTTCCTTGGCTCCAGAAGTTATCTAAAGCTTAATCTCGTGATGTTAGAAACAGGAGGTGTACGAAATGCCAAGAGTGAAAAAAGTTCTGGAATCCCATAACAACAAACTTCACGTTAAAAAGGAAGATACGGTTATGGTGATCAGCGGTAAAGACAAAGGTAAAAAAGGCCGTGTCATCGCTGCTTATCCTCGTGAGAACCGCGTCCTTGTGGAAGGTGTTAACATGGTGAAAAAACACCAGAAGCCTAACCAGCAAAATCCGCAAGGCGGCATTATCGAGAAGGAAGCTCCGATTCACGTTTCAAACGTAATGCACATCGATCCAAAGAGCGGAAAAGTAACCCGTGTTGGTTACAAAGTGTTGGATAACGGAAAGAAAGTGCGCGTTGCTAAACGTTCCGGAGAAATTATCGACTAATTGAACCGAATGAGAAAGGAGGGCTATGATTCATGGCATCAAGAATGAAAGAACGTTACCTGCAAGAAATCGCTCCTGCTTTGATGCAGAAGTTCAACTATACAACGGTAATGCAAGTGCCGAAAATCGAGAAAATCGTTATCAACATGGGTGTGGGCGACGCTGTCCAAAACTCCAAAGTGTTGGATTCCGCAGTAAACGATTTGCAACTGATCGCAGGTCAAAAACCTGTAATCACTCGTGCTAAAAAATCTATCGCAGGTTTCAAACTGCGTGAGAACATGCCTATCGGTGTGAAAGTGACATTGCGCGGCGAGCGTATGTACTACTTCCTCGATAAATTGCTTAACGTAACACTTCCACGTGTCCGCGACTTCCGCGGTGTATCAAGCAAAGCTTTTGATGGTCGTGGTAACTATACACTGGGTCTTAAAGAGCAATTGATCTTCCCAGAGATCGAGTATGATAAAGTAGACAAAGTCCGCGGTATGGATATTGTCATCGTAACAACGGCGAAAACAGACGAAGAGTCCCGTGAGTTGCTCACGCAACTGGGAATGCCTTTCGTTAAATAATGTTGGCATAACGTTTCCGGGTGTCTGGAAAGACTCCCTTTTCTCCGAAATTATTTAGGAGGTGTCAGGCTAAGTGGCAAAAACTTCGATGAAAGTTAAACAACAACGTACACCAAAGTTTAAAGTACGTGCTTATACACGCTGTGAGCGTTGCGGACGTCCACATTCGGTACTGCAGAAGTTCAAAATTTGCAGAATTTGCTTCCGTGAATTAGCTTATAAAGGCCAGATCCCTGGCGTGAAAAAAGCAAGCTGGTAAAAAGTCCTGAACGGGAAGGAGGTTAACTCACAATGACTATGTCTGATCCAATTGCAGATATGCTTACTCGTATTCGTAACGCGAACACTGTTCGCCACGAAACAGTAGAAATGCCTGCTTCGACAATGAAAAAACAAATCGCCGATATCCTGAAGCGTGAAGGTTTCATCCGTGATGCTGAAGTTATCGATGATAACAAACAAGGGATTATCCGTGTTTTCCTGAAATACGGTCAAAATAACGAGCGCGTTATCACTGGTCTGAAAAGAATCAGTAAACCTGGTCTTCGTGTTTACACGAAAAGCAACGAAGTACCTCGTGTACTTGGTGGCCTGGGAATCGCGATCATCTCAACATCCAAAGGTATCATGACTGACAAAGAAGCTCGTCAATCAAAATCCGGCGGCGAAGTAGTCTGCTACGTTTGGTAATATAACGTCACAAGATAGGAGGTGCAACATATGTCTCGTATTGGTCGCAAACCAATTACAGTACCAAGTGGTGTGGACATCACACTGGACAACACCGTTATTACGGTAAAAGGACCAAAAGGAACTCTGACTCGTGAACTTCATAAAGACATGAAGGTTACAGTTGAGAACAACGAAATTACAGTTGTGCGTCCTTCCGATAACAAAACTCACCGTTCTTTGCACGGCACAACGCGCAGCGTTGTAAACAACATGGTGAGCGGCGTTACTGAAGGATTCGCAAAATCTCTGGAGCTGGTTGGGGTCGGATATCGTGCAAGCAAATCCGGAGATAAAATCGTTCTGAACGTTGGATATTCTCACCCGGTTGAAATTACACCGGAAGCGGGAATCGAATTCGAAGTTCCTTCGAATACGAAAATCATCGTTCGCGGAATCGACAAAGAGCGCGTAGGAGCTTACGCTGCTAAAATTCGTTCCGTTCGTGAACCTGAGCCGTACAAAGGTAAAGGTATTAAATATGAAGGCGAGCGTATCATCCGTAAGGAAGGTAAAGCCGGTAAGAAGAAATAAGATTTCTCTTACCGCCTTTGCGCGGCTTTCGGCTTGCTTGCTTCGTGTGTTTCTAATATACCCCGTGGCTTCTGCTTTGAAGCCAGCGAGGTAACCTGAAAGGAGTGAATCCCTGAGATGATTACGAAACCAGATAAAAATAAGGCTCGTCTGAAAAGACACCTTCGTGTTCGTAAGAAAATCCAAGGAACGGCAGCACGTCCACGTTTGAACGTATTCCGTTCTGGTAAACATATGTATGCTCAAATCATCGATGATGTAGCTGGTGTAACAATCGCTTCCGCGTCTACCGTAGACAAAGAATTGAGCAGCGACATTCAAAATGGTGCATCTGTTGAATCAGCTCGTAAAGTTGGCGAACTCGTTGCTAAACGTGCGAAAGATAAAGGTGTTTCCAACATCGTATTTGACCGTAGTGGTTATCTGTACCATGGTCGTATCGCAGCATTGGCTGAAGCGGCTCGTGAAGCAGGACTTGAGTTTTAAGATATTTTTCAAAAGGAGGTTAACGACTTGCGTGTAGATCCGAATACTTTGGAACTGACTGAAAGAGTTGTAAATATTAATCGCGTAGCTAAAGTAGTAAAAGGCGGACGCCGTTTCAGCTTTAGCGCACTGGTTGTAGTCGGCGACGGCAACGGCTGGGTTGGAGCTGGTATCGGTAAAGCGGGCGAAGTACCTGATGCAATTCGCAAAGGTATTGAAGACGCTAAGAAAAACCTTGTACACGTTCCACTCGTAGGAACATCGATTCCTCACTTGGTAACAGGTAAGTTCGGCGCAGGACGCGTGCTGTTGAAACCAGCATCTGAAGGTACTGGTGTTATCGCTGGTGGTCCTGTACGTGCGGTTCTCGAACTTGCTGGTGTGGGTGACATTTTGACAAAATCTCTGGGTTCTTCGAATTCCATGAACATGGTCAATGCGACTTTGGAAGGTTTGTCCCGTTTGAAGCGTGCTGAAGACGTGGCTAAACTGCGCGGAAAATCCGTCGAAGAGCTTCTGGGTTAGGAGGGAATTCTCATGGCTAAATTAGAAATTACCCTCGTCCGTAGCTTGATCGGACGTCCGGAGACGCAAAGAACAACTGTGAAAACATTGGGATTGCGCAAAATCAACAGCAAAGTGGTTCAAAACGATAATCCTGCCATCCGTGGTATGATTAACAAAGTAAGCCATCTGGTAGCTGTAAAAGAAGTAGAAGCTTAATAACGGGTTAATCCCACAAATCTTTAAGGAGGTGCAACGAACGATGAAGTTACATGAGCTTTCTCCATCTCCTGGATCTCGTAAAGAGCGTAAGCGTGTTGGTCGCGGTCCAAGTAGTGGTACAGGTAAAACATCAGGTCGCGGTCACAAAGGACAAAACTCTCGCTCTGGCGGTGGTGTTCGTCCAGGCTTCGAAGGTGGACAAAATCCATTGTATCGTCGATTGCCAAAACGTGGTTTCGTAAACCCAACTCGCAAAGAATATGCAGTTGTGAATACTGAAGACCTGAACAGTTTTGCTGCGGGTACTGAAGTAACTCCAGAATTCTTGATGACGAATGGCGTAGTTAAAAACGCTAAATCCGGAATCAAAATCCTGGGTAACGGTGAAGTCACTGTGAAGCTGACTGTTAAAGCTAATAAGTTTTCTCAATCTGCGGTGGAGAAAATTGAAGCTGCCGGCGGTACAACCGAGGTGATTTAATGTTCAAGACCCTAAAGAATATCTGGCGGGTTGAGGATCTGCGCAAAAGGGTATTATTTACCCTTTTTGTACTGATCATTTACCGCATCGGCTCCTTTGTTCCCGTTCCGGGTGTTAACAAAGATGTGTTCGAAGCGACAAATTCTGCGGGTAAAGAAGTTTTTGGACTTCTCAATACGTTCTCGGGTGGAGCACTGTTCCAGTTCTCGATATTTGCACTCGGGATCGTACCTTACATCACTGCGTCTATCATAGTACAGTTGCTTTCCATGGACGTTATTCCTAAATTAGCGGAGTGGGCTAAGCAAGGTGAACAAGGTAAGAAGAAATCAGCACAGTTGACCCGTTACTTAACGGTAGGATTGGCATTGATTCAAGCGTTTGGTACGTCGATCGGATTCAATCGCTTGTACAACACTGACATGATTCCTAATGCAACTTTTGCAGATTATATCTTGATTGCGATTGTACTTACGGCCGGTACTTCATTCCTGATGTGGCTTGGTGAGCAGATCACCGAGAAGGGCATAGGAAACGGGATTTCGATTTTGATCTTTGCGGGTATCCTATCAACGGTGCCTAACATTATCAAACAAACGATTGAGTCCGACTTTATCCAACCTGATCAGTTGTTCATGAACATTCTCAAGGGTGTAATCATCGCAATTGTTATTGTGCTGATCATCATTGGTGTCATTTACATTCAGCAGGCGATTCGGAAAATTCCTGTACAGTACGCTAAACGTGTCGTAGGTAACAAAATGTACGGTGGACAGAATACACACATCCCGCTGAAAATTAATGCAGCAGGTGTTATCCCTGTCATCTTCGCATCATCGCTGTTGATGTTCCCAACGATTATCGCCAACTTCTGGGCAGATCGCGTTTGGGCACAGTGGATCGGTCAGAATCTGACTACACACAAACCTCTTGGTATGTTGCTGTATGTTGTGATGATCTTCGGTTTCACATTCTTCTATACTTTCGTACAGATGAATCCTCAGCAGATGGCTGATAATATGAAAAAGAACGGCGGTTACATCCCAGGCATTCGTCCGGGTAAAGCAACCGAGAAATATCTGACCCGTGTCATGACTCGTTTGACAATGGCCGGAGCCATCTTCTTGGCAGTCATTTCCGTTCTGCCTGTATTCTTAGGGGCACTTTCTGGTTTGCCTCAATCAGCGCAAATTGGAGGAACATCCCTCCTGATCGTTATCGGTGTTGCGCTGGATACGATGAAGCAAATCGAAAGCCAATTGATCAAACGCCACTACAAAGGTTTTATCAATAAATAGGCAATAGGTACCGGTCGAGTGAAGATTTACTTGCCGGCACCTATTGTGCTGTTTGTTGATGTAGGGTAGTCTTGGAGGGAGTGACATAACGTGAACATCCTATTCATGGGCCCTCCGGGGGCAGGAAAAGGAACGCAAGCAGAAGTCATCGTGAAAGAGTTCGGTATTCCCCATATTTCAACAGGCGATGCATTTCGCCTTGCGATCAAACAGGGAACTCCCATTGGTTTGAAAGCCAAGGAATATATGGATCAAGGATTGCTTGTACCAGATGATGTTACAATCGGCATCGTTGAAGAACGATTGCAGCAGCCTGACTGCAGAGAAGGGTTTCTCTTGGATGGTTTTCCAAGAACCTTGTCTCAAGCAGAAGCGCTCGATGGCATTCTGGATCGACTGAATTCAGGTCTTGATCATGTGATTAACCTGAAAGTGGATCGCAACAAACTGTTGGCTCGTTTAACGGGTCGTCGGCTTTGTAAAAATTGTGGAGCCACGTATCATGTCGTATTCAATCCGCCGAAGCAGGAAGGTATTTGTGATAAATGCGGCGGAGAGTTGTACCAACGCTCTGATGATAATGAAGAGAGCGTAGGCACGCGTCTGGACGAGTATATCAACAAAACAGCACCACTCCTCACGTTTTATGAGAACAAAGCTCTTCTTCGTCAAATGGATGGAGAGCAAGATATCGATCAAGTTTCTCAACAAATCGTGTCCTTACTGAGAGGTTAATTGAATGATCATTGGTAAGTCAGAAACGGAACTGGGTTTGATGCGAGAGGCAGGGAGAATAGTTGCGGAAACGCATCGTCTCTTAGCAGAACATATCTCACCCGGTATTACGACTGGAGAACTTGACCATATGGCCGAACAATTTATCTGCAGTCAAGGAGCTGTGCCGTCTTTCAAAGGTTATAACGGTTTCCCTGCCAGTGTGTGCGCTTCAGTGAATGAAGAGTTGGTGCATGGATTTCCCGGCAAACGCAAGTTGAACGAGGGCGATATTGTTACGTTTGACATCGGCGCGCAGTACCAAGGGTATCACGGAGATTCAGCCTGGACTTATCCAGTTGGCCGTATTTCTGAAGAAGCCCGTCGTCTCCTAGAGGTTACGGAGGCTTCATTGTACGCAGGTCTGGCGCAAGTGAAACCTGACGTTCGCTTGTTTACAATATCTCATGCGATTCAGAAATATATTGAGGATGCTGGTTTTTCGGTAGTACGTGAATATGTCGGTCACGGCATAGGAGCCAATCTACATGAGGAACCACAGATTCCGAACTATGGTCTTCCTGATCGGGGGCCACGGCTCAAAGCGGGCATGGTGCTGGCCATAGAGCCGATGGTTAACGTAGGTAGACGGTATGTAAAAACGTTGGAAGATAACTGGACTGTCGTAACTGTCGATGGATCGTTATGTGCCCACTTTGAACACACCGTAGCAGTTACACCAGAAGGCATGGAAATTTTCACAAAACTGAATGCGTAGGTGATAAGGCATGAATAATCAGTCTAATCCGCAGCTCGGTCAACTTGTGAAGATCCGTAAAGGCCGCAATGCGGACCAAGCCGCAGTAATTGTTGCTATAGCGGACGCGAGGTTCGTATATATTGCGGATGGAGACAAACGTAAGTTTGATCAACCTAAGAAGAAGAATATTCTTCATCTTGAGCTCCAACCAATGATTAGCAACGAGGTCGTAAACAGTTTAAACGAGAGTGGTCGGGTGACAAACGGAAAGCTTCGCTATGCGGTGCATTCGTTTCTGGAATCCACCAACATTCAAGCTGAAGAGAAAGGAGACTGACTAATGGCTAAGGAAGATGTCATTGAAGTGGAAGGTACGGTTCTTGAACCGCTACCGAATGCAACGTTCAAAGTTGAGCTTGAGAACGGTCATCAAATTCTCGCTCACGTTTCCGGAAAGTTGCGGATGCACTTCATCCGTATCCTGACTGGAGACAAAGTAGTTGTTCAGTTATCGCCTTATGATTTAACAAAAGGTCGTATAACTTACCGTAAATAGTAGTAGACAGTTGCAATGAACTGTGAAGCTTATGAAGCGGGTTTTGCCCGGCAAAACTTGCGAAAGCTTCGAAGCCGGTTTTACAATAGTAGAACAAGGTCAATGCTTACGAAGAGAGTTTTGCTAAGCAGAACTTTGAGGAGGTAATTCACATGAAGGTAAGACCTTCGGTCAAGCCGATTTGCGAAAAATGCAAAGTCATTCGCCGCAAAGGGAATGTAATGGTTATCTGTGAAAATCCGAAACACAAACAAAAACAAGGTTAATGAAGGGGGTGTAGCGTAAAATGGCACGTATAGCTGGTGTGGATTTGCCACGTGATAAGCGCGTTGAGATCGCCTTGACTTATATTTTCGGAATCGGTAAAACGACTTCCCAGAAAATTCTGAGCTCTACAGGCATCAATCAGAACACTCGTGTTCGTGATTTGACGGAAGATGAAGTCAGCAAATTGCGTGAAAGTATCGACAAAGAGGTCAAAGTTGAAGGTGACCTGCGTCGTGAAATCTCTTTGAATATTAAACGTTTGACGGAGATCGGTTGTTACCGTGGAGTTCGTCATCGTCGTGGTCTGCCTGTTCGTGGACAACGTACGAAAACGAATGCTCGTACTCGTAAAGGTCCTCGTCGTACAGTAGCGAACAAGAAGAAATAATAAGGGGGGATAAGAGAAAATGGCTAAACCGAAAAAAGTCGTACGTACTAAACGTCGTGACCGTAAAAATATTGAATCTGGCGTGGCACATATCCGTTCCACTTTCAATAACACTATCGTTACTATTACGGATCCTCACGGAAACGCAATTTCGTGGGCAAGCTCCGGCGGCCTCGGATTCAGAGGTTCCCGTAAATCGACTCCGTTTGCTGCACAAATGGCTGCTGAGACTGCTGCCAAAGCTGCAATGGAACATGGGATGAAAGCCGTTGAGGTTATGGTTAAAGGACCAGGCGCAGGCCGTGAAGCAGCGATCCGCTCTTTGCAAGCTGCTGGTCTTGAAGTTAACCTGATCAAAGACGTAACTCCAGTCCCGCATAACGGATGCCGTCCTCCAAAACGTCGTCGTGTCTAATGAGATTTGCCCCTGCGTGTGGTATACTTCCGGCACAATCTGCTAATAATGGTTGTTTAGGCATAGTACTGCATGTTTTCGCAAGAGAAGGTAAATGTTTCATAGAGGACCGACGTTTTGAAGGAGGGGTATTGCAGTGATTGAAATCGAAAAGCCGAAAATTGAGACGGTAGACGTCAACGATGATGGCACCTATGGGAAATTCGTAGTAGAACCGCTGGAACGTGGATATGGTACGACGCTTGGAAACTCGCTTCGCCGAATCCTACTTTCCTCACTGCCGGGTGCGGCAGTGTCTTCGGTTCAAATCGATGGCGTTCTGCATGAATTTGCTACAGTTCCTGGCGTAATGGAAGATGTAACGGAGATTATTCTTAACCTGAAAGCTTTGTCGCTTAAGATTCATTCCGACGAGGAGAAAGTTCTCGAGATTGATGCTGAAGGCGAAGGAGCAATTACGGCAGGAGATATCCGTGCTGACTCCGATGTGGAAATCCTTAATCCGGATCTTCACATTGCTACGCTCGGACCAGGTTCGAGACTTCACATGCGTATTTTTGCCAATCGCGGTCGCGGCTACGTCCAGGCAGATCGGAATAAACGCGATGACCAGCCGATCGGCGTCATCCCTGTCGATTCCATCTTCACCCCGATTAGCCGCGTAAACTACGCTGTGGAAAATACGCGTGTTGGCCAAGTGACCAACTATGACAAGCTCACGTTGGAAGTTTGGACTGACGGAAGTATTCGTCCTGAAGAGGCTGTAAGCCTCGGCGCTAAAATTTTGACCGAGCACTTGATGCTCTTCGTGGGTCTTACAGACGAAGCGAAAGATGCAGAGATCATGGTCGAAAAAGAAGAAGACAAAAAAGAAAAAGTACTCGAAATGACGATCGAAGAGCTGGATCTCTCTGTTCGTTCCTACAACTGCCTCAAACGTGCTGGTATTAATACCGTACAAGAGCTGACTACGAAAACAGAAGAAGACATGATGAAAGTCCGTAACCTCGGACGTAAGTCTTTGGAAGAAGTTCAAGAGAAGCTTGAGGAGCTTGGTTTGGGACTCCGTACAGAAGAATAGACAGCCGAGTGCTTGAAGTGAAGGAGGGAAAACAATGGCATACCAAAAGTTGGGCCGTAATTCCAGCGCGCGTAAAGCTTTGTTCCGTGACCTGGTAACCGACCTGTTCTTATACGAACGCATTCAGACAACTGAAGCGAAAGCAAAAGAGGTTCGCTCTATTGCTGAAAAACTGATCACTAAAGCGAAAAAGGGAGATCTTCACGCCCGTCGCCAAGTGGCAGCTTATGTTCGCCGCGAAACTATCGATGGTGAGCAAGATGCAATCCAAAAACTGTTTAGCGAATTGTCCGGTCGTTACGCTGAGCGTCCAGGTGGATACACTCGTATCCTGAAACTGGGACCTCGTCGTGGTGACGCAGCGCCAATGGTTTACTTGGAACTGGTAGACCGCGCGTAAAACAGATGAGATGAGGAAAGGGGACAGAGTCAACGATTCTGGGTTAACCCTTTTTTTCTCTTCATTTCGGAATTCGTGCTGTAATTGAAGCTCCGTAAGGGGCTTCTTTTGCTGTTCGGGATAGGGATATGTATTTGTATAGTATGGAACAAAGGTGTGGTTATGATGCGCAACTTATGTATGACGGTAACTTACGATGGAACAGCCTATTACGGCTTTCAAGTACAGCCGGGAGGTAATACCATTCAGGACCATCTTGAAGATGCCATTCGTGCATTAACCGGTGAGACTGTTAAAATTACGGGTTCAGGCCGAACGGATGCAGGCGTACACGCTCGCAGACAAATCTTCAATTTTCCTACAGAGTCACAGATTCCAACTGAGCGTTGGTGTATTGCACTCAACTCCAGATTACCAGCGGATATTGTCGTTATTGATGCATTGGAAGTGCCGGCGGATTTTCATTCTCGCTATGCAGCGAAAAAGAAGACGTATCGGTACACGGTTAATGCGAATCAATTTCCGGATGTTTTCAACAGAAGACTGCAATATCATCACCATGCCAAACTGGACACTGCGGCTATGGAGGAGGGACTGCGTCACTTTATAGGTACGTATGATTTCACGTCCTTTGCTTCACGCAAGTCTCAGAAAGAGAATCATGTACGTTCGGTATACGAAGCATGGATGGAAGTAGACCGTTCAATGTGTAGGGATCATCCGCGCGATCAAGGCGTCATTCACATTTATGTGAGTGGTAACGGCTTTTTGCAGCATATGGTTCGTATCATTGTTGGTACGCTGCTGGAGATCGGAGAGGGCAAACGGAAAGCCTCTGATGTACCGAATATGATTGCTGCATGTAATCGATCTGCTGCAGGACCTACTGCTGTTAGCTGCGGTTTAATGCTCTGGGATCTTGAATACAAAAAAGATTAAATTTGGTGAGTAAAAAGCTTAATTAACACTTGCGATTTGGTCTCCTATCATGTAATATAAAAGTTGTGTTTTCTTAATGGCTTTCCCACAGCCCCAATTAAGAGGTTCACATTGCAACAACTAATCCATCAACACCTAAAGTTATAACTTAATGAACGAAGATAAATGAAAATGATGATTTTGAACATTTTAAGGAGGAAATTTTCATGCGTACTACGTACATGGCGAAGCCTAACGAAGTTGAGCGCCAATGGCACATCATTGATGCTGAAGGCAAAACCCTCGGACGTTTGGCGAGCGAAGCAGCTGCTTTGATCCGCGGCAAACATAAGCCACAATTCACTCCACATGTGGACACTGGCGATTTCGTTGTTATCATCAATGCTGAGAAAATCGTATTGACTGGTAAAAAAATGCAAGGTAAGAAATACTACCGTCACTCGATGCACCCAGGTGGTTTGAAAGTAACTACTGCTGAAGAGATGGTTAAAAACAAACCTGAACGTATGTTGGAATTGGCTGTTCGCGGTATGCTTCCAAAAACTCGCATGGGCGAGAAAATGAAGCTGAGACTTAAAGCGTACAGAGGCACTGAGCATCCACATGCAGCACAAAAACCAGAAGTTTACGAACTTCGCGGCTAATTAAAAGGAGGACAGTTTCATGGCACAAGTACAATACTATGGGACAGGTCGTCGTAAACATTCGGTAGCACGTGTTCGCCTTGTACCGGGTGAAGGACGCATTGTCATCAATAAACGTGATATTAATGAATACTTCGGTTTGGAAACACTCAAACTGATCGTAAAACAACCACTGACTTTGACAGAAACGCTCAGCAACTATGACGTTTTGGTTATCGCTCATGGTGGCGGAATCTCCGGTCAAGCCGGCGCTATCCGTCACGGTATCTCTCGCGCTCTGTTGAAAGCAGATCCTGAGTACCGTGCATCCCTGAAAAAAGCAGGATTCCTGACTCGTGACCCACGGATGAAAGAACGTAAAAAATACGGTCTCAAAGCCGCTCGTCGCGCTCCTCAGTTCTCCAAACGTTAATATGCATTACAAGCCTCTGGCCTCGGCCAGGGGCTTTTTTGTGTCTAAAATATCTACAGCTTGTGGAGATCAATTATATTCTCTTACGCTCTGTGGCATCCTGTTTCCTTCACCGGGTTATGGTTATATCTACGTAGTTCATTATAGAGTTCCATCTCCATATGAACATGCTCCTTCGCACACATTAGATCATACAAATTACTTGAGCTGTTCAATACTTCATCACATAAATACAAAACATTAAACTGACTTATCAATCCATCAGTCTTTCTTATAGTTTCAATAAAACTCGCTTACATATCTCTGAGCAATCACTGATCTTATTTCTAAGTTTTAACACATCTAACCGTCACTACGGCTAGACATTATAGACAGGGAGAAGACTGTCACATTAATTCCTAAAATGTCTGTAAACCCAATAGGGGCAAAGGATTACAGGCGGTCACCATAAGTGATGTATTGACTTAGTATGTGCTGAGTTGATTCACATCTATTGCTTTCGATAGGGTTAGTGGGCAACTGAATCCCTATTTAGTGGCTCATTTACAACGTCTAAATGAAACGATATATGCTCTTTTTTACCATATGGCAGGCATTGACATCCCCTACGAAAGATTTATACTAAACATAATTCATATTAGATTAGTCGGCTTTAGATTTAGATTTACAATTGTTGAATGGGGGAAATACCAAATGAACTTGCTTGAAAAAGAGGAACTTGCCCGGAAAAAAGCTGAGGAATTAGAATCTGCTAGCCCAGAAGATATTATTCGTTATGCAGTTGAGACGTTTCCAAACATTACATTTGCATGCAGCTTTGGTGCGGAGGATGTTGTATTAGTAGATATGCTGCAAAAGATTAGTCCATCCACGGATGTGTTCTACCTGGACACGGATTTTCATTTTAAAGAAACGTATGAAACTCGGGACGTTATGCAAGAAAAATACAATTTAGATTTTGTCCGTGTATCACCTAAAATTACGCCTGAAGAGCAAGAGGCAGCGCATGGAGCGGAGTTGTGGAAATCGGATCCGAATGCATGCTGTAATATCCGTAAGGTAGAGCCACTGACACGTATACTATCTCAGTATGATGCTTGGATTACAGGTATACGTCGAGATCAAGCACCTACCCGTGCTAACTCCAAGAAAGTGGAGTATGATACGAAATTTGGTCTTATGAAATTCAATCCAATCGCTCACTGGACTTCGGAGGATGTATGGGACTACATTCGTGCTAACAATGTCGTCTACAATCCATTACATGATCAGAATTACCCGAGTATTGGATGCGAGTATTGTACACGTCAAGTCATGCCTGGAGAAGATCCACGTGCGGGACGCTGGTCCGGTAATGACAAGACTGAGTGTGGACTGCATAAATAATTTTCATAATGTAAGCAATAACAATAGTAAATAAATGGTACACTTTATAAGCATATGGCTCGTTTATAACAACCTATGAGGTTTCCGTAACCAAACCAGTAATTGACTTCTGTGATACTTTTTCATTGTGGTAATTAATATTGAAATAGGGAGCTGACAAGATGACTTCAATTCTGCCTCATGGAGGTACGCTAGTACAGCGTGTCGTACAAGGAGAAGAACGGGAACAACTACTACGGGAAAGTGAGACACTGCCTTCACTGCACATCAACACATGGACGATCTCTGATTTAGATCTGATTGGTGTGGGGGCGTTCTCCCCACTGACGGGTTTCTTGAATGAGGAGGACTATCTCTCTGTTGTATCGCGCATGCGGTTGGCAGATGGCACGGTATGGAGTATCCCGATCACTCTTGCTGTAGACGACCAGCGCGCTGCTGAGCTGCAGGTGGGACAAAGGGTAGCTTTGGTGGGGCAAGATGATGGAGTCACTTATGGCTTGTTGGAAGTTCAGAGTGTATACAAGGTGGATCAGGGTGAAGAAGCACGTAAAGTGTTCAAAACAGACGATCCAGAGCATCCAGGTGTGAAAAAATTACTGGAGCGACCTGCAACGTATGTGGGAGGTCCAATTCAAGTGTTAAATCGCCCTAAACCAGCGAAATTTGAGCAATTTTATTTCGATCCTGCTGAGACTAGGAAGACCTTTCAGGAGAAGGGATGGAGAACAGTAGTTGGTTTTCAAACCCGTAACCCAGTTCACCGTGCACATGAGTACATTCAGAAAAGCGCGATGGAGATCGTGGATGCCTTGTTCCTTAATCCGCTGGTAGGTGAAACGAAGTCTGATGACGTTCCAGCCAATGTGCGCATGAAGAGCTACTTGGTGTTGCTGGAGAACTATTATCCGGCTGATCGTGCCTTTCTAGGTGTGTTTCCAGCGGCCATGAGATACGCGGGGCCACGTGAAGCGATTTTCCATGCTATGGTGCGTAAAAACTATGGTTGTACCCATTTTATAGTTGGTCGTGATCACGCTGGCGTTGGTGATTATTACGGTACCTATGAAGCACAAGAGATTTTCTCCAACTTTACAGCTGAAGAGCTGGGGATTACGCCGCTGTTCTTCGAACATAGCTTCTTTTGTACCAAATGTGGTAATATGGCTTCCAGTAAAACTTGTCCACACGGTAAAGAGCATCATATGACGTTGTCTGGAACTAAGGTACGTGGATTGCTTCGTAATGGAGAATGCCCACCACCTGAGTTTACACGTCCAGAGGTAGCTGAGATACTGATTGAAGGAATGGCTGAGCAAGTCCAGTCCTAAAGGTTATATTTGTCCATCTTGTCCCATATAGATGATTAGAGTCATTTATAGGGGCGAGGTGGTTTTTTAATGCGTAAAAATAGGGGAAAACATTTTGTTGTTTGGATACGTCTGCGTACGGTAAAAAGAATACTGTTAAGTCTGTGTTTATTGGCGATGTTAGTAGGTGTAGCCACATATGAGATTCCTTCATCCAAAACGTCCGGATACTGGAGCTTGCCTCTTGCAGGCAAAGTTATCGCTATTGATGCTGGACATGGTGGACCAGATGGGGGAGCAGTCAGTAAGCAGGGCGTAATTGAGAAGGACATTAACCTTTCCATCGCCCTATATGTGAGGGACTACTTACAACAGGCAGGTGCTTTGGTCGTAATGACACGAGAGATCGATACAGATCTTGCTGAAGCGGATACAAGAGGTTACTCCAAACGTAAAACAGAAGATCTGAAACAACGAGTTAGACGGATTGAGGACAAGCAAGCAGATCTGTTTATTAGCATTCATATGAATAGCGTTCCTTCTAACCGTTGGAGCGGGGCACAAGTATTTTATACACCTAATCATGCTGACAATGAAGGGTTAGCGAATCTGCTTCAGCAAGAGATGATACGGAATCTGGAAAACACAGATCGGATCGCCAAAACGGTAAATACCGTGTACTTACTACAGGCGTTGAAGATTCCTTCTGCTCTAGTGGAAGTAGGTTTCCTGTCTCATCCAGAAGAGGCACGAATGCTTGCAGATGAAACGTATCAGCGCAAAGTTGCAGCCTCCATATATAACGGGATTCTTCGATATTCCTCAGGAGAACGCCCGAAAAGTTAGTCACAATCAGACCGGTAATGATATAATTGATACCGCATACTTAATACATGCCAATAGATAAAGCTGAGGTGCTGTCTGATGTTATCAAAAGAACAGATACTTGAACTATTGCAACCATTACAAGAACCACAATTGGGAGTTAGTCTGACCGAACTGCAGTGGGTTCGCGATATTATGGTGAAAGAACATCGTGTAGCCATTACACTCGTGACGTTGGACAACCAGCCCGAGGATACAACAGCTCTAAGTGATGCTGCGCGCAATCTTTTGTCCCAGCATGGAATAGAGGATGTACATATTCGCTTTCGGGCAGCGTCTGAGCATGAACGTCAGAACCTTTCAGAAGGGGATATTGAACAAGACCCAAGTGACGAAGAAGTTCTCGTCAAAGGCCATGCAGCAGGTTTGGGTGGACACGAATTGTTGAGCCCTGAATCTGGTGTACGTTACATTGCAATTGCAAGTGGTAAAGGTGGCGTTGGTAAATCCACTGTGACGGTGAACTTAGCAGTCGCTCTGGCTCGTCAAGGTAAAAAGGTCGGCTTAATTGATGCAGACATATATGGCTTCAGTGTTCCGGACATGATGGGGATTGAAGAGTATCCCGTTGTAGAAGATGGGATTATTCAGCCAGTAGAACGATTCGGTGTTAAAGTTATGTCGATGGGATTCTTTATTCGTGAGAATAATCCTGTGATTTGGCGCGGGCCTATGTTAGGTCGAATGCTTCGTCAGTTTTTTACCGATGTGAATTGGGGAGAACTCGATTACATGTTACTTGATTTGCCTCCAGGAACGGGTGACGTTGCACTAGATGTACATCAGATGATACCCCATAGCAAAGAGATTATCGTCACTACCCCGCATGCAACAGCGGCTTTTGTGGCAGCACGTGCAGGAGCGATGGCCATTCAGACCGAACATGAGCTGCTTGGTGTCGTCGAGAATATGGCGTATTATGAATGCGGGAGTTGTGGAGAAAAGGACTATGTATTTGGTCGTGGAGGCGGTGGGCAGCTTGCTGAAAGCTTGCATACAAGTCTACTTGCTCAGATTCCACTTGGAGCACCAGATAACCATATCTCTGAGCCAGACTTCTCACCATCCGTTTACAAAGCAGATACTCCTATTGGAACGATATATGCTGAAATCGCAAAAGAGATTGAAACTAAATTTTAAATTTTAGTCCGAATTTCCTTTGTCGAAGCGATAGCTACGAGTTAAAGCCCTGCATCTATAGATGCGGGGCCTTTGATTATACATAACCGTCTATTTCATACGATATCACTTAAACCAGTATTTCTATGATCCGCCACCCGAGTCCCCACCGCCCCCATCACCTGAACCACTATCTTGTCCTTGACCGTCTTGTTGCTGTTGTTGATCATCCTTCTGTCCTCCGCCACTTTCCACCTTAGGTTGAAGCTCGTCCTGAACGACTTTTTTCAACAAAGTTAGAACTTCCATACGGAATAAAGGATTTTGCATCACTTCTTGCATGACGGTCATCGTTTGTTTACGATAATCAGGCGTTTTAGTCATGTCCATGAACATCTTGGAAACTTCAGGAGATTTCATAATATCTGAGATAGATTTTTGATACGTTGGATCTTTGATTAGTTCCATGTGTAATTGTTTACTTTGTGAATTGACCACTTTGGCGAACTCACCTGCAAATTGTGGATCGGTCATAATTTTCTCGAATTCCTTCTTGTATTCTGGAGCTGTTATGGTATCCTTTACCGCAACACGAATCTGTTCCTGAGATTGCATAGGCATCAGCATTTTCATACCGATTGTACCAGACCCGCCACCACCGCCACCTTGCTCAGAGCCACCGCCTTCTCCACCGCCGCCAGAAGAGCTTTGACCAGTGAGAGCTTCTTCCACCGCTTTTTTTCCCTCATCACTTTTGAGGATGTCCACCACCATGGTTTTCATCTCTTTATAACTGCCTTGAGGAGGCGAATAATTCTGATCAGAGCCGCAGCCGGCGAGCAGGGCGGATAGTCCAAATAGGACACAACATAACTGCCACAATGGCCGTTTCATGTGCACAACCCCTCCTTGATTAGATACTGGATGTAGTATGTGATGAGAAAGCCGTAAATATGTTGATCGGAGATGGTTTTTTGCTGAGAAGGTTGGTAAAATAAAGTCTCGGGGGTGGAAAACATTTGAATTTACGGAAATGGTTTTTCCTATTTTGGACCGCGTTGTTGATCGGAGCGGCGGGATCATTAGTAACAGGACTAACAATGATGTTGTTAAATGGAGAAAAAACGAATGGATTTGCTGATTTTATGTTATATCTGCTCATTCTTTTTGGCTCCGGAATTATGATTAGTGTATATTCGCAGATGGGCTTCTTTGCATATTTAATTTTGAATTATATGGGTAAAGGCGTGTTTCCCAAACGGGGCTGGCAAATTGTTCAGATCATACTAACAGTCTTGGCTTTACTTGATGTGATGTTCTTGCGGCTGTTTGTGGGGGAGGGGCGAGAGCCTATATCTGATATTGTCCTTGGACTCATTATTTTAGCAGCAGCAATTGTTACCGCTTACGTGAAGGTTAAGCAAACAAACATTTCTGCACTTGTGCCGACCCTTTTCTTTATGATTGCTGTAACAGCTGTAGAGACGATTGGGGTATTACGCATAGATTCAAATGCAGCGACCATATTTATTGTGGTTCCCTTACTAATGTGTAATGCATACCAAATGCTGATATTGCACAAATTGGTCGATTCACCTTCAGAACAAGCTGTTACTGGAAAGGTAGAGCAGGTGTGAAATGGTCAGAAGCATGTTTTTGATTTTCTTATAATAACAAACCCAAAAAGAGCTAACGTTGGTTAGCTCTTTTCATTTGCCACGAATAGCATACAATGTGTAATTTTGATCTATAACGTCATTGCAGTTATTGTAATACATGAGCATTTCATTGAGATATAACGTAACTTGGCAGCGTATTATTGTGCACTAGCTTGATCACGCACCTCTGTACCTTTAGTGCTGGAGTGATTCAACAATTCGGAAACCGTGACAAACTCATACCCTTGATTCCTAAGTTTATCAATAATTACAGGTAAGGCTTCATGCGTTTGTTTAGATGAGTCACTGGCGTGCAGCAAAACGATATCTCCTGGATGAGCTTTGCTGACTACACGATCAACAATGGTTTGTACACCGGGGTTTTTCCAATCTTGAGAATCAGTATCCCATTGTACGACCTGGTAGTTCAAACTACTCGCAACCTGGAGAACACGTTTGTCAAAATCACCATTGGGCAGTCGCAATAAATTCGGTTCTTTACCCGTTAAATCGGTTAAAATGCTATGAGCTGTCGAAATTTCCTTACGGATCTCTTCCTCTGTCAGGCTGCTATAGTTTTCGTGTCTGTGCCCATGGCTCCCGATTTCGTATCCCGCTTCCTTAATTGAGGTTACGATTTCAGGATGTGTTTTACTCCATGGTGAGGAGAGGAAGAAGGTAGCCTTTTCAATCTTGTTCTCTTTCAGCACCTTAAGGATGGGTTCGGTTCGCTTATCCCCCCAGCTAATGTCAAACGTAAGTGCAATTACTTTTTTTTCTGTTGGAACACTGTAGACTGCAGAAGGTGTATCCTCTGAGAACACAGAAACGTTGCCGCTCTCCAGATAGATTATTCCGATAGCAAACACGGCAGCAGCCAGCACAATCAGGTAACGTTTGATCTTTTTGCCGCTAAATACATAGAACGAGTTCATTTCAATAAGCGCCCCTCTCCCATAAGAAATGCTTGTTTACTTCCCAATGTATGCTCGTACTGCTTAGTTATTCGTATCTAATGTTTGTTTGTCCATTAACTTATTTACTTAGGAGGTCGTTATGCTTAAATTTAGTACTTTTCTAAAAGATCTGGGATCCATCCGGAATGCGTTAATCTGGTCAGTTGCACTATTTGTGATTGGAATAAGTGTAGGGTGGGTGAGTACTGGGCCACTAGAAGAATTACTTTTGAATCAAATTGGGGGATTAAGAGAAGTGAGTGAGCGTTTGGAGCAAGGGGGGAATGTGCAGTTAAACTTCTTCCTGTTCATTTTCTTCAACAATGCAATCAAAAGTGTACTTGTGATCTATGCCGGCATATTCTTTGGCATTCTGCCAATTATTTTTCTACTGATCAACGGAATGGTTATTGGGTTCCTTGTGCACACCACGATGAATTATGGAGCAAGTTTCTATGATATCGTTATTAAAGGATTGCTCCCGCATGGGATTATCGAAATACCAGTGATCATTATTGCTTGTGCATTCGGCCTAAAGTTCGGGGGACTAGCTACCAAAAGTCTCATGCAGCTTGGTGGATCGAAAAGACACTTGCTCGGTAAGCAGTGGGAAGTGTTTCTGCGTAGGACATTAACAGCATCTTGTTGGGTCATTATTTTGTTGCTCGTTGCAGCGATCATTGAGAGCACGATTACCTACAGCATCGTGCGAGGATAAATTTGTATGGAATGACATTCATAATTTTTCAGAAAGTTGACCATAACAATAAAACGGGTTCAGGTACAACCTCCACGTTAACTTAATTGGGGTTGTACTACTAACCTTACGCGATTCGATAAAGGTCTGTTTGCTAGATAGGCATAACATCAGACAACTACACACGAGCGCGTATTATCCATATGCAGAAAAAGGAGAACTCTAATGCTGGGTATGCTGTTTAACGATAAGGAGTGCAAGGAGCTAGACTATGTACTTCGCAAAGAGCTTGATGAAATGTTATTCGACCTAAGTGATAACCGTCTTGACCAAGAAATCAAATACGCTATTGCGAGTCGCTACAAAACGGTATTTCGGATGTATGCACGTTTTGCTCCGCCAAAAGAGTTATCTAAGTATGCGAGGGGCGGGAAATTAAAAAAATCAAAGCCATGAAGGTTGTGCTCATAGTCAATCAATGGTTATTAGGATAAAAGGGGTGCGGCATGTATAGCTAACGCTGTACCTCTACATCATGATGAGGAAGACCAATGAATAAAATGTCGAAAAAGGGTTGACCGTTTCTGATATATATGATAAATTAATTTTCGTTCCTTTTTTAGGACAAGTTCACCGAAACAAGTGCTGAAATGAAGAGTTTGAAAAGTTGTAAAAAAAGTACTTGCAAAAAAAACGGTGGTATGATACATTATAAAAGTCGCCGCTGAAAATGTGGTTGACACAAAAATGAGTAACATGATTCAAGTTTGATCTTTGAAAACTGAACAACGAGTGAGTAACGATCTTGCTTGCGAGATCGACGCTGAGAAATCGTACATGTCTTCGGACTGGATGATTTCGAAGCACAAATGAGATTTTTAATCTCGTCAGATTCAAAATGAGCTAATCGCTCTTTTCAATACTTTATTGGAGAGTTTGATCCTGGCTCAGGACGAACGC
>NZ_JAMAUZ010000013.1:0-70067 GCF_023714095.1 Paenibacillus sp. MER 99-2 | reverse complement strand
CTCTGAGATGTAAGCTACGCGTTTGGTGGCGATGGCGGAGGGGTTCCACACGTACCCATCCCGAACACGACCGTTAAGCCCTCTAGCGCCGATGGTACTTGGACCGCAGGGTCCTGGGAGAGTAGGATGCCGCCAAGCAAAGAACCACTGCCGATGTTATTCGGTGGTGGTTTTTATTTGTTTATTGGCCTTTTCTGAAAATATGATATCGTTTTGACATTTTCTAACGAAAAGAAGGTAACAGTTTTGTTACGGAAAGAAAGCATAAAACCAGTATAATAGGACTATGTTAATTATGCTAAAAGTACCTCAACACAGAGCTGGAATGTGCAGCTGTGAAAAGGAGGGTGTGTGTGTTAAGTCGGCGAAGACTCGGACTATGTTCATTTCTTATGATCTGCATGTTGGTTATACTAACCGCTTGCGGTGAAACAGGAGTCGCATGGACTTCTTATGAAGGAGCGGTTAATGAAAAAGGATTCCCCGTTCCCAAGGTAGCCAATAAATCTGACCAATCTGAAGGTAATTCAGATATGGATTATGTTCGATATACATTGTCTGGTATTAGTGAAAGCACAAGCTTGCCTGAAGTATATCTAAACGAAATCAAAAATTGGGGCTGGACAGAGGAGCTGGCTAAGAGTAATTCCAATACCTCAAGTTCCCTACGTGTATTTGCTAAAGAGGGACATATCGTACAGTTAGCTGTGCATGATGGATTCTTTACGCTAATGGTTCCAAAGAATGATACAGCTCAAACGACTGTAAAATCATTGGATGACGAGGACTAGCGATGTCCGTGCATGATCATGAAGTAGTTTAGATTGATGAGTTCAAGCCTATATACAAAAGCACTCGTTACATTGACGGGTGCTTTTTTGTTTGCATGTAATGGATTTTATTTTGGTGTGAGAAGATGCAGTTGATCATTTGCTATCCAATAACCTCATAATTGAACGGAAAAGCCTAATGACGATTAGCGATCTGCTCACGACTAAGACTAAGGTAGCCAATGGGGAATTAAGCGCAGATGGGGTAGTGGAAGACAGAAGCATTAAGGTAAAGCGTATCACGGATATTTAAGGAATAGAGAGGTACAGAAGCCGAGCAAGTGCGGTGTCGGTCATATGTAGCCTAGGTCATAAAGGTCATGAGTTTTGACGTCCATTCTCACTTTCCTCCGGTTTGACCTAGGCAGTCCCCTTAGATCGAGGAGAAGAGTGAGCGACAAAGTAGCTAGAGGGCAGGATGATATGAAGCAAAATTGAAACTAAATGTTGGGGATAACTCTGATGGATTGTACCCAGCGTGTGGATAAAGGAGAAGTTAGGCGAAATAAACAAAGGTTATCCACTGTGGATAACCTTTGTTGCTATGTTGGTTGATGTATTGATCTTGAACATGAAATAAAGTAGAAGGAAAAGAGTGAATTAGCAAAGCAATATGTAGTACTAAAAGGGATGGTTCTCAATCGGAATGAGACCGGATTCATTATTGAAGATAATAAGAAACATCTTGATTAGTCAATTTGATCAGACCATCTTTGCGTTCTCTGGAAAGAAACAAAATTACATATAAACGAGGGACAAGCAGCCAGATATGCCAGAATATTAACGCAAACGAAAAAGATAGCGGTGACCAGATCAGACATACTGTGATGATGCATAGGCCAATCCAGCAAATATTAAAGTGTACGCGAACAAACATACGGTAGCTGAAATGCTGGTCAGGGATATACCCAAGCCAAGGCATACGGAGGCTCCAGCGCCAGCGTTTGGTGTAAGAGCTACGCACTAGAAGGAGTATCGTTCTAGCGATGACATAGTGAATCCAAATTGTAATGGGGCCTGCCAGTACAAAAGATAAGAGACCCATCCAGGAGAATGCGAGTAGATTAAAAAATAGCATGATAACAGGCAAGCAGAGATAGCTGTAGATGACACTACGAGCGATGACCTTTTTTTTCAGAAGCCGGTATTGATAGAATGTAGCTTTATTCTCCGGTTCGGCGACCATACGTGGACAAATCCTCCTTCAGGGATCACGTTGATGTGCAAGATGCTTCAATCTAGATGTGGTGTGAGTCCTTATGCTTATATGAACCTTGTAAGTCATGATGAGATGATGTACAAGATGTTTAACCTTAGCGAGTCTAGAATCAATTATACTCTCGATGAGACAGACTGTCAGTTTCCAATGGTGATGTATTATATATCGGCTGTAAATCAAAGATTTTTTAAGATAATAGAATATTAGTTTTGGAGTGTATCCTAATGGGTGGTATTTATCGTTTAAATCGTAAGCATATCGACTATGTAATCCAGAATAAGTTTGTAGAACAGGCATGAATAGACGTTTTCTAAAGTGATGATGATGTTTATTATAGGTACAGACACCCAAGAGGGGAGAAGTGAATATATATATTTTGTAAAAGAAATGCACTATGAAAAGGTTTAAAATAATAGAAACTGTGCAATACTGATAGTAAACGTAAAACAAGGTGGGATGGTTGATGGAAGGACACGCCGAACACACATGTATCATATGCGAGCAACGTAAACGAGACGGCATTTTTATTGTATCCGAATTTATATGTGATACTTGTGAAGCTGAAATGGTTCATACCGATGCACAGGATGCAAAGTACAACTATTTTGTCCATCAGATGAAGCAAATATGGGTGCAAAAGAACGCTTAAAGACAACATACAATATATAGGTGTAGGTATGATCGAGACCCCGTGAGGGTCTTTTTTCTGTGTGTTCAAGGGTATGAAGGAGATCGTCTTGAGTACGGTAAAAAGGGATATGCTAAAATGGAGATTGAATTAGGAAATGAATTGGTTCAACGGACGGAGGGTCATTGGTGTAAGAGCTACAACTAGAAGGAGTATCGTTCTGGAGAAGACATAGCGAACCCAAATTGTATTTGGGCTTGTAGAGGAATACCGTTAAATTGATATTTTATCGTATATCATATAGGAAGAGTTATGAAGTCAGTGTTAATTTGAAACTGAAAAGAATGATGGACTAGTACTAGGTTTATTAAAATACTGAGCATATGGGAAGGGTAAGATATGGAATTGGAATCACATCGTGCACCGTTGTATGAAGCATTACTCGCATATCGGAACTCTGGACAACGTTCATTTCATGTACCCGGACACAAAAATGGACAAGTATATCGAGCTGTATTGCAAAAGGAAGAACATGCACATTCTGATGATCAAGCTGCAAAGTACAATGAGAGCCATTTAGGGAGAGAGCCGTTAGAGCAATCACAAGTAGATATAGTAGAGGGAGAGCATGTTGTTGCTGCCTATAAAAGACAGAAGTCTCCACAAGATACTACGCTATGGGAAGAGAAGCATCAGGAGAGGCAGTCCCAGTCTAATGTTGTACCTACGAGAGCATTTCTAGAGATGATGCGTATGGATGTGACGGAGATCTCGGGTACGGATGATTTACATCATCCGGAGGGGGTTATTTTGGAGGCACAGCAGTTGGCAGCGGATTGTTATGGTGCTGAAGAAAGTTTCTTTTTAGTTGGGGGGAGTACAGCTGGTAATCTATCATTGCTCTTAACCGTGTGTGATGAGCCGGGAAGTATCGTGCTGGTACAACGTAATGTACACAAGTCCGTTATCCATGGGCTGATGCTGGCCGGTGCCAAGGCTGTATTCATGGAGCCTTGGGTTGATCCTACGTCTGGACTTGCCGTTATGCCGTCTGTTAAGACGGTACAAGCTGCTGTCCAGGCATATCCTGATGCAAAGGGACTATTTGTCACGTTGCCTAACTATTATGGGATGGGCGCTGATCTATCACCCATTGCCCGTATTTGCCACGAGGCCGGCATGCCGCTGCTCGTGGATGAAGCGCATGGCGCGCATTATGGACAGCATCCGGAGCTGCCTGCATCTGCACTGTCCTGCGGAGCGGACGGTGTAGTGCAGTCTACACATAAGATGCTGTCTGCCTTCACCATGGGAGCCATGCTGCACGTTCAGGGAACACGGATTAACCGTTCCCTGCTGCGCCAGCGACTGGCCATGGTGCAGAGCTCAAGCCCATCATACCCTGTGATGGCTTCGCTCGATCTTGCGCGCCGGCTCCTGCATGTGCAGGGCGCGCAGACCTTCACGGCGGGGCTCGCCGCCGTGCACACCTTCAAGCGCGGCCTCGCGGAGCTGCCGCGCTTCCAACTGCTGCAGCCTGCGGCGCTGCAGCAGCAAGGGCTGTCAGCCGAAGTAGAGCCGGCTGACCAAACCGCCCATGCATCTGCTGCACAGCCAGAGCAGATGCATGGGCAAGCGGCGGCGGCAGAGCTAGGCCACGCCGCCGCAGGATACACCGCTCAGGATCCATTCAAGGCCGTCATTTATGACGGGTTAGGAATACTGAGCGGTTATGGCTTGCAGCAGCAGCTTGAAGCGCGCGGCTGCATACCCGAGATGAGCGACGAACGGTACGTCGTCTTGCTCTTCAGCTTGGGCTCTACAGAGGAGGATGCCCATCATGTGTTACAGGCTTTGCAGGACATCAGCTTAGCTTCTGCTGCTGAGAACGGTTCGCTCTCGTCTGAGGGCTCAGAGGAGCATATGAGAGAAGAGAAGCACTACATTTCCACGTGGAACAATTTTCAAGAAAAGGTGTCTCACTCGGAGCCAATCCCATTTTCACTCCAGCCCATCAGAGAAGAGCACACCATAGAAGTAACTATTAATGAATGTGCTGGATGCCGTTCTGCAGAGATGGTTATTCCATACCCTCCAGGCATTCCTCTCGTATATCCTGGGGAGCGTATCAGCCCAACGATCCTTGCGCGTATACAGCTTCTGCGGGATGAGGGAGCCAAGTTCCATGGTGTAGCGGACGCTTCTCTGCAAACGATGAAGGTAATGAAGGACAAACAAAAGTAGGCGATCCAGCTGTCTCGCAACGCTCTAAAGCCAACTCGCGTAACGCTTTAATGGACGCATAGCCACCAAAATCTTGGTGAAACTTATTTTAGCCACAGAAGATGAAACGGCATAGAGGTGCCAAGTATTTTTGTTTCAATAAATGGGTGATAGAAATGGGAACCAACGCTATTAGCTAGAAGTTTAAAGTTCTACCCTTGAACTACCCTTCGAGGTGGACTTCTGGGACATATAACTTGTTATCCGCAGGGGAGACTTAACGTTAGAGCGATGACCTTGGTTTAGGGAATAGAACAGCTATTTATACCGATACCGCTGGGCGATTATAATATTAATTTTTCCACAGAGAGTTATTTATTTTAGGTAAAGAGAAAGAAGGTACACCGTTGGGTATTCCGCTAAAAAAATATATAGGAATAGTCCTACAAGTCATATGTATGTATGGCTTCTATTGGATAGGAAACATGATTCAAACCATACTCAATCTACCGCTTACGGGTAGCATTATAGGAATGTTAGTTTTGTTCATTGTCATTCAACTAGGCTGGATCAAAATCAGCTGGGGTGAAGAAGGCTCATCCTGGCTTCAATCCAATCTACAATTGTTATTTGTTCCACCAACCGTCGGTATTATCAATCATTTCGATTTCTTCCGAGCCAATACCATCTTACTTGTCCTCGGTTTAATCGTAAGCACACTAATCACCTGTCTGTTATCTGCTCTGACTAGTCATTGGATTGTAGCCTGGCGAGCAAAGTATCAGCGTAAGGAGGAGCTCTCATGTCATCCATCCTCCTTGGACTAGGAATGATTATATTGACGATTGTGATGTATGCGGGAGCGACATATGTGTATCGCCGATTGAAGTGGCCTATTGTGATGCCTGTTCTAACGACAACGGCTGTCCTTGTTCTAATTTTGGTTATAACAGATATCTCGCTAGATACGTATATGCTTGGGGGGCAATGGATTCAGGAACTGCTCGGACCAGCTGTTGTTTCCTTGGCGTTCCCTTTATCCAAACATATCCATATGTTAAAAAAGAATATCTTCCCCGTTATAGGTGGCACTATTATAGGTAGCATTACAGGCATGTTTTCAGGTGCATCGGTTGCAATCCTGCTAGGGTATCCGAAAGAGATGGTTATCGCCATTTTACCCAAATCCGTAACTACACCTGTTGCCATTCAACTTGCTGATCAAGTTGGCGGGAACTCCTCTTTTACTTCACTGTTTGTGATGATTGCAGGTTTCTCGGGAATATTACTTGGGCCAATGCTATTAAGGTGGGCAAAAATAAAGAGCAGCCATGCCTATGGGGTTGGTCTAGGGTCAGCATCTCATGCCCTTGGGATGGCCAGATCTTTCGAGTATGGAGAGAATGCTGTGGCATTAAGCTCTGTTTCGATGATCATGAGTGCGATTATTGGTTCCATGCTGCTTCCGCTCTGGGTATGGGTGCTCTACGGTATCTGAGGTGTACCACTTGAAAAATCTAAGAGGTTGTCCTTTTTGAACATGATTATAAGGGAATTGCTGACCATCAGCCGTCGATCATGTATAGTAATATAAATAGAGCTTGTACCAAAGTAGACAGTGAGGGTTCTGTGTACATGGGCATACACCTTCAGGTGGGCTGCTTCATAATCTGGAGTATAGAGCCCATTGTACAGCATGATAAATTCAGCTATGTGAATTCAACTAACGGCGATCTTCATGAATTGCTGTCTCAAGAGAGGAAGTCGTAGAAGATATTTAGCTGAGCTTATACAGAGCATACTTATTACACAATACGCATTACTCATGATCACACAATTAGACGCAATAATCGATATAGAAAGCAGGGAAGCATATGCAGGGCAGAGGTAAATTCATTACGCTAGAAGGGGGAGAGGGTTCCGGAAAAACAACGATGATCAGCAGGTTAGGTTCTTACTTGGAAGAAAAGGGTATACCATTGCTAGTTACTCGTGAACCTGGTGGGATTGAAATTGCTGAGAAAATACGTGCCATCATCCTTGACCCTTCTCATACGTCAATGGATGCAAGAACCGAAGCGCTGCTCTATGCGGCTGCACGTAGTCAACACTTGGCAGAGAAAGTTGAGCCAGCACTCAAGGCAGACAAAATGGTCATCTGCGATCGATTTGTTGATAGCAGTCTGACTTATCAAGGGTATGCTCGCGGACTTGGCATGGATCAAGTATGGGCCATTAATCAATTCGCAATCGGTGATCTGATGCCGGATGTGACACTTTATCTGGATATTGAACCCGAAAAGGGTCTTGCACGGATCGATGCTCATGCTGGACGTGAGGTAAATCGTCTAGACTTGGAAAGTCTGGAGTTTCATCGAAAGGTACGTGAAGGTTATTTCCTTCTAAAAGAACAATTTCCGGAGAGAATTCAGATCATTGATGCTTCTCTTACGCCAGATGAGGTTTTCGCTTCAATCATTTTGTCGCTTAAGACAGGGATTTTGAAGGATTTTGACGAGTAATTGTCTAATATATAAACATGGCATTTATGAAGTGCTTATTATTGAAGGAGGTTATGCAGGATGAAACTAATTGTTGCGATTATACAGGATAAAGACAGCAACCGATTATCCAGCGCCCTGGTTAAAGCGAACTATAGAGCTACGAAGCTGGCCAGTACCGGTGGGTTTTTGAAGGCAGGCAACACGACGTTTATGATCGGTGTCGATGATGGTCAGGTCGAATCCGTAATGAACGTCATTCGCAGCAGTTGTAAGGTTCGTGAACAGCTCGTAACGCCAGTTACGCCAATGAGTGGTACAACCGACTCTTACCTGCCGCTACCTGTTGAAGTTCAAGTCGGTGGAGCAACCGTATTTGTTCTGCCAGTTGATCGTTTTGAACACTTCTAAGCGATTAAGCAATCTCCATTGAGCCTGGAATGATTCATACAAAAAGGCTTTATTTCTCAAGGTCGTAATTTCCAAAAGTTACGTCCTCTTGAGATTCAACAATCGACGTTCTTCGTCCAAGGAAAATAATCCACATTAGTGTGTGTTCAAAAACCTTCTGAACAACCTCTTCTACAGGACGGCTCTTCTTGGACGAAGGCTGACTATTCTAGAATTGCACAAATGGTACATGATGGTGATTTTTTTCTACCATTATATATAGAGGTTTATACAGCTCATATACAGGTTGATTTCACGCACAGGCGCAATGCGCACTGTGCTGATGGGCGATTGACCTACTGAGAACGGATTTTTATAACACGTATTATAATAGAAAGCAGGCGTATCCATGAAAATCAATCCTGGGTTCCGGCCAATGCAGAGCGGTATCAGTTCTTCCGATTCCAGCTCCAAGCCGGTTCAATCCAAAAATTTCTCCGATATGATGAATCACCAGGGTGAACGAGCTTCACAGGCTGAATTGAACCGTAGATTAAGTGAAATTCAAATGCAGGGTGACCGATTGGCTCGATCCATGACGATCCGCGAACTCAAAGCCTATAAGCAGCTCGTAAAGAGGTTTTTGGAGGAGACGGTACGTCGCGGTGTTTCTATGAAAGAAACCCGGGGATGGGATCGCAGAGGACGGGGCAAACGGTATAAATTGATTGATGAGGTCGATGCAGCCCTGTTATTAATGGCGGATGAACTGCTTGAGACCGAGGATGGAAAAATTACACTGCTTCAACAAGTCGGTGAAATTCGGGGAATGCTTATTAATTTAAGCTTCTGAGGAGGAAGTATGTCTTTTCAACAAATTATGGGTCAGCAGGCAGCGAAGCAGATGTTACAGAGTAGCTTAAGGCGTAAGGCGATCAGCCATGCATATTTGTTCAGTGGGCCATCGGGCAGCGGGCAATTGCAGACAGCGATTACGTTTGCCAAGGCTATATTCTGTACAGAGCTAGAGGATGATGCCTGCGGTCAATGTTTAGAATGTAGAAAGGTAGAGCATGGTAATCATCCTGAACTAACTATGCTTGCTCCGGATGGAAATAACATCAAAATTGATCAAATTCGGGATTTACAGCGTATTTTCTCTTATCGTTCAGAGGCTGGACATCCTAAAGTGTACATTATAGAGCAAGCTGAAAAGATGACGGTCCAGGCGGCCAATAGTTTGCTGAAGTTTCTAGAAGAGCCTCAGGTGCCTGCAGTAGGCATTCTGATTACCGATAACGGGCAGGCAATGCTACCAACCATTCGTTCTCGTGCGCAACTCGTTCCATTTAACGCGCTTATTCCGGAAGAAATGCTGCAAATATTGATTTCGGAAGGACATCCGGCTAATCTAGCTCGTTCTGCAGTCCATTTAGCGTCAGGTTTGGAAGCATGTAGAGAAATTCTCCAGCAGAATTGGTTTGCAGAAATTAGAAACGTAATGTTACAATTAGGGAAGGAGTCCCTGGGTAGAGGAAGTACATCTTTGATCTCTGCACAGCAGAAGCTTTTCAAAACCGGACTCTCAGAACATCTGGATATGCTGCTTAGTCTATTCCACTTATGGTTTAGAGATATGCTTTATATTCAGTACGGTAGGCATGAACATATCGTTTTTATAGATCAGTTGGACATGCTGTCTCAATTGGCTCGAACCCGCAGTACAGATCAGTGGGTCTCCTATATGGATTCGGCCGCGGCATGTAGAAAAAAATTGCGTTTCAATGTCAATGGCCAGCTTTGTCTGGAGCAATTTTTGATCGGTTTGGCATAAGACTGGGAGAGGACAGGTTGTTCCAATCATATGCGAACGGTTATAACTTCGGGGGGTTCCTTAAGAAGATAGGGCTTCAGACGAAGTGGGATTGGCTTACAAGGGGGTTAATTTTTTGTATAGTGTAGTGGGTGTCCGTTTCAAAAAAGCGGGCAAAATTTATTACTTCGATCCCCTGGACCTTCCCATTGAGAAAGAAAACTGCGTTATCGTGGAGACAGCGCGGGGGGTAGAGTACGGTAAGGTTGTAGTTGGTAAGAAGGAAGTAGGCGAGTCCGATGTGGTATTGCCGCTGAAGAAAGTCATCCGCGTAGCAGGTGAGACAGATGCTCGTGTGGTAGATGAGAACAAGCGTGCAGCCAAA
This sequence comes from Paenibacillus sp. MER 99-2, assembly GCF_023714095.1. Taxonomy (NCBI): domain Bacteria; kingdom Bacillati; phylum Bacillota; class Bacilli; order Caryophanales; family Paenibacillaceae; genus Paenibacillus; species Paenibacillus sp. MER 99-2. Next base: position 60,078 of record NZ_JAMAUZ010000013.1, on the reverse strand, counting down.
GAAGCATTCGGTACTTGTTTAAATAAAATCAAAGACCATGGCCTCAAAATGAAGCTGGTCGATGTGGAATTTACGTTTGATCGCAATAAAATTATTTTTTATTTTACAGCTGAAGGAAGAGTTGATTTCCGAGAGCTGGTCAAGGATCTAGCCAGCATTTTTCGAACACGGATTGAGCTTCGTCAGATTGGCGTTCGAGATGAGGCGAAGATGCTTGGAGGAATCGGACCTTGCGGCCGTGTGTTATGCTGTTCTTCCTGGCTGGGAGACTTTGAGCCGGTATCAATCAAGATGGCTAAAGATCAGAGCCTGTCACTGAATCCGACGAAAATTTCCGGGTTGTGCGGAAGACTCATGTGCTGTCTGAAGTTTGAGCATGATAACTACGAAAGTGTGAGAGAAGAACTTCCGGCTGTAGGCAAATTGGTCGTCACCTCAATGGGTGAAGGAAAAGTTGTCGGAATCAATGCCGGTAATCGCACAGTCCATGTTCAACTGTTCGACATCAGTAAAGTCAAAGAACTTCCGCTGGATGACGTCGTTATCAAGTAAACCATAAAGGTTGCTTCGGGGTGGAAACTTGGAAAAGAAAAATCTGTTTACGCACATTCATGAAATGGAAACCCAATTGGGTCAGTTGCACAGTGATTTAGGTGAGTTGAAAATGATTGTCAAAGAGCTGCTTGAGGATAATCAGCGGCTTACGATTGAGAATGAGCAGTTGCGTAAACTGCTCAAGCGTGAAGCTCCAGCTGATCTGCCCGCTGCTTCTGCACTAGCTCCGATTGCAAGACCCGCAGGGCCGGCTACCGGAGAAGATGTTGTAGGTGAAGGGTATGATAACTTAGCTCGGTTGTATCACGAAGGCTTCCATATCTGCAATGTCTATTATGGACATTTACGTACGGAAGGCGATTGTCTGTTCTGCCTGTCTTTTCTTAATAAATGAAGTGACCGTAGGGAAGATACCCTACGGTTTTTTTTAAGGTTAAAATATTTTAAGGTTAAAGAATGTAACGAAGCATAGCTTACCGGAGGATGAGTGCATCATATGACAGAAAATTCAGTAATGTTACAGGAGTCAGAGCGAATTGATGACTTGCTCTCTCACGATCTAAAGATTATTCAAAGTGACGAAGTGTTTAGCTTTTCCATGGATGCTGTGTTGTTAGCGAGATTTGCCTCTGTTCCTAAACGTGGTCGGGTGCTTGATCTATGTACAGGTAACGGGGTAGTTCCGATTTTATTAACGACACGCACACAGGCTAATTTGGAGGCAATTGAGATTCAGCCACGATTAGCAGATATGGCAAGACGTAGTGTGCAACTCAATGGACTGGGCGAGTCGATCACCATCCATGAAGGGGATTTGCGCGAGCTTGTCAAAGTGACTGGACATGCAGCTTACGATGCAATAACGGTTAACCCACCTTACATGCCACTGAATGGCAGTGATCTGAAGATGAATACTCATCAAGCTATGGCACGCCACGAGATCGGATGTACATTGGAAGAAGTGATTCAAGCGTGTAGTAGACTGCTTCGTAATGGCGGAAAAGTGTCGATGGTTCATCGTCCTCAGCGTATTGCCGAGATCATTTCTCTCATGCGGGAATACAAACTGGAACCCAAACGGATTCGAATGGTTCATCCTCGCTCACATCTAGAAGCAAATATGGTATTAATAGAAGCTTCTAAGGATGGAAAGCCAGAAGTAAGGATGCTTCCACCACTCATTGTGTACAATGAAGAGGGAACCTACTGTGAAGAGATTATGGATATCTACTATGGCTCACAAAACAAATCGCACCCCGTGGAAGGAGGGCTATAGATGACATTGAACGTTCAGAAAAGCTATGTAGATCGAACGGAAGGCTCAGGAAATTTATATTTGGTCGGAACCCCAATTGGTAACCTGGACGATATGACCTTCAGAGCGATCAACACATTGAAGGAATGTGACATCATCGCGGCCGAGGATACGAGACAGACAAGAAAGCTCTTAACCCATTTTGATATTACACCTTCCATGCTGTTTAGTTACCATGAGCATAATAAGGCCGCAAGCGGGCCTGAACTGATACGCTATATAATAGAAGGAAAAAATTTGGCACTCGTCAGTGATGCAGGTTTACCGGCTATTTCTGACCCTGGTTCTGACCTAGTACAGCTTGCCATTGAAGCTGGAATTCGTGTCATTCCGATCCCAGGACCGAATGCAGCATTGTCTGCTCTGATTGTGTCGGGGCTACCGACAGAACGATTCACCTTTGGTGGTTTCCTGCCGCGAGAGAAAAAGGATATGCGAAAAGTGCTGGAGGCTTTTGACGAATCAAACGGCACTTTGTTGTTTTATGAGTCACCTCACCGCATTCGTAAAACACTATCCTATTTGGAAGAGATCTTGGGTGATCGTCCTGTAGTTTTGGCTCGAGAATTGACTAAGCGCCATGAGGAGTTTGCAAGAGGTAGCATCCGAGAATGTATCGAATGGCTCGAAGAGCATCCACCACTTGGAGAGTACTGTCTTCTGGTTGATGGGATCAAGGAGCATGAACGGAAAGCAGAACGTGAAGCATGGTGGCAACAGCTTTCATTGGAAGAGCATGTAGCCCATTATGAGTCCGAGGGTCTAGGTCGTAAGGATGCGATGAAGAAAACGGGTACAGATCGAGGGTTAACGAAAAGAGACGTGTATAACGCTTTATTATAAATCCAGCCAAATATATGTATCGAGTGACATAAAAAAAACCTTAAAGCAACCTTAATTGGAAACTTAAAGAAATATTAAAACGGAGATGCGGTGGAAAAAAATTTTATAAATGAATCAATGGTATGAGTTATGAAATTGATTCAGGTATATGGCATCAATAGTTAATCTATGTGTTGTCATATTGAATCCACCGCTTACTTCGAATGTGCCTCAAGAGGCAAGACAAGTAGGCTTCTTTGGGTAAATAGACAAAAAAAGACCTTCCAGCGGTGGGGTTCACACCGGGAAGGCAATCAAGGAATATAAAAAGGTTAGAAATAACAATTGAATAAGTCCATTATACCTGATATTTCTTATTTTGTCACAGGTGCAGGGATCTCGGAAATACATTCGTTACAAACAATTTTACCTTTGAAGTAAGTTACGTTCTCAGCATTACCACAGAAGATACAAGCTGGCTCGTATTTTTTCAACATGATGCGCTCACCATCAACATAGATCTCAAGAGCATCCTTTTCACCAATACCCAGCGTACGGCGCAATTCGATTGGAATAACTACCCGTCCCAGTTCGTCGACTTTTCTTACAATACCTGTTGATTTCATCATTATAATCAGTGCTCCTCTCAGCTACTTATCATTGTCATTATTCGACATTATTTTATGTTTTATGATACCCATCATACCAACGATTCCCAAAACAGTCAACCTTAAAATTAGCTTAAAATTAAGGCTGTTTTTGATAAAATTAAGATGGGTAAGGGATTAGAAGCTATTTTTCACATTTAAACACGAAAGTGAGCTTTGTCGATTTGGAAAACATTATAACCCCTGTGTTCGACAACATTCGACAAAGTATGTCGAATCAATGTTGGATTTCGGGGCGGAAACGACAAAACAAAATAAAATAAACTAAAAGGAGTGACAATTATGGAACAGCGTTTAACGGAGGAAAAGGTATTCAAAGATCCCGTACATAATTATATCCATGTGCAAGACCCGATTATCTGGCAGTTGATTAATACCCCCGAGTTTCAACGCCTACGTCGGATTCGCCAACTAGGTACATCGTATCTGACTTTTCATGGAGCAGAACACAGCCGCTTTTCTCATTCGCTAGGTGTGTACGAGATTACACGTAAAATTATTTCACAATTTGAAAGAAGTCATTATTCGGATTGGCCGAAAGAGGAGAAGATTGTGGCTCTCTGTGCTGCCTTACTACATGATTTGGGACATGGCCCATTCTCTCACTCCATTGAAGAAGCATTTGATATGAATCATGAAGATTGGACTTGCCGCATCATTATGGGCGATACCGAGGTAGGGGCCATCTTAAGACGGTATGCGCCAGATTTTCCAGAGAAGGTTGCATCGGTGATACAAAAAACGTACGAAAAACCTATTGTGGTCAATTTGATTACAAGTCCACTTGATGCTGATCGCATGGATTACTTACTTCGCGATGCGTATTTCACAGGTGTTAACTATGGTACGATTGACCTTGATCGGATTTTGCGTATGCTCCGTCCCTACCACGGACGAATCGTGGTCAAGGAGTCGGGTATGCATGCTGTGGAGGATTACTTGATGTCTAGGTACCAGATGTATTGGCAGATCTACTTCCATCCAGTTACCCGCAGTTCTGAGATTATATTGCGTCAAATTTTTAAACGAGCTAAAACGCTGGTGAAGCAGGGATTTAATTTCCGTTTCATGATTGATCCTTTGCCCCAGTTGTTTGAAGGTGAACTTGCTGTTCATGAATATCTGCAACTGGACGAAGCATTGATCCAAACGGCATTCATGCAATGGCGCAAAGAAGACGATGCTGTTCTAAGTGAGCTCTGCGAACGATTTATGGATCGCAGATTATATAAGTATGTAGAGGTAGAACAGATCGATGTAGAGACGATTGAAGAGATGCGAGAAGCTTTCGCCAAGGCAGGATTAAATCCTGAGTATGATCTAGAAATTGATTTTCCGACCGATCTTCCGTATGATGTGTTTCGTCCGAATGAATCGACGGATAAGCAAATCTTGTTGCTTGATCGGCAGGACCAGCTGCACGAGCTATCAGAGGTTTCCGATATTGTCCGTTCAATCAGTGGCATTCATCGTGGAAAGCATCATCTATACTACCCACAGAACAAGGTTGATGCCATTCTTCATGAGTTGCCATCTCATTTGCGCCCCTACTTCTCATGATTTGGGTGGTGCGGCTTTATGCCAAAGTAGCTATGCTAAAAAGCATTTCTAACCTGAGATGTTCTCATGATACAGTAATCTGCTTTAATGGAGAGGATATGTAGATCGACATAATTTTGTAATCTTAGGTTTTTTTATAAAATTATATTTCCCTAAACAGATCTACATATAGAGTATGTTGTCGCTAATTCAATCCACATATTGTAGGTAGTTAGGGTCAAATCGTTTAAAAAAACCTTTATAAGCCCATTTTATCTAACTGAAAAATTCACTTTTTAAAAAAAATTTAATCAGATATGATTGCACGTGCATAAGCGTGAATAGACTATTCAATTTATTCTGATTCGACAGAAAGGGAGAACGAAACATGATGTTATTCGACACCCATACCCATCTAGATGCGCCCCAATTCGACGAGGATCGTGAAGCTATGATCAAGCGGGCTGTTGATGCAGGGATTAGCCGCATGATTAATGTCGGTTTTAACCGAGAAACAATTCCATCCACTATGAAATTAGCCGAGACATATGACTTTATTTACGCAGCTGTTGGGTGGCATCCGGTGGATGCAATCACGATGCAAGAAGGTGACTTGGAATGGATTGCATCTTTATGCAAGCATGAAAAAGTCGTGGCGATTGGCGAGATTGGTTTAGATTATCATTGGGATACGTCACCAAAGGATGTACAGCAGCGTGTGCTTCGACAGCAGATTGGACTAGCTCGTGAGTTGAACATGCCCATCGTCATTCATAATCGGGATGCACATGAGGACATTGTAAAAATTTTGCGAGAAGAAAAGGCTGGAGACGTTGGCGGAGTAATGCACTCCTTCTCAGGTAGCTGGGAAACCGCGAAACTATGTCTTGATCTAGGATTTCACCTCTCATTCGGAGGGCCAATTACGTTCAAAAATGCGAAGCAACCCAAAGAGGTACTGGAGAAGGTTCCGATGGATCGATTTTTCCTTGAAACAGATGCTCCTTATCTGACTCCACATCCATTTCGTGGTAAACGAAATGAGACAGCGCATGTACGTCTGGTTGCAGAAGCAGCTGCGGAAATTAAAGGCATTTCGCTAGAGGAAATTGCCGCAATAACCACCAAAAATGCCATGGAACGATTTGGTATTCGTTAAAAAATGGAGCAAATGGGATGAAAAAGTGAGCTAGACGGAGGTAATTTGCTTTTTGATCCAAATAAATCAAGAATATTACAATATTTTAACCAAATATTTAGAAAAACGTACTTGAACAACGCTTTACAACATGCATCGAAACAGGATATCATCTTTTCAGTGAATTGTTGTGCGGAAAATTGGACAGATGTTCGGGGGATGAACAAAGGGACACTTTCCGATGAACAACATTACTTTCATGAATCAATCTCGCTGAGTCTCCGTTATCGGAGAGCGGGGGAACCAATAGGGCTTAAACATCGGTGAATATAGCCGGTGCGCATCGTTCGCTGACCTAAAAGCAGCGGAATGATCTGCGAAGCCACTATTTGATTTCTTCTTTGGGTCTCGGGGTGAATTCAAGGGCGTCCGCCATGAGCGGGTGACCGGAGATAGGGCGGCTCTCTTTCGCCCGAACCCGACAGCTAACCTCGCAAGCGGAAAAAGAGAGGCAACCTCGTGCATGAATTTCCGATATTCAAAATCATTCGGAAGCCACGAAAGAGTCCTCTTACACTCTTTCTTTGGCTTTTTTTGTTTTTGAATAAAAGAAATACTGTCATCATACGGTAAGTATTCAGGAGGATGACATCATGTTGCGAAGATTGATTCATGGTGCAGAACCGGCTAGGTTGGTCTAACCCGTGTTCTGTAGAAAATCAGGTATAGTCGCGTCAAAGACATCATGCATTACTCTAGACGGCGAGGCTATGAAGGAGGACGGAGAAGTGGGCACATTCCAAACAGAAGAGACCCATGAGTCACGATCATCCAGTAAGTCTTTCGCGTTACGGTGGAAGCATGAGAACATGCGTCAAATGGCATTGATCGCGATATTCTCAATTGCGCTTACAATCATGATCTTGTTAGTCGTTTATGGTCAGGCCGGGAAACAAATTTCGCTGGTTATCGATGGCAAAGCTCAGGCGGTAGAGACTCGTACAGGAATGCTTCAAGAATTGTTAGAGGAGCAGTCAATCACAGTCAGCCCTCACGATCAGGTATCCATGCCCTTGAATGGGGCGATTGCAGATGGAGACCGCATCGTTATTGAGCGGGCCGTTCCAGTAAATATTACGGCAGACGGAGACACCAAGACTCTGTATACAACCGATGCATCGGTAGAAGAGGTAATTCAAAAGTCGGGTATTGAAATTGCAAGCGATGATAAAGTTTACCCTGCACTTGGAACTTCAATCAAAGAGGATATGAAAATCCGTGTAGTGCGTGTAACAAAGCGTACAGTTGATGTGGAGCAGCCCATCGCATTCAAAGTCATCAAAACGGCTGACCCTAGCTTGTACAAAGGTGACAACCGCGTCATCGTGAGTGGTAAAGAAGGTACACTCGTACAACATATTGAGAAAGTGTTCCAAGATGGAGAATTAGTCTCCAAGAAAATGGTAGGCAAGTCGGTATCGACCAATCGCGTAGATAAGGTCATCGCTGTCGGAACCAAAGCTAAACCTGCACCTGTCGTGAAGGAGCCTGAGATCCAGACGGTATCGGCTAGCACTTCGAAGACAAAAACAGCAACAAAAACGGCATCATCGAACTCGGATAAATCTTCTGCCTCGGGCAGCAAAGTTATTACCGTTTCAGGTACTTCTTTTAAGTATTCTAAAGTCCTCAAAAATGTGTCTATGACGGCATATTCTTCTGAAGAGCCTGGCATTGGCACCAAAACAGCCTCCGGTACTCGGGTAACAGAAGGTCGCACTATTGCGGTGGATCCGAAAGTCATTCCCATCGGATGGTGGGTATACATTGAAGGTCTTGGCTTCCGTCGTGCCGAAGATACGGGCGGAGCTATTAAAGGTAATAAGATTGACGTATATTATGACAGTGTGAAGCATGCCATTAACTTCGGACGTAAAAAAGGTAAAACGGTCTATGTGATCGGTCCGGTGAAGCCGGAAGCAAACTAAAATCGTTTTACTTTGAAATGGGAATGCTATAAAATATAAGGCATGAATGATTCATGCGGAATATGCGGCGGGAGGGTCTGAATTCAGTCTCGCCCGCCGTTTGCCAGAGAAGAGGGATATTCCTCTTCTTTTTGCGTTAGAAAGGAAGAATTGGAACATGATAAAAGAAGTGATCGTGGTTGAAGGACGTGACGATACGGTGGCGATAAGGCGCGCCGTTCAGGCGGATACCATTGAAACAGGCGGCTCAGCCATTAATCAGCGGATTCTAAAGCGCATTGCACTTGCTCAGGAGCGAAGAGGTGTCATTGTCCTGACCGATCCAGATCATGCTGGCGAGCGGATACGGAAAATTATTGCCAATAAGGTACCAGGTTGTAAGCACGCCTTCATTCCTGAGGCTGACGCAACGCGCAAAGGAGATATCGGGGTCGAGAACGCTTCGCCAGAAGCTATTCGCCATGCCTTAGCACGTGTGCATACGTCCTATGAAGGAGCACCGAGTCTGATTGATTGGGAGGATCTGATCGCTGCTGGACTCATTGTGCATCCCCAGGCTGCCGCACGTCGCATGGAGATGGGGAATATACTCGGCATCGGATATTGTAACGGGAAGCAGTTTCACAAGCGGCTAAGTGTGTTTCAGATCACCCGAGAAGAATTCTCTGCCGCATTATCGCAAATCGAATGTGAAGGATTGTGAAGTAAATGAAGGGTATGGAAGAGACGTTGGAGATTGCAACACCCAAGCGAACCAAAGAGATTATCCAGAAGCATGGATTTTCATTTAAGAAGAGTCTAGGACAGAACTTCTTAATTGATCAAAATATATTGAACAAGATTGTTAACGCTGCAGATTTGGACGAGTCCAAAGGTGCACTTGAGATAGGGCCAGGAATCGGAGCACTAACGGAGCGGCTTGCTAGGGTTGCAGGTCCTGTAACGGCAGTAGAGATTGATCAGCGGCTCTTGCCGATCTTAGGTGAAGTGATGGAGCCTTATCCCAATGTACGGGTTCATCATGGCGATGTATTGAAGCTGGATCTGGAGGAGTTATTCCGAACGGATTTTGGTCAAGTGGACAAAGTCAGCGTTGTTGCGAACTTGCCTTACTATGTGACAACGCCGATCATGATGAAGCTACTGGAAGAAAAGCTGCCCGTGGACAGCATCGTGGTCATGATTCAGAAGGAAGTAGCTGAACGTATGGCTTCTGCACCTGGTTCCAAGGACTATGGCAGTCTGAGTATTGCCGTACAATACTACAGTGTGCCTGAACTTGTCTGTGTTGTTCCACCAACAGTATTCATCCCACAGCCTAATGTGGAATCCGCGGTTATTAAACTTAAGGTTCGGGAACAGCCTCCAGTGCAGGTGCCAGATGAAGCACACTTCTTCGAGGTGGTACAGGCTTCTTTTGCACAGCGGAGAAAAACCATTTCCAACAACCTAAAATCTCGCTTTTTTACGAAGGATAACCGGGAGCAGGCTGACCAATTATTGGAGCAGGCAGGTATCCAGCCATCTAGACGTGGCGAGACCCTCAGCTTGGAGGAGTATGCAACGTTAAGCACGGTGATGTGGGAAGCTGGAGTTCGTGCAGCGCTATAGGCATTTCAGTACAGGCGACTCCTTATAAACAGGTCTTCTTATGGAATTTGATCTGTAGAATTGTAGGTTTGCTATGTAATGTATTTAAATTCGGATGAACCAATCCGGGTTCTAGCCCATACGATGGGGTAGAGGTGATTATGTTGATGAATATCGGAGACTTGGTCGTTCGAAAGTCATACGGTGGAGATGTGACTTTTCGGGTGGAAGGCCTTCAGGTGGACAGTGCCGTCATTAAAGGTACCGAGTTCCGACTGCTTGCCGATTCCCCAGTGGATGATTTAATACAGGTTCCATATGAACCGCAGAGCGCTAAGACCCGACAGGCGCATGTCAAGGCTCATCAGACGCTTTCTCGTCTGCAGCAAAACCGGATGGAACAGGCAGAGCGTAATCGAGAAGGATTGGTTCAGGAATGGACTCAGCAGCAAGAGCCTGCTTATTTCGAGATGCCTGGCAAAGTACTTCATCTGGACGGAGATCCAAACTATTTGAAAAAAAGCATGAATCTCTACGAGCAGCTTCGCGTTCCTGCAGAGGGACAGTATGTACACGAGTCTGCTATGGCCGATACGTTGTATCATCTTTTACCTAAGGTTCGGCCGGACATTGTGGTTATTACAGGACATGATGGCGTGCTGAAGACTCGCCAGCCTTACGATCTGTATAGTCTGGGAAGCTACAAGAACTCTCAGAACTTTGTGGCAGCAATCCAGGTTGCTCGGCAGTACGAACGTCACCTGGATGCGCTCACGATCGTTGCAGGGGCGTGTCAGTCTCATTTTGAGGCTCTGCTGCGGGCAGGGGCGAACTTCGCCAGTTCACCAGGCAGAATTCTGATTCATGCGCTTGATCCGGTATATGTGGCGGCCAAAGCCTCCTTTACTTCAGTCAGAGATACGGTGAATATGAATGACATTCTGCATAATACCATTAGCGGAAGCCAAGGCGTGGGTGGTGTAGAAACGCGTGGCAGTTACCGTGTCGGGTTACCTGGATTGAACGATTTGTCCACGTTAAAAGTGAACCCATCTGCGGTTTAAGGTTGTGCGAAGAAAGTCCCAGTTTGGGGCTTTTTTTATTTGCAAAAAAATTCATTGACAGGAACTTTTCCATGCTGATATAATAATTGGTTTTGATTTGACATAGACTGTAAATTAAGGTATAATGGACAAGAAAAGAGGTGGTCGTCGACAATGGCTAAAAATACGCTGTTGGATATCAAACGCAATCTCGACGCTCATATAGGTCAGAAAATTATGTTGCGGGCTAATGGTGGCCGCCGTAAGACTATCGAGCGTACGGGTGTATTGGAAGAAACGTACCCTTCTGTTTTTATTGTTAAGCTTGATGAGGAACAAGAAACCTTCAAGCGAGTATCTTATAGTTATGCAGATATACTTACGGAGTCGGTGGAAGTCATGGTATTTGATCCAGGCAGCCAGACGCATAGTTCTTATATGGAGCCGTAAGCATCGTTTTACAGGCGATTCGCCCCACAAGGCGGATCGCTTTTTTATTTTCATAAATGAGGAATTCCATCTCCCCATCTTATTAGGAATGAGGTTTAAGCAGTTACGACATACTACATAGACAGGTTCAAGTGATCCTTAGGATTGTTTCTCCACAATCTTGAGCCTGCTCGTCCGTCATTTCTGCCAATTAACGAACTGGACTAATTGATGAGCTTAATCTAAGGGGGATGGTTGTATGAGCCGCAGAAGAAGAAGTGTAATGTCAGAGGAGCTTAAATACGAACTGGCGAAAGACCTCGGTTTCTACGATACTGTCCAGCAAGAAGGCTGGGGCGGTATCAAGGCCAAAGATGCGGGCAACATGGTGAAGCGAGCGATCCAACTCGCCGAGCAGGCAGCACGCAAATCCTAAATTGAATTCATCTGGTTTGGAGAGCGGGGCAATCCATCAGGATCACCTCGCTTTTTCCCCATAGATGCGGAATAGAAATGACTTGACAGCCCTATTTTGATATAATATGTTAAGTTGTCTTAGGGAAAAGGTGAGGACGGGTGAACGTCTTGAAAATTTACGAAAAAGCGCCTGCTAAAATTAATTTAATGCTTGATGTTTTACATAAAAGAAATGATGGATTCCATGAAGTTGAAATGATTATGACCATGGTCGATTTGGCTGATCGGTTAGAATTCTCCGAGCTTCCTCGGGATACGATCTTTATCTCCAGTCAGGCTGGATATATTCCGCTGGATGAGAAGAACTTGGCTTTTCAGGCAGCTAGGCTGATCAAAGAGCGTTATGATGTTCGATCAGGAGTGCATATTCATCTGGATAAGAAGATTCCAGTCGCTGCCGGTCTTGCAGGCGGCAGTAGTGATGCAGCAGCAACGCTGCGCGGCTTGAATCGTCTCTGGCGTCTAAATATTCCCGATCATGAGCTACAGGAGCTTGGAGCCGAGCTTGGATCAGATGTACCATTTTGCATTACTGGAGGTACCGCTTTAGCAACAGGTCGAGGGGAGAAGCTGACGCCGATCCCCAATCCGCCGCAATGTTGGGTCATACTGGCCAAGCCGCCTATTAATGTATCTACGGCAGATGTGTACGGTCGTTTCCGCAGTGACAAGATTGTTCGCCATCCAAGTGCTGTCAAAATGGAACAAGCGATTCGCAATCAGTCGTTTGCTGAAGTATGTGGACAGATGGGGAATGTGCTTGAAGATGTAACCCTGAAGTTATATCCGGAGGTACAGCATCTGAAGGATGCAATGATCAAATTGGGAGCAGATGGCGTATTAATGTCAGGAAGTGGCCCAACTGTGTTTGGATTAGTGTCGAAGGAGTCCAAGGTAGCACGGATCTATAATGGGCTTCGTGGCTTCTGTAAAGAAGTATACGCTGTGCGAATGCTGACATAGCATTCGCTTTTAGTGGTTGTTCAAAAAGTCCGCTTTTGATTACGAAGGATGCTTGACAGCATCTCAGCATTGAAGATGGGATTCAGCCGAAATAAGCGGGATGCTTACGAAGCTTGTTTCCTTCGGAAACATGTAGTTGCTCACGTAGTTCTGCCTACGCTCCGCTACTCCATTTCTACCTTCATCCCATCTTCTTGGTACTGAAAACCGCCCTTTTTGAACACGAACTTTTAGTGGTTGTTCAAAACAAATTTGCTGTGGAACACCTACTTTTATGATGTACAAACACGTATAAAGGTGATATATTTTTATATAATTATTCGGATTTGGATGTTTTCCGTGATCGTGAGGATGGATCTCTGTGAAGAAATTAAAACGAAGCGCAAGGCTGGTTGAAATGACGCAGTACTTATTGTCTAGACCGCATACGGTGATTCCGCTCACCACATTTGCCGAACGTTATGGAGCTGCGAAGTCGTCAATCAGTGAAGATTTGGCGATTATCAAGGAAGTGTTCGAAGAAGGTGGGTCAGGAGAGCTGCAAACGTTGGCCGGAGCAGCCGGGGGAGTGAAGTGGATTCCTAAGGTGTCCAGAGAACTGGCACTTGCTTTTGCTGAGCGACTCAGTACCCAATTGGAGCAGCCGGATCGGATCTTGCCTGGTGGATACCTCTACATGTCTGATTTGCTTGGTCAACCTGCATTAATGAATGAAGCAGGCAAAATTTTTGCCACTGCATTTGGTAATATGGGCATTGATGTAGTGATGACGGTAGAGACTAAAGGCATACCACTCGCATATGCGACGGGTGCCCAGCTCAACCTGCCTGTTGTGCTCGTACGCAGGGACCATCAGGCTACGGAAGGATCGGCCGTAAGTATCAATTATGTATCGGGTTCACATAAAAGCTTGCATACGATGTCCCTATCGCGCCGGGCGATGCGTGAGCATTCGCGGGTACTTATCGTGGATGATTTCATGAAAGCCGGGGGCACGGTTCAGGGAATGATTGATCTACTCGCTGAGTTTAATGCGACTGTAGCCGGTGTTGGGGTCTTGGTGGAATCTGGTTCTATCGATTCAGAAGAACGCCTGTTGACCGATTATGTATCCTTGGCGAAGTTAACAGCAGTAGATGCGAAGAGCAGACACATTTCCGTCAAGCCTGGCAACTATTTTGATGTGTAGAAAGATGGCGAATAGCATGTCGGGAAAGCTTCTTTTCCATCGACCTGGCACTAACGTTGTCGAATTGTGTATTAAATAAAAAAATTCCTGAAATTAGGACATTTTTATGGTTATAAAAAGAAGGAGTTCGTATAGGCTGTGTGGAATTATACACCAAGTTCTGATGGAAAAAGGTGGTGAACACACACATGCAAATTACGGATGTCAGACTCCGCCGCGTTAACTCGGAGGGGAGAATGAAGGCTATCGCATCCATTACCATCGATAACGAATTCGTCGTTCATGACATTCGTGTCATTGATGGTAACAACGGAATGTTTGTTGCTATGCCGAGCAAGCGGACTCCTGACGGAGAGTTCCGTGATATCGCCCACCCGATCTCTTCCGGTACTCGTGAGAAGATTCAGGCGGCTGTATTGACTGAATATGATCGCGCTGCTACTGAGGAAGAAGTCATTGAAGAAGGTGCCTGAGAACATTATTGGGGTTCGAAGGAAAAGAGAGCCATGTCTTATGGCTCTCTTTTCTTTTTGACCGGAATAAGATATATTCAGTATTGAGTTTATTCGCAGAGTAGTGTTTCATAACAATTCGTTATGAATGTTGGAAGAACAAAAAAGCGCAGCGTGCGCTTGGTGACAGGGCGGCATCTTAGGAATCATGGGATTCGGTTAAGCTCGCAGGTACACGGCGTATACATATAGGTCACGATTGTTGGTGTCCGCGTTGTTACGCGTGAATACAGGACAGCAAGCGATGAACAAGACCGGCGTAGAACCGGCTGAACGATACTCATTGAAAAGGGAGTTATAACCCTAGATTGATGAGATTTTCAGAAACAGGAGGTCGTGAATTTTGAAACGAATGGCTATTGTTCTTGCCGCAGGGCAAGGAAAACGGATGAAATCCAAATTGTACAAAGTACTGCATCCCGTATGTGGTAAACCGATGGTGGGTCATGTGCTTGATGCGGCTCTACGCGCAGGCGTAGAACGCAGTGTAGTCGTGGTAGGCCATGGTGCCGAAGCGGTGCAGTCATTTTTGGGTTCAAGAGCAGAATACGCTCTTCAGGCAGAACAACTGGGAACAGGTCATGCCGTTCAACAGGTGAAGGCTCTGCTTGGTAATGAAGCCGGATCGACGATTGTAGTCTGCGGTGACACTCCGCTTGTAACGAGTGAAACGCTGGAAGGTCTAATGAAGCTTCATGAGAGTCGCGGTGCAGCAGCTACCGTGCTTACAGCTGAATTGGACAATCCCAAAGGATACGGACGCGTTATTCGCGGAGAAGATGGTTCTGTGCAACGAATTGTGGAGCAGAAGGATTGTAATGAACAGGAAGATGCTGTGAAGGAGATTAACACAGGCACTTACTGCTTCGATAATGCAAAACTGTTCGCAGCTTTGGAGAAAGTAACGAATCAGAATGCCCAAGGAGAGTACTATCTTACTGATGTTGTTGGCATTTTTAAGAGCGGTGGAGAAGTGGTCGAAGCCTACATGTCAGATGATATTGCAGAATCGATCGGGGTAAATGACAGACTTGCTCTTTCACAAGCCGAAGCATTCATGCGTGAACGTCTAGCCGTTAAACATATGTTGAACGGTGTTACAATCATCGATCCGTCATCGACATATATCGGAGCGGATGTTACGATTGGATCAGACACAGTGCTGTACCCAGGAACCATTCTTAAGGGCACGACTTCCATTGGTGAAGCTTGTCATATTGGTCCGCATGCAGATATCGAAGACAGCAGTATTCAGGATGGAGTTACAATTAAACATTCTGTGCTGTTGAAAGCTGAGGTTGGTGCCGAAGCTTCTGTAGGTCCATTTGCTAACTTGCGTCCAGGAACTAAATTGGGCCGCAGTGTAAAAATTGGTGACTTTGTTGAAGTGAAAAATGCTACAATTGATGAAGGCTCCAAAGTGTCTCACCTTAGTTATATTGGGGATGCTCAAGTAGGGAAAAACGTAAATGTTGGTTGTGGTGCAATAACGGTCAATTATGATGGTTATAATAAGGCTGTGACAACCATTGAAGATGATGCCTTTGTAGGCAGCAACGTCAATTTGATTGCACCCATTACGGTAGGAAAAGGCGCTTATGTCGTTGCAGGCTCTACCGTTACCCATTCCGTTCCCGAAAATGATCTCGCCATTGCTCGTCCACGCCAGGAGAACAAACCGGGTTATGCGGAGAAGATCCGTGGACGTGCCAAAGCCAAGAAACAAAACGCCAAACCCGAATAAGGGTTTTGATAACAACATTGCCTCCCGATTTTTGGGAGGTGCCGACATGTCGCAGACGCTTATAGATTCCAATGAACCAGCACGGAGGGTTTTTATTTTATGACTTATTTTGATTCGAAATTAAAAATATTTACTTGCAATTCTAACCCAAAGCTTGCCCATCAAATTGCTGATTATATCGGAATTCCTATGGGTGAATCTCACACAACCAGCTTCAGTGATGGTGAGATCCAAGTGAAGCTCTCCGAGAGCGTACGGGGTTGTCACGTTTATATCGTGCAGTCAACCTGTTTGCCAGTTAACGACAACTTGATGGAAATGCTCGTCATGATTGATGCACTTAAACGTGCTTCTGCCAAAACAATTAACGTTGTAATTCCTTATTATGGCTACGCTAGACAAGATCGCAAAGCACGTTCCCGTGATCCTATTACAGCGAAGCTGGTAGCTAATCTGATTGAAAAAGCAGGCGCAACGCGTGTAATCGCGATGGATCTTCACGCTATGCAAATTCAAGGATTCTTCGATATTCCAGTTGATCATCTGCTTGGTGTACCGATTCTGGCACAATACTTCCGGTCGAAACAGATCGAAAACCCAGTTGTCGTATCACCTGACCATGGTGGCGTAGTCCGTGCACGGAAACTCGCTGACTTCCTGAACGCACCGCTGGCTATTATTGACAAACGTCGTCCTGAGCCGAATGTCAGTGAGGTCATGAACATCATTGGTAACATTGAAGGTAAGACGGCAATCCTGATCGATGATATCATCGATACAGCAGGAACGATTGTATTGGGGGCAAATGCTTTGATGGAAGGCGGCGTAAAGGAAGTATACGCATGCTGTACTCACCCAGTATTGTCTGGCCCTGCTATGGAACGTCTGGAGAATGCACCATTGAAGGAAGTTATCGTAACGGATACGATTCCGATTACGCATGCTAACCCGACAAGCAAACTCAAAGTGTTGTCTGTAGCGCCTTTACTCGGAGAAGCAATTATCCGGGTTCATGAGGAATTATCAATCAGCAAGCTGTTTGAAATTGAATAAGGATGTCTGCATAAAGTAGTAGAGGGGTTACGTTTTCCGGTTCAACCGGAAAATGTAACCCCTGTCGGCGTGCCGTATGATAAAAGTGAAAACCGCCCTGTTATCTTCTATATATGTTTGAACTAAACTTATATATCTAATAACCGGGGCGGGAAATGAAACGGAATCGGCGCCGATGGAAAAGCGTGTCGGCAATTTCGACAAATTGATTATCGAAGCGTGTAATTAATCCAATCTCAATATGAGTGTCGCGGTCGTATACCTGTACAGGTACGTGATATTCAAGATGATAGATAAAATCGCTATGTTGAGTCAGTTGTCCAGTGTCTTCGCGCAAAACCCGCTCACCTTCCTGGGTTAATAAAATATATGATGTATACACGTATATAAGATCAATTAAACATGCGGCATTTGAAATTATATATCGCAAAACGGAACTTCACTTTCTAGATATTATATGAAATATCACAAATGAAGTCTATGCTACAGCTCAAGTGATGCCAAGGAGGAAACGAGATGAAGTGGATTGTTGGCCTCGGAAACCCGGGCTCTAACTACGCCAAAACCCGTCATAATATTGGCTTTATGGCGCTCGATCGACTGGCAGATCGTCATAATATCTCCATTACCCAGAGTAAATGCAAAGCGTTGATTGGAGAGGGCAACATTGGCGGTGTCAAGACGGTATTGATTAAACCAATGACATTCATGAATTTGTCCGGTGAGTCGGTACGAGCCTATATGGATTTTTATAAAGTAAGTCTGGAAGACCTGATCGTGGTGTACGATGACATGGACACGGAAATTGGTAAAGTGAGATTGCGGTATCAAGGTAGTGCTGGTGGACATAACGGAATTAAGTCTATTATTCAGCACACAGGTACTCAGCAGTTTAACCGGGTACGCATGGGAATATCCCGTCCAGAACCTGGACACGCCATTGTAGACTATGTTCTTTCGACATTCATGAAGAAGGAAAAGGAAGCACTCGAACAGACGATTGAACAGACCTGTGATGCACTTGAACATAGCCTGAGTCATACGTTTGAGCAAACGATGGCTAAATTCAACGGATAGTTGTTGATTCTAGCATTATTGGCAAAAATGATCATAAACCGGGTTCGATTCGGCCTTAATGGGCATACTGGACGTATAAACTAGGTTCAGGAGGCATAAACATGTCAGTGAATTATGTATGTAGGCATTGCCGTACCTTTATAGGACAAATCGATTCTACCCGTATAACGGAAGCGCAATTAGGCTTTCATTTCTTGACCCCCGACGAGCGTAGGGATATAATAGCGTATAATTCGGGTGGAGATATCACCGTTCGGATTACATGTGACTATTGCAAAGAAGCACTGGAACTTAATCCTGAGCTGAGTCTGCTCGCTAGTCCTCTTCAATAGAGTGACGTGGTAGCGACAATACGTAATGACAGATGATGGAGGTAGCGGAATACCGCTCCACCTTTATAGCCTTGGCAGCCTGCTGAGGCTTCTTTTCAGTTGAACTGGAATCGTATTTCGGTTGATCAACGTCACGGTATATCAAGCCGATGTGGCAAAACAGCAAATAATCCTTTATGATGAAACAGGGTAAAAAGGGATTTGTATCCAATTTTAAGAATGTTGTATTGCGCTTAGTGCGCTAGATAACCAAGTAAGTTATAAGAGAGGTGCCCCTTTTGTTACAAGCACTTATACAAGCTTTTTCCAAAGATCCTGACTTCGGATCCATTACCGCCGGTATTACATCAGGGATGAAAGAGCAGTTGGTGTCCGGGCTTTCCGGATCAGCACGTCAAATCATGCTGGCTGCCTTACATCAAGAGATGAACCGGCCTTTGCTCGTCGTTACGCACAATATGTTTGCTGCACAAAAAATTGCAGAAGATTTACAGGAAGCGCTTTCACCCGATCGAGTGTTACTCTATCCTGCCAATGAACTTGTCGCCGCTGAAGCTGCTGTTTCCAGTCCGGAAACACTAGGTCAGCGTATTGATGTGTTGGTTCGCTGCGCCCAAGGTTTTCGGGGCGTTGTTGTTATTCCTTTTTCCGGAGTACAGCGATATCTTCCACTTCCAGAAGTCATGGCAAACGCCCAAATCACAGTTAAACAAGGAAGCACGCTAGAGCTGGATACTTTCCTGCTGGAGATGGTGAAGCTGGGATATGAGCGCGTAGAACGTGTAGAATCCCGTGGTGAAATGAGTGTACGTGGTGGAATCATTGACTTCTATCCAGTTACATCACCGATTGCTTACCGGGTGGAGTTATTTGACGATGAGATTGATTCGATTCGAACCTTTGACCCTACGGATCAGCGCTCTATTGAGCGGATAGAAGAAGTCGTTGTATTGCCGTGCAAAGAGTTGATCGCAGATCGTGAACGCATGGAGAAGGCTGCGGATGCGGCCGTTATTTTGCTGGAACAACAGCTTGAGAAGATGACAGATCGGCAGGCGAAGCTGCGTCTTCGTGAGGAGATTCATCGCGAAATTGAGATGCTCCGTCAGCATGTTTACTTCTCCGAGATGTATAAATATATCTCACCACTCTATCCGGAACACCAGACCATTTACGACTACATGCCTGAGGATACGTTACTTGTACTTGATGAGCCTGCAAGACTTGCCGAGACGTCTAAACAGTTGGATCGGGATGAATCCGAATGGAACCTGCATTTGATGCAAAATGGAAAGACACTGCCTGACCTGCATCTATCGGCTGATGGGGATGAGCTGCTGTATGAGCGTCCATTCCAGACGATATTTATGTCCATCTTCTTACGTCAGGTTCCACACACGCAGCCTCAGAACATTCTGAACTTTATCAGCCGGGGGATGCAGGATTTCCATGGTCAGATGAATGTACTTAAGGCAGAGATGGAGCGCTGGCAGAAAGCTGGAGTTCATGTATTGATGCTGGCGAGTGGCGAGGAAAGGCTCGACCGTATGCGCCGTGTATTGTTGGATTATGACATACCAGAACCTGAGATGCTCATTGGTAATTTGCAGACAGGATTCGAGATGCCATCCATTCAACTGGCGGTTGTTACGGAAGGGGAGATGTTCTCCCAGAAGCAGCGGAAAGCACGGAAACCGATTCGAAATGTGGACAATGCGGAGCGAATTAAATCATATAGTGAGCTAAAAGTGGGCGATTATGTCGTTCACCAAAATCACGGTATTGGTAAATACATGGGGATTGGTACCCTTGAGGTAGCCGGGATCCATAAGGACTACATGCATATTTTGTATGCAGGTGGAGACAAACTGTCTGTACCGATCGAGCAGATTGATCTGATTCAGAAATATGTGGGCTCAGAAGAGAAGGAGCCTAAGATTTACAAGCTCGGTGGTAACGAATGGACACGGGTAAAAAACAAAGTTCGTTCATCGGTTCAGGATATTGCTGACGATCTAATCAAACTTTATGCGGAGCGGCAAACGTCCAAGGGATACGGCTTCGAGAAGGACTCTGCAGAACAGCAGGAGTTCGAGGACATGTTCCCGTATGATGAGACGCGTGACCAGATGCGTGCAATTGAGGAAATTAAGAAAGACATGGAACAAAACCGCCCAATGGATCGTTTATTGTGTGGGGATGTCGGATACGGTAAAACCGAGGTTGCGATCCGTGCAGCCTTTAAAGCAGCGATTGAAGGGAAACAGGTGGCTGTGCTCGTGCCTACCACAATCTTGGCACAACAGCACTATGAGACATTCCGTGAACGCTTCTCAGGTTACCCGTTCAATATTAACGTGCTTAGCCGCTTCCGTTCGCGCAAAGAACAAAATGAGACAGCCAAGGGCATCAAGCAGGGTACGGTTGACATTGTTATCGGCACACATCGCTTGTTATCACAGGACCTTGTGTTCAAGGATCTGGGATTGCTCATCGTGGATGAGGAGCAGCGCTTTGGTGTAACGCATAAGGAAAAATTAAAAAAACTTAAAACAAACGTGGATGTGTTGACCCTTACGGCAACGCCGATTCCACGTACATTACACATGTCTATGCTTGGAGTCCGTGATCTGTCTGTCATCGAGACACCCCCAGAGAACCGGTTCCCTGTGCAGACCTATGTGGTTGAACACAGTCAAGCGCTGGTTAGAGAAGCGATCGAGCGCGAGCTGGCTCGTGGCGGTCAGGTTTATTACCTGTACAACCGTGTTCAAGGCATCCAAGAAATGGCCGCTGAAATTTCTGAGTTGGTTCCAGAAGCCAAGGTTGGTGTGGGACATGGTCAGATGTCTGAAACGGAGCTGGAGAAGACGATTCTCGACTTCTTGGATGGCGAGTATGATGTGCTGGTCAGCACCAGTATCATTGAGACAGGTGTCGATATTCCAAACGTTAATACGTTAATCGTTCATGACGCGGACAAAATGGGGCTCTCCCAGTTGTATCAGTTGCGTGGACGTGTGGGTCGGTCTAACCGGATTGCGTATGCGTACTTTACGTACCAACGGGATAAGGTACTGACTGAAGTGGCAGAGAAACGGATGCAATCCATTAAGGAATTCACCGAGCTGGGCTCTGGATTCAAAATTGCAATGCGTGACTTGTCGATTCGAGGTGCAGGTAACCTGCTTGGAGCAGAGCAGCATGGCTTCATTGCTTCCGTGGGATTCGATCTGTATTCTCAGATGCTTGCTGAGGAAATTAATAAACGGAAAGTGACAATGCTGGGTGAAGAGCCTGTACCTTCCGACCAATGGAATACAACGCTTGATCTTAGTATTGATGCATATTTGCCGTCGGATTATATCTATGACAGCATCCAGAAGATTGAGATTTACAAAAAGGTGGCCGTCATCTCTTCCTTCGACGATGCAATGGAGCTGGAAGATGAGTTAGTGGATCGTTTCGGTGATCTGCCAGAAGCCGTTATTAACCTAATGGCTGTAGCAAGGCTCAAAGTCTACGGCAAAATCTATGGAATAGAATCGATCACACAGCGTGGAGATGACCTTACTGTGAAGTTTTATGAAGGTCGTGAGCATGCATTCGAGCTCTCCAATATTGCACACATTGGAAATCAGTTCGAAAGACGTGTACAATTTGAACAAGGACCCCATATGCTTATTCATGTCAAAGGCAAGGGGCTTGGGGACAAGCAACTCATGGAGCTGGTGGAGAAATTCCTAGAATCCATGAAAAGTGCTTTTAAATCAAAGGGGGAACTAAAAGATGTTACAAAAGTATAAAACAGTGAGGAAAGTACTGTCCGTGGGTATGATTGCAGTGCTGTCCGTATCACTGCTAGCAGCATGCGGTAAGAAGGAAGAAGCACAAACACCGGAACCAACAGACACAAGTGCAGTTGTAGCAACGTATGATGGCGGCACAATCACAGCCAATGAATTCGACATGGAACAGCGTGTAATGAAATTCTTGTACCCAGAGTATGCACAAATGATGGACATGGATGACTTCAAGGATTACTTGGTTCGCCAAGAAATTGCATACAAATATCTGAGTGAAAATGCGAGCGACGAAGCGAAAGCAGAAGGTGCCAAAGTGGCTACTGAGCAATTCGACAAAATGAAAGCTCAAGTTCCAGAAGAACAATGGCCGGAAATGCTGAAGGCGCAGAACCTGACGGATGATAACATCAAGGATTATATGACTCGGATCATGACCGTGATTAAGGATAAAGAGACTGGCGTCACAGAAGACGACATGAAAGCCGAGTTCGATAAAAATAAAGAGCAGTACACGACAGCTTCCGTTCGTCACGTACTGATCAACTTCACAGATCCAAAAACACAAAAAGAGCGCAAAAAAGAAGATGCGCTTAAAATTGCCAAAGAAGTGAAAGCTAAACTGGATGGGGGAGCAGATTTCGCAGAAATCGCGAAGGAGTACTCCGAAGATCCAGGCTCTGCAGACAAAGGCGGTTTGTATGAAAATGCTGCAGTGTCTCAATGGGTAGAAGCATTTAAACAAGCGGCAATCACATTGCCTTTGAATAAAATTAGTGATCCTGTGGAAACCGAGTATGGTTACCATGTCATGAAAGTAGAAGCACGTACAGATGCTTATGACAAAATGACAGCAGAGCAAAAAGATAGCATTAAGAGCTCTATTGCGGCTGCCAAAATTGATACATTCATGACAGGTGGCGAATTGGATAAACTCGTAAAAGAAGTGAACCTGCCAAAAACAGACAAAGCTGAAGAAGGCAGCACTGAAGGTACGGATGGAACAGGTACAGACACACAAACAGGAACCGAAGGTGAATCCAAAACGGATGACACTAAAGGTACAGATACCAAAACAGATGCAGGTACAACAGATAAAGATGCAACAACAAATGAAGGAACAGATTCAAGCAGCAAGTAAGGGATTAAACGTTGCATAAGCTGCCATCTGGACAAGCATGATAAGGAGTAAGGGGGACTTATAGCCTCCCTTGCTCCTTTTTGTATTTAATCTCAGAGCGCCTAGGTAGATGGTCACCTTCTTGCAAAAGAACACAACTATATTCTGCAAACCATGTATAAGGAAATGGGAACAGATGAATACTATGGTCAAGATATCACACTAAACGTTCTGGGACTTTCCTCTACCCATTAAGGAACAGTAGTTGAAAAATCTTCTCGAGAAAGTGGGGCAACATGTAAATGAAAGCTACTGGTATTGTCCGTCGTATAGATGACCTCGGTCGTGTGGTCATTCCAAAAGAAATTCGTCGTACGTTACGTATTCGTGAAGGAGATCCGCTTGAGATTTTTGTGGATCGAGATGGAGAAGTTATTCTCAAAAAATATTCACCTATTGGTGAGCTTGGTGATTTTGCTAAGGAATATGCTGAGTCGTTGTATGAAAGCACAAATCATGTCACGTTAATCTCTGACCGGGATACCATCATCACGGTGGCAGGTGGCTCTAAGAAGGAATATTTGGACAAGCAGGTAGGTCAGTTGGTTGAGAACTGCATGGAGAACCGTAAAACCATTATCGAGACCAATAATGGATCTTATGAAATTAGCAAAGATCATGACGAGACGTTATCTTCCTTTGTTATTGCGCCAATCATATCCGGTGGAGATCCAATCGGAACCGTCGTTCTGTTCAATAAGGATGAGTCGGTGAAGATGTCACAGATGGAAGTCAAAATGGCAGAGACTGCTGCTGGTTTCCTCGGTAAACAGATGGAACAATAAGTTCAGACAACTCCTGGTGCCTATAGGCAGACAGGAGTTTTTAATTTTTGAGAATTTATTCCTCAAGCTCACACACAAATACAAGTGCGTGTTCAAAAAGGTCGGACTTTTTGAACAACCTCTACAAACAGTAAAACGGAATTCGTTTACGCAGCCCCAGCCAGTTATAATAACAAGAGATTGTTATTGATCCAGATGTATGGATACGCAGGAGGGACTTATGAAAAAGCCATCAACAGGATCAAGGCTGCTGCAAGGCGCATTTGTGTTAGGGCTTGCCGCTATTATCTCCAAAATTATTGGTGCCTTTCAGAAAATTCCACTACAGAACCTAGGCGGAGACGGCGTCTTCGGTATATATAACACGGTGTATCCGTTCTATATGATGGTGATTACCATTGGGGCTGCTGGGCTACCTGTGGCCATATCTAAATTCGTGGCTGAACAGCATGTACTCGGTAGACCGGAAGAGGGAAGGCGAATCATACGAATATCGTCTATGCTGCTAGGTGGGATCGGTTTGGTATTAGCAGTCTTGATGTATTCAGGGGCTCCACTGATCGGAAAATGGATCGGTAATGGTCATGTTATTCCATCGATTCGTGCAGCAGCACTAGCTCTACTCGTCGTGCCGTTGATGACGGGGCTGCGTGGGTATTTTCAGGGGATGCAGCAGATGGTACCTACAGCCGTATCACAGGTCGTAGAACAGATCATTCGTGTCACAGTGATGATTGTGCTGCTATTGTGGCTCATGGCACGCGAGGCTTCGCTAGATACGATTGCTGCTGGGGCAATGCTGGGTTCATTTGCGGGTGGTGTAGCTGGGCTACTAGCCATGCTTGTGTATGGATATCGCCACCGGAAGCGGGGTCAAGAAAAGAGTCAGCAAGATGATAGCGGTAGTGAGGTTGATATGAAATCTGCGCTAGCTACCATGGATCATTCGGAGCGCACTGCTTCAACAGTGACAATAGAAAGTAACGTATTGAGCCCAGAAGTTGTTGGTGTGAATGCAGAAGCGCGAGTGGTTGGAGCTGCTGAGCCTCAGCGTTCCAATCGAGAGTGGATTCGAACCTTGCTTGTGTATGCAATCCCGGTCTGCCTTGGATCACTGGCTGTGCCTTTGATGAATCTGGTGGACACGTTCACCGTACCGCGGTTGTTACAAAAAGAGGGATTAAACGAGCTACAGTCTATGGTCTCGTTCGGCATATATAACCGTGGATTGCCGCTCGTGCAGATGGTGACGATGTTAGCGATGTCACTGTCCGTGCTCTTTATTCCGGCGATGGCTGAAGCAAAGCTTCGTGGCGGGCCAGAAGCCGTGAAACAGCAAGCGAGCCTGGCGCTGCGCTGGTTCTGGTTGATCGGCTTGGCAGCATCCGCAGGACTCGTGGTGCTGGCGGAGCCGATTAACCGCATGCTGTACGGGGATGCCGCAGGCACCGAAGCACTGCGGTATATGGCGCTGACGGCAGCGGGCAGCACCGTCAGCATCATTGCAGCAGCGCTGCTGCAAGGCCTTGGCAGCGTGCGCGCACCCGCGTTCAGCATGCTGGCCGCCGCAGGCGTCAAGGTGCTGCTGAACGTCTGGCTTGTGCCGACGCTAGGCATCGTCGGCGCGGCCATGGCTGGGGCGGCCGCCTATATGCTGGCGGCTGCCCTGAATGTGGCGCTACTGGCGCGATACAGCGCCCTGCGCCTAGCCCCTAGCGCCGTCCTGGCGAAGCCGGCGCTGGTGATCGCCGCCATGAGCTTGGCGGCGGCAGGTATGGCCTGGGCCACCGAAGCGCTGCTCGGTGGCATGGGGATCGCGGCTGACCGCAGGATCGCCGCGGGAGGCGTCAGCCTGCTTGGCGTAGCCGCAGGCGCAGCCGTGTTTGTGCTGGCGGCCGCGCGCACAGGCTTGCTCACCGCAGCAGAGCTGGTGGCTATGCCCAAGCTGGGGCCACGCCTAGCCAAAGTTTTACGCAGCCTGCGGGTGCTGCGCTAAACGGCCGCACGGCAGGCCAGCATGATGTGCCAATCTCATTACACCGTCTCTACAGCAGCTACAACGAGCCATTCAACCTTCACCGGTTCGAATGCGGCTTATTTAAAAATGAATGCGGTGTATCCATACTCAACAGATTGAGATTTTAAAGAAATACATCAGTAGAATCGCAAATTATAGGATATCGCCTGATTCTGGTATAATACGTTTAATTATAGAGCGCTGCCCTGCGTAAAGTTTTTTATGCATGTCCCATTTCGTACTCCGCAGCTCAGTTATGAAATGGGTTGCTTATCAAGCAATTCGCAAAAGGCAGGTTGGTTCGGATGGAGGACTGGAACGATGAGTGCAGCTTTAACCGTAGTGGGTCTCGGATCAGGAGATGCAGATCAACTAACTGTAGGTATTATCAAGAAAATGAAACAAGCGGCCATATTGTATGTCCGCACATTGGATCATCCCGTATTGAATGATCTGAAACAGGAAGGATTGGAGATGACATCGTTTGATGCCATCTACGAGGCGAAGGACTCCTTCCCTGAGGTGTACGACGAGATTGCAAATCGCCTAATTGAAGCGGCTCGTCAAGGCGAGCCTGGAACAGAGATCGTCTATGCTGTACCAGGTCATCCTATGGTGGCAGAGGCGAGTGTGCGCCTGTTGAAAGAACGCTGTCCTCAGATGGATATTTCGCTTCGAGTGATGGGCGGGGAGAGTTTCCTCGACGAGGCATTTATAAGGCTGGGCTTTGACCCGATTGAGGGGTTTCAGCTTCTCGACGCTAGTAGCTTAAACACGGAGCTAGTGCAGCCGCAACTGCATACGCTCATTGGACAAGTCTATGATGTATTCACTGCGTCAGATGTGAAGCTGTGCTTGATGGACGTGTATCCGGACGATTATCCTGTATTTGTTGGACATGCCCTGGGGGTTCAGGGTCAAGAGGTCATTCACAAGATACCGCTCCACGATCTGGATCGCATCGAGGGTTACGGTAACCTTTCACTCATCTATGTGCCGAAAAATACAGATGATGCATTACGTCGGCGCTCATTTGCCCGTTTGCATGAGATTGTCAACATTCTGCGTAGCCCAGGCGGTTGCCCTTGGGATCAGGAGCAGACGCACCAGTCTATTCGCAAAAACCTGATTGAAGAAACCTACGAGGTCATTGAAACCATCGACGAAGATGATCCCGACCATATGAAGGAAGAGCTGGGTGATCTGCTACTTCAGATTCTGCTTCACTCCCAGATGGAGGAAGAGGTAGGTACATTTAATGTGTACGACGTTATTGAAGGATTGAATGATAAGCTCATTTTCCGTCATCCGCATGTGTTTGGTGAGAATCAGGCAGAAGATGCGAATGAAGCTCTGCAAAACTGGGAACAGATGAAGGCAGAGGAGAAAAAGCGCAAGGGGCTGGATCAACAGCATGTTTCCATTTTGGATGGAATACCGCGTGACTTGCCTGCTCTGATGAAGGGGTATAAGTTACAGAAAAAAGCAGCGAAGGTCGGCTTTGATTGGGACGACGTTGATGGTGTATTCGCCAAGATTGAAGAAGAGCTGGCTGAGCTGAAAGAAGCTGTACAGCAGAATCAAACGGCAGAGGAACAGAAGCTGGAGCTAGGCGATTTGTTATTTGCTGCTGCCAACGTGGCGCGATTCATTCATACCGATCCAGAAGAGGCACTTGCAGCGACAAACCGCAAATTCACTCAACGCTTCCAATACATCGAGGCACAATTGCGTGAACAGGGTCGTACCCTTGCAGATAGCAATGTAGACGAGATGGAGCAATACTGGCAGGCTGCTAAGAAAGCAGGGCTATAGCAAACTTTTGTTTTGGATCATATTGGGAAAACGTATTCCAAGATTGCAGCTAGTGTGTTATGATACGAACAAGTGTTTTCTTTGAATAGGTAGACATACATGATTAAACCTTGGCTGTTTTGGGTACTGGACTTAGACTGCTATTGGACAAGTAACTGCACGAAAGAAAAAAAGTCGTGGACCAAGGCAGGAATTCAGTTACCAAGCCAGAATACATGTGTAGTAACCATACGCGGGTCAACAGCAACGATACGTTGCCAAGGCATCGCAGATACTTTTTTTTCAATTTGGGAGGCTTTTAAAAATGAACAAAACAGATCTGATTAACAACATTTCCACCAAAAGCGGTTTGACTAAAAAGGACGTTGAATCCGTATTGAACGGCTTTTTGGGAGAAATTACAGATGCACTTGCTAGCGGAGACAAAGTACAATTGATCGGCTTTGGCACTTTTGAGACCCGCAAACGTTCCGGTCGTACTGGCCGTAACCCACAAACAGGGAATGAGATCGTGATTCCTGAGTCCATCGTTCCTGCATTCAAAGCAGGTAACAAACTTAAAGAAGCCGTAAAATAATGCGTCTTGATAAATTCCTGAAGGTCTCCCGGCTGATTAAACGCCGCACTGTAGCCAAAGATGTCTCTGAACAGGGACGTGTTCTGGTGAACGGACGTGAAGCGAAACCTAGCGCCGCTGTCAAAGTAGGCGATGAGCTTACCGTTCAGTTTGGTCAGAAGTTAGTTACGGTGAAGGTGGAACGTCTAGCGGAGAGCACCAAGAAGGATGAGGCAAGCAGCCTCTATACCTTGGTTAAGGAAGAGCCGATTGCCAAGGACAACGGGCTGGACTGGTAACAGTACTGCCTGGCATACCCTTTTACAAATGAATAACCTTTGAATAGAAACGTCTTTCCCGTATCGGGGAAGGCGTTTTTGTATTGTTTCATAGGTAATG
Source organism: Paenibacillus sp. MER 99-2 (assembly GCF_023714095.1). Taxonomy (NCBI): domain Bacteria; kingdom Bacillati; phylum Bacillota; class Bacilli; order Caryophanales; family Paenibacillaceae; genus Paenibacillus; species Paenibacillus sp. MER 99-2. The sequence continues at coordinate 31,089 of NZ_JAMAUZ010000013.1, read as the reverse complement.
CTGTTATTCACAATCGTTTGGTTCTATTCCATACCTTTGCTCCATAAGCTAGGTGTATGAAGGAGGGGTACATGCTATGGTTGAGCACGGGAAGGCGAAACAGCATCATTTGAGCATGCAAAATCGGAAACTGTTAGATCTGACAGGCGTCTCCAATGTGGAGAGCTTCGACAGTGAAGAATTTTTGCTTCAGACTGAACTTGGGCATCTGACCATCCGGGGGCACAATTTACATATCAAAAACCTGAGCCTGGAGGAAGGTCTACTGTCCATTGAGGGCACGGTGAGCTCGCTGCAATATCTTGATCCCGGTTCTCAGAGTAAGAACAGTAAAGGCTTGTTTGGCAAGATGTTCCGATGAGTCCAGACACGCAATGGATCACACTGATGTGGATGCTGCTTTCGGGAGCCGTAATGGGAGTGGCCTATGACAGTTACCGGGTGCTGTCCGGTCAACTTCGGTTTCCAAGATGGAGCATCCACACGCTCGATCTTTTATATTGGGTTGCCTCCGCGCTGTTCGTTTTTCGGATGCTATACGCCGGGAACCACGGACAACTGCGGTTTTATGTCTTTTTGGGGCTGATTTTAGGGGTTTGCTTCTATTTTTGGCTTTTAAGTGTTACAACCCAGCGTTTTGTGGTAATGTTAATTAAACTCGCAAGAACGCTGATTCATTGGTGTGGACATATCCTTAACATCCTGATCGTTATGCCAGCTAAAGGAGTGTACAAGTTAGTACGTGTGCTGTTAGGTTTTTTGCTCGCGATACTGCTATTCCTCGGCAAGTTGGTATTGCAATGTTTGGTACCATTCGGTAAGTTGTTCCGCTGGATGTTTAGGCCGCTCCTGAAGTATTGGGTAACGCCACGCTTTTTGATCCGTGCGGGTGCAAGTATTGCAGCGATATGGAGACGCTTGTTTTAAGGAGGTCCGATAATGGGTAAAACGCCTGTGGGTAGATCCACGGTTCCAACAGGTCAAGTTAAATCTGCCGGTGCACGAAGACGTCTAATGCTATGGATGACATTTGTGATTGTTTTTGTCATTTGGGCAGGGTACACCTTCCTTGTTCAGGGTGCGCAGATTTCGGACAAGAGCTCACATCTAGCTACACAGCAGGCTTCTAAGGAAGACACGTTGAAAAGGCTGGATCAGTTGAAGTATGAGGTCAGTCGGTTGAAAGACCCTGAATACATAGGACAACTGGCGCGCAAAAAAGGTTACTATTTACCTGAAGAGACACCAATCAAGGTGGAAGAGTCAGGTAACTGATGGAATTAGGCTCATTACGGAGCAAGGATCATAACTCATATATCTGAAGACGTTAAACCGGAAAAAATAGGCTCCCTTATAGGGTAGTGCTCAGTTGACCTTGGTTTGCGGCATAAGGTATAATTAAACCAGCACAGCATTGATTTTGGCATTCAAAAAAATCGGGTTGTATATTTTTAAGGGAGGATCATTTTATTCTATGGCAATTGAAGTGGGCACCAAGTTAGAGGGCAAGGTGACAGGAATCACGCATTTTGGAGCATTTGTGGATCTGTCAGGAGGTGTCACGGGTCTCGTTCACATCTCGGAAATCGCCGACAATTACGTCAAAGATGTCAACGACCACCTGAAGCTGAATGACCAAGTTACAGTAAAGGTTATCAACGTTGACAAGGACGGCAAGATCGGACTTTCCATTAAGCAAGCTGTTGACAAACCGGTTGAGCAACAAACACAATCCAGACCTCCGAGAGCTCCTAGACCGGAACGCAGTGGAGGAGATCGCGAACGATTCAGCGGCGGCGGTCCAAGTGGTGGCCAAGGTCGTGGCGGCGGTGGCGGATTCAACCGTGATCGCGGAGGCCGTTCTTTCAAGCCCGCAGCAGGCAAACCTTCATTTGAGGATAAAATGTCACGCTTCCTGAAAGATAGTGAAGAGCGGATTTCTTCGCTCAAGAAAAACACAGAAGGCAAACGCGGAGGCCGTGGAGCTAAGCGCGTATAGTCTGTCTCAACCTGATATCTCATATAAGAAAAGCCGTTGTCCCTTGGGGCAGCGGCTTTTTTGCGTTCTCTGTTATTCGGAAAGGTAAAGGCTATGTGCACGATACAGCAACATTCTTACACATTTTGAGGTTTCCCGTCGTCCTTGTACGACAGACGGGATTGGTCGTCTTTTTTGTAAACTTATGCTTGGTCTCACCGATTTTCTGCACTCGGTTGAACAAGATATAAGAACATTTGTCGTCTACCATTTTTTACCGACATGTTTCCATGGCATTCCGCAGGTATCCCGGTTAATACGAGCTTATGCTGGACACATGGCCACTCATAATCAGACATATTGGCTTTCGCTTCAGAACGCCCGAAAGGGAGAAATGACAGTAAGGCCGGGGGATTGAATCCTCCGCGCCAGTCGTGTTTCTTTTGTCGTAAACTTTTTGAGCCCCGCTCACCTATTATGACAAACTACGTCTCTCAATCTATTTATAATCAGAACCATCGAGAACGAAACACGAAAATAACAATTATGCGAATGGGGTGCCTTGGGATGATGGAAAAGTGGAATGTCATTCAATTTCCGGGAATGAAAGCTGGTAAAGGGAGTGCGGAAGCTCGGGAGGAGCTGTCGGTGCGGCTCAAACAGTGGATAAGTTCCCGCAAGGCCGTCCAGGTGGTGGCTACACGCAAATGGGTAATCCTGCTCACATTTATGGGTTTCCTGCTCGGCAAGGCAATGATCCTGAATGAATTGTCACCGTTCGCTATTGCTTACTTTGCAGTTATTGCGTTCATGCGTAGAGATTACATTATTCCTGTTGGTGCTGCATTGTTAGCCGGAAGTCTCTTTGCCCCATTCCCAGTCCCACTCATCGTTGCTACAGAGATTGCGATCTTCTACCTCTTTTTTAAAGGTTTAGAGTCTTATGACCGTGCTGAATTATCTTATGCGCCAGCGATGGTGTTTACGACTACTTTTATGGTCAAGTTGTTCGCCGTTGTCATTGGGCCATCGTTCAGCTGGTACGCCATGCTGATGCTTACGATGGACTCCGTACTCAGCTTCGTGCTGACATTGGTGTTTATCCAGGCAATACCGATTTTTACTTATCGCAAAAAAAAGTTCAACCTAAAGAACGAGGAGATCCTCTGCCTCATCATCCTACTAGCTTCTGTAATGACAGGAGCCGTTGGATGGACGATTCAGTCTTTATCTGTCGAGCATATGCTCTCCCGATATCTGATTCTAATCTTTGCGCTAGTGGGCGGAGCCCCCCTTGGTGCATCAGTGGGCGTTATTACAGGGCTTATCCTGAGCCTGGCTGATATGACAGCCATATATCAGATGAGCTTGCTCGCATTTGCAGGGATGCTGGCAGGAATGCTACGAGAGGGGAAACGAGCAGGGGTAGCGTTAGGGATGCTGCTTGGATCATCGATTCTGGCAATATACTTGGGCGGACCAGGTGATGTCATGAATTCATTATGGGAGACTTGTGCGGCTATAGTGTTATTTATGTTAACGCCTAAAAGCATGATGACGGCTATATCCAAATATGTGCCGGGTACCCAAGATCATACCAAGTCGCAGCACGAATATGCGAAGAGAATCCGTGATGTAACCGCGGAGCGAGTAACTCGTTTTTCGCAAGTGTTTCGGCAATTGTCACGTAGCTTTGATCAGATGTCTGGCACAGGAGAAGTGGCACAGAATGAAGGCGGAATGGAGCATTTCATGAATGCTGTAGCCGAGGGATCGTGTGCTAACTGCTTCAAACGCGCTCAGTGCTGGGATGCAAAATTTATTCAGACATACAAATATATGACCGATGTCATGAGCTCCATTGAAGCCAATCCTGAAATGTCTGGCAAGCAGATTCCAGCTGAGTGGAACCGGGTTTGTGCCAAGCCTGAGGAGGTTCTTGAGGTAATGAGAGCCCAATATGGGCTGTATCAGCATAACATGCAGTGGAAGCGTCAGATCGTCGACAGTCGGCAGCTCGTTGCAGAGCAACTATCCGGGGTTTCCCAAGTCATGGAGGATTTAGCGAAGGAAATTCAACGGGAAAGTGAGGAGATGGTTCAGCAGGAGGAGCAGATCCGAGATGCACTTGAATCACTGGGGCTATCTATCCATTCTATTGAAATTATTAATCTGGAAGCAGGTAATGTAGAAATTGAAATTGTACATGCTTATACGCGTGGGTTCGATGAGTGCCGCAAAATGATTGCGCCATTAATATCAGATGTATTAGACGAGCACATCGCGGTGCTGCATGAAACGATGATGGATGCCCGGCAAGGCTTAGCGACGGTAACCTTCGGGTCGGCTAAGACATTTGAGATCAGCACAGGGGTAGCTGCGGCTGCCAAAGGAGGAGATCTGTTATCAGGGGATAGCTTCAGCACGGTTGAACTGGGCAATGGTACGTTTGCAGTGGCGCTAAGCGATGGCATGGGCAATGGGGAACGTGCACGCATGGAGAGCAGTGCGGCGCTAAATATTCTGGAACAATTACTTCAATCGGGAATGGATGAGAAACTGGCAATTAAGTCAGTAAATTCTGTACTCATGCTTCGGTCACCTGAAGAGATGTATGCCACAGTAGACATGGCTTTGATTGATGAATATACGGCAGAGACCACATTTATGAAAATTGGTTCGACACCAAGCTTTATTAAACGAGGGCAGGAGGTTATTCAGGTATCAGCTAGTAATTTGCCTATTGGCATTATCAAGGATATAGAGGTCGATCTGGTAACCGTACAGCTTCAGCCTGGAGATATTTTGATCATGATGACCGATGGCATCTATGATGCACCTGGCTATGCTGTTAATAAAGAACTATGGATGAAGCGACTTATTCAAGAGATTGACAGTGAGGATCCGCAAGATGTGGCAGACTGCTTGCTTGAAAGTGTTATTCGATATCAGCAACATGAGATTTATGATGACATGACTGTGGTCGTAGGCAAAGTAGAGCATTATCGCCCGGAGTGGGCTACGCTTCGCGTGCCTGGCATTAATCGAATGGAACGACCAAGAACGGTGAGTTAATTCTCTCGACTCTGTTTGAACTCTCTCCAATCTGGCAATGCTATTCATAGAGTTGGAGAGTTATGAAGCGGAGGGATATCGAATGAAGCAAATTTTGTTGATAACCGACGGTTGTTCAAATGTAGGTACAAGCCCTGTACTCGCTGCTTCTGAGGCGAACGAGGAAGGGATTACGGTCAATGTTGTTGGCGTTATAGATTATGGCACAATAGGTGAACTAGGAAGCCGGGAAATAGAAGAGATTGCGAAGGCTGGGGGTGGGATCAGTCAGATTGTGGGGACGAGGCAGCTTGCTCACACCATGCAGATGATGACGAGAAAAACCGTGGTTCAGACAATTCAGCAGGCGGTTAATAGAGAGTTAACACAAATTTTGGGAGATCAAAATCCCAAAACAGTGACTGATCTTGACCCAGAACGGCGTTCTCAGGTTGTGGAAGTGATGGATAATATGGCGGAGACAGCCCCACTGCAGGTCATTCTGTTAATCGATGTAAGTGCGAGCATGAAGCCTAAGCTCGCAGCTGTAGAAGAGGGAATTCGAGATTTGATGTTAAGTCTCCAAGCACGTGCTGGATCAAGCCGACTTTCGGTATTTCATTTTCCTGGACGTCACAGTGGTGAAGAGGCGGTTATGGATATCAACTGGACAAGCGATCCGGGGAGTATCCGGTCGTTGTTCGGACGTTTGCAGATGAGGGGGGCGACGCCTACAGGTCCTGCGATTCAGAAGGTGATTGATTTTTACCGATATGGTACACTGGAGGAACAGCAGGAAATAGAAGGGAAATATCGCATTGAAAGAGAAGGGATGCTCGGTGACAACGTTGTCTGACGCCTCTTTCCCGCCAGGAACAGTAATTACCGGGAAATGGAATCGCAGCCGTTATACGATTCGAAAGTTGCTGGGCAAAGGAGCCAACGGCATCGTCTTTCTTGTCCAGCGAGGTGAAAATGGCAAGCACTATGCACTTAAAATGGGGTTTGATCCCGTAGATTTGCAATCAGAGATCAATGTGCTCAAATCTTTTCAATTACAGCGCAATCATGAGGCCCTTCGGCAGAGCGGCATTCCCTCCTATCTCAAAGATGTGGATGATTATGCCGTTCGTGGCCGTGATATTCCTTTTTACGTGATGCGTTATGTTCGAGGTGAGGCTCTACATCACTTCATTCGACGTCAGGGTACGGAATGGACACTGTTGGTTGGACTCAGGCTTCTGCAAAAACTGGCACAACTGCATCAGGCGGGATGGGTATTTGGTGATCTTAAACCGCAGAATGTACTTGTATCGGATTATGGTCATGTGGAACTGATCGATTATGGTGGAGTTACATCGATTGGCCGTAGTGTCAAGCAGTTTACAGAGTGGTATGACCGAGGATTCTGGAATGCCGGAAGTCGAACTGCTGATAGTACCTATGATGTATTTGCTTTTGCGATGCTGATGATTCATGTATTGGAGGCAGACGCGCTCAAGGCACTTGCTGCTGAAGGGTTACCACAATTGCGGAGTGTGAACCAACTGGTGAGCCTGGTGGAGCGGAGTGAACGACTTAGGCCGTTTCGTCATTGGATGATCCAGGCGTTGCGAGGTCAATTTCGGGATGCCGAACATGCGACCAAGGGTTGGAAGGAGCTCATGGCTCGGCCGATTCCTTCGAGACGTCGTTCTCAGCATTCAACGCCAAGATGGCTCAAAAATGCATTTGCTATATCTGTTATATTACTTATTGGAGTTCTGATCTATGCACTTCGGTTCTAGTGTACATGGTGCATATACATAACGTAAGGAATGAGGAAAAGGTATGGAAGCTTTACGCTGGGACAAGCTGGTGAGACATGTTTTGGATGCAGCGGAAGAGCATCAATTATGGGTTCCTGAGGATCGGATTGTCGTCGCTGTGTCGGGCGGACCGGACTCGGTGGCTTTTTTGCATATCATGCACGATATAAGCTCAAACCATGTACCGTTAGAATTGATCTGTGCTCATGTACATCATGGATTTCGAAGTGAATCCGATCAAGAAGCGGAAATGGTGGAGGCACTGGCAACCCGTTTGGGATTGCCGTTCGAGTGGATACGAGCAGATATTCCTTCTTATATGAAGATGACAGGTCAAGGATCTCAAGAGGCTGCACGTGATCGACGGTATGCATTTTTGCATGAGGTGGCGAGTAAATACGATGCAGCAAGCATCGCACTTGCTCATCATGCCGACGATCAGGCGGAGACGGTCATGCTTCATTTGCTGCGTGGCAGCGGCCTATCTGGACTGAGTGGAATGAAGTTTAAACGGCGTGAAAAAAATGTGGAACTTATTCGTCCATGTCTTCGTATAAACAAGACAGACCTTGTAGAAGCTTGTAATACCAGGGGATTTCCGTACTTTACGGATGAGAGCAACGCTCTGCGTAAATATCGGCGTAATGCCATTCGTTTGGATGTCCTTCCTTTTTTGGGGCAGTATAATGGACAGTTAACGCCGTCATTGAATCGACTCGCTGAAATAGTAAGCGATGAAGACGATTTCATGGAACAAGGTGCATATGACGCATACAGGTGTCTAGTGCAGGAGAACGGCGGAAGGCTAACCTTTGAGGTGCCTTCCTTTTTGAAGTTACATGTCGCTTTACAACGAAGGTTGATTAAACTAATATTGAATTATCTGCCTTTGGACAGTGATTTTGTCGACTTTACCCGTATCGAAACCATTCGTCGGAAGGTAATAGAGCCCTCTGTGACGACCTGGAGCCTGGATATCGGACAGACACTTGTCTGTACCCGGGAGTATGATTTGATCTCCTTTGGCATACGGAATGACGTACAGGATCAAACCTACGAGTATCGTCTAACGAATTGGAGTGAAACGCATGAGTTTCCTCTCTCCGAAATCAACCGATTTCTTCGCTTGACGACCGTAATCCCCGAGGACTATCTTGCACCGGAATCAGCGAACCAAGCCGCATTTGATGCGGATCAACTGGTTATGCCGCTGATTGTGCGTTCACGGTTACCTGGAGATACCATGAAAGTCATGGGATTAAACGGAAGCAAAAAGGTGAAAAATATTTTCATCGATGAAAAAATCCCACCCTCTGTCCGTCCACGAATTCCAGTGGTATGTGACGGAGCGGGCAACATTATTTGGTTGCCTGGTGTTCGTCGCTCGAACGTTGCACCGGTTCAAGAGGATACTTCCGCAATTTTATACATGACTGTAGGCGATTCAGCGATTCAGGGGTAGTGGTTATGGTTCAGGTAAGGCTTTCATAGTATAACTTTAGGAGGTTCGCACAGTTGCAGAACGATATTCAAGAAGTATTGATTAGCGAAGAAGAGATTCAGAGTAAGGTTAAGGAACTAGGCGCAACATTAAGTGCCGAGTATGAAGGTCGCAACCCTTTGGTCATTTGTGTGCTCAAAGGTGCGTTTATATTTATGGCTGATTTGGTTAAGAACATAACGGTACCTGTTGAAATGGACTTTATGGCAGTATCGAGTTATGGCGCTTCCACCAAATCGTCAGGGGTTGTCAAAATCATTAAGGATCTGGATGTTTCGGTTGAAGGTCGCGAGGTTCTGATTGTCGAAGACATTATTGATAGTGGACTCACACTCAGTTATCTGATTGATCTACTTGAAAACCGTGGCTCCAAGTCTGTGCGTGTAGTTACGCTGTTTGATAAGCCATCAGGCCGCAAGGTCGAGCTTGAAGCTCATTACACAGGCTTTGACATTCCTGACGCGTTCATCGTTGGATACGGTTTGGATTACGCTGAGCAGTACCGGAATCTCCCTTATATCGGGATTTTGAAGCCGGAAGTCTACACCAGCTAATATCATCCTGGACCCAAGCCTTGAGAGTTTCCTGGCTTCTGTTGAGAAGCCGTGTCGGGCTATGTTAAAATAATTAAAGTGTCTCGAGAGGAGGTAGGGGATGAATCGGTTCATCCGGAATTCTGCTTTTTATTTAATTCTTTTTTTAGTTGTGGTGGGCATAGTCCAATTCGTCAGCAATGGCGGCGAAGCCACCGATAATCCTAGATATGATCAGTTGCGCGCAGCAGTTAAGGCCAACAATGTCTCTGAATTGACGGTTCAATTCGACGGTCAGTCGTTTCTGGTAACCGGTCAATACAAAGAGAAGCCTGCAGAAGCCAAATCAGAAAACTTCTCAACGTATATTCCTCCTACGGATGAAGCGATTAGTGAGCTTGTAGCGGCAAGTGAAACTAATAATTTTCAGTTTAATCAGGAGCCAATGAGACGTGACAGCATCTGGCTGACACTGTTGACCTCTTTTATTCCTTTGATCATTATGTTCCTGTTGTTCTTCTTCCTGTTTAATCAGGCGCAAGGCGGCGGCGGTAAAGTAATGAACTTTGGTAAAAGTCGGGCTCGTCTCTATAACGAAGAGAAAAAACGGGTTACGTTTGAAGACGTTGCTGGTGCTGATGAAGAGAAGCAGGAACTTGTTGAGGTCGTTGACTTCCTCAAAGATCCTCGTAAATTTGCAGCAGTAGGTGCACGTATTCCTAAGGGCGTATTGCTCGTAGGTCCTCCGGGTACTGGTAAAACATTGCTCGCACGTGCCGTAGCCGGTGAAGCGGGTGTACCGTTCTTCAGTATTTCCGGTTCTGACTTCGTCGAAATGTTCGTCGGTGTCGGTGCATCACGTGTACGTGATTTGTTCGAAAATGCGAAGAAAAATGCCCCATGTATCATCTTTATTGATGAGATTGATGCTGTAGGTCGTCAGCGTGGAGCTGGCCTTGGCGGTGGACACGATGAACGTGAACAGACGCTCAACCAGTTGCTCGTTGAAATGGACGGATTCGGCGCTAACGAAGGTATCATCATCGTAGCTGCAACGAACCGTGCAGATATTCTTGACCCTGCCTTGCTGCGTCCAGGACGTTTTGACCGTCAAATTACGGTTGACCGCCCAGATGTTAAAGGCCGTGAAGCTGTCTTGAAAGTACACTCTCGTAACAAACCTCTGACCAAAGATGTGAAGATGGATGTTATCGCGAAGCGTACAACGGGCTTCTCTGGTGCTGATCTAGAGAATCTCTTGAACGAAGCAGCATTGCTTGCAGCACGTCGTAATCGTAGAGATATCTCCATGAAAGAAGTTGACGAGGCGATTGACCGTGTCATTGTTGGTACGGAGAAGAAGAGCCGTGTTATCAGTGACCGTGAGAAGCGGATTGTTGCTTATCACGAAGCAGGTCACACCATCGTTGGTTATTTCTTGGAACATGCCGATATGGTACATAAAGTTACTATCATTCCGCGCGGACGTGCGGGTGGATATGTAATCATGTTGCCAAAAGAAGATCGTATGCTTGTCACCAAGCAAGAGCTGCTCGACAAAGTAACAGGACTCCTTGGAGGCCGTGTTGCAGAAGAATTGTTCATCGGCGAAATTGGTACTGGTGCATACAGCGACTTCCAACAAGCGACAGGTATTGTTCGTAGCATGGTTATGGAATATGGTATGAGTGAAAAATTGGGTCCAATGCAATTCGGAAGTTCACAAGGACAAGTGTTCCTTGGTCGTGATATTGGACATGAACAGAATTACTCGGATTCCATTGCATATGAGATTGATCAGGAAATGCAACGCTTTATTAACGAATGTTACGAGAAATGTAAGGACTTGCTCGTAAAACATACGAGAGAGATGCATCTGATCGCAGAAACATTGCTTGAAGTGGAGACTTTGGAAATGGATCAGATCAAGCAATTGATCGAGACAGGTTCTCTGACTCCGGTAGCTGAGAGCAACAATGATGATGAAGGTACGCCGAGCGAAAGCGGAGAGCCAATCGTTGATAACATCGGCGATGTGCGTGTCCGTATCCAAGGCAAGGATGAAACACCTGGAACACCATCGGGTGATATTCCTAACGAAACTCCGAATCTGGATAAACCTAACGGCAATGATCCAGATGATGGTGGAACGAAACCAACATCATAATTCAAATTAATGATCTGTCTAATGGCAGATACACAGAGGAGAGCCCAAGGGCTCTCCTTTTTTATGTCATAAGAATCAATTCAGGGATAATGATACGCATGCCGATTATTTTAAATTATATATAACGATAATGATGAGATTGAGGAAGAACCATGCAGAAAATGGGGGGTTATCAGGGAGTTCTGCAGCCTTTTCATTTATTGACAGAGTCGTGAACGTTGTGTACATTAGGTGTTAAACCGCTTGTGATTCGTTTCTCAAGCGAAAAATGATGACGTAGACAGTCATACGAAACAGTGAATAACGCTGTCCCGATAAAGGAGAGGATCACAGGTGGAAGCTCTGGCTTTAGAGCGCAAGGCTGAGATGAACCGTGAGCTGCGTGAGCGGCTGATGGAGTTGAAAAAGGAACGTAATGCTATTATTCTTGCTCATTATTACCAGCGTGATGAAGTACAGGAAGTTGCCGATTTTCGAGGAGATTCATTTCTGTTAGCTCAAAAAGCTGCAGAGACCGATGCAGATGTAATCGTATTCTGTGGAGTTCATTTTATGGGTGAAAGCGCTAAAATTTTGGCACCAAACAAAACGGTTATTATTCCGGATGAACGTGCAGGTTGCCCGATGGCTGATATGGTCAACGTTGAAGGGCTCCGTAAGTTAAAAGCACAACATCCAAATGCCAAAGTGGTTACGTATATCAATTCCTCGGCAGAGATCAAAGCAGAAACGGATATCTGTTGTACCTCAGCAAATGCAGTTAAAGTGATCCAATCTGTTGATTCCGATGAAATTATCTGGGTACCTGATAAAAATCTAGGTCATTATGTGCAACAACATACGGACAAGAAGATGATTATCTGGGAAGGGTATTGTAATACCCACGATATGCTTACGGTTAAAGACGTTGTTGAGATGAGAGCGAAATATCCGAATGCTGAATTTGTTGTCCATCCTGAATGTCGCCCAGAAGTAGTGGAGATGGGTGATTTCGTAGGCAGCACTACAGCGATTCTTGAATACTGCAAGAAGTCTACAACGAAAGAGTTCATCGTAGGTACGGAAGATGGCACAGGGTATCAGCTTCGTCTGGATAGCCCAGACAAACAGTTTCATTTTGCCACCAAGTTTCTCGTTTGCCCTAACATGAAGGTGAATAACCTGAAGAAACTGGTGAAGTGTCTGGAAACGATGAAGCCGCAAATTTACGTACCACCAGCTGTTGCTGACAAAGCTAGAGAATCACTAGAGCGCATGTTACTGGTGAAGTAACGAGCGTTACTCTTGCTCCAAGACGGGTGAATAAAATGATACCTTCATACTTAGTTGATTTTGATCTGTCCTCACTGCCTGTAGTTGAGACGGATGTGCTAGTGATTGGTTCAGGCATTGCGGGATTGTTCACTGCCATCAAAGCCGGTGAAGAGCGCCGTGTGTTGATGATCACGAAGAAATCGTTATTGGAAAGTAACACACGGTATGCCCAAGGAGGAATTGCCGCTGTCATTGCAGAGGATGATTCCCCCGCATACCATTTGCAGGATACCTTAATCGCTGGAGCAGGCTTATGCCGCTCCGCAGCGGTTGAGGCGTTGGTGAATGAAGGCCCAGACGGTGTTAAGGAATTAATCAGACTGGGAACAGCATTCGATGAGGAGAACGGCGTGCTGGCGTTGACGCAGGAAGGAGCGCATAGCCACCGCCGTATTTTGCATGCAAATGGAGATGCAACAGGGTATGAAATTGTGCGAGCGCTGGCTGTGGAAGTGAGTGAGCACCCAGGCATTGAAGTATGGGATGAACATTTTGTTATTGATTTGATCACGGATCATGGTGAATGTATAGGAGCCCTTGTCCAAAAGGCAGATGGCTCACAGGTGTTTGTAAAAGCTCAAGCAACAGTTCTATGCTCTGGCGGTGCAGGGCAGTTGTATCGATATACTACGAATCCAGAGGTCGCAACGGCTGACGGGGTAGCTATGGCTTATCGTGCCGGAGCTGTCATTCGGGACATGGAGTTCATTCAATTCCATCCGACCTCCTTATGTTACCCGGGAGCCCCACGTTTCCTCATATCGGAGGCGGTACGGGGTGAAGGTGCTGTTTTGCGTAACGTGAAGGGCGAACGCTTCATGGAACGCTATCATGAACAGCTTGAGCTGGCTCCTCGAGATATTGTAGCTAGAGCGATTGTCAGTGAAATGGAAGCCACCAACAGTACCTTTGTCTACTTAGACATTACGCATGAATCAACAGAACTAATCAAGCATCGCTTCCCCACAATTTATGAAACCTGCATGCGGTACGGACTTGATATGACCACAGACTGGATTCCAGTTGCACCTGCAGCCCATTACATGATGGGGGGGGTGAAGACAGATCTTAGCGGCGAGAGCAGTATTGGCAGGTTGTTCGCATGTGGTGAGGTTTCATCTACAGGGGTACACGGGGCGAATCGCCTGGCGAGCAACTCCTTGTCCGAAGCCATCGTGTTTGGGCGAAGAATAGTGGAGCGAGTTCTTTCGCTTCCTCCTCTAGCTCCAATCCGTTATGAGCATTTTGCTGGAGGTATCGGAAGAAAAGTCGTGGCAGAGCAAAGACCTGTATCTGAACGACGTCTACGACTACAGAAAATGATGGTTCGTTCTGTTGGTCTGCGCCGTAACGGGGTTAATCTGCAAGGAGCTATAGAACAGCTTCAGCATGAATTGCACTATTTTGACCAGATGCTTACACAAAGGGAAGAGATGGAGTATGCCAACCTTTTGACATGTGCATGGCTAGTGACTACAGGTGCGTTACATCGGCAGGAAAGCCGAGGGGCACACTATCGGGAAGATTTCCCGCAGCGTGATGATGTAGTCTGGCAGAAGCATAGTCTGCAGCAGCGAGAACAAGCGATTGTGGAGGAATTGATGTCATGATATTGAACGGATATAATGAAGAACTCATCGAAAGAATTAAAAGCTGGCTTCGTGAGGATGTTGGTGCAGGCGATGTGACCTCTAGTGTAACGATTCCGGCAGGCCATCAATCCAAGGCGGTTATTCATGCCAAAGACAAGGGTATTATTGCAGGTATCACTGTAGCTGAACTGGTGTTTCAAGTGGTAGACCCTACGCTAGTGTTTAAACCGATGGTTCAAGATGGCGACTTGGTTACAAAGGGCACCATTTTGGCTGAGGTAGAGGGAAGCACACACCGTTTGTTAACGGGTGAACGGCTGGCTCTGAACCTGCTGCAACGGATGTCGGGTATTGCCACGCGTACACGTTCTTATGTTGATGCACTTGAAGGCCTAGCGACGAAGCTGGTAGATACACGCAAGACTACACCGGGTCATCGATTACTTGAGAAGTACGCCGTGCGTGTGGGTGGTGGATCGAATCATCGCTTTGGTTTATATGATGCGGTTATGATCAAAGATAATCATATCAAGGGTGCAGGTGGCATTACAGCCGCAGTTGAGCGTGCTAGAGAAGCTATCCCGCATACCATGACCATTGAAGTGGAGACGGAAAACCTGGATCAGGTACGAGAGGCATTGCAAGCTGGGGCAGATATCATTATGCTGGATAACATGCATCCGGATCGCATGCGTGAGGCAGTTGCATTGATCCACGAGCAGTCTCCGCATGTAAAAGTTGAGGCTTCAGGTAACGTCTCTTTGAAAACCATTCGTGGCATTGCAGAGAGCGGTGTGGATGTAATCTCAGTTGGCAGGTTAACCTACTCTTTTGAGAGCCTGGATATTAGCCTTGATTTAAACGAAAAGAAAGAGGGGTGAACCTCTTTGATTCTTGTAGTAGACGTGGGCAACAGCAATATCGTTCTTGGTGTATATCAAGGCCGAACGTTGCTCCACCATTTTCGCCTGAGCACATCTCGTCAGTCCACAGTGGATGAATATGGCGTATTGATTTATAATTTATTTCATATGTCCGGTATCTCTACACGTGACATTGAAGGAGTTATCATTTCATCTGTCGTTCCACCACTGGTGAATGTGATTGAAACGATGTGTGCTAAGTATGTTGGCAAAAAGCCAATGCTTGTTGGACCTGGAATTAAGACAGGACTTAATCTGCGTTACGAGAACCCTCGTGAAGTAGGTGCAGATCGGATCGTTAATGCAGTAGCAGCCGTTCATAAATATGGGGGGCCGCTTGTTGTTGTTGATTTCGGAACAGCGACGACATTTGACTGTATTGACGAGAAGGGCAATTATCTAGGGGGTGCCATCGTACCAGGCATTCATATTGCCACAGAAGCACTGTACGAGCGGGCGTCGAAGTTACCCCGTATTGAGCTAGAGAAACCCAAGAAGGTCATAGGCCGTAATACGGTTCATGCCATGCAAGCGGGTATTATCTATGGTTATGCAGGGCAAGTAGACGGGATTGTGGAACGCATTCGCGAGGAGCTAGGAGCGAAACCAAAGGTCATCGCGACAGGTGGACTTGCTGCCTTGATTGCAGAGGAAACCCGCAGCATCGAAGAAGTTGATCCGCTGCTTACGCTTGAAGGGCTGCGTATCATTTATGAGCGGAACCGGGAAAGGTAAGAACAAAGGGCGCAGACAGCGGGCTGATTAGACAGTCTTACGTGTTGTGCCGTTTTTTTTTCTTCTACATTAGATGGATACACAATAATACATGGCAAAACGCCAAAGGAGGCTGAATGACTTGGAAAACAAAAAACAAGATCGATTAATTCGAGGTACAGCAATGGATGGACGGGTTAGAGCATTTGCTGTCCAAACGACAGAATTGGTTGAGGAGCTGCGCAGAAGACACGATACGTTTCCCACGGCTACAGCTGCCATGGGGCGTACCCTTACAGCTGCGGCTATCATGGGTGCTATGCTTAAGGGAGAAGAGAAGCTCACCATCCAGGTAAAGGGCGATGGCCCAATTGGCCAAATTGTAGCAGATGCTAATGCGAAAGGCGAAGTGCGTGGCTATGTCTCCAATCCACACGTGCACTTGCCTAGCAATAGTATGGGCAAGCTTGACGTTAGGGGTGCAGTAGGAACGGAAGGCTTCGTCAATGTAACGAAAGACCTTGGACTGAAAGAGCCTTACCGTGGTAGTGTCCCAATTATTTCTGGTGAACTGGGTGAAGATTTCACGTACTATTTTGCTAAGTCAGAGCAAACGCCGTCTGCTGTAGGTGTAGGTGTTCTGGTTGATACGGATAATTCAGTGATCGTGGCAGGTGGATTTATTGTACAGCTCCTTCCGGGATTGTCCGATGATGAGATTACAGTTATTGAAAAGTCCATCGGTACACTGCCGCCAGTTACAACTTTGCTGGATCAAGGACTTGAGCTTGAACAATTGTTGACTCGAATCCTCCCTGATGTACAAGTACTAGATGAAATGGATATTCGATTCCGTTGTGAGTGTTCGCGGGAACGCGTAGAGCAAACGCTCATTAGCTTAGGCCAATCCGAGATGGAGCAATTGATTGAAGAAGAAGGTCAAGCTGAAGTGGTATGTCAATTCTGTAATGAAGCGTATGATTTCAACAAGGAACAACTTGAGACCATTCTGGAGCAAGCCAAGAACTGATTCTAGCGGGGACGGGATACGGAATGACAAGGCAAGAAAAAGGATTGTGGACGGCTGTCATTGTCTTGACGCTTGGTATGCTTGTGATGGGTTCAGTCATGGTGGTGCAGGGTCTCAGAACAGGTCGTGAAGAGGGGGAACTGCCCCATGATTCTGGTCAAGAAGAAGGTAGCGCTGTAGCCACCATTAATGGAGAGGTAATTACGGATAAGGAATGGACAGATGCTTTGAAGAAGCGCTATGGCAGTGAACTACTGCTTCAGATGCTCAACCGCAAAGCAGTATACGCCGAAGCCGTTGCCCGTAATCTAACGGTATCACCTAAAGAAATTGCGAAGGAACTTCACAATGCCATGGATGGATATGATTCGGAACAATCGTATTATGACGAGATGCAGTCTCAGCTTGGTTTATCTAGGCAGGATCTTGAACTGGAGGCGGGGTATAGGCTTCTATTGGAGAAGATTGCAACGAGCAGCATTCAGATTAAGGATTCAGATATCGAGCGTTACTGGAATGAGCATCGGGAAGATTACGTTTCTCCGGAGAAGTATGATCTGTCCATGATCGTGGTGAAGGATGAAAGAGAAGCGGATTCCTTATTGGAAGCTCTGGAAAACGGGGCGGACTTCGAGCAGATCGCACGTGTCGAATCGATCGACAGCTTCTCTCGTGATTTGGGTGGAAAACTAGGTTGGATTGAGCAGAATGATCCATTTCAACCTGAAGAAGTATTGAATCTTGCAGGTCAATTGGAGATTGGTGATATTGCAGGACCTGTAGATATTCAAGAAGGGTACGCCATCATCAAATTGAACGATATTCAGGAACGTCAGGAGCAATCGGCAGAAGAGGCTCACGAAGAAATTCGGATGCAACTGGCATTAAGTCAAGCAGACCCGCTTCCCCAGGTGGAAGAAAGACTTCGAGACAAGTATGAAGCGGTGGTCGTGTCCGATATTCCGGCGTCATAATTTATGAATAGATCTTGCGAATTAACTTCATCGTGATAAAAATACTCTGTCTACAGGCCTAAGGCCCGGGGCAGAGTATTTTTTTTAAGTACTCATATTGACAATAGGGCGTAAGGTTGATAAGATGAAAATAATCAAATACCTACTCGTTTACTCGGAATAAAAAATAAAAACTAAAAAGAAACCTACGGAATCCCCATACTGGTTAGAGAATATGGCTGGCAGCATGGACGTTAACGGATTTCCGCAGTTCTTCTATAACAACCAGAGGCTGCTTCAGCCGTACATGTATAGGTAACCGCACCAAGTATTATTCATCCAACTAAGGAGGGCATTCATATGGCTAAAGTAGTAAATAACGTAACAGAACTCATCGGAGGTACTCCGCTTGTTCGTCTGAACCGTATCGTACCAGAAGGCAGTGCTGAAATATTCGTGAAGCTGGAGTATCAGAATCCAGGGTCAAGCGTTAAAGACCGTATTGCAGTTAGCATTGTAGAAGAAGCGGAAAAAGAAGGCAAGTTGAAACCAGGTGATACCATTATTGAAGCAACAAGTGGTAACACAGGAATCGGTCTCGCGATGGTGGCTGCAGCTAAAGGCTATAAGTCCGTTATTGTTATGCCTGAAACAATGAGCTTGGAGCGCCGCAACTTGCTTCGTGCTTATGGTGCTGAGCTTGTGCTTACGCCTGGAGCTGAAGGTATGAATGGTGCTGTCAAAAAAGCGGAAGAACTCCTGAAGGAGAATCCGACCTATTTCATGGCTGAGCAATTTAAAAATAAAGCGAACGTGAAGATCCACCGTGAAACGACTGGCCCTGAGATTGTTGAAGCGATTCAATCCGTGGGTGGTACGTTGGATGCTTTCGTTGCAGGGATTGGTACAGGCGGTACAATTACAGGAACAGGTGAAGTGCTGAAAGAAGCGTTCCCTTCTGTAAAAGTTATTGCTGTAGAGCCAGCGGCTTCGCCAATTTTGGCTGGCGGTAAGCCAGGACCCCACAAAATCCAAGGAATTGGAGCCAACTTCATTCCTGAAATTTTGGATCAAGAAATCTATGATGAGATCATTCACATTGAGAATGATGATGCATTCGAAACAGCTCGCCTGGTAGCCAAAGAAGAAGGTATCCTGTCTGGTATCTCTTCTGGTGCAGCGATTCGCGCAGGTTTGCAAGTCGCTAAACAATTGGGTGAAGGCAAGCGTGTAGTAGTTATTGTACCAAGTAACGGCGAACGTTATTTGAGCACACCGCTATACAATTTCGAAGCTTAATTCTGTACCGAATATACATTCAATCCTCCTTGCCCATATGAAGGGCGAGGAGGATTTTTTGCTGAACGCTTTTAAAAGGAGCGGTGCTTTAGTATACTATCAGACAATAGAACTAGCGACAGATGGAGGGCGGTACACCGCAATGACACACGTGATGACAACATACGCCGACTGGACAGAGTGGGCCAAACAAGGCTGGACCATGCTGCCATATATGATGAAGTCGGATGATGAGCCGAATCATGGCGGTTTACCGTTAACCTGGGAAGAGGCTTGGCAGCAGGCCTCACCTTATGCAATGGTGTTAGAGAATGGAAAGGGCGGAAGATACACATTTCTTGGACTACATCCCGTTTCCGTTATCTCTGGCAAGGGCAGCGAAGCAATCATCTATGACCTCGAAAAAGGAGATACAACCACGGAGAGCGGCAAGCCGCTTGATGTGTTGAAACGATGGTCAGCAGCCTACCGCGCTCCGAAGGTAGAAGGAGCACCAGATTTCGGGGGTGGTTGTGCTGGATATCTCAGCTATGATATAGCTCGATCTTTAGAGAAGTTGCCAACGATTGCTGAGGATAATCCAGAGCTACCGGACTACTGGTGGATGCGCTTTGAGGAAATCTGGGCGTATGATCATGAGCTGCAGGCTTTGTTCTGTATGGTTCATATGGCAATGCCGGAAGATCGAAGTGAACAAGCGTTATCTACGTTGTACGTTAAGGCAGAGCAGCGTGCAGTCTTGATGCAAGAGCGTTGGTTGAACATATGGACAGCTGCACAAGGTGAGCATCAATTGCAAGTCTCAACGGAGCGGAAGCAGCGACTGCTCATGTCACATAAGGAAGACGTATCGGATCTGGAAACGGAAGGGTGGAAGACAGCATTTCCCCAGCACCAGTTCGAACAAGCTGTGCATCAGGTGCAGGAATATATTCGGCAGGGAGATGTATTTCAGGTGAACCTGTCATTGCGACAGGAAAAGCAGCTGAATACCAAGGCAGAGCATATCTATGAATGGCTACGTCTCGTAAACCCATCCCCATACATGGGGATGTTACGCAGTCCTGAGTTTCAACTGGTCAGTGGTTCTCCGGAGCTGCTCGTTAAGGTGGACAATGGCAAAGTCAGCGCACGTCCCATAGCCGGTACTCGCAGACGTGGACGGGACGAGGCTGAGGATGAGCTGATGGCTTCCGAGTTGCTGAACAGCGACAAGGAACGGGCTGAGCATATTATGCTGGTTGACCTGGAGCGCAATGATATAGGGAGAATTGCAGCCTATGGATCGGTGCATGTTCCAGAGCTGATGACGATTGAGAAATACTCCCATGTGATGCATCTGGTGTCTCAGGTTGAGGGGACGCTGGCAACGGGTTTATCTGCTTTTGATGTCATTTCGGCTACATTCCCAGGTGGGACGATTACCGGAGCGCCTAAGGTACGTACGATGGAGATTATTGAGGAGCTGGAGCCAGTACGTCGTGGGCCATACACAGGTTCGATCGGATGGATGGATTACAGTGGCAATATGGAATTGAACATTGTTATTCGTACACTGGCGATCAAAGACAACGTAGGATACGTACAGGCAGGAGCAGGCATTGTTATTGATTCAGATCCATATCGCGAGTACAAGGAATGCCGTAATAAGGCGAGAGCGATGATGAGAGCTGTGCAGTATAGTGAGGAATCCTTACAGGTAGAGAAGTCGCTAGAAATAACGGAATCGGTCTAATTGGTTTTAAACTAAAAAATTGAAGCAACCGTCACCGCGTTGACGGATGAATAGGAGGAGCAGGCATATGATACTGGTTATCGATAATTACGATTCCTTCACGTACAACCTGGTTCAATATCTTGGTGAACTAGGTGAGACTGTAGAAGTACGTCGCAACGATGAAATTGATCTGGCAGGTATTGAGGCCTTGGCACCTGATCATATTCTGATCTCTCCAGGCCCGTGCACTCCAACTGAAGCAGGGATCAGCTTGGCTGTTATTGATCACTTCAAGGGTAGCATTCCGATCTTTGGCGTATGTCTGGGACATCAATCCATTGGACAGGCCTTCGGCGGTAATGTGATTCGAGCAGATCGCATGATGCATGGTAAGACATCCGAGATGCATCATAACGGTACATCCGTCTTTGCTGGATTACCGTCACCTTTTACAGCTACACGTTACCATTCCTTGATTGTTGAGCGCAGCAGCTTACCAGACTGCTTAGAGATCACAGCAGAAACTGCTGAAGGTGAGATTATGGGATTGCGCCATAAAGAGTATGCGATAGAAGGCGTTCAGTTCCATCCAGAATCGATTATTACAGATCACGGTCATCAGATGTTACGTAACTTCTTGTCCGGGCGGGTGACCGTATAACATGAACTATGCCGCGATCAACGGAGACGTAATCCATATGGCGGCAGCCGTGATTCCGGTAACGGATCACGGCTTTTTATATGGACTTGGTTTGTTCGAGACATTTCGGACGTATCGTGGCGTGCCGTTTCTGCTGGAGCAGCATTTAGAGCGAATGGCTGCTGGATGTCACGAACTAGGTATTCCTTTTACGGTAACGCCGGCAGAGGTAACAGATTGGATTCAGCGTTTGTTACAAGCAAATGAGTTAGAGGATGCTTATGTGCGTTATACCATCTCAGCGGGTGAAGCTCCTCTTGGATTACCATCAGGAGATTATATTCAGCCCAATCATATCTTGCTGGCCAAAGAGTTACCTCCCCTATCTCCCTCTCTCTATGAGCAGGGCAAGATGCTTCAATGTTTGACGACACCTCGCAATACGCCTGAAGGGCATGTTCGCTTCAAGTCGTTACATTATATGAACAGCATTCTTGCCAAACGGGAGTTGAATGGATATGGTGCACCAACTCAGGGCGCAGAAGGGCTGCAATTAACACGTAGCGGCTATGTGGCTGAGGGGATCGTAAGCAACGTATTTTGGATGATGCAGGGTGTGCTGTACACACCAGCGATTGAGACGGGTATTTTACCAGGTATCACTCGTGCTGTTGTGTTGCAGTTAGCATTACAGCAAGGTATTCCTTGTAAAGAAGGATTATTTCGCTGGGATGAGCTGCTGCAAGCAGACGAGGTTTTCCTGACAGGGTCAGTAACGGAGCTTGTGCCTGTCACGGCTTTGCGTGATCAACATGGAACGGAAACCATCATTAGCAATGGACAAATAGGCTCAGTTACATCCTTACTTCTGGGTATGTATCGAGAGAAAGCGGGGTATACTTCATGACACTTACGCCAGTTATATATGAACGAACTTATTCCTTTGGCCCAGCGGAATTAAAACTTGGAGACCGGACATTAATTATGGGCATCTTGAACGTCACGCCTGATTCATTCTCCGACGGTGGGCGTTACAATCATGTTGATCTCGCTGTGGC
This sequence comes from Paenibacillus sp. MER 99-2, assembly GCF_023714095.1. NCBI lineage: Bacteria > Bacillati > Bacillota > Bacilli > Caryophanales > Paenibacillaceae > Paenibacillus > Paenibacillus sp. MER 99-2. The sequence goes on along the minus strand of NZ_JAMAUZ010000013.1, from coordinate 8,808 downwards.
TCATGCCATACAGATGATAGAGGACGGCGCCGATCTGATCGATATCGGTGGGGAATCCACGAGACCAGGATCACAGGTTGTGAGCTCCGAGGAGGAATTAAGCCGGATTATTCCGGTAATTGAAGCGTTGCATCAGCAAGCTCCGCATATTCCGATATCCGTGGATACTTACAAGGCGGATGTAGCTCGACAGGCTATCCTGGCAGGAGCACATATCATCAATGATGTGTGGGGAGCCAAAGCTGACCCGGCTATGGCACAAACAGCAGCGGAACTTGGTTGCCCTCTGATGTTGATGCACAATCGACAAGAACGAGACTACTCCAATTATTTGCAAGATGTTGTACAGGATATCGAGGAAAGTGTGCAGATTGCCCTGAAAGCAGGTGTCCATCAGGATCAGATTATCATTGATCCGGGAATCGGCTTTGTAAAGGATCTGAAGGAGAATCTCACCTTGATGTCTTCATTAGCCATGCTGAACGAGCTAGGTTATCCTGTTCTACTAGCAACCTCACGTAAGAGGTTCATCCAGAACACCTTGGGGGTTAAGGCCGATGATGCAGTAGAGGGCACAGCTGCAACTGTAGCTTTTGGCATTGCACAAGGCTGTCAGATGGTACGTGTCCATGATGTAAAATCAATTCGTCGGACGGTAGATATGTGTGATGCCATGTTATATGCATCTCCAGGTTTGCGAAGAAAATAAGCCAGCTAGCTATGTAGCAAGGGATTGTGTTTTTTATTATACAAGGATAGGCGGTTATATAATGGATAGAATGGTGCTGCACCGGATGGAGTATTACGGATATCACGGGGTATTTGAGGAAGAGCGGAAGCTTGGACAGCGTTATTATATTGATCTGGAGATCGATATGGATTTGGGCGAGGCTGGACGTAATGATGACTTAACCAAAACAATCAATTATGCAGAGATTCATGAATTAGTGAAGCATGATGTCGAAAATACATCATTCCAGTTAATTGAAGCTTTAGGTGAGCATATTGCATCTTCTTTACTAGACACTTATACTATTATCAATGCATTGACAGTCAAAGTGACGAAGCCACACCCACCATTTGACATTCATTTTGGGGGCGTAACGGTAGAGCTTCGCCGCACAAGAAAGTGAGAACCGATCATGATTGCACATTCGACCTCTGATTCTTCAGAGGCTTATATTGCTTTAGGGGCCAATTTGGGCGACCGCGAGCAGACGTTGCTTGAAGCGTTAACGCTCCTGGATGCACATCCGCATATATCTGTCCTGCGCTGTTCTGCGCTGTATGAGACGGATCCTGTAGGGTATGTGAACCAGCCTGCGTTTCTTAATATGGCTATAGCTGTAACGACACAATTAACACCGGAGCAATTGCTCACGGAATTATTAGATGTTGAGAACCGGCTTGGACGTGTTCGTGATATTCGTTGGGGTCCTCGTACCGTTGATCTGGACCTACTCTGGGTCGCTGGAGAGACACGGGAGACTGAAGTGCTTGAACTGCCTCACCCACGCATGGGTGAACGGGCATTTGTGTTAGTTCCTTTATCAGACGTTGTCATGAAGAATGAGCCCTCAGGCTTGTTTGACTTTGTACATGCATCGTTGTCTGTTCTCGATGGAAAGGATGGAATACAGCTTTGGAAAACGTGCAATTGGCCAATCGAATCCGGGCATTCCGGAAGCTGAAAGGTTTGACACAACAAGAGCTCGCCTCGAAGACACGCATCTCACTGGCGACGCTTGGAACCATTGAACGTGGTAATCGCAAAGTATCCGAACAGGAGCTGAATCGGATTGCAGAGATGCTGGGGATCAGTGTATCGGAGATAAGAGGCGAGTAAGTCATCACTACTTGTGCCTTTGAGGGCATAACCATACAGGACTATGAATTATCGTTGATTTTATAGAGCACTTTTGATTCGTATAGATCACTTATGATCAAACACCATGTGCACGAAATACAACCGAAGTACAAATAACTACAACATTACGGGGACCCAAGTAAGAGTCCTACGGTTTGATGAGGAGTGTAACGACTAACATGCTGAAAATTGGTGGCATTGAAATGAAAAACCAGGTCGTACTTGCGCCGATGGCTGGTGTATGTAATCCGGCTTTTCGTTTGATTGCAAAGGAATTCGGAACAGGCCTCGTATGTGCGGAGATGGTGAGTGGTAAAGCCATTGTGCATGGCAATCAGCGTACACGTGAGATGCTGTTTGTTGATGAACGGGAGAAACCGCTGAGCCTGCAAATTTTTGGAGGCGATCGGGATTCGCTTATCGAAGCAGCCAAAATCGTGGACAAAGAAACAAATGCAGATATTATCGACATTAATATGGGATGTCCTGTGCCTAAAGTGACGAAGTGTGATGCAGGTGCAAGATGGTTGCTTGATCCAAATAAAATTTATGAGATGGTCTCCGCTGTTGTGGATGCTGTTGAGAAGCCAGTGACGGTTAAAATGCGGATCGGCTGGGATAGTGAACATATCTTTGCGGTTGAAAATGCACTTGCGATTGAACGTGCTGGTGGACAAGCGGTAAGTGTACACGGAAGAACAAGGGAGCAGCTCTATACAGGTACCGCGGATTGGTCACACATTAAGGATGTAAAAGAGGCTGTCTCGATCCCGGTCATTGGGAACGGAGATGTATCTTCACCGGAGGATGCCCGCCGTATGTTAGATGAAACGGGATGTGACGGCGTGATGATTGGTCGTGCTGCCCTGGGTAATCCATGGATGTTATATCGTACGATTCAATACTTAAGCACAGGTGAATTGCTTCCTGACCCGAATGGTGAGGAGAAGATTCGTGTTGCCATCCTGCACATGGATCGCCTGATCGCATTGAAGAATGAGACGGTTGCTGTACGTGAGATGCGTAAACATCTAGCTTGGTATCTGAAAGGACTGAAAGGTTCCGCTAGGATCAAGGATATCATTATGGAAGGTACCAAACGTGATGAGATGGTGCAGATTTTGGAGGATTTTGTAGGTAGACTGAAGTTGGAGGGTAACCTAGAAACTGAACCCGTCGCAGCAGGCAATGCATCCTAAACTAGGATTGTAAAACGTTTACAGATACAAGGGGCTTAACATTGACTTTTCGAGACCGTTCCCCTATAATTTCACAGTATAAATTCGCCATGTGCGTCATAAGGTTAGTGCATCAGGAGGACGTTCTGTTTCTCCGGAGAACTTCATATAGTTTCTAAGATGTATGTGGGCGGAGCTCTGTGAACAAACGGCATGGATTCCGTTGCCATGCAATCAAATTATTCCCATGACAGGAGAATCGGTTGAGATGAGCGATAAGGAAGTTATCCTTACACCAGAAGGACTCAAGAAGCTGGAAGAAGAACTGGAAACACTAAAATCAGTGAAGCGCCGTGAAGTGGCTGAACGGATCAAAGTAGCCATCGGTTATGGAGATATCAGTGAAAACTCCGAATATGAAGATGCCAAGAATGAACAGGCTTTTATCGAAGGTCGTATCATTACATTGGAGAAATTGCTCCGTAACGCTCGAATCATTAACAGCGATGAGATTGACACAGATGCTGTAAGTATCGGTGCAACCGTTACTGTAGAAGATCTCGAGTTCGGTGATATCACAGAATATACTATTGTAGGTACTGCGGAATCTAATCCGCTTCAGAACAAAATTTCGAACGAAAGCCCTGTTGGTAAAGCAATTTTGGGTAAGAAAAAAGGTACAGTTGTTGATGTGAGTGTACCTGCTGGCGTAATTCAATATAAAATTGTAGATATTAAAAAGTAATCATAGCAATGAAGCAGTAGGACACGAAAGACAAAAGCTTCCTTAGGGAAGCTTTTTCATCATATGAGGGTGACACCTCTGAGAATGTCTGCAATGTAAATAAGGAGATGAATACAGATCATGACGGATGAAGTCTTGAATCAGGAAACCGAACTTAGCGAGCTTTTGCAAATTCGCCGCGACAAATTGGACGAGCTCCGCAAATTGGGAATTGATCCTTTTGGCCAAAAATACGTGCGTACCGAAGAAGCCGGTTCTATTTTGAAGAAGTATGAAGAACTGACTAAGGAAGAGCTGGAAGAGAAGCAGATCGAAGTCAGTATTGCCGGACGGATTATGGCGAAGCGGGGAATGGGTAAGGCAAGCTTTGCGCATATTCAGGACCTGAGCGGCAGAATCCAGATCTATGTTCGTCAGGATACCGTGGCAGAGGACAAATACGCCGCATTCAGCCTGCTGGATCTCGGTGATATTGTTGGGGTTAGCGGTGTGATCTTCAAAACGAAAACGGGCGAAACTTCCGTTAAAGTGAAAGATCTAGAAGTGCTCTCCAAATCCCTCTATCCGCTACCGGACAAATTCCATGGCCTCACTGATGTAGAGCTGCGTTATCGTCAGCGCTATGTTGATCTAATTATGAGCCCGGATGTGCAACAGACGTTCATTTTACGTTCCAAAATCATTCAGTCCATGCGTCGTTATTTGGACTCTCTGGGATATCTGGAAGTGGAAACACCGACCTTGCATACGATCGCAGGTGGTGCTGCGGCTCGTCCGTTTATCACGCATCACAATGCGCTGGATATGGAATTGTACATGCGGATCGCAATTGAGCTTCACCTGAAACGCCTGATTGTTGGCGGATTGGAGAAAGTGTATGAGATTGGCCGTGTATACCGTAATGAAGGGATGTCGACACGTCACAATCCGGAATTCACGATGATTGAATTGTATGAAGCATATGCTGACTACAAAGATATCATGCATTTGACAGAGAATTTGGTTGCACATATTGCTCAGGAAGTATTGGGTACGCAAGTAATTCAGTATGGAGATCATGAAGTGAATCTTAAGCCAGAATGGCGCCGGGTTACGATGGTAGATGCGGTTAAAGAAGTGGTGGGTGTTGACTTCTCCGTGCATATGACGGATGAGGAAGCACACAGCTTGGCGAAGGAGCATAACGTTCCGGTGGAGAAGCATATGACATTTGGTCATATTCTGAACGCTTTCTTCGAGCAGTTTGTAGAAGAAACGTTGATTCAGCCAACTTTCATTATGGGACATCCGCTTGAAATTTCGCCACTGGCGAAGAAAAGCGATGTAGATCCACGCTTTACGGATCGCTTCGAGTTGTTCATTGTTGGACGTGAGCATGCGAATGCCTTCACTGAGTTGAATGATCCGATTGACCAGCGTCAGCGTTTTGAAGCACAGATGCTTGAGAAGGAACACGGGAATGATGAGGCACATGAGATGGATGATGACTTCATTCGTGCGCTCGAATATGGTATGCCACCGACAGGTGGACTGGGCATCGGGATTGACCGACTGATCATGTTGCTCACAAACTCACCATCTATTCGGGATGTACTGCTCTTCCCTCATATGCGTCCACGTACACAAGATTAATAGAGGTTGTTCAAAAAGTCTCACCTTCTCGGTACTGAAAACCGCCCTTTTTGAACACACACTAATAAGGAACGTTCTATGCGTTCATAATAGAAGAGGAACCTGCCGTTCAGTTTAAGCTGAGGCAAGTTCCTCTTTAGGTTTACATAGAAGGATCGTTAGAGCGAAGGAAACATCATGATATTTTCTTAGCCTTCATATGAAGATGAAGCTAGCTCTAGCAGGACTTTTATCGCTCAGCATGCTTGTATTTTGTTAAAAGAGGTGCCCTTCATGAAGTTCAGGCTTCACTTCCCTAAATTTCTATCCCCTCCGTTGATTCTGGTTGGTGGTTTTATACTTATCATCTCCATCGGAACAATTTTGCTAATGCTTCCGATCTCTAATCAGAGCGGCGAGCACCTGGCATTCATTGATGCGTTGTTTACGGCTACCTCTGCGGCATGTGTGACCGGACTGGTTGTTGTAGATGTAGGGACAACCTTCAATTTATTTGGTCAGATTATTATTATGGTGCTTATGCAGCTCGGCGGACTGGGCTTTATGACCATTGCTACATTGTTTGCATTGGTTATGGGTAAGCGTATTTCACTTCGGGATAGGTTACTGCTCAAAGAGGCCATTAACGCGGATAGTATGGAAGGTATCGTACGTATCATTCGTAAAGTGCTGATCTTTTCTTTTACCATTGAGGGAGTGGCGGCAGTTATACTGGCACTACGTTGGGCAACAGAGATGCCTGTGATGCAGGCTGTATATTATGGCGTATTTCACTCTGTTTCGTTGTTTAATAATGGTGGGTTTGATCTCTTTGGTAATAGCTTTCAGTATTATACGGGAGACTGGTTGTTCAACCTAACGGCTTCTATTCTTGTTGTCTCGGGTGGACTCGGCTTCGTGGTTCTGAATGATCTATTCGAATATCGCAAACGTCGTCGTTTATCGCTACAGTCGAAGTTGGTGCTATCTGTATCCGGTGCATTGATCGGAATCGGAGCTATCGTCCTATTTATCTTTGAATTCACTAATGGACATACTCTGGCACCGCTGAGTTGGAGCGAGAAGGTATATGCGGCCATATTCCAGTCGGTTTCGACCCGTTCATCTGGCACAAGCACCATTGATATTACAGAGATGAGACAGGCGACTCAGTTCTTCTTCATCCTATTGATGTTTATTGGGGCTTCACCAGGATCAACTGGTGGTGGGATCAAAACGACAACATTTTTAATTATGATCGGTGCCGTATATGCCATGATTCGTGGAAATAAAGATATCGTGTTCTTCCGTCAACGTGTTCCGAAGGAACTGCTTATGCGGGCATTGACCATTATTATGGTTTCCTTAATCATCTTCATGGTCGTTGTCATGCTGTTATTGACGACAGAGGATGCGCCGTTTCTCGCGCTTATGTTTGAGGCTGCCTCGGCAATTGGGACGGTTGGACTTACAGTGGGTGTTACTCATGAGTTAACCGATTGGGGCAAAATCATTATTACATTTACCATGTTTGTTGGCCGTATTGGGCCGTTAACGATTGCTTATGCGCTCCGTCCGCGCAAAGAGAAGAAATTGTACCGTCATCCAGAAGGACGAATCATTATCGGATAATGAAAGAAACCGTCAGACAAGTGGTCTAGCCGTTATTAGGGATAACATGGCTTGTACCAATATGTCTGACGGTATTTTTGGTTTACATGGCAGAATGTATTGAATCATATGATGGTGTGGGAGCATGATTGTTTGATAACACGGGATACAAGGTGCAAGACATAAAAACGAAAGGGCTAAACAAAGTAAGAGCTTGTGAATGGTAACTTACGGCTCTTGTGACCCGCATAAGGAGGCAAGATGCAATGTGAGGACGTCATCCATAACCTTCGCATTCATCGATTCAGGTCTGAGGATGGCGTGAATGCCTAATCCATCGACTAGTGCATACAATCGTTCGATCTCAAGCTCTACGTTTAGGTCTGGGTTTGTTAACCCAAGCTCCATCAGATGAGTAATGACATAAGTAACCATCCGCCGGAGTTCGTTATAGACATTATCCGCAAGCGACTTGAGCGCCGGATCTGTTTTGGATTTTACAGTAAAAGCGAACCATACCTCCATCTCTGCAAACTTCTCGTCTGTATTAGGCAAAAGTTCTAATAATATCTTCTTCATATCCTCCAGTGGAGGACCGGTGAGTGACATCTGATGATATCGGTGCGTAACTCGTTCAGATACCAAATTCATAGCATATAGGAGCAAATCGGATTGCGTAGAGAAATAATGACGCATTGAACCTGTAGATAGGTTAGCTTCTTTTGCAATATTACGAACAGAGGTGTGCTCCATACCATCCCTGCGTATGACGCGCCATGCTGCTTCGGCAACAAGTAAACGTTGTTTATCGTGATCAACTATTTTAGGCATGTCCTAAGTATATCATTGTTGCTTATTATAATACAATCGTGTTAAATTGTTTTTAGTACAACAGTGATAAAAAAAGGGGCGGTGAAACCTTGATTGCTTATTTTATTATAGGGTGTGAGATTGCCTTCTGGGTGTTTGTGGCTGCGGGCTTGAGTGTCCGATATCTACTTGGGATGAAAAGAACGGGAATTGCTCTTCTCGTGGCAACACCTATAGTAGATGTATTGTTATTGGTGGCAACGGTCATGGATCTTCAACGTGGAGCAACGGCCAGTATAATTCATGGTATTGCAGCAATCTATATAGGCGTGAGTATAGTGTATGGGCATCGCATGATCGCTTGGGCGGATCGGTACTTTCTCTATTGGTTCAGAGGCGGGGAGAATCCACGAGGTCAGAAGGTCTATGGCAGGGAGCATGCCAACCGTGAGATTCAGGGATGGTTCAGACATTTAGCCGCTTGGTGTATTGGGTGTTTGTTTCTATATATTATGATTCTGTGGATTGGTGATGCAGATCGCACGGAAGCATTCTCAGGTCTTATAAAAATCTGGGGAATGATATTAGGGATCGACTTTATTATTAGCTTCAGCTATAAGTTATGGCCACGCAAGATACCTCTTGAGAAATGAAGTAACATTTATGATGTGATCTAAAGAGAGGTTCGATAAGCGATTAACCTTATAGAAGACAGATAAATCTTCGAACCTCAATACATTTAATACACGTGAAGCTAACTTTGAAAAACAACTGATGTATATTTCTGAGGATAGAGCGGGAGTATAATATCTGTGTTTGTAGAGGGCGTTTTAGAGTGGTATGTCTTATTTTTTTAAACTTTCTTCAAAAAAAGCTTGCGTTCCAGATCTGTACATGGTATATTCTAATTCCGGCCAAGAAAACACGAGAAACACGGTGCGGCAAGCGAATCAAATAAGCTTCGAAAGAAACTTGAAAAAAAGAGC
>NZ_JAMAUZ010000012.1:0-118100 GCF_023714095.1 Paenibacillus sp. MER 99-2 | reverse complement strand
TCGCTTCTCCAGAATCGATTCCTTCCCCTCCACTACGTTGCTGCTCATGGCTAACTTCTGCAATCCATGTTAAGTCGATTATTGGAGTAGTAGGGTAGATCTGGAGCAGCTGGTGGGCGTTCCGGGGGCGGATCGTTCTTTTGATCGCTGGTTGTCCTCGGATTTCTGGATTCCCCTCTTAAGGGGAAAATCCGCGGACAAACGCGAGCGCTTCGCTTCTCCAGAATCGATTCCTTCCCCTCCACTACGTTGCTGCTTATGGCTACTTCTGCAATCCATGTTGAGTCGACATTGGAGTAGTAGGGTAGATCCGGAGCAGCTGGTGGGCGTTCCGGGGATGGATCGTTCTTTCGATCGCTGGTTGTCCTCGGATTTCTTGGATTCCCCCCATAAGGGGAAAATCCAGGGACAAACGCGACCGCTTCGCTTCTCCAGAATCGATTCCGTCCCCTCCACTACTTGGCTGCTCATGGCTACTCCTGCAATTCAGAGCATTTTTTTCATTTCATAGTATTCTGCTTTTTTCTCATCGCCGCGTTCGCTATAAAACTGAATCAAGACATTCAATGCATTGTCGAACTTTACCTCGTAAGGCTGCTGTATGCTTAACGTCCATGAATACGGCTTATTTTCAAGTAACATGCCTGTGTATAGTTCCACCATTTGTTCGAGCATTTCCATATTACTCTTATCTTCATTATAACGTTCACTGAAATGATCGAACTCAAGCAAATCCAATTTCATGTCTTCGAGGCTCAGGCTAATATTCCCTAGTCTGCTCTTAAGCATATGTTGGATTCCAAATGTGTCGAGTCGCTTCTTTAAGTAATATTGCGTCGTATATAAGTTTGCATAGCCCTTTTCCATCACCAATTCCGGCCATAAGTCATTGATGATTCGTTCTCTAGACACGGATTTGCCGTTCATGCATAACAAATAGGCGAACAGCTCTTCCGTTTTTTTAGTTCTCCAATGATCGTCAATCAATTTCCCATCAATCGTTACGGCAAAATCGCCAAAGCACTTGACCTCAATTTTGTGTCCATCGCTGCTTTTGGTTCTAATCTTCTTTATTTTTTCCAGTGTGACATAAAGCTGTTCGAACTTCACCGGCTTCACGAGGAAATCCAACGCTTTTGTCTCAAGCGTTTCGGTTACATAAGCATGATAAGCAGATGTAAAGACAAAATCCATATCTGGTCTTTTTTTAAACATCATCCCGAGCAAGGTTATGCCATCGGTCTCCGGCATTTCAATATCCAGAAAAGCTAGGTCAGGCCGTGTTATACTCAACTCATCCAAGGCTATTGCTGGATCTTCATACATTGCAACCACTTCGACACCCGCAATTTTCTCCAACTTGGTTTTCAAGTTCCGCAGCGCATAATATTCGTCGTCTATAATTATAATCTTCATGGCTGCTCCTTAATGGGTACAATAAAACGAACTGCCGTTCCTTTACCCTTCTCACTGATGATTTGAAGCTGTATTCCATACTCGGCCTTAAGCCGTGCGTTTATACTGGCAAGCCCAATGCCCTTGCCCGCCGAATATTCAAGCAGTTTATCTTTGTCCGCTTCTTCTATACCGACACCGTCGTCTTCTACCGCTATGAAATAGCCCTGTTCAAGCTCATTGACCCTAATCGTGACTGTACCTGCGATTTTCCGTTTACGTATACCATGTTTAATCGCATTTTCCACCAAGGGTTGGATCACCATACGTGGCACTTTTAGTTGAATATTCGGATCAATCTCATAGTTGACCATAACTTTATTCGGGAATCTGGCTTGCTCAATGCGAACATAAAACTTGACTGCATCCAACTCCTCATCGATAGAAATATATCTTTCCGAGTTGCTGTAATCGAATATATTTCTTAGATAATGGGATAAATCATTAACCAGGTTTCCCGCTTTTTCTTGATTCACAGCAATAACGCCTTCGATCACGTTCAAGGTATTGTGAATAAAATGTGGATCCATCTGTGCGCGTATAAAAGCAAGCTCAAACTGCTTAGATTGAATCTCCGAGTTTACATATAAAATATGATTGTGGTGCTTCTCTTCATTAAGAGCATTAATGATCTCTGCGACAGAAAGGGCAAATGCAATCGCCGACACACAAGAAAGAAAAAATAAGTAATAATTCATGATGTAACTTTGAGGCAACGCACCAAGAACCATCATATAAAATATAAGCACCGACACCAAACATAAGAGCCATGCTGTAATGAGATGCGGCGAACGAATGGTTTTGCTCCTTATTCCTTTAAACATAATGATAAAATACAATACATACATCAAAGTAGATGCACCCGCACCAAATGCTCCCAACTCTTTACTAACGAAAAGAAACAGCAATAACGTGATGGGGTAGAAACCAATGAGCAGCTTCAAACAAAAATCGATCCTGGGAAACCTGGTTTGGGTCTGAAAAATGGCTCTCATGAAAATCGCGATGGCAAGGGACATGAAAATACCGATGCCCGTCGAATATTCCGCAAGCCAGTAGGCGTACTTGAAGCCGGTGATGTTCACAAGCCCTGTCATAGCTGCATTCCATAACAAGGTCGTGGATACATAAAAGCAGGATTTTATAAACGTTTTGTTTCTAATAGCAACGCCCATGAATAAGTTATAAAAAAACAAGGCTACGGCAATGCCGACCAAGATGCCTCCTGCCCACACATTGATCATACTATTCTTTCTAAATAAATCCTCATTCAAGATCCCTACAACAAAGTTTTGTCCATATAGCGATTTGCTTGTCATATATATGTACTGATTATGATCAAAATTAGATGGAATTTTGATTGCAGGGTAAACATAGTTGATCTCATCGGAATTGCCCTTATATGCGTATCCAAAATGCTTTGTTATGTAGTCATTACTTGTCGGGAGATATATCGTTACATCTTCAAAAAGAGGGTTGTTTATCGTGAGGTAATTAACTTCATCCCCATTATACCGGTTTAATTTTATTTTGAACCATAATTGAACCGGGGAGTAGCCAACCTTAGAATAGTTGCTCGGTAAAGCTTTGAATTGCTCACTAACTTTAACATCGGACAAGGTCATGTTTCCTGATTGGTCTCGTAATATTTCCATACTGATCGTATCTTTGGATTGGTTCAAATCCTGAAAGTAAATGACGAAAACAAAAGCAGTGCAAAGTGATATAGTTATAAAAATGGTCATTACTTTCACTAAAAATGCAGTGGATTCGGATCTCATAAACAACTCCCCAGTAAACTCGAACGATGTCGACTCATGGGGGTAATTTTACCATGGTTCTGTCTATCCTACAAAAGGATTTGTTATAACGTTTTGTGGGAGCTAATGCTTTGTCACGCCTGAAATATTTAACTAAACTATAAAGAAACGGACGTCGATCTGTGGAGATCAGCGTCCGTTTATGCTTAATCTATGGGTGCATCAAAATTACTTCGCTTCGCCAACTACAGTAAAGCGTTCGTTTTTGTGTTGCGGTTTCTCGATCTCATCTACCAATGCGATTGCATAGTCTGCATAGCTAATGTAGCTATTGCCTTCGCTATTAACAAGAATAACATCATTACCTGCTTGATACTTACCTGTGCGAACGCCTTCTGGGTTGAAGAATCCAGCTGGGCTCAGGAATGTCCATTGAATACCAGAAGATGCTTGCAGATCTTGCAAGTTTTGGCCTTGGTTCGTAGCAGTTGCTTTGTATGCATCAGGGAAACCTGGTGATTCGAATACGCGCAATGTTTTGGATTCGTCTGTGAACAGACTTCCTGCACCACCTACAACGATTAGACGCGTATTAGGCGCATCCTTCAAAATATTGATCAACGCTTGTCCTGCTTCAACATGGCGATGTTCTTGTCCTGGCGCTGCGCCAAATGCGTTAACGATAACGTCAAATGCTTTGATATTCTCAGCTGTAAGATCAAAAACCTCTTTTTCCAAAACGTTAAGGGACTTGTCTTCCACTTTCGCTGCATTACGAACGATTGCTGTTACTTCATGCCCTCTGTCTACCGCTTCTTTCAAAATTACACTTCCTGCTTTACCCGTTGCACCAATAATTCCAATTTTCATGATAATCTCTCCTTCGGCTATGTGTTGTTTTCCTAAAATCTATAATGTAACTATAATTGTTACAACTAAACTTGTCAATACCTTTAATCTCATGTTCTGATAAAAGTTATTTCTTTCCTCACACCCTTGAAGTGTTGCTTTCCGTGCATCATGGCAGGGATTATGTTTAGTATGTCGAATATACGTGTCTGTGATTACTATTTAATTGAACTTACGTCCAGCAATAGCCCATTGAGAAGGAGCTGAGTGATATGAGCTTTGAAGATCAAGTCGCCATGATATTAAGACAAGCGAATCGTTCCGCTATTTCCACTGAAGCACTTTTTCAAAAAATAGACTCAGCCCTCCATCATTTGATTGAGCGGTTAATTCAGACGGGTACTCAAGCAACGGTTGACCGCAGAGAAGAAACTTCGCCTCACACCTGGGAGATCACAGTCGAAGGCTTCTCGTTCGTATTATTTTCTACAGATATTTTGGAGACCGCTGAAGAGAATGAAGATTATATTGAGGCGGTTGTGGAGGAGCTTTTTATCCAAGAGCTTGAGCATGCCGTTTCTGGGGAGTAGTCAAATTAGAAAATCATTGATATAAAACATTTGCTGATTCCAACCTTTTTATCATCAGTTTTCGCATTTAACTAAAGTAAAAAGCCTTCTAATTGAAGGCTTTGAAGACTAAGAGCTATCGTAGATAATGCTTTGCGTATTCGTCTAAAGTCCATGTCACCCTTATCACCGATCTAGAGGACTGGTTTTTTTTCTGGTCTTTCTCCTGCCTCATCAATTGTTTGTCCATTAGCAAATTTCCAAGAGGTATATCCACTTGGTTTCGCATCCCCGTCTCTTCCTAGTGCAAATGCTGCAGTTCCACTTGGTGAACCCCATATAGGTTTTATAACCTCATAAACATTTGCCTTTTCTTCGATATACTCTTCTCGGATCAGATATGTAAAACTCTCATGAATCCATCTATCGTCGAACACGTTTTTAGTTAAGTATGAGCCAGGCAGAAGTGTAATCATGTTTGATTTCTTTGCTGTGCGGTCATAGTATCCTCTCGCCTCTCCTAAAAAAACATTTGCCTCCTGCTGTCCAATATCTGCCGGCGAGATAGTTAATTTGGTCTGAGTCATGTTATAACCTCCTTTGGGATAAGGTAAATATAACCTCTATACTTCACTCCGTCAACATTTTATCTAAAATATCATATTTTATCTTGATTAAATCTAAATATCAGGATATATTTGAATAGAGATAAAAGGAGATGATTTTATGAATTATGAAAAAATAATTTTAGATCTATACGAAAGAGTTGTGTCATTAGAAGAAAAGGTCACCAACCTAGAAAATAGGTTGTCACTAACTAACCTCGATCAGACCCGTAATCTCGAAGACAACTCCATTAATTCCTCAGAGAAAATTACTCGAAACATTTCAAGAAAATATGTAATGGATAAATTATCGGGTGAGAACCCTGCTTTCCTCATTACGAAAGGGAACCGGGCAGCTAAAGCAGATATTTTATTAAAAACAACAGAAAACGAAGTAACCTACATTTTGAAGGCGAAGTTCTATCACAGCAAGAGCTTTAACGACTTTCCTTCTGGATGGCATACAGTTAATGAGGACGAGCTTACAAATGAGGATCTTCATCTATTTATATTTAACATCGAATTTGAAAAACAATTTTATACATTTCTCTTTTCAAGAACAGAGCTTCTATCCTTTGTAAATAATAAATCCATTGACCAAAATCACCTATATCATTTCTATTTTCATGTCGTCCATGATCAAGCTGTAGAGGTAAGAGATGAAGAAAAAGACGCTTCTATCTACTATAATCGTTGGAAGTTACCTTCCTTCTTGATGAAAAAATAGCGTTCAGAGCTTCATGCTCTCAACGCTTTTTCTCATATGCACCTTTCTAACAAAAAAACCTCCACAACGCAGTTGAACTACGTCGTAGAGGTCTGATTAAACTAAATCTTAGCAATCCTTATCCGGTACGCCCGCTTCTTCCTTTGTACGGAAAGAAGATCCGCAGCCGCATGTTGCTACGGCATTCGGGTTATGAATGGTGAATCTACGCTTGGCTATTCGGAAGGCTTAACGCCCGTCACTACGCAGTTTCTCGGTTACAACCGCGATTGAGAATCCGCACGACTACTTGTTAATCACGCGCCACTATAGCGCATAATCTCGTTAACCGCATTCTACCCTAATGAGCGCGAACAAGTCAATGCGAAGTCAAACTCCCAGAGTTTATTTTGGTGTGCGGATTGTTTTGGTACCTGATTGCGGGCGAAATTCGAGGGGCCTTGGGGGGGACGCAGTCGACCGGATACCCTCCGCATAAATATACACGCGAAGAGGATTGTGGATATGTGATTATCAATCCCTCATACCATCTGTAATTCCGCACCACTACTGCGTTTCGCTTATGTATTTATAATCCAGCATTATTCATTGCATATGCATTTCCAGTTGTCTACGTTAACAAACCGCATATTTGCGCGGATGATCGATCCTCTTCGCTATTATTCGCTGGAAATTTATACATAGCGTATTCCGCGTTTTATACACCAGTTATTCACTGCCCTCTAAAATTTTCTGAAGGGATGTCCGCCAGCCGCGCGTTGTAGGAAAAAAGCACCGAATGTATAATTTTGGGACACTTTAATAATGCCTGAATCCCGCGCCAGCCATGCGATGAGCTCCGTTTTCCTCCGATTCATGCCGGTTTACATCATCCTACGAGCTTATTAGCGCGGAGAATGAGTTCGATGTCTTCGACCCGACTAATTTCGTATGCTTTACGTTTCACTCTCCGAAAACGAAACGCAGCCTTGTGTCTACTTAACTCGCGCCATGCCTTATCGAAGTCCTTACGTAGTCGCCAGCGGTATAACGTTCGGCGGTCAACTCCACACGTTCGCGCGATATCATCGAGGTTCGGCGTCGGAACTGTCGTTAACAATTCAATCGCGAGATAATGACGATCGTCCAAATCAGCGCGACGACGTTTACGTTTCTTGTTCGCTCCCATAGTCTTCCCTCCTATTCTATACAAATAAAAAGACACCCCCGAAGTATGACCTACATTGAAATTAATACGTTACTTATTTGCGCGGAACTGTTCGATCTCCTTACGTATCTCTTCGATCTTGGCGTCTAACCCTTTAATACGTTCGACAGTTTCCTTGTAGGAATCCGTATCCTCATATTTAAGTCCGGTATCACGATACATCGGAATTTCCGCGTACATATTAACGTTGTAATCGATTCCTTGTTGCAGGCGTGCTATCTCTGCCTCATGAATTTCAATAGCCTTCTCACGCTGTGCAATCTGTTCCGCTCTTACAGTATCATCGAATCCTGGTACTTCCAATCCGGGCACTCCTTTCGCGGTGCTTTCTAGGTCAACGACTGACCCGCTATATGAAACATCGTATCCGGAGGACTCGCCAATCTCACGAACAGGCGCGTATGTCACTCCGTTTACTATTATCGCTTTATTCTTCGTAGGCTCTCCGTCAATTCTAACCGTTACCTCTTTCGCCACCTTCTTGCCCACGAGAGTAGGCACGGCCGCTAATGCTGTTGTTCCTCCAATTAGTAATACCGCCGCAAGGACACTCGCTGTAATCTTCTTTTTCATACGCTGCTCCTCCTAAATTATTTCTTGCGACAAGTATACCAATATAAGGAACGTAGCACTACGAAATTATGCAGGTCTGGAAGTCGTGAATGTTCCGCCCCAGTTCTGGTTCGCGGTATTACCGTGGTTATGTGTAGGAAGCGTAACACTATGCGTGTGGTTATTAATTGCCTGCCACATAGCTTCGAGCTGAGACTGCAGACCATTGATCACCCCAATATCAATCCCGTAGGTAAAGTTAACGCGCGAGCCTAGCGTAATCGGGCCGGTTCCTCCAGATACGTATAAACCATCCCTCGCGCTTATAGTGAGGTTTGAAGGAGTCCCTATCACTTGACCGTGCCAGCTTCCCGCAGAGTCAAAGAACGCGAGTCCCGAAATCCCTTCGTCAGAATCCGTAGCAATCGTAATACGCGACCGCCCTGCGTTATCAATCGCACGGAATCCGCGTGTATCCAGCTCAATACGTCTACCATTCGCGGCTGTACGAGTTAATGCGCCCGTTACAATTCCGCCTGATATCTCGCCTTGCGCCGTAATATTTCCGGTAAACACTCCGTCTCTCCACGTTGATGCGTTGAGATTAGAAGATAGGATCTGCGCGGCATTGGCGGTCAGCCGATTCGCCGTTACGTTGCCCTGCATATCTACGCGAAATGGTGCGGAGCTAAACACCGCATGACCGGCCGCGATGCCGTTCGTGTTAATCTGCGTGACGTTGTTGCCGGAGCCGATGAGCATAGATACGAAGCTACCGAACTGACCGACGACGGTTTCCGCAAGTACGCCGCGCGCTGTAATAGCCGTTCTGGCTGTTGAGCCTCCATCCGTAGATAACACAACGCCATTTGCCGTCATGATAACTTGGTTGCGCGGATCGGTTCTATCCTGCAAGACAATTCCGCGGCTATCGTATTTAACTTCCGTTTTGGACGCGTCAACGTCTTTAATCGCCTGCTTGGCAAACGTTTCGAACACTTCCGTACGAACAAGGCCGCCACTTACGAGATTGCCGACGACTTGTTTCGTCTTATCGAGATCCGCCATAATCTCCGCGTAGTCCTTGCGCATGACGTTAGCAATCGTTACTTGCGTATGGCGATCGCGAGCGAATGGATACTCCGTAATCTCGATAATCCTCGCGGTAATATTATCTAGCCCCATTTCGGGGTCGACGCAGTATACCGTATCGCCAAGATCCGGAGCCGCTTCGTACCCTTCAAGTTTATGGACATCCGCCGCACTGACCGTTACTTCTAGCGCGGGAACTTCGTTTTCAGCGAGTTTCTTACGGGCTTCGCGGAGCAGGTCGGTAACGTTCGTAAGATTCTGCTCAATCAGTTCGGAATCATAGTACGGCGTGTCCGTAGAGCCCCAAGCACCGGCATATTGCGATACAAGGTAGTTCGATTGCAGAGTACCGTTGACGATCGCGCCTGGGATTGCGGCAAGTCTAGCACGTTCATCCGCGGTCAGGATCGAAGCCGGTTGTCCGATCCACGTCCGCCCGTCTTTCATTTGAGCAAACATCCGCGTGCATAACGACTCCCCGCTGCTAGAGTACGTAGACGTAATGATATTCTTGCGGATACGGTACTGCATACCCTTGTTCTCGCCGATCTTCTTACGCAAGTGAATGACGAAATTATCCGCCTCCATCTCCGCGCCGTACATCGTGAGTATTCCGTTGAGAGCTTCGAGTGCGTTGGTGCGACCCCAGTCCTTCACGTCGAACAGCGGAAATGTATCGTCGATGGAAAAAGTAAAGCGGCCGTTAGTGGCCGCCGTAACGATATCCGTCAATCTCGTAATAGGAACGCCGTAAGCTTCCGAGATATATGACGCGTATGAAACTTTATAATCAACGAGCTTAAACTTTACGTGACGACACTTGATTTGCGCGGTGAGCTTACGCCCGTCACGTACACGTTGAATACTATTCACTACGTATAGCTGTCCGCGTTCATCCTCGACATGTCCCTTTAAATGGATTTTGCTTTCGAAGTCCTCCGAGGTCATCGGTACTAGGAATGTCAGCTCATCGTCTGAATTGATCCGGCGCAACCTCTGCACGTCATACGCGTCAACTAGAACGCCGATTCTCTTCCGATTCTTGTCGTAGGATTGAAGGTAATTTGGTTTTGTCATACTGCCTTACTCCCCCTTGTTTGGTTTCTCATTGCCATCCGTTCCCGCTCTGTGATGAATAAATCGACGTCCGCTCTATCTGTGAGAGTAAGTTCCGCGACGGACATGTCGAAATGATTTGTAATCTGTGGAGCCTGCGCACCTGCTACAGCACCGGTATCGATCATCCTTAACAAGTTACCGATCTGACCCTCGTTAAGGATCATTTCTCCTGCGTGGGCAATAACCGGAACTGCGGAACCTGGCGCGCCTTTAACTACTCCGCCTGTAGCGAACGCCTGTAACTTGCCGGTATCCCTCTCAATGCTGTACAACTTGCGCAGCTCATCGTTACGTGCGCTGAGGCGTGCCATTTCGGCGGTGTCGCCTTTCGCTTTCGCGGCTGTCCAGGCGTCCTTATTTGCGTTGTACTCCGCAAGATCCGTGTTGGTACCGCCGACCGGAGCCGCAAGCGAAGCCATTTTCGCATTGTACTCGGACACAAACGAATCCAACTGCGCAAGTATATCCGTGTTAGCTGCTGCGTTTGCGTTCTTCCGGAACTCTCCGATAGCTGATTCGATAACCTTAATATCGTCGGAGTACGCGTCGAATGCAGCCTTGAGCTCGTCATACTTAGCCTCGGTCTGCGACTTCTCAGCGTCGAACGCGGCAGTACGTTCGTCCTTCTCGTCCTGTAGCGCGGACTTTTGAGATTCGAGCTCACGTTTGCGCAAATCACGCTCATGCTCAAGGATCATCCGGTCACGTTCTTTAATCAGATCCTCGCGCTCTTGAATGCCTTCCGGACTAACCGCGGAGGCTAACAAATCGATACGCGCATTCTTTTCGGCGAGCTGCGTTGCGTAGTCGGCGTCGGAATTGTACTCCGCTTCCTTCGCTATAAGTGCGTCAATGGCTGCGATCTTCTCGTCCTGAGCGCTGACATACGCCTTCTTACGCTGCTCGATCGCTTCCAACTCGGCTTTCTTCGCGCTGTCTACCGCTGTTTTCTGAACTTTAACGAGATCCGTCGCCAGTTTTTCGGTATCTTGCGCGAGCTTCTTACGGAGGCTGTAAAGCTGATCCTCAGCCCGTTCGTAATACTCCGAATCCTTCTCATGACGATCTCTAACGCGAGTCCATGCGGCAATCTTCATTTGCGTAATCTCCGCCTCGGATGCGCCAGACTCCTCCATTCGCCGCTCCTCTTTCTTAATCCACTTCTCCGAGTTAGCGAACGCATCGGCTACGGCCTTCTCTTCGGCTCGCGCTAAGTCTTTCCGCGCTTGGTAAACCTGTTCGTCAGCCTTCTTGTACTCCTCGGAATCTTTCTTGTACCGATCCCGTACACGCGTCCAGGCTGCGAGCTTCGAATTAGCCATCGCCACCTCTGACTTACCCGCCTCTTCCATGCGCCGTTGGTCTTTCTCGATCCAAGTAGACGAGAAGTCATATCGAGCCTTAACACTATCCTCCTGCAGCCGTTTTAGCTGTAGATTCAGTGTCCGCGCATCCTCGACTGTCTCTTTGAGATGCTGCGCGTGGGCTTTCTTGAGCTTTTCATAGGCTTTGATCTGCTGTTCTGCCGACCAGTCATACATATCCGCTTGATAGCGAACCGTTGCGAGATCCGCGTCGTATGCCTTGCCGCGCATTTCCTTGGCAATCTCTGCGGCTGACTTTTCCTTCTTCGGCTTCTTAGCTGCGGTTTTCTTGCCTGATCCCGTTTTCTTATCTGCGCCCGATAGGTCAATGCCCGAACCTCCGCGAGATGGAGAGAATGCTTCACCGCTGGTTAACGAGTCTTTTTGACGCGAGATATCCAACACCGCCTGTTGTAGCTGCGTCTCCCTCTCGTAAAGGTGATCTACCATTTCGCTCTCACCGTTTGCCATACGCTCAAAGGTCGGATTTACACTAATCCCACCAACCGCAGTAACGGTGTTCTTCGCAAATGGAGCAGACGGGACGCCAGCTACCGCGCTCATAGCTTTCGCGAGACTTTCGAGGTTACTGATTTGCGCCTTAACTGACGCCAAGTTCGCCCGCGCCATCGCTTCCATATCACTTACGTAATTGGTAACCATCTGCCCCGACTGTTCGATAAAGGCGCGTTCCGCTGCGATATGATCGTCGATAATATCAACGTTCTGGATACGAACTCGACCGGATTCGTCCATAGCGCGATTCAAGTCCGGATATTTCTTCCGCAACTGATCGACGGTGCTTGCGAGTTCCTGTTTCTCCGCTTCGTCCAATTGCTGCGCGGAAGATAACTCACGGTACCGTGCCAGTAAGGCCTCTGACGCCTCAACCTGACGTAGCTTAGCCGCAACGTCTGCGATTTCAGCTTCCTTCATTTTCAGAAGTGCCGGGTAGGACTCTTCGATCGTTCGGTTGAGTATTTCGAGTTTACTTGTCGCGTCCTCAACACCGTCATACCCCATTGTCCGAAGATTGTCGTCCATATCCTCAAGCTGATTGTTAATTTCCAGCATCTCAGTTAAGAGAGCAGGAGTTCCAAGCCCGTCACTTTGCAACATCTCGATCTCGTTAAGGCGCTCCTGTAGTTTCGCCCGCTCTTCTAGTACCGTGTTAAGCTCCGCGGTCTGTGTCTGTAGCGCCTCTACTTCCGCGACCGAACGGTCAAGTGGCGACTGTGCTAGTGTCGCATTGAGCGATTTCTGCGCGTCGTCATGCTTCCTCACCGCTTCCGCAGCCTCGTTATTACTAGAGATAAGCGCGGATACTCCTGCCGCTACAAGTCCGAGTGTAATCGAGATCCCCAATAGAATCGGGTTAGACGCTACAAGCATTTTGAGGGCTGCGGATAGATAACGCACCGCGACAACCATCCCCATAATCAGAGGCGTAGCGGTAGTAAACGCAAGGATAGCGGACTGCATCGCCGGGTCGAGATTGTTAAATCCAAGTAGTAAGCCGGTAAGCTCCTCCGCGCCTTTACGAATAGCAGGAGCAAACTTGTCGCCGACTGTAATACCCACCGCTTCAAGCGCGGACGTCAGCTCGTTAATTGCACCGTTGAGCGTATCCATTTGCGTTTCGGCGATCTGTTGCGCGGTGCCCCCGGAGTCAATGAGTGATTGAGTAAACGCATCAAACGAAGATTGACCGTTGTTAATGAGTGTTAGGAACCCAGCGGTCGCCTCTTGTCCCGCGAGTGTAGCAGATACCTGTGCCTGTTGCTCTTGCGTTAGTCCGCTGAACGCCTGCTCTAGTTGGCCGATGATTACGCCCAATGGACGAACGTTGCCCGCCGTATCCGTAATACTGACGCCTAGCTGCTTCATCATTTCCGCGGCGTCATCCGTAGGTGAGATCAAACGTAAGAGAATAGCGCGGAGTTGTGTACCGGCCATTTCACCTTGGATACCGGAATTGGAAAGCATTGCAACTGCTGCGGCTGCTTCTTCGATCGAGATGCCTGCGGATGCCGCTACAGGAGCGAGGTATTTCATTGCCGTTCCCATCTGCTCGATATCCGTATTCGCTGACGACATGGCCTTAGCGATAACGTCAACGGCGCGCCCTGTCTCTTCCGCGCTCATTCCGAATCCCGTAAGAATATTTGAGGCAATATCGGCCGTCCGCGCAATCTCCATCTGACCGGCTGCGGCGAGATTTAGTACACCAGGCATAGCTTCGATAATCTGATTCGTCTTAAATCCAGCTTGAGCCAAAAATGACATTCCAGATGCTGCTTGCACCGAGGAGTAAACGGTCGTAGCGCCGAGTTCAATCGCCTGCGCGCGGAGCCTTTCGAACTCTTCTCCCGTCGCTTGAGACAGCGCCTTGACCTTAGCCATGGACTGCTCGAATGACGCGGAGATTTGAACGGTCTTCGTAATGACGGCGGCCATAGCGATAGACAAGCCGATATAAGCTCCGCCAAGCGCGGTAATATCTGCGGCATTCCTTCCGGCAGCGTTCGCGCTCTTCTCAAGTCCGGCAGTGACCCGGTCTATCTCCGTGCTACTAGCTCCGAGCCGCTTCATTTCCGTACGTACCGATTCGAGCTGACGACGAAGAAGCTCCGGATTAGACTTCCGTAAGCTTGCGTTAATCTTCTCTATCTGCGCGGCTGATGCTCCGACACCGGATAATGTAGTATTTAACTCCGAAAAAGAAGAAGAGGCACCCTTAGCGGATGCCTGCAGATCTCTTGTTTGTGCCTTTGCGTGTTCCATTCCTTGCTTGTATCTTGTGGTATCGAGTTCTAACTTCGCCCGTATACCTCCGATATCGACCATATCAGCCATTAGCGCCCACCTCGCCAAGTAGTTTAATTACCGCGGCAATTCCATCTACTACCACATCGCGAGATTCAGGCGTAGTTAATCCGAGGTGTTCGTATTTGGTCGCGATACACTCCGCTCCGAAACGTAACGTCTCCGACTTTTCTTCGGCAGTACCCTCCGCGTCTGGTAACATTAACAGATGCATGAAATCGCGTTGCACATCTGACATGACTTCCGAATAGCTCTTTTGGTTGGTCATTAATATTCCTCCTTTAATATGAAAAAAAAAGAAACCCGAAGACCTTCCGCCATAAGTTAGCTCCGTTGTACTAAATTCGTAATCTCCCCTTTATAGTGATTGATGAGCGTTAATATAACCGCTCTTATCTCCGCTTTCGTAATTCCGTAATTTTTCGTAGGACTGTACGCTTTGCATATGGATATCGCGGTCTTCTCGATCAAACGGTATAGCCGCGCATCCTCCATCTTAACGGCGGTACTCATGACGACATTCCGCTCGACGTGACCGTAAATCACCGATAAGAAATCCTCGCGCACATAACTGTCGATTACGTAAGGTTCGAACTTGAGCGGCACCTTAGCACCGTAATCTATCTCGAAAGCTTCCGTAATCATTTCTTACGCCCCTTCCGCCGACGCTTACGCTCTTCCTCCGCGAGAATCGGAGCTATGAATCTGATCCATGCGCGGCTTGCGGACTCGCCGAACGTGATTTCGATGCCGTCTGCGTATGTTACCTTTACGTGTCGATTATTCATTCGCACCCTCCTGTGAAATACGTGCATATATCGCACCCTTTACCGTGATTTCGCTTGATTTTAGGCACGCAAAATAAGCCGAAGTGTTAGCGCTCCTCCGCCTGCTCAAAGCTCTGTATTGACGTATTTCCTACGTAATCTGAACCACGTTGAATAGCCGCTTAGCTACGCGTTTCCGTCCGGCTGGTACACGATATTGCATAGCGGTTACCTGGCCTTCGCGCTCATACGTTGCCATCATGGTAAAGTCCGAATAGCTACGGCGAATCTTTGCGATGACTTCCGGATCTTCCGTATAGGCTGCAAGATCATCGGCGTTTAGCCGCCATATTGCGTTGGACATCCCAATTCACTTCCTCAAATTAACGTTTTAAATGATTGAAGTATAAACACAAAAAATAAAGGCACTATTATAGTGCCAATTTGTCGGAATCTTTTGCTCTTCTAATTGCCTCTAATACATCGTCACCCGTACCAAACACCTGAGCTAGCTTAATCCGCATGTCTCTCGAAACACTACGTCGTCCGTTCTCCACATCGCTCACACACGATTGGCTGACGTTAAGTGCTTCGGCAAATTGCGCCTGGGTTAAACCGGCCATAACCCGGATGCCGCGTACTCCTGATCCGTCCATATCACATACCTCCTTCGCTCATTTGGATTAACGCATAAGTCCGAAATAATTAATCGGGAACCTTCGTTCCCTTCCCTACTTAAGCGGAAATGTGGACAGTACGATGCCTCCGACAGTCAACAAATTTCTCCGTCAAAGGCTGCTCATACATGTTGTAGGTGACGACCTCACCCCACCAGATCGAATGATTATTGCCCTTGTACTTATTGCGATCACTCGTCCAGCCATATTCCCCGTCAAGGTATCCCGCGCCCTCTGTACCCTTCTTATCTATGAGTTGAACCGTATTCTTCCGGCCGTGCCCTTCCTTCCGTCTCTTAGCGTCAAGCATATCCGCAAGCTTCTTAGCAGTGCCGTATGATTGTTCCGAACGCTCCTGCAGGTTCTCCATTTCCTGCGGATTATAGAACCCGTATTCGAGCTTCGTACGATTGCGCTCGCCTTCTAGGTCAATCGTTCCGAAACGCTTCACGCGCTCCCACATCGTTTTATATCTGCGTCGGCAGGTCGGTCCACAATCGAGTTGTGTCGCGCGGCCCTCAAAGGGATGGCAGCATATACGACAGAGCTTAACGCCCATCTTATCCGCAACATCCTCCGCGTCAGCCTCGCAGAAGATCGAGACGTTATACTTCCGCATGAAATCCCGCGCACCTTCACCGATTGGGTTGTCTAGGTCACGGTCACGTGGCATGTCGTACGGATCGCGCATGATAGATAGGCCGTTAACGTGGTCTTCGGCTAAAATATAATCGGCCAGTCGCTCCAAACGTTGTTTATCAATCTCTGTCCGGAAACGGCCGTCACCACCTACGTGGTTATCGTAGTAATGCGCGTCATAAAGCTCGGCCATAGTCTCCGATATCTGCAGGCGTTGATCGAGTGGCTGTTTGGCGTACGTCCTATAGTTGGCGTGCGTCCAATTTGGGAAGAGTTCGCAGTCATTACCTGAGTAATCGTAACGATCGACGTTGGGCGTGATGATAAGTTCGAGCTTGGGGCCGACGGTATATTCAATTAACTGTTGGGCTGCTTCCATATGAATACCTCCTTGTGGATGTTGAGTGGTTTAACTTCCGCGTATCGTATACTCTTTCTTTAAAGTTCCTCCGCGCTCTTATATCTCACCATACCTTTATACGCGGTAATATTTATCCGCTAGGAACGAAGTGACGACGCGTGAGGGATAGTGTTCTTCTATCCCGAAACTCTGCTCGGTAATATTTTATTTTTCTTTCTCGTTATTCTTTCTCGTTATTCTTTCTCTGGTTAAATGACTTAATTACGGAGGAGAAACGATTTACTATCCGAGTTTAAACTGTTTGATGTCCGCTTATGATGCCTTGGCTTCCGGCTCAAATTCGGCCTGCTTTAATAGTAATCGCTCCTTATCCTCTTCAATTTCATGAGCCGCAGCGTCCACCCTCTCTTGAAATGCACGCACCTCCTCAGCATAAATTGCGTGGAACTCTGCCTCAGTTAACGGCTCAAGCGGCTCGTAGATTCGTTTATTCGCCACCATTCTCGACTTAGATACGTTTAGTAATCCGTACCTAACAAGGATATCGATATTGGTGCGTATTTTGTACGCAGACAGACCGGTTTGAGCGGTTATATCCAACTGGTTGAGCCACACCTTACCGTACATCGCGTGGCCAGACTTATTCTGGCGCCAGGACAGTAGATACCCGTATAAGCCGACCGTTTCCAGAGAGAACCCGTCAAGTAACGGGTACATCCGGAATAGGATATTCGGCATGCGCGCAAATCCGTCATCGTGGGCGAGCGGTCTTGATACGTCGATTGTCATTGTTTACATCTCCTTTTCACTATGTTCTTGTATGGGAAACGGAATAATCCGCGAACCCTCTACTTTTTATGTTGCCCTCTGAGGGCATTTCGCACGGTTTTTGTCCCTACTCGTTTTAACAGTTCCTACTCGTCTTTAGCACACTTAATGGTAATTTGCCCTATACCATATTAATTTCTCTCGACCCAAATCTCAGGCATACCACAGAAAAAGTTCTTATAATACGCCGTTTTCGGTCGCTGGGAGTCTCAGATATAATCCTCATAATATATAAGGACATCATTTTAAAAAGCTGGTAATACTTTTTCGGAAAAAT
This sequence comes from Paenibacillus sp. MER 99-2, assembly GCF_023714095.1. NCBI lineage: Bacteria > Bacillati > Bacillota > Bacilli > Caryophanales > Paenibacillaceae > Paenibacillus > Paenibacillus sp. MER 99-2. The sequence goes on along the minus strand of NZ_JAMAUZ010000012.1, from coordinate 100,426 downwards.
GTGTCTGATTTGTGAACTTTAAATTTCTCTGGAACCTATTAGAACAAATGTTCGTATTATAGTATATAACAAACGAAAGAGAGCGTGCCTGAATGCGATAGCTAATCGCCACTCTCTTCTCAGCTTAAGAAATGTAGTTACCCGCTACACTCCTGGATCTATGTTAAGCAACGCGCCAGTTGAGAGATTGCCGTCTCTCCATTGCGTTATATGAACTCCGGCCAGACAGTTGGCGCTGAAAGGCCGGGATAAGTTACCGCACTGCATAGCGATCCGAAACCGATAGTTGGCGCTACCGACTCAGTACAGCACGTTGCACATCGTCGAACATCTTCTCCCCGTTATGCGTTCCCGCGCCATTAGGTTCATCGAAGGATTTCGAGCTTCATGTTGATATCACCGCGATCTTTAGTCCATAGCATGATGTCGAGCAAGAACTGCAGACCGTTCATCCGCGTCAGCTCAGTGATAATTGTTTCTATTAAAACGCGGGTATCCATGCCTTCTACTTCGTTGGCAATAATGAGCCCGCCGGAATCTCCGTCAATATAAAGGTGATCCTTGTGAGGTGCTTTGTGTACCTGACGCAGCCATAAGTCTCCCGCATCCATAATGAAGATGTGGCGCTCATTCAATACATAACCTGTATACAGTGCATACTCGAAGTCCTCATCAAATGGGCCGAGAATTACCGAAGCTAGTTCAAGCTCAACCTTCGCGTTCATTATGTGACCACTTCCTTAATTATCATCGTTAAGGCATAAATGAACTTGAGCATACGGATAAAGTTACGTTGGAACAATGTATTTTTTTGTTCGTTGTTACGCGTAGTTGGCATATTGGTAGTTGCTATCATTGTTGTTTCCTCCTTCGATAATGAATCCTACTTCGGCAAGCTTAGCGGCTGACAGCGCGGCTACTCCTTCGGTTGTTCTCCGACTCAGTCCGAGAATCCTGCGCAGTGCGGCCGGTAGAATAACGAGCTGCTGTCCGGTTGTAAGGTGCGTTACGACGAAATTGTCGCAGTGCTTCGGACTTAATTCGTATGTAATCCGCGAAGATAACGGATCGGATATGTCTGCGATGATGCTAAGCGCTTCGAGCTCCGCCGCCGATACTTCTACGTTGGCTGTGTGGTTACGGCGGTTGATGCGTGGAAACAATGAGAGGAAAAGGACACGCGGGATATTGCGTTCGATACCGTTGAGAGTCACTATGAAACTTGCGGCGATGCGATCGCGAGTGTACGGAAGTGTTACCGTTGGAACGATTGTTTTCATATAATGCGCCTCCTTGGCGATTGGGTTACGTGAGTGGCTAATAATTCGAGTAAAGCATTGCGAATTTGGAAACGGTTTGATACGATAAACGTATTAATTATTAGGACTTTTCACCATGTCGACTTGTTGTGCATAAAGCTATAATACATCCTTGTCTCCACCATGTCAACATGTTGTGCATAGTTATTTTGGAGGAATTTTAATGAGCATCCGTTGTCGGCTTGGTGAGATCATGGCTGAGCGTAAGTTAATGAATAAAGACGTAGTAGCACTAACGGGCGTAAGCCGCAATACAATAACGTCTCTTGCTGCGAATGCAACGAAACGAATTGACTACGATACTCTAGGCGCGCTTTGTAAAGGGCTCGGCGTATATCCTGGTGATATAATCGAATACATACCAGAAAACAACGAAGAGAGCCGTTAATCATACGGCTCTTTTTACGTGGAATTAGTGTGTTTAGGCTTCGACAGGGGACGTACCCGGACGGGCTGGAACGCAGCGTTTGTACGTGGATGTGACGGAGAGAACGAGAAAAACCGCTAACCCTACGTGTGGGCTGCGGTTTAACTCAGGTTCATAAAACTTGAAATTTTGTCAGGTTAGTTACTTCCCAAGTTTTACCTGATGTGTCGATTATACCTGTTATTCTAACCTGTTTCTTTTCTTTATGAGCATCACAGGCACGCTTATAGTCATCTTCATTCAATTCTAACTTTATACTATGTTTTTTATTCTCATGTATTGAAATAATGTTAATACTACCATGCGTTAACTCAGAGTTCGAGGACAGCTTAGATATATAACCCTCTAATTCGATATCTTCTGGTTTGTTCTCCCTTAAAGCCTCTGCCAAAACCTTTATAATATAATAGTCCGCAGAATTAAGTGTAATTTTTTCTGGTAATTCTTCAGTATTTTTAAGAGATTTTGAATACTTGATTTTTGACTCAAGTTTCATCAACTCATTGTCGTAGTATAGAGAGAGTAGTGCGTCGCAAATATTAGCATTTATTCCTTCATTATAACCGGTTTCTACCAAGTCACTCAGCTTATTATTTTCTTCATTAAAACTCTCTATCTGATACATTGATCTGTGGATACGTTTCATAACTCTTCTTGAGAATGGCTCTGTTACTAATGTGTTACCTTCGATGGCTATTGCTAAATCATCATTTTCAAGAGAACCAGATTCCACTGTAACAATGTAACTACCGTGAGCGGTCTGTCCAAGCTTAAAAGAGTCACTGTAGCTTTGCGCTTTTTGAGAAGCTCTTTTGAATACTCTTTGGGGTAATTCCTCTGTATAAGCAGCAGATACAATTAGATTTTTGAGACCTTTTATTAGACTTGCTGCGTAACTTAGAGGTATGGCTCCATCTTCTGAAAACGATGAAATTATCCTGATTTCAAGTTTGTCAGTAAGAGAACTAAAGTTAGTTATATCTTTGACTATCGCGTCAACACTTCTATCTTCAAAGCTACTTAAAATTCCCAAAGCCGAATGTACTCGCTGATCGTAGTCCGAGAAATCTTCCTTTGCTGGCAATAATACAGATATAGAGCTTTCATCAATAAGTCGACGAGAGAAAACAAGAAGATTTGGATTAGCGAATTTATCCATATAGTCCCATCCGCTATCTCTGAGATATTCAACGAAATTACTTAAACTTAAATTATTATAAGTCATAAGTTCTCACCCATTTTTACTTTATTCATAAGCTGCCTTAAAGAAACTTCGGTCAGTACTTGATCCTTATGAATACTTACCCTCACAGTATTGGAGTTGTCCGTGGGCTTCATACCTTTTAATGAGCACCACCATGCACAGTTTTTTAAGATTGTACCTTTTTCTGATATCCTTAGCCACTCATTCTGATCTTTTGGTAACACAAACAGTACCAACATCCTAGGAGAACCCGATTCTGAAACAAGGTCATTATAATTCTTAGCTTCCAAATCATATTTTATGTAATTTTCTTCCCTGATAACATTTACAGTTGCTTTAAGCTGGATATCAATATTATGTCCACTATCACAGTATCTTCCATTTATATTCTGAATGTCCCTAAATATACCATCAATCCCGTAGTCAAAATCAGGCCTAGAAAAATTCATTCCTGCTCTGTGCGCTACTGCCGTAGCATAAGCTCTACTAAGCCCTTCCTTAATATGGCTCTCGATCATATCTCAATAACACCTCTACAAATATGTAAGTAAAAATTACTATCTCAAAGATAACATTTTGTGAATTTTTTAGGAATATATATTTCAAATATTTTCAGTTTTTCTAAATCTCCCCACGCTCACAGCCGAAATCAACGCTTACAAACGCGTGGCTGGCGAGGCGATATTCGAAATTGGGAGACGCCTTAAACATGTTAAGGAACACGGATTGGCGCACGGTGAGTTTGGCGATTGGCTTGAAAGTATCGAGATAGATCGAACTCTTGCTACACGAATGATGCGTATTGTTGATGAGTTAGGCGACGCAAAATATGCCACGTGGCACAATTTGAGTCAGCGAGTTTTGTACGAAATCGCAACGCTCCCACCCAAAGATCGGACGCGAGGTCACATGCTCAGTTCAGGCGCAACGAAGACACCGGATGAAATGAACGTACGTGAGCTGCGCGAAGTAAAAGCCACACTCAAGGTGGAGAGGGAAGCGAGAGGGAGGAAGCGGAGGCCCGCGCACAGAAAGCGGAGGACGACTACGATGTTATCCGCGATACACTTATGTACCATTTAAAGCTCAGGTTCAAGATAAACTCAAGCTGACTCCTGAAAATTAAGGAGTGCACAGAATTTTGTAGTGGTATACCCAAAGTTGAACATCTCTCTATAACCTACAACAAGCTCGCGAACGGAAATAGTATCCGCTGCGAGCGAGTGTACGGTTTGCATATGAAGAGTTAACTGGGATTTTATTATTGGAGTGCCTGCCCTCTCTCTCTAAGAATATCCAACTGTCCGTTTATTTCAGAAATAATTTCCTCCACAGATTCTTCACCCATACGTCCATCAGAATAAAGTTCTCTACCGCTAATTAAGTGGAGTAACCACGCCTCGAGCAGTATAGTGTAGGTGTTATCTAAATGAAACAAATTACTATTTGCTCCCACATACCCATTCCCTGCATCAAAAGTATTAAATCTGACGGCATATTCGGTCAATGTACGTGCTGATCTGTCGATTAGAGGTACTAATTTCAGGTACCCATCAAAATCAATGATCAAGGCGTTATCATGTTCTTCATTCCCGTGTAAAAGTACATTTCTTAACTCCTCTTTAGAGAAGATTGGATTAGCTGGGACATCGGTGCGATGGAGTATTATTTCGAAATTTATTTTATCAAAGTCAAGCAGGTTATGGACTCCATCTGAATCCTCCATTGTAAGAACAGTTTTACCATCTATATTGACTTGAGAATTCTGCTGTAACCAAAGTTGTGCTGAACTATAGGAATTAAAAAGCAAATCAGTCTCATCAAAATGTTTGAAGTCTCTTTGTTTCACCCATGCACTATTTTTTTTCAATCTATACGTGTCTCCAATGCCCAACAACATCTTATTCGCATTAAGTGAAAATCTCACAAAATCCCTCTCCTTTATCCCGCATATTTAAACGTACAGACTCCGCGCACGTACCTCTCGCCCTTCACCGCAACACTCATCTCCGTAATATCCTAGATCACACCGCTGCCGATGAGCTCCGCGCCGATAAATACAACGATAGGAGTCCGTTCCATTTGCGCGGTATAACGTTGGATATCGGAGGTTAGCGGACACATATAGACGTAGTCCTTTCGTTGTGGGTTGTGTATATGCTTCGACAAATTGGCGCAAATTTCCTGCATAAATTCGTAAGAATAAGCACTACAGCACACGAATAGTTGAAACTAAGTAGCTACTAGTATACAAGAACTAATGCTACATGGTATAATCTTCCTTACGAGTATCCGGCGTGCGAATAGGATTCTACGTTCGATTTTTAGGCTCTTCGGAGTAACACGTAGTTGACGGGTTTCCATTTACCCCGCACCGTCCTACTGCCCCGGCATTAGGGTGTAAGGTCTTCTCTCTCTCCATATCGTGGGTAGCTTTTACATGGGTGGGGTAGCGTGTGCGAGAAGAGGAGGATGAAGACGTGCGACTTAAGAATTCGCCCCGGATGCTCGTAGCCTTGTTTGCCATCATTGGTATTTGTGGTTGTTTCATGTACGCAGTACATATGGATAAGAATCCTAGCGTCAGCGGCTCTATCGGTCCTATTAAGATTGAGATGACTGTTGAATCTAACAACACTAACCTTAAGCAACTCGGCGAAACAAACCTTCCTTAATTGGAGGGTTTTTTAGTTTAAAAACCTCCCTATGATTTAAGTTCCAACTTTAATCCTTTTAACCGATCCGGAACCGACGGGTCCACTTACATATCCGTATTTAATCCGAGATACTTCCGCATAACCAGGCTTGCGTCCGCCCCCATCATCGACCAACGCAGCCGCATCTCCGACTCGTATCCGCGACATTTATAGCGCGCCGTTACGCCGTCGATATCCGACAACTCCTCGTAGACTTTGATGCCGCGCGTCCGGAAGGCCTTACGGATCTCATAAATGTCTGCGGTGATCTTGCGCTGGGCTTCCGTTATTAAGTCCGTGTACGGTGCCGGAGTTTTCAGCGTTGTGTTGATCAGCGCGGCGTCACGTTCGAAAGCGGTTAGTACGCGCGGGAGGATGATGTGCGATTTGACTAGCGCGCGATCTTCGTCGGTGATATCGATCATAAGGCGGGAACCTCCGTTTAAGGGCGTTTAAATCCGCAATACAGGAACATTTGTTCTTAATATAGCGGAGGAGCTGCGGATTATACAAGCGGTAGAAATCATATGACGGCATACCTCAAATATTGAGATCACTGAGTTTTTCACTTGTAGTCTTTCTCCTTACTAGGTATAATTTGGGTAATATTACCTAGAATGGAGGCGTACAATGAAGGTACTCTGGACACCTTTACTCGCCGCGTTACTACTGTCGGGATGCTTAAGTACAACTACGTCCGATATTGCAGAAAAAGATGTTGAGTCAGTCGTTAATATCACGGAACCAGTGGAAGCCGCAAAAGAAGTAATCACCGAGGAGATAAAAGAAACCGCCGCAGATGTTCTCGCGCGTGCAAAGGCAGATATTGAAGGTGGTTACGAACAGTCCGCAAAGAAGTTATTGGAGAGCATGATATTCGATTATCCGGACGCGGCAGAAGTGAAGGAAGCTAACACATTAATTGCTAAGATCGACGCGAAGGCAAACGAAGAGAACGCAAAAGTAGCGGCAGAAGAAAAGAAAGCCGAGGAAGCGCGCAAAGCAAACATCAATAAGGCGCTATCTAAACTACGCAAGAAAGCAGATGAGGTCGAAGGTATCACGTGGTATTACGATAAGACTACGTCGAAGTACGATGATACGAACAACGCGCATTTATACATAGGAGTTCCAGAATCTGGCGATCCATACCTAAGATTGCGCATTCGTTACGCATCGGATAGCTGGTTGTTCATCGACCAATATATCTTCCGATCCGGAGACGATAAGTATACAATCACGCCGGGATTCTCTGGAGTTAACCGCGATAATAGTGGCGGAGGCATATGGGAATGGTACGATGCGGCTCCAACAGCCGACGATCTCGATATGATCCGTACAATCATCGCGTCAGACAAAGCTATCCTCCGTTACAGCGGACAACAATACTACGATGACCGCACAATCTCGAGTGAAGAAAAGAAGGCGTTTCAGAACGTACTCGATGCGTATGAAGCGCTTGGTGGTAAATAAACGCAAAAAAGGCGCAGCCCTCAACGGAACTTATACCGCGAGAACTGCGCCCTCTTTTTAATCTTCGTCATCCTCCACTCTAATCTTCGTTAGCCTCTTCCTCTTCGGTTTCTCGTCCGCAATCTTAGTGAGCGGTGAAGTCTTCGCGTGTTCAACCTTCAAATCATCGTTAATCAGCGCGACATATCGCTTAGTCATTTCCATCGTAGAGTGGCCGAGCGTTTTTTGTACCGCAAACGAGGATGAACCGTTACGGATCGACTCCAATGCGTAGATATGCCGCAGATCATAAGGCCGAATGTGGACACCAATCTTCTTGCTGTGCCGCTCAAGTCGGTCCCCCCACACATGACGGTTCAGCGCGTTGCCTTCGTAGGTACAGAATATCGGAACCTTGTCCGCCCATCCAAGCGGTCGCGAACGAATTAACTTATTCATTGCCTTGATCGTAGCGTCAGATATCGGGAGATCGCGGGAACGCCGTGTCTTTGCTGTTAACGCCGTAACGTGAATCTCGCGAGCTTGGGGGCGGAAGTTGCTCGGAACCAGCGCTAGAGCTTCCGACGGCCGAATACCGGTATCTAGCGTCAATAAGATCAACGCGTAATCACGTAGGCCAGTAAACGTTGACTGATCGGGAACCTTTAGTAGCTCGCGGAGAACTTCGATATCAACGCTGACTCTACGGCCTTCTTCACGACGCTTTTTAAGATTGGTAAGTGGGTTGTCTCTAATGTAGTTATTTTCAACGCACCATTTCAGGAATGTACGCAAATACACGAGACGTCCGTTATATGTTGCCGGTGCAATATCAGGCTGCGCGAGGTGCTCATACAACATAGATTTTAGATTATGGGGAGAATCCCATGCTTCGGGATAGCGCGACATAAATAGCGTCATGCTCCGTTCATAATCTCCTATCGTATGTTTGCTTAACCCCTGTACTTTCTTCCAATTAATAAACTCTGTAAGACATTCTTCCCAAGTCCGAATTTTGAGGCGATTCTCATATCGTTTTCTCATCTGTCTACTCGATTCTTAATAAACTTATTCGTAGGAGAGAATTGATCGTGACTGCGCCGAACATCTTCCGTATCCATCTGAATATAGCGTCGCATTGTTCGGATATCTGACCATCCGCCCATCTTCTGTATGGTAAACGGATCTGCTCCGTTAATGACCATCGATCGAGCCCATGTATGCCGATATACGTGCGCGGTCATCTTCTTCCCTTCAACGCCCGCCTTCTCTCCGTGAAACTTCAATCGCTTATTAAATTGATTAGCGGATATTGGATCACCAAAGCACGAAAGAAATAACCGATCCGTTGTAAAGTGCTGCCTGTTCTCATCTATAAGCTGCAGGAGTAATTTCGCCACTGCTGCGGAAAAAGGTACCATGCGCGGCTTACGATTTTTATTAGCCTCACCGGACAATGTAATGAACCGCGTTTGAAAGTCGACATCTCCGATCCGGAGTCCGAGCATTTCAGATACACGACAACCGCTATCCAGCATCAACATAATGCCTACATAATCACGGAATCCTACGAAGTCCCTCCGGTTCGGCTGTGCTAAGATGGCAATAATCTCAGCATCCGTTAGACAATTCGTTAAATCTACGTCCTGGCGCAGCAACTTTACCTTGCCCACCGGATTCACTTCGATTAACTCATCGCGCTCCAGTTGGTTGAAGATCGCCTTCAACGTTCGAATTCGGATATTAACGGTCGTGTCCGATAGCCCCACGCGCTGACCCTCCGACGGTATATGTTTATGTCCTTCGTAACGTACGCGATCGTACTTCATATACGAAATGTGGTCGCGGATAATGCTGATGTCGATATGTTCAATTAACGTGATATCCGGATGAAACTCGCAAAGCCAGTTCACGAAGTAACCGTAATGCTTCGCGTAATCATGAAGCGTCCTTTCACGCAGTCCCTCCACTTTCTTCGCGCTGATTACGAAATCAAGCGCCTGCTCTAACGTAAGTTCCGGATACAACCGTACATCTCGCGCACCAACTGGAGCACGTCGTTCTCGCTTCTTTAACGCCATAACAAAAAGACCTCCATAACGTAGTTAGTACGAGACTAATACGCTATAGAGGCCGTGATTCACAACCCTGGAATGCCTTTTCAAGGATTGTTAACGTTCATCGTCCGGGGTTGTTAATCTACCGAAATACCTGCGCAATCCGCAATCCCCACCGTTTAGGCTACCGTAACAGGCTTGCGTCCGTCGAGCGTCTTATAACACGCTCAAACCCGCGCCAGATTAGCAATCTTTATCCGGTACGCCTGCTTCTTCCTTTGTACGGAAAGAAGATCCGCAGCCGCATGTTGCTACGGCATTCGGGTTATGAATGGTGAATCCGCCGGTCATGCCGGACTCTTCAAAATCAATTTCGAGACCATTCAGATACTTCAGGTTCTCCTTCTCCACAACAACCTTCATATCCTGAATATCCATATAGAGATCCTCATCGGATTCTTTATCGTCAAAGCCCATGGCGTACGAAAATCCGGTACAACCCCCCGGTGCTACGCCAAGACGCAGGAACATGCCAGGTGTCTCTTGCTGTGCGAGCATTTCTTTCAATCGGTCAGCAGCCGTTTCGCTGATGTTAATCATGCCAGGTCACTCTCCTTTTTCATATATAATCATGTTCAAAAAAGCATCCTTCGTAATCAAAAGCGGACTTTTTGAACAACTTTACATTAACTCTTCCTAAATTATACTCCACCCCGTCAAGGGCCTCAAGTGAAGTTTGCCCGTTTCCGCGTTCCTCCTGAACTCCTTTTTCTTCCCAGTGTATTGAACCCCCGGGACACGAGGTTTATAATGGATAGGTGGTCGCTCTGAAATGTCGATATTTTGTCATGACTTATTCAGATGATGGTCATAATTGGAGTTGTAATTTTTTTCACATTTCGAGACTGTTACGCAGTCCCCAATGCATATAGAGTCATTAGACTCCTTTTTCTCGAACAAATAAGTCATAGCACAATGCAGCATATGCTGCACCGGGTAAATAAGAGTTAGTTTAACTATAGAAGGCGGTTGTTGACCGCATTTTTTCTATGTGAGCTTTTGCATCCATCCAGTTAGCGGTTTTTTAAGCTTCACCATACTGATGTAGCTCTGCAAACAGGCCTATACTACTTAATCCGGTTAAGAACAGGAGGAATAACAAATGTCTACATTAGTTACACCATTTACAGACAAAAGAATGGCTGAGATCGTCGAGAAGGTTCAAAATGGCGTCAGATTGAGCGTGGAAGACGGTGTCTATCTGTATGAGACAGATGACTTGCTCACACTGGGCCAACTGGCTAACGAAGCCAACCTGCGGAAGAACGGTAAGAAAGTATATTTCATCGAAAACATGAGCCTTTATTTCACCAACGTATGCGAAGCTCGCTGCGCGTTTTGTAATTTCCGCAAAGACCAAGGTGAAGAAGGCTCTTATACGTTGTCTGGTCAGGAAATGATTGATTATGTGGAAGAACATATTCACCCAGGCGTCCGTGAGTTTCATATCGTAGGCGGGCATAATAATCATGTTCCTTTTCAATATTATGTCGACTCTTTGCGTGCTTTAAACGAAAAATATCCTGATGTCACGCTCAAAGCTTACACAGCTGCTGAGATTGATTTCTTCACTCGTATTAGCGGTTTGAGCATTAAGGAAGTTCTGCAAGAGCTGCAAAAAGCAGGTCTGAAATCTCTGACTGGCGGCGGCGCGGAAATTCTGTCTGATGAGTATCGCAAAAAAATGCGCGTAGACAAAGCCAATGTTGATCGCTATCTCGAAGTACACCGCACTGCTCACAACCTGGGCATGCGTACGCATACGACCATGCTGTACGGATCCATTGAATCCTACGAGGATCGTGTGAATCACATGGTTCAAATTCGTGAGCTTCAAGATGAGACAAATGGTTTTATGGTGTTTATCCCGCTCTCCATGCAGCCTAAGAGCAAAAGTGCAAGCATTATGCGTCGTAACTCTGCTTACGAGGATCTCAAAACCATTGCGATCAGCCGCCTGATGCTCGATAACATCGACCATGTTAAAGCGTACTTCATTAATATTGGTCCACAATTAACACAAGTTGCTCTGAGCTTCGGCGCTTCCGATGTTCATGGCACCATTGTACGTGAAAAAATCAGTCATGCTGCAGGTGCACTTACACCAGAAGGATTAACTCGTAAAGAATTGATCTGGTTAGTTAAGGGTGCTGGGCGCATTCCTGTAGAGCGTGATACGTTCTATAACGAAATTCAAGTATACGAGTAACATCTGCTTTTATATTTCCCAGCCACATCCAAGTATTGAATCGGATTCAGGCAAGGTATAGCTCGGCTGCTTCTTCTCAACAATCCGTTGTCTGGGTTAGCACTTTCGCTATATCCTCACCCCTGAAGTCACCTCCAGGGTTGTACTATGGTACAACCGTGCTGCACGATATCTGTAATTTGAAATGCATATTTTCTGAATATCAAAATAAAAACAAATTGGAGCAGCTATGGAAGCATAGCTGCTCCAAAGGTTGCAGCCCCGCTTAACGGGACTGATGCAGAAAGGAAGCCGAGTCATGAAAAATTTCGTCGTTCTCGGAGGCGGTTACGGTGGCCTCACGATTATCAAAGAACTTCTTGAAGGTAAAATTCCAGCAGACACACAAATCGTACTGGTGGATCGCAGCCCTTTTCAAGGATTAAAGACTGAATATTACGCACTCGCAGCAGGCACCGTATCTGATTACGACCTGCGCATCCAATTTCCAGTTCATGAAAAAGTTACGTATCGGTATGGAGAAGTGACGGCGATTGATCTGGAACAGCGTCAGATTGAATTTGAAGGCCAAGACCCTTTGGAATATGACAAACTGGTGATTGGATTGGGTTGTACCGACCGTTTCCATAACACACCAGGAGCAGAGGAATTTAGCTGCACCATTCAGAGCTTCAGCAAAACACGAGAAACGTATCTCCGTCTTAGTGAAGTAAAAGCTTATGGACATGTACACATCGTTGGTGGAGGTCTAAGTGGTGTAGAGATGGCCGCAGAGCTCCGTGAGAGCAGACCCGATCTGAATATCAGCATCCTGGATCGTGGTGAACGTGTATTGTCCGCCTTCCCACAACGTCTATCCGCATATGTTCATGAATGGTTTGGCGAACATCAGGTCGAGACACGTGGACATATTGCCATTTCCCGTCTTGAAGCAGATGGAATTTATAATCGGGATGAGGAAATTTTGACGGACGCCGTAGTATGGACTGCTGGAATCCAGCCGGTCAAAGTCGTACAGGACTTGGATGTTACCAAAGACCCCCAAGGCCGTGTTGTCCTTAACGAATATTATCAAATTCCTGAATATACAGATGTCTATGTTGTTGGGGACTGCGCTAGCGTGCCTTACGCCCCGAGTGGTCAAGCAGCAGAAGTACAGGGTGAACAGATCGCTCATATTCAGCATGCCCTTTGGAAAGGGGAAAAGCCCAATCCACACCCTCTTAAGCTGCGCGGCACGTTAGGTGCGCTAGGTAAGAAGGCTGGTTTTGGGCTAATGGGCAAAACGTCCATGATGGGACGTGTGCCTCGTATTTTGAAAAGCGGTGTGCTCTGGATGTCCAAGCGTCATCTCGGTTAATCGAGATCCAACTCACTCCAAGCATCGGCTTCAGCAATTTTGGCTAAGATGGCGTTGTATAGATCTTCCACTTTGTCGGTAATGACTAATTCGCCATTCACTAGTGCAAAAGGAGTCATGTAACATTGTCCACAATTGCTGAGGCACCCGTATTCAATCACATCATAATCTGGATTTTCCTCCAGCTGATCCATGATTTCATCTGTGCCAAAGTGCATGTTATTCGCACAAAATTCAATAATTGGTCTCATGTAGGTTCACCTGCTTTGTTTGACCATTTTAATTTATGGTCATTTGTAATATAATATATAGAGGAAAGGAGTTGAAAAAAATGAGCGAAAACGCACAAAGCACCATGATGTATGATGAGGTATCCGATGTGCTTGACAAACTTCGTCCGTTCCTGCAACGCGATGGCGGTGACGTGGAATTGGTTGACGTAGAAGATGGCATCGTTAAGCTGAAACTGGTCGGTGCCTGCGGCAGTTGCCCAAGCTCCACCATTACCTTAAAAGCCGGGATTGAACGCGCCCTTCTTGAAGAAGTTGACGGTGTCGAAGAAGTCGTACAAGTATTCTAATCAATCCTTCACGAAATAAACCTCAAGAGCCTTTCGCTTCACTGAAGCGGAGGGCTCTTTTTTTGTGCCTATTTCATTCTAACATAGTTCACATATCCTTCGCCCTACCGCTTCACATTATGCTACGTTCTAAATTGTTGGACGAATCGGATCAAGTCCCCCAGACACATCCATAATGTTGCCTGTAATAAAATCGGAATGGTCTAGACAGAGATACGTAATGACACGTGCAATATCTTCACCGCTGCCAGGACGTCCTCTTGGTGTTTCCTCGTCCGTAATCCCAGCAATCTCATCTATCGTTTTCTCTTTATTAGCGCCGCGAATATCTCCAGGACATACCATATTCACCGTTATCCCGTTAGGTGCTTCTTCTACAGCTAATGTTTTGGTAAAAGAAACTAAGCCCACCTTCGCAGCTGCATATACAGCTCGATGAGGCCATGATCTAGCTTCTCCAGCATGACTGAATCCAAAATGGATTATACGCCCCCACTGCTTACGCCGCATCTCTGGCAGCACATATTGATCAAGCAGCATAGGTCCAAGCAAATTACCCTGTACTAACATTTGTATTTCCGCTTCTGCATATTCAGCAAACAAACGGCGCTCGCGGACAAACGGACCTGCATTATTCACAAGAATATCGATGCTGCCGAGCTGTTCTTCCACCTGTTTAACCAAAAATGCAATCTCCTCGGTCTTAGAAATGTCCGCCTGGATTGCAATACAATTTACGCCTTTGGCTATAATCTGCACCTGAAGCTCCTCTGCTTCGAGTCGGCTATGCACGTAATTCAGGGCAATATGGCATCCCTGATCCGCCAGACTGAGGGCTGTCATTTTTCCAAGGCCTTTGGCACTTCCCGTTATGAGGGCAATCTTCCCCTTCACGTCCATCCCCCTCTTCAATGAGCAGTCATTCATTAGTATAAAAGATTTATCATCCCCTCACAACTTGCATATTTTATAGGTATTATATCTCTTTAATTCCAGATATATCTTGCCAGTGATAACTAGCTATGTTAGTGTCGGTGATATCGTGCGAAAGAAACTTATTATGAGGACTGTGTGATGAACATTTTTAAAAGAAGATGGAAAACATTTATGCTGTTACTATTCATGAGTTTCTTAGTTTTCTCAGATGCTTCTCAAGTAACCGCAACAACCGATGAAGAGCAATCTCCTGATGCGTATAACTGGATTGCTGGGCCGGCTACTGTAGATTTAGATAGCAAAGCCACTTTAGAAATCCCCGAAAGCTATTTTTTCCTGAATAAAGCCAACACGCAACGTTCAATGCTCAATGCAGGTGGAAAACCTAACGGTAATGAAATAGGTAGCTTGTACAATAATAGCGATTCAGGTTCATGGTATGTCGTGTTTGAATACGTGAGAACCGGTCATATCCGAGATGATGATCAGAAGCTGGATGCGAACGAACTTTTAAGCAGTTATATTCGTGGTACAGAAGCGGGGAACCGAGAAGCTGAGTTTGAAGATCGAACTTACGTAACAGGTTGGGAAATTGAACCTACATATGATAGCAGCAAACATCAATTAATTTATTCTCTGGGTTTCAAGGATGCTTTTGAACAGGCCATGGTCAATTACAATGTACATATACTAACACGTGAAGGGTATGTATCTGCGATTTTGGTTACAGATCTGGCTAATTTTCAACAGAACAATAAAACATTTGAGGAAGCTGTTCTTAACCAATTGAGTATCTGTGCAGGATATACCTATGAAGAATACGATGCGTCGACAGACAAAACTTCAACGATCGGACTCAAAAGTTTAATTTGGGGCGGTATCGGTTATACAGGCAGTCCCACGAACAACTTATTGCTTTTTCTCAAGAAGTCATGGTTTATAATTTTAATTGTAGTCGTTGGGCTGATTGCTTGGATTAGATTCAAACGATCAAAAGGTGATGAAGAACAGCTCTCTCCTACGGAGCGAATGGTTCTGCAGGAGGCAGATGAACAGCAGAATGCCGATCAAAATGAATTATCATATTATCGCCATTCTGGGCAGCCGCCTCATCAATAATTGCAGTTAATAGCAGCATAAAGGCCGTACATCTCTCCTATGGGGGTACACGGTCTTTGTGTTGTACTTTAGCTCAACCGCCTCATTTGCAAAAAAGTGTAAGCCTCGGACTAAATACTTATATTCCCATCCTTTACTTTGTTATCAATTAGGTCTTAAGAAGGAAAATACCACCTAAATAACCATATATGCCTTGTCTGGTAGGGGTGTCTATGGTAATGTCGATAAGTCGTTACTTCCTGTGAAACTAATGACACAATACATATGGTCATGTAAATATAATCATTACATGGCGACTCTGAAAGGATTTATAGCAAATGATGAAAAAATGTGTAGCATCTCTGATCGCCATACTGCTTGTACTTACATTACAAGCCCCCTTCTCCATCACAGCTTCTGCAGAAAGTGACAGTAGCACCACTGAGGATTATCAATGGATAGACGGACCACAAGATGTCATGCTCGACAGCAAAGCCTCCTTGAAAGTAGTTGAAGGACTTACCTTTTTAGATGAAGCCAACACAAAACGTTTCATGGAAGACACCGAATCCTTCCCGAACGGAACAGAGATCGGTAGTATCTATGGAGCGGGTGAGAACTCCAACTGGTACGTGATCTTCGAGTACAATGACACTGGACATATTGACGACAGTGACAAGGATGACCTCGATGCTGAAGAGCTCCTGGACAGCTACAAACGAGGTACAGAGGAACAGAATGAGAAAACGACTCCTGATAACCAACTGTTTATTACTGGCTGGGACATTGAACCGAACTATGATAGCGCCAAACACCATTTGCTTTATTCCATTGGTCTCAAAGATGCTCAGCAGGAAGCCCTTGTTAATTACAATGTGAACGTTCTGACACGTCAGGGCTATATCGGCGTTATTCTAGTTACCGACAGTGCTAATTTTGAGGAGAACCGAAGACAGTTTGAGGACAATGTTCTCTCCAATCTGACTGTCACTGCGGGTAACAAGTATGAGGAGTTTGACGCTTCGATCGATAGAAAATCAGAACTCGGCTTAACCAGTCTCATCCTTGGTGGTGCAGGAGTCGCTGTTGCCAAAAAAGTAGGATTGTTGTTATTGCTCAAAAAAGGATGGTTTGTCATTGTAGCTCTAGTCGTTGGAGCATTCGGATGGCTCCGTAATAAGCTGACTGGACGCAAGAAAAATGATGCTGATCATCCTACGGATGAGAACTCTCTTTCTCCTGCTGAACAGGCATATCAACAGCATGCAGCTGGGCAGGAATCCATCGAGCACACCCATTCATCCACTGGTGATCATTCAGAGAATGACCCGAATAAGCGCTAACAGCTTCACTCACAAATAATCAACACACAAAAGCCCTACATCCTTGTTAAAAAGGTGTAGGGCTTTTTTTTGCATCGATACAGCACTTGGTACTATCATCAAATATCAATGATAAGCGGGATCAACTTTTTATGTTCGTTAAGCTATTACTTAAAATGCAGGTTCAACTGCACCTTGGTAACGATCTTTAATGAATGTTTTTACTGCTTCGGAATTCAGGGCTGCTGCCAGTTTCTTGATTGCATCTGAATCTTTGTTATCTTCACGAGCTACAAGAATGTTAGCATACGGGTTACCTTGCAGATCTTCGATTAGAAGAGCATCTTTTTCTGGATTCAGATTCGCTTCCAGTGCAAAGTTTGCATTAATGAATACCAGGTCTGCTTCATCCAACTGACGCGGCATCATCGCTGCATCCAACTCAATAATTTCCAGGTTTTTCGGATTTTCAGTAATGTCTTGCAGTGTTGACGAGATGTTTGTGTTGTCTTTGAGCGTAATCAGACCTTCTTTTGCAAGCAACAACAATGCACGGCCACCATTGGATGGGTCATTCGGGATCGCAACTTTTGCGCCGTCTTTCAATTCATCCAATGATTTGATCTTTTTGGAATAGCCACCAAAAGGCTCTACGTGTACAGGAGTTACAGTTACAAGGTTAAAACCACGTGCTGCATTTTCTGCATCTAGATAAGGTTGGTGTTGGAAGAAGTTAGCGTCCAATTGTTTGTCAGCCAATTGCTGATTCGGTTGAACATAATCATTAAATGTTACAACTTGCAAACGAATACCTTCTGCTTCAAGTTCAGGCTTGATACTTTCCAGAATTTCAGCATGAGGTGTAGGAGATGCTCCCACTTTCAGTTCAACGGTACGTGGTGCACCAGCAGAATTGTCTGCTCCGCTATCCGCATCCTTGTTGTTACCGCAAGCAGCTAGTACTGCAATCAGCAAAATACTTAGTAGAGCAAATGACCATTTTTTCATGTGTAAAACCCCTTCTCCAATCAATTTTTGTTGCATTAGCTGAGCCTGATCAATTTGATCATGCGTCAGACATGCTGTCTATGTGTTATTTCCTGGTGAACCATTTAACCAAGCGATCTCCAGACATCTGAAGGACTTGTACCAAAATGACGATTAATACTACCGCTACAAGCATGACCTCGGTCTGGTAACGATAATAACCATAGTTGATCGCCAGCGTCCCAAGTCCACCGCCGCCAACCATCCCCGCCATTGCCGTATAGGAAACCAACGTAACAATGGTGATCGTTATACCTGCCAGCAAACCAGGTAATGCCTCTGGTAACAGAACACGTCTTACAATCTGCCCTGTCGAGGCTCCCATCGCTTGTGCAGCTTCTATGACTCCACGATCCACCTCACGCAATGTCGTCTCCACAATCCTAGCGAAGTACGGCGCTGCTGCAATGACAAGTGGTGGAATTGTACCCAACACACCTGTAGCCGTTCCAACAAGCGCACGGGTAACTGGAAGTAGAGCAACAATTAAGATGATGAATGGAACAGATCGCAATATATTCACAATCACCGACAGAATCGAATAAACGAGAACTGATTTTGCCGATGAGGATCTTGCCGTCATGAATAGCAGCACACCCAATGGTAAGCCAATAATTACAGTAAACAGGCCGGATACAAGAAGAATCTGCAACGTCTCAATAGACGCCTTGCCAACCTCTTCCCAGCGTACAGTTGAAAAATCCATGTTAACTAAGCACCTCCACATCAAGTCCCTGCTCGATTAATTCACGGGTAGTTGAGTTAATCGCCGCAGAAGATCCCTCGAAACGAACAATAAGTTGTCCATAAGGGACTTGTTTGATCGTAGAGATTGTTCCTTGCAGAATCGCGAAATCAACGCCGGTACGGCGAACGGTTCTTGACAGAATGGCTTCATATGTCTTCTGTCCCAAGAACGAAATTTTCACCAACTGAGATTGTTCGCCGTTCTCACGGTTGTTCCCTGAGCTTGATAGACCTTCCTCTTGAAGTAACAACAACTCGGTCGCCTGACCTTGCTGCATGAAATCACGTGTGATAGCATGCTTTGGCTTGAGGAACACTTCTGTGACTGGCCCCTGTTCAACGATGCCTCCCTGATGAATGACTGCAACCTGATCACAGATACTCTGGATCACATGCATCTCATGAGTAATCAGCACAATCGTTAACTCATACTTCTCGTTAATATCCAGCAGAAGCTTCAGAATAGAACTTGTTGTCTGTGGATCAAGAGCAGAAGTGGCTTCATCACAGAGCAGCACATCCGGATCACTGGCGAGTGCACGAGCAATACCCACCCGTTGCTTCTGTCCTCCTGACAATTGTGCAGGATACTTGTTGCTATGCTGTTCAAGTCCGACCAAGGTGAGCATTTCCTTTACCTTACGATCGATCTCCGCTTTGGGCGTATTGACCAACTTCAGTGGAAATGCAACATTGTCGTAGACCGTAGCGGATGAGAGCAGATTGAAATGCTGAAAGATCATACCGATCTTGCCTCTTTGCTTCTGCAATTCCGACTTGCTCAGACTGGTTAAGTCCACTCCATTCACCCAAACTTCACCTTCTGTAGGTCGCTCCAGTAGATTTATACATCGAATCAATGTACTTTTACCGGCGCCTGAATGCCCAATGACTCCAAAAATCTCGCCTTTGCTAACATTCAGATTCAGATCCGCAAGCGCAGTTGTTGCCTTTGCGCCTCTACCATATGTTTTGGTTATTCCTTTTAATTCAATCAAATAATACTCTCCTTCCCACTGCCTACACCTATCTTTACCCGAAAGAGAGGAAAACTCCCATTCATGCAATAAAAAAGAACCCTTTGCAGAAACTGAAAGGGTTCTTCGCTTGAAAGAATATACCTTCTCATCTGCCAAAATCGCGCTTAACGCCATTTTGTAGGAATTAGCACCTAACATCTATAAAGAATGACACGTTTGCCATTGTCGTTATAAATCGGTTGCCGGGCTTCATCGGGCCTGTCCCTCCGCCGCTCTCGATAAGAAATATGATATTGTAAGTTTGTATAAGTTCGTGTAATTCAACAGTTATACTGTTCAGATAATTCATGTTGTAACATATTACATTTAATGTCCTATTAGGAACTCAGTATAATCCAAGTATTCCGATTTGTCAAAGGTAAATATTATGATTTTATCCCTTTACTACGCTCTCTAAAGCCTTGTTGATGCCACATTTTATTCATGTAACCATACGATGCCTTCAACGTTGCACACACCATATCTAATCCTTGACGCAATTCGTTCAGATGTTGATCCAAGTCCTCCAGCTTCACTTTCCCCTGCAATGTCTGGTGTAGTTGCCACAGATCGTCCTGCATTTCAGAATTCATGTAATGAATCTCCATGTTCCTGCGTTTACGTAATCTGCTCATGGGCTCTCGGTATGCATCCTTGATTTCGATCAGCTTAGCCGCTAGTTCCCCATGCATCTTGGCGTATCCAAACTGTCGCAACACGGTAAAATAAGAGAAATGCGTTTTTACTTTGGTTGTATTGAGCTGAAACAGTTCATTCAATACAGTACCTGTCTTGTCCAAAATGGCAAAGCAACGAATGAATCCATCCTTGTAAAAATAAACGTACCGGGCGTATTCCGCCTTTTCTTCGCTCGTCATGTCTTCTGTAGAGCCTGCTTTAACTTTCTGGCGAAAATGAGATGCAGCAAAGCAGCTCTGCTCCAGTTCATCTAACGAGGAGATTAACCCCTGCGTCCAAACATACAGCTTACGATAATCATGCGTTGGGTCTTGGTTCTTCTCCAGTTGGCGTTGCAGTAACTCCAAAGTCTCCACCATTGAATCAATAGCTTCCTCCAACATACCCTCATTTTGGCGTGGCGGTTCGCCTAGCAACGTTCGCAGCATATACAGCCTCCTCTTTGCACTCTGCTGATCATGGGATGCTTCATTATGTTAAACAAAATCGGGATCAGAGTAAATGCATGAATGCTGCTTCGCTTAGGTTGCCCTGCCATGCCTAACATCAAACAAAGTCCACCTCTCCAATGATCTACATCATTGAAAGGCAGACTCCGTAAGTTGTCGCAATATAACTTCCTATAACTTAAATCTGTATACTTGATCTAGAAACGATTAACTGGACGATGCAGCTTGTATACAAGGAAACTCATGTACGTTAGAACTCCGAACAATATGGCAATATCCAACATATGAGCAAGCGCAACGAACATGTACACTTCTGGACGACCAATCGTAAGCATCATCACGAAACCAATGAAGACTTGGAGCAGAATGAGCACTACAGCGATCACACCTAATCTCCGAAGTTCGGTATTATCAGGATGTTTGCGGTATGCATAATGGCCCAAAATCGCGATGACAATAACCAAGGATAATGCAGCTAAACGGTGAGCAAATGCTACAGCTACCCCTCCGGACAACTCTGGAACAATCTGTCCATTACATAATGGGAAACCTGAGCAGCCTCCCGCTGAGTCGGTATGGCTTACAAACGCACCTGTGTACACAACGAGATACGTGTAAACCGTGGAAAACCAGACCAGATTACGGAAGCCTTTGGTTACCCGAGGGTAATTATTCAATCTTTCCAGTCCTCCGTGACGCGCCTCCTGCCTTATTCCCAGCGCCATCATTAGAGAACTCGCGAAGGCTATGATCGAGAATCCAAAGTGCAGCGCCATAACGGCGGAAGATTGGGAGAATACCACGGCAAAGGCTCCCATGATTCCCTGGACAATAACAAATATGAGCGTTAGTAATGAGAACAATTGTAGATCTCGACGAGACTTACCGAACCGCAAAAATGCTACAAAAGAGGCAATCGACAGCAGACCTGCCAATGCGCTTACGGCACGATGTGAATATTCAATTAGGGATGCTACCGTATGTGCTGGAACAAGCTTTCCGTTACACAAAGGCCACTCTGTGCCACAACCTAATCCGGATTCTGTCTTGGTAACAATGCCCCCACCGAATGTCGCCAGGAACATTACAAGACAAGTTAATACGGTTAACCATTTAAACAAGGTTAAATGCTTCAATTTTTTCTCACCTGCTGTTGGTTTAAGATGGCGAAAAACATCGTTTCTCGCTTGATTCAGTACTTTGACACGTAATTCACAACTAAACTCATTATACCGGATAAAAGTGTCATTGACGCCGCGCTTTGTGACAAAATGTTAACGTCTATTGAAAAAATGACCGAAAGGTCATTTCAATTCAAATTTTAGACACAAGGTGTTCATTCTATGCTTCCGCAATTTAAATGAATACGATAAGATTGCCCCACTCAACTGACCTTTTCCTATTGATGAAATCCCATTGCATCGATTTTCAAGAGCTCAAACGGTATGTATAGGCTCATACCCACATCTTGATAGTGTCTCCTGAACTTTAACGAACATACCAACAGCCACTTCTCCGATGATGGAAAAATGGCTGTTAACATATGTAACCTTTAAAATTGATTGTGTTTATTTGTGGATCGTTTTGTACACTTCGACAGCACGATCAAGGAACTGCTCAATCTCTTCTCTAGATTTACGAAGCTTGTTCACATAACGAACCAATTCACGTCCATCCGTATACGCTACAAAACTCGGTATGCCGAGGATGTTTTGTTCTTCGCTCACTGTGCCCACTTGATCGACATCAACCTCAATCAGCGTCAGCTCACGAGCATACTTGTCCTCTACTTCAGGCATAAATGGATCGATGTACTTGCAGTCTCCACACCAATCAGCCTTAAATACGGCTACGGTCAGTCTGGGAGATTGAATGGCTACATCAAATTCGGGTTTGGAAGTTATTTGTTCCATGATCACATCTTCCTTTCTTTACCTTGTCTTAACCTAAGTGAAGCAAATTGCCGAGTGGAAGTCAAATATTCAGTACATACTGAGGGTAGAGCAATTATGAGAAAGGATGACGAGCAATGCATACTCACCAAACAGATTCGCCTCCACTGGAGTCCTTTTTTCAGATTGTGCGCTCCATTCCTGGTGCGGCGAGGGAAGTCTGGCGTGGCAAACAGGCAGCGTGGCAAGCCTCCAATCAACTACGTCATCCTTTACGTGATCTCGCTTGGCAATCCGATGTCGCGCACTCCTTGCAAGAAGAAGTTGAACGTTTATTGCCTGGAACGGAGTCGGCCGCCACTAGACATGCCCGGAGCGCGATTGTATGTGAAGAGGACTGCATTATTTTAGAAGAAATCCATAGACTGACGTCAGAGCATAATCGAAGTAATATCACCCGCACAGCAGCTTATTTGGAATGTTATGAACAGTATCCAGAGCTACATTGGGCACTGCTGGCTCATATGGTATCACGCAACGGTGGATATCATATGACAGATCTACAGAGTGGTCTGATGCACAACCTACAAAATCAAACCGATCGAGAACACATGTATCGCATGTTGGAGCGTTGTAATGCGCTTATCTTCCAAGATGCCTACCCCCAATTGTTGTTGTACATGAATAGCCGTAAACTGGGACGGAGTTGTTTCCACCTGCTCCCCCACTTCCATATCTCCGCCTTTATGACGCCCTTTTGGGAACGATTTTGGCTCGAACGATGCAGCTCGTTGCTTAGTGTGGCATTAATTATTAATGAGCAGAACTATATTGAGAGTCGGGTTGTACAGCATCCTTATTTCAAAAAAGAAGTGCTATCCAAGCCTGCCTTTCATCTGCATAACCTGGCCGGGCTCAATCATATTGTATTTCCTCTGGGACGTGGAAAAGGACTTGCGGGCCGAGTCATTGAACATTTTGGCAAGCTGGATGAACGTATTATGTTTGGAAAAAGTCTGTATGCCATGCTGTTCGGTACCCAGCAAGTGTTCACGCAAGTGCTGGAATTCGCCCGCTCCGTACCCCACCGCGGATCGCGTGCCGAATATTGGCCAGGCTTGTTCACTACCCATGAGGAGCATGCTGGAAAAAATGAGTTTTATAGCAAAGAATTAATGGAGCAGGAATGGCTGCCAGAGGGTGAGCGACTGTATAGTCCTGAATTGCTGGCTGTGTGGCAGGACACACCCTATGAGCCAATTACAAGACAGGACTGGCTTCAGAGCAGAGATTGTCTCGGCCATCTAACCACACCCCGTAGACCCTGGTTATTCGAAATGAGTCATGAACACCGATATGGACTGCTGAAAACATCAGTCGCGCATGACGCCAAAGCTTTATTACATTAAGTATCATCACATAAAAAGCCTGTCCACTGAATAAATACAGCGAACAGGCTTATATGCAATGCTTGGATACTGGTTATGGTTATAAGCACAACCCTAAGTTTAGGGGTATATGCAGATTACCCTTGTTTCTCTACTCCACGTTGCAGACGCATCAGTGGACGTAAAACCTTTTGCAATATACGTGGATAACTTCCGAGTTCATCCTTACGCAGCACACGCAGCACAATCAGGAGCACGAGATAGATAACAACGACCAGTGCACCAACAACGAGACAGGTCATCAGGAACGATACGCGGGATGGCAGGAATGAGCCAAAGACCACATTTCCTAACCAGTTTGTGCCGAAGCCAGCACCTGCAGCAAGCAGTACGGTCAACAGGAACCCTTTCCAACGATCACCCATGATCGAGAAGGTAACGATTTTTCTCAATACTCGGAGATTCAGATACGTAATCACTAAGAAGCAAAGCGCTGTGGCGATAATGATGCCATAAATACCAAAGAACGGAGCAAGGATCAGACTCGCCACCAATTTGACGACTACACCTATAGCCACACTGACCATCGTAATCCGCGGTTTACCTACACCCAGCAAGATGGAGTTTGTTGTCATCATCGTAATCTGGAAAATGGTACCGAAGGTTAACAACGCAATGATCGGTGTTCCATCCAATGAAGTAAATAATAGTCCGTTCACGGAATACGCAGCAGTACAGAGCGCAATAACAATAGGCATACCTGTCAGAATCGAAATGCGCAACGCCAGCGTAATCTGATTCTTCAGATGAGTCTCATCCTTACGAGCGAATGCTGCCGAAATAATAGGCACGAGTGATTGACTCAGAGCAATGGCTAGGATCGGTGGAATACCGGCAATACTTTGCGCCTTCGCTCCCAAGATCGCAAGAACGGCTGTCGCCTCTTCCAGTCCAATACGACCACTCAGCAATGGCACGACAAGTGATGAGTCAATGAAGTTAATTGCAGGAACCGCGAGCGATGATAGCACAATCGGAATGGACAGCTTGAAAATATCTGCATATATACCGCGCATCGGCAATTGCTGAGCTCGTTCCATCTCAAACTGAGCTTCACGGTCTTTGCGACGTAGTTTCAAGGTGAAGTACAACATAACAGAAAATGCGCCAATACTTCCGAATACACCACCGAAGGAAGCACCCGCTGCGATCGTCTGATCATCATAATTCCATTGAAGCATAATGTAGGCCACAATAATTGCAGTGCCTACACGAGCAAATTGCTCAACAATCTGTGAAATACCACCGGCCGTCATATTACCTCGACCTTGGAAATACCCACGCATCATGGCGATCGCAGGGAAGAGCAGCAAGGCTGGAGCCAGAGCCCGAATGGCGCTAGCAGATTCCGGTACCTTCGAGATATGGGTCGCATAGAACGGTGCAGCAAACCACAGCAGTGTCGACATAACAACACCAGCAACAGCAGCGAAGATCAGGGCTGCTCGGTAGATCTGCTGTGCTTCGCCTGCTCGTCCTAGTGCGTAGCGTTCGGATACCATTTTACTCAGCGTACTTGGTATACCTGCCGTAGCAACCGTTAACAGCATTAAATATACCGTATTGGAAATGGTAAACGATGCATTACCGATATCGCCGAGGATATGCTCAAGCGGCACACGTTGCACAAGACCAAGCACCCTTGCAATGAGAGCTGCTGCCGCCAGAATGAGCGTCCCCTTAATAAATGTTTCCTTCTTAGACAAACCAATTCCCCTTCTTTCCTCCACACGGACGTGCACCTAGATGACGCTCGCACTCACTAACGTCTATGCGAAACGAACCACCCAGATAATAAAGAGCACAATCATGACGATTTGCAAAATGATTTTCATCACCGTACTAGTAAACAGTCCCACCACGGAACCAAAACCAACTTTGGTCGCTTTGGAAGGTGATGATCCTCCGATAAGCTCCCCAATAAAAGCACCGAGGAATGGACCCAGTACAAGCCCGAACGCCGGGATGACAAATGGACCAATGATTACACCGATTGTACTTAACGTGGTGGATAGCTTGGAACCGCCGAATTTCTTAACGCCCCAGGCACTAACGACATAATCCGCCACAAACAGTACAACAACAATCAAAATCTGAGTAATCCAGAACCATACACCAAACGGGTCAAAACTAAAGAACCAACCATAGACCAGAAATGCGAAAAATATCGCTACAGCACCCGGTAAGATTGGATAGACGGTTCCCGCCATGCCTACTGCAAACAGAAGTACAATTAAAATCCAACCAACGGTTGCGAGCAAAGGTTACTCCCCCTTCAGAATATGTTCACGAATGACTTCAACGATGCCATCTTCGTTATTGCTCGCTACAATGAGATCTGCCGCTTCTTTCACTTGCTCCTGGGCATTACCCATAGCAACACCTAGACCTACAGCTTCAATAACTGCTAGATCGTTCAAGCTATCGCCAACAGCGACTACCTCGGACATCTCAATGCCAAGCAACTTACACACTTCCGCTACACCGCTCGCTTTGGATATGCCCGCAGGGTTAATCTCAATATTAACAGGTGAAGAATTCGTCATTTGCAGACCGCCAAGTTCCTGTAGTTCCAGCATGATCTGGTGACGCACTTCATCAATCTCGGTGGTATATCCGAACTTCAGCCATTCCAAGCCTTCGATATTGTCTGTCCAGCGGTCACGGTTGAACAGCTCTTCCACGGAGTATGCCCAGTACCAGCTGTTATATTTCTCCCCAATCTGTTGCAGTTTGCGGATTAATGCCGGATCCATCAGATGGCGAAAATGTAGATCATTCGGAGCTTTCCACACTTCACTACCGTTCACGGTAATCATCGGCGTCTCTAGACCAAGCTGCACCGCGTAAGGCATCGCATGAAATACCGCTCTTCCTGTAGATAGACATACATGTACACCGCGGCGCATCGCAATCTTGATCCATTTGGTCGTTTCCTGTGTAATCTCGTGATTATCGTTAAGCAATGTTCCATCCATATCGAGTGCTAGCAGTTTGTATTTCAGTTCGCTCATGTCGTATTCCTCCTCAGTTGTCTCTCTTTAGTCCCATCCAACATACTTTCACACAAAGATCGCCCGGTATCCGCACAAGCGGACGCCCCGGACGTCACAGCTAACGACATTTTACCACAGATCATCCATATGCAACAAAATAACCAATATGAATCACCGTAAACATCATCGTGTTTGTGTTAAGTCAGATGATCAGTTAGATCTCGTTGCCTTAGCAACGAAAAAACGCCTGCATTTAGCAGACGTTTGAACTCTTTTCATCCGATATCATCTTCCTTATTAACGTGTAGCAAATTTACGGCGAGCATAGCGGAGGATAATCCCGTGCTTCGGAGACAACAGCAGCGCGAGTACAAATAAAATACCAGCAACCGCCACCATGCACCCTGCAATGGAAGCATCCAACATGTAAGCCATGATATAGCCTCCAACTGAGGAAGCAGCTCCAACCAGCACGCTGTACAGAATCATTTTGCCAAGTCGATCGGTTAACAGATACGCTGTTGCCGCGGGTACAATCAACATACCTACAACAAGAATGGAGCCTACACTTTCAAACGAAGCCACTGACGTCATCGATACAAGTCCCATGAGCAAGTAATGGAACAACACTACTGGAATACCGCAAGCTGCAGCTAGTGCTGGATCGAAGGCGCATAGCTTGAACTGTTTATAGAACAGCCCAATAACCACCAAGATAACCAACAACGTAATTCCCAGCATCCATACTGCCCTTGGCCCAACATCCGTACCACCAATCATCAGGGTATCCCATTGCACATAGGCAATCTCACCAAACAGGACGCAGTCCAGATCCAAGTCAATATGCTGTGCATTCAGACTGATCAAGATGACCCCTACCGCGAATAGCGCCGTAAATACAATCCCAATGGATGCATCCGAGGATAGCCCCCCAGCCTGCAAGCTTTGGATCAAAAACACCGTCAATAGACCAAAGATCGTTGCACCAAGCAGCATCCACAACGAATCTCGGGAACCACTCCATAAGAAAGCAATGGCAATCCCGGGTAGTACAGCGTGGCTAATGGCGTCACCCACTAATGCCATCCGGCGCAAAATTAGAAAACAGCCCAGAATTGCACAAGCTGACGAGACAAGTACTGCCGTTAAAATAATCCAAAAGGTTGCCATTACATCTCACCCCGTTCTTGCTGCCCATTTCGCTGCGCAGAGAGTGTCTGAACGGGGGCATGTTCTTCTCTCAAGTAAGCCGACTTGGCTTGAATGCTTCGTAAGCGCCTAGCCAGTAAACCCCTGCGCGGAGCAAGCAGCGCTGAACCTGCGAACAGGACAGTTGCTGCCAGCACAGTGACAGGACCTGTTGGTAAATTCGGAACCATCGTGCTGAACAATGTACCTGTTGCACCACTCATGGCACCAAAAATACCTGAGAGCAGCACCATAAGTGCAAGTGAATCTGTCCAGCAACGTGCTGCAGCTGCCGGCGTGACCAACAGGGCGGCAACGAGGACTACACCTACCGCCTGAATGCCTGCTACAACCGCAATAACAGTTAATAGCAGAATGAGCTGCTCCAGCACAGCAACAGGCAATCCCATGCCTCTTGCGAATCCTGGATCGAAGCTCACCAGCTTGAATTCCTTAAACCACAACAGGCAAGCAATGAGCAACACCAGACAGACGCCACCCATGACATACACATCGGTCATAACCATGGAAGCCGCCTGACCAAACAAATACTTGTCAAGACCGCTCTGACTTCCACTTGCACTATGCTGAATGCGTGTCAACATCACTACGCCAATACCGAAGAACACAGTCAACACAATTCCCATTGCAGCATCCTGCTTAATACGTGAATGTCGTGTAATCCACGAAATCCCGAAGGTGGCTACAATGCCAGCAACGAGCGCACCAAACAAGAAAAACCCCACGGATTTGGTCTCGGTTAGCATAAACGCAATACAGATTCCAGGCAACGCTGCATGTGCAAGCGTGTCGCCCATAAGGCTCTGACGTCGTAGAAAGGTAAATGAGCCGATGATCCCACTACTGAATCCAAGTAATAAACATCCGAGAAGAATCCAGCGCGTATTCGGGTCAGACAGAATGGAAAGTACCCAGTTCCACATGCATTACACCTGACCTTTCTCCGTCCGTCTTCCAATCATCGCAATCCGGCCTCCGTATGTCTCTTGTAGTGTGTCAGGTACAAATACCTCATGAGTAGGTCCACCTGCCACAAGTCGTCCGTTTAACAACAGCACATGGTCAAAATATTCCTCCACCGTTGCCAGATCATGATGCACAACTAGCACGGTTTTGCCTTGTTGCTTCAACTGCTCCAGCAAGGATATAATCGCCTTTTCTGTTGTTGCATCAACCCCGGCAAACGGTTCATCCATGAAATATAGATCCGCATCCTGAACTAATGCGCGTGCCAGAAATACCCGCTGCTGTTGACCGCCGGAGAGCTGGCTGATCTGACGGTACATGTAGTCGCCCATGCCGACCTGCTCTAAACAATGTGCTGCCAGCTCACGTTCCTTTTTGCCTGGGCGACGGAACCACCCCAGATGACCATAACGTCCCATCGTCACCACATCCAGCGCATGGGTGGGAAAATCCCAATCCACCGACTCCCGTTGCGGAACATACCCAATCCGTCTCCGTTGTTCACGATAGGATTGACCGAAAATACGTACATCCCCATGCATTTTGGGAACCAGCCCGAGCACTGCCTTGATTAAGGTTGATTTGCCTGCTCCATTCGGACCCAATATGCCGATAAGCTGCCCTTCTGGAATATCGAAGGATACTCCACTTAGAACAGGTTTCTTGTGGTAAGCCACCGCCAAATCTCTCACACTGAGAGGAGATGTTGCAGATTGCTTTTCCTGCTGAGCATGATTGTTCGTCATGCCTTGAAGAGAATTTTTAGAAGATGTTAACTTGTTCATTCACGTTCCACTCCTCTCTTGATGTTTCTTCCATTACTTCGATCACTTCAATGCCCCGACAATGGTCTGAATGTTATGCCGGATCATACCGATATATGTGCCTTCCTCCGTACCTTCAGCACCCATGGCATCCGAGAACAATTCGCCGCCAATGGTGACCGTATGTCCTTTTTCCGCCGCGCCAGCAATAATGGCTTCCATCGCTTTTGCAGGCACACTCGACTCTACAAACACAGCTTTGATCTGATTCTCTACAAGATAATCACGCAGCTCACTGACATCCTTCGCACCATATTCCGCTGCTGTACTAATTCCTTGCAGTCCCATGACGTTCATGCCGTAAGCCTGCCCGAAGTATCCAAAAGCATCATGGGCGGTGACGAGCACTCGACTTGCCTCTGGAATTTCTTGAATCTGCTGACGAACTTCTTCGTCTAATGCTTGCAGTTTGCCGAGGTATTGTTCAGCTTGTGCTTTATATTGTTCCTCATGCGCTGGATCTGCCTTAATCAGCGTATCTCGAATCGACTCTGTCGTATGAATCCAATGACCAACATCGAACCAGACGTGAGGATCGTATTCTGTACCACCGGTGTCTTTACCAGAACGTAATTCTTCAACAGGAATATTTTCCGTTACAGCTGTGACGATTTTGCTCTTGGACATCTTCTCCAAAATATCTGTCATCTTGCCTTCCAGATGCAGTCCGTTATACAAAATCACACTCGCTTGCTCCAGCTTGCGTATGTCTCCTTGAGACGCTTTGTACAGATGGGGGTCTACGCCGGGTCCCATTAATCCGGTAACGTCAACATATGCTCCGCCTACCTCACGTGCGACATCTGCAATCATTCCTGTCGTAGCTGTTACTTGCACTTTCCCATTACTTCCGGTCTGTGCCTCGCTCGAACAAGCGGTAAGCACCACAATAATTGCCAAAGCCGCAAGCGTCATAAATCCTCGATGAATACTCCTCATCTTCACCAACAACAATTCAAGCAACCCCTTTCCTTCTCCTAAAATATTTGTCCATATCTAATTTTGTTGTACAAGGTATTAAAATTTAATCTAAGCTAATAATGTTTCCCTTGTGCAAATTTTATCCGATGAAAAATAAAAAGGCAAGGGAAAATTTCCCCTGCCTGTCCTAAATCAATCGTGAGCCGTTGATTTAGGCTCATGATCTCGAATGTATTTTACAAAATTAAATATTCCAGAATCTTATTGTTGCTCTGCATCTTTCTTACCTTTCGGGACACCATTTAGACCATATACTTCGTCGTAAGCATCAAAGATTTTCCGGGCAACTGGAGCGGCACTAACCGAACCAAATCCCCCTTCGGGTACAACGACTGCTACCGCTAGTTTCGGATTATCCCGCGGTGCAAAAGCGATAAACACACCATTTTCCTTCTTATTAGGCCCTGTACCTTGCTCCGAGGTTCCTGTTTTTCGAGCAAAATCATAGGCGAAACCATCAAATGAGCTTACTTTTGTCACCATCCCGCGGTGTACCTCATTCCAATACGCATCCGCAAATTCGACCTCGTTTAATACTTTGGGTTGGATCTTCTTGACCACATTGCCATCAGCATCACGGATCTCCTTCACCAAATGTGGCTCCATCCGTTTACCTTTGTTGGCAAGCATCGTTGTATATTGTGCAAGCTGAAGGGTTGTGTACTTCGCTTGTTGGCCGAATGATGCAAAAGCCAAACGCGTCAGTCCAGATTCATGTTCCTCCTTGTATTCCAATCGTCCCAAGAACTCACCAGGAAGATCTACACCCGTAGATACGCCAAGGCCAAAATCCTTCATATATTCATCCCACTTATTAATACCTTCTACCGAACCATACTTATTCAGTAGTCGTTTACCTACCATATCAATCATGAAGGCATTCGATGATTTCTCAATTGCTCGCCTCGCCGTAATGTGTCCGTTATATGCGGAATGCGAGTTTTTCACTTGTCTGCCGTCTTTACCTAAGATCGCATAACCCTGATCATGATAGGTCTGTCCAGCTGTAAACAGCCCTTCCTTCAAGCCGATCAGTACACTGAGCGGTTTGATAACCGATCCAAGTAGCACAACGGATTCTGCTTTCTTTCTCGAATCGTCCGGTGGGAAAGAGGCCATCGTTCCGTTACGATACACAAACTTAATTTTGTCATAATCCCAATCGTTTGGATCATAGTCTGGCATGCTCGCCATGGCTACGACATTCCCCGTGTCCACTTCCATCGCTACTGCATAACCGGTAACCGCTTTAGGCAGTCTACGCAGTTCATCGGTGATAGCCTCTTGTGCTGCCAGCTGAACTTCTTTATTAATTGTGGAGACCAGGCTATATCCCTTCTGCGGCGGTGTCTGCTCCATCGCACCCTCTGGCAGATTACGGGCATTGATATCGATCGACTGATAACCACTGCGTCCGCGAAGCTCTTCCTGATATTGAAATTCCAGACCGTCTACCCCAACATTCTCCTGCTGGGTATAGCGAAGCCCAGGGTCACGCTCCGTCGATTCAGCCTCACCAATTTTTTTATACTTTTCTGAGTTTTGCTGTTGTCCCTTGAACTCTCTCGTATATCCAATGGCTTGAACGGCAACACCATCAGGATCATATCTCCGTACGTTCTCCTCCAGTACCATCGCACCTGGGTACTCTGCTTTTTTCTCCATGAAATAAGCAATTTCTTGCGTATTCAGATCCGACTTTACAAGCCTTGGCGTATAGCCATGCGCTTTCTGAGATTCAAGATCCAAGCGTTTAATAATCTCTTCTGCATCCGGTTGCTCCGGATCTCCTGGGTTAAACTGCTGGAACACTCCTGCCAGATCCTCAGCTAATTCTCGCGCTTCTTCTTGCCTAGCTCCTCGGCTGTAGTCCTCGTATAACATGACATACAGAGACTGTACAGGCACGGAATATGCCAGCGCCACCTCTCCAGTCGCATCGTATATAGGTCCACGCACGGGTGCAAGTGGAATATCCTTTGTGTTACGGCTCGTTTCCATGTAGGTGAGCTCAGGTCCCTCAACAAATTGCACAAAGGCTAACCGGAAAATCAGTATGCTAAATATGACAAAGGCTGCGAAAAAAAACATATTAAGCCTTGCGCTCGATAGCTTATTAACAGGTGGATCTTCCGTAACAATTTTGCTCTTTTTCCATCGGTTAAACATGTATTTAGCTCTCCGTTCCTAAGTTCATATTCGCTGTTCTTCTATGAGTTTATCAAAGGTAATCCACGATGTCCCCCAAATATTGGTTACATTTTCGTCATAGGTAAATAGATCATTATAAATGGTAATACACCAAATAACTAACAACATGAACCATGTCAAAATAAAAGAGGTTCCCCAGAGGGAACCCCTTATATACTAACTGATACGTTATTGCTGCGTATTCGTTTCATCATTTTGATTTTTCTTCGGAACTCCGTCCAGTCCAAACTCCTCATCATACGCATCGAAGATTGCACGCGCAACAGGTGCCGCACTGCTTGAACCGAAGCCACCTTCAGGAATGACTACGGCTACCGCAAGCTTCGGATTGTTGCGAGGAGCATAGGCAATAAATACCCCATTATCGACATTTTTACCGCCGACGACCTGTGTAGATGTCCCTGTTTTTCTCGCAAAATCATATGGGAAGCTGCTAAAGGCCGAAACCTCTGTTGCCATACCACGCTGCACTTCATTCCAATATGCATCATTGAAATCTACAGTACTCAACACTTTCGGCTTGATCTTCTCTACAATGTTACCTTCGGAATCCCGGATTTCGCTCACTAATTGAGGCTCCATCCGTTTTCCTTTGTTAGCTAGCATCGTTGTATATTGAGCAAGCTGCATGGCTGTATATTTACCCTGTTGTCCAAAGGAAGCATATACAAGTCGAGTAAGCGAACTTTCGGCATCATTGTTGTAATCCTTAAGACCGGCATATTCGCTCGGTAAGTCAACGCCCGTTTTTACGCCTAGTCCGAATTGTTCCATGTACCCATTCCACACATCAATACCTTTAGCGCCATAACGGCTATATAAGTTTTTACCGATCTCATCAATCATAAATGTGTTAGAGGAATGACGAATGGCATCACGAGGACGCAACAGACCATACACGTGACCGCCTGAGTTCTGCACTCTACGATTATCTCCACCAAACGTCGTTGAACCTCTGTCCGGGTAGACTGTGTTTGTTGTAATAAATCCCTCTTTCAAACCGATCAGCACACTGAGTGGTTTAATCGTGGAACCGAGCAATACAACGGATTCCGCACGCTTTCTGGAGTCATCAGGCGCGAATCCCCGAATCGTACCATTTAGATAGATATACTTAATACTATCGTACTGCTCGTTTGTAATACTTCCGGTTCTCCATACGTTGGTATCGTAATCCGGCATACTGGCGGCAGCAACAACTTTCCCCGTGTCTACTTCCATCGCAACCGCAAAACCTGTTTTTGCATTAGGATGCAATTTACCTGATACTGGATTCCGATGAAGCCAATTGAGCTGATCCATGATCGCCTGCTCTGTCTTCACTTGCACGTTTTTGTTAATGCTGGCAATCAGATCATAGCCCTTCTCAGGAGGGGTCGTCCCCGCTACACCTTCTGGCAAATTCCGCAAGTCTACGTCCACCGAGTTATATCCACTCTTACCACGCAGAGCGTCCTGGTACTGAAACTCCAATCCATCGAAGCCGACAAACTCATTCTCTGTGTATACAAGACCTGGATCCTTCTGTGTTTTATTCGCCTCGTCAATCGCTTGATATTTGTCGAGGGATTTGGAACTTTTGAATTTCTTCAAATAACCAATGGTCTGAACAGCTACGGTATCTGGGTCATAGTACCGTACACTTTCCTCCACAATCTGGATACCCTTGAACTCATCCTTATGCTGGAGAAAATAAGCGACTTCCTCTTCGGACAGATCACTCTTAATCAGACGTGGCATGAAACCATTGGCTTTGCGCGAATTCAAATCCATCTCTTCGATGATATTTTCCACGGTAAGTGATTCAGAGTCTTTTAATTTGTATTTCTCAAACACATCATGAAGCCGAGTAGCGATATCTTCCGCTTCTGGCATATACGGACTCGGTTTTCCACCTACATCGCCATAGTTTTTATAAAGCGTCAGGTAAAGGGATTGAATGGGCTTGGAATAAGCCAGCTTCACCTCACCTGTGGAATCGTAGATCGTACCTCTCACCGGAGCAAGCGGAACATCCTTCGTAATGTTGCTGGCCTCTTCCTGACTTAGCTCTGGCCCCTCAACAAATTGCAAAAACGCCAAACGTACAATAATAACACTAAAAATAACAAAGGAAACGAAGAAAAATACGTTAATACGGTAACTGAAGCGCCGTTTATCCGTAAATTCATCCTTCTCTTTTGAATGATTGTTCATTCATCCTACCTCTTTCATGACTTGGTGCATACCGCTTAAATATTATTCATTCACGGCATGATAACATGGCAACGTCGTCATATCCGGACCCATGCCCGGTGTATTGTTATGTTGTCTGATCTTTCAGATGGGTATCGGCAAAATTCGGAGGATTGAACCAGTCGCCACTCACTGCCCATGTCGGGTCCAGTGGAATCCAGCTCTGGGAATCACTCAAATAAATCTCGTTCCATGCATGCGGACCATAACCGCCCTGCCCATTGTAGCCAAGACCTGTTACAACCTTAACCTCAAGCCCTTGTGATCGAGCCATCACCGCATATAGGCGAGCATAGTCGATACACACACCCTTACGCGTATCAAATGTATTTTGCGGCGTTTGCTCATGCCAAATGCCTTTTTGTTCATAATCGTCTACTTTGCCGTAATCATACTCAATTCGTGAACCTACCCAATCATAGAGCGCCCGCGCCTTTTCTTCCTCCGTGGACTTACCCTGCACAATTTCCTGTGCCGCAGACTCGATATCAGCCGGGATATTATGATCAATAACATCATACTTCCGCTGTAGAATACCGCCCAGTTCTTTCTGCACAGCCTGGGTAAACACAGGGAGCTTGTCCTTGATCAGATTACCCGACAATGGCTCAATCACGGATTTGGCTCCTTGCATGTAGATGGGTGAAGCCTCCACGTAACGACTGAACATGCTGCCTGGATAGAGACTTACGATCATGAATAAAATGGCAATCACAATCATTCCACGCGCAGAGCCGATAATTGCACCTATGATTGCTCCGGTTAAACGGCTAAAGAAGCCTTTAGGCCAGCTCTCCTGATCCGCTGAATCATTCCTTTTATAGAAAAAGGACGATAGGAATCCGAGAATCAACCGGATGAACCCATAGCTAATGACAAATAACACAGCGAACCGCATCAACGGAAAATCAGCAATAGCTGTAACTAATGTATAATACATCTGCTCCCAGCGATTCAAATCTCGATTAGGGATCGTCCCGGCATACGTAGACAGCCATTGTTGAACATATGGCGCCAGCCATAACGTCAGGCCGACAGACAGCAGAATACTAATGACCACCATAATACCATCCATTAGGAAGCCAAACAGTCTGCCTGCAGAACGCGATGCTCCTCTAGACCACCCTTGCAGCAATGAAGCTGCCACAATTAACAACAGCACAATGGTGATACCGTTGAATTCCTTCAGGCTGTCCAGCCAACTTTGCAGCACGAATTCATTCCCCCTTTACTAAGAAGCTGGTATTCAAAAAGGACGGTGTTCAGTACCAAGAAGATGGAATAAAGCTAGAAATGGAGTAGCGGAGCGTAGATCAAGCTACGTGAGCAACGGACATTTCGGCTGAATTCCATATTCGACGCTGAGATGCCGCAA
The DNA here is from genome assembly GCF_023714095.1 of Paenibacillus sp. MER 99-2. Taxonomy (NCBI): domain Bacteria; kingdom Bacillati; phylum Bacillota; class Bacilli; order Caryophanales; family Paenibacillaceae; genus Paenibacillus; species Paenibacillus sp. MER 99-2. Next base: position 63,608 of record NZ_JAMAUZ010000012.1, on the reverse strand, counting down.
GGCATCCCTCGTAATCAACATCGGACTTTTTGAACAACCTCTAAGAAGCTGGTGCTGTTACGTTTCCTTTTGCCGTATCAACAAAGGCACGTATCGTTTCGTTATCCAAATTCCATTCACCTAGCGAGATCCCACGAAGCGTGACATTGACTTTGTCCGCGCCTGCCGTGCCTTTAATCTCTACATTGGGGCTTGTAATAGTGAACTCTCCATTTTGTCCTTTGGCATAGGTCGCCTTAGACGCTTCGTTCACCATAAGATTCGTTGCTTCCTTTTTCAATGTGTCCATTGTACTGCTTTGAACATCCGTTACCGTCTGTTTGATCTGGTCAATGGAGATACCACTGTATATCAGTAGAGCCGCAATAATGATGATGGCAATCGCCCATTTCAATACCGTTTTGACGACATTCAGAACGAAGAACAAAATGATCAAGGCAACAACGATCACAAGCCAGTTCTGCATCACAAACTCTTTAATTACTTCTATGTCCATGACTACACCTTCCGAATTAGAGTTGAGTACACACTTCCCGAATATTATACATGATTTCCGAACCTGCTGTCAGCTAAGCCTATAAGTGCAAAAATAAAGGGTCTAAGTTCGTCCCTCCGGGCGTACAAGTAGTACCATGAGGTTCTGCGTGATAAACACGTATACCCGATACACCACCGATGAACATGCATCGTTTAACAAGGAGGGGCTTTTGTGAAAACGGCCATATGGCTCTATTTATTTTTGTTTCTTGCTGTTTTTGATCTGCATGCCCAGTATCCAATACTGACGCCATTCGCTATTTCGCTTGGGGCGGCTCCAACATTCATTGGTTGGATGATGGGTATCTACTCCTTGACTCATTTACCTGGTAATCTCATTGCTGGTACGCAAATCGACAGACACGGTAGCCGCCGCTACATTGTGTTCAGCCTGTTAGGTGCGGGCATCATCCTGCTCATCCAAGCCCAGATCCACACCCCATGGCAGCTGCTCGCACTTCGCTCCATTAGCGGGTTTGTGCTCGCCTTTCTATCTCCTGCCTGTCTAGCCCTGCTAGCTCAGTTGTCCCGTGATCCCGTTACCCAGGGCAAGTATATGTCTGGTCATGGTGTAGTTCATACACTCGCATCCGTTGTATCTCCTGCGGCAGGAGCACTCATCGTAGGTAGTTTAGGATTTTCGGCAACCTTTGCGAGCCTTGGTTACTTGCTCATTCTGACAGGTGTTATTGCCTTCTTCTCCATGCCTAAGGGATTAATCGAGCCACAGCATGAAAAGGTCACTGAGCCTGCCCAGCCAAGCCCTCTACCTGAAAGCAAAAAGGTGTTCCTGCCCGTATCCTGGCGTTATTTCGCGCTGCCACTTGTCATAGCCTGTGCCCAAGGCATTCTTTTCTTTGAACTACCTCTTCGAGGTGGAGGTCATTCCTCCATCATGTCTACGGGCCTTCTATTTTCCATCATTAGTATTGGAGCCTTATTTACATTGAGTATGCTATTCCTTAATCGATATTCACCTAAGCTACGTTTAACCGCAGGTGTATTATTGATGTCCCTTTGCTTCTTCGCCTTAGCAGCGATTCCTCAGTTGCCTTTGCCTACTGTCCTGTTTGTACTCGGGATGTCCAAGGGCATCACATTTCCTGCAATGGCAACCTTATTTATCAGGCTAAGCGGTGGCAACAAGCTGGGTCGGATTTTCTCCCTACAATCCATCGCGACATCCATCGGCTCCTTCATTGGCCCAATCGCAGCCGGACAGATTCGTGTGGGAGTCTCTCCTTATTTTATCGGATTCATCTTACTGATGGTTGGTATTCTTCTGCTTCCATATTTTAATTCCAGACAAGAAGCTTCATTGTCAGCTTCTGACCCCAAAAGTATTCTGGGTTAATATGATAATAGACGTTCCTTGTGCCTCAATCCCTGCAAGAGTTTGTTTTTTTTGCTAGTCCTTTGCATCATTCCCCTATTTACAGCTACACTATATATGATCCGTCGATTTCCGCGACAACATTTCCCGGGGAATGTCGACACAAGCTCTCGAACAAGAGGTGAATATGATGCCTATTCATGTCATCGTGGAAGGTAAAAATGATCGTAGCAAACTCAAACGACTGGTTGGGCCTGAGATCAACATTTTGTGTACGTTTGGAACACTGAATTCCTTGAAACTTGAGACGCTGAAAAAGCAGGTTGGTTATGATGAGGTCTATCTATTTATGGATAATGACAGCTCTGGTAAGAAAATTAGAGGCGTTCTGCGCGATGCTTTTCCGGATGCGGAGCAGATGTACACGAGACGTGGTTATGCGGGGGTAGAAGGAACACCGGATGAATACATCATTGCCCAGTTAGAAAAAGCAGGATTAGAGGCATATATTCAATATCCGGAACAGCCGTCATTTTAAATATGCCCAATACAAAGAGGCACCGACTCAGATCTTTGTCCGATCTGGGCGGTGCCTTTGATTGTTATACATTACTGTTATACGGATCACGAGATACGCTCCGTACCCCACCATTTCGTTGTTTACTCCTTAATCAGGTTGCGAATATCTTCTGCGATTACTGCTGGATCAACATCATTTGTAGCGCCTGCACTGTATATCTTACGCAGTTGATTGTTGCGATCCACCAAACCAATCAGGTTCATATGGGCAAAATCATCTTTAGTCTCACCCTCAATCAGAATCTGGAAGGATTCTCTGGCAAATTTCTTCGTCTCTTCCATATCCCCGCGAAGGAAATACCACCCATTATAATCAGCATGGAAACGATCGGCAAATTCCTTAATCTTCTCCTTCGTGTCCACCTCTGGATCAAAGGAAATCGATACAAACGAAGCATCATTGCCAAATGTGTCATCCTCTTTCAACAGATCCTGCACTTGAGAAAGTGTGAATGTCGTTATAGGGCATACATCTGGACAACTGGTGAAATAAAAGTAGAATAAACGGACTTTGCCTTGAGTATCCTCAAGCGACACGGTATTCCCATCTACATTTTCCATCGAAAAGGATTGGATCTCCCGGATTTCGGGTAATTTCTCCTTGCTAGCAAATACATTTCCCCACATGAGATATACAGCCATAGCAAGGGCTAGTGCGAGCAATATCCATGTCCACATATACTTTTTGAGCATTAATCCTCTTCCTTTCTCCCATGTCATTACAATGAATACGCATACATACGATGAAAAACCTAAAAGCTTAGTTTTTGCCTACCCCCACAAATAATCACGATCATAAATGACGGTCTTATTGCTAAATTATGTATGACGAGAAGATTCATCTATTGCAGAGTACTCTACTATTGTACCTGTTCTTCAGCATCATGCCTACGAAACTTTTTGAACATGCCGTTTGAAACGGTAAAGCCAGTCCCCTTTATATCCGATATAAAGTTTATCACAGAAAATCCCAAAATAGTGGAACAATGCTTGTACAAATATCGAACAAAAAATGGGACTGATCTAAGCTTTGTTGGGCTGGTGACCTGTTTTGCTTCTAGTCAGACGGATAATATACACTATAGATGGGTATCACCTAGATAGAGAATGATTAGAGGTTTAGTATGATGAGAACGATCTACACAACAAAGGAGACTTCTATGGATACTTCTACACATTTTGTCATGGGCATTGGTTTGGCTGGGCTAGCTTATGTTGATCCTGTTGTAGCCTCAAGCCCTATGCTTGCGGCAGCGGTAATGGTCGGTACGATCGCTGGCTCACAAGCTCCTGATATCGATACTGCGCTGCGTCTCAAGAGTAATTCCCTGTATATTCGAAATCATCGAGGGATGTCCCATTCCCTGCCATTTCTCCTGTTATGGACATTGCTCATTACAGGTGTAATCGCATTGATCTTCCCTGGTGTCGCTATTGCACATGTTGCTATATGGACGGCTGTTGCGGTGTGTGTACACGTATTTACGGATCTATTCAATACGTATGGCACTCAAGCGGCAAGACCATTTACGGATAAGTGGATCGCGTGGAATATCATTCATATTTTTGATCCGTTTCTATTCAGTTCCCATGCTGCGGCAATCCTACTCTGGGCTTTTGATGTTGTAGCACCTGCTCCATTGTTCGTCACGCTGTATATCATCATCGGCTTGTATTACATCTGGCGAATTATTGCTCATGCTCAGGCTGTTGCTAAGGTGAAACGAATGGATTACAGCACAGATGCCATTCGTTATGTCGTTATTCCCACGATATCCTGGAATCGATGGCATGTAGTGAAGCGTTATGCAGATGATCGGTATGAGATTGGAAAATTAGATGGTTCCGACCTGACTTGGAATTTGCAAGCTTCCTCCTCTACTCATGCAGCGGTAGCAGCTTCTCGTCAGTCACCTGAGGTGCAGGCTTTCCTATACTTTACGTCATATGCTGTAGCTGAGGTCGAGGAATTGCCTGTTGGATATAAAGTCCGCTGGGCGGATGTCCGTTATCGACACCGCAAACAATATCCATTTGTTGCTGTCGTTGTCATGGATCGAAATTTCGAAACGATCGACACGTATGTGGGCTGGTTAAGTGACGAAAAAATGGATAAAAAACTTTTGACGGCACGCTCTTGACGAAAGTGTGCCAAGAAGGGCACAATCAACATAGGAACTAAACCGCGCGAAAGCCCGGAGCATTCCGCTCCGGGCCTTCTGTGTTGTTGCCGTTTGGTTATAATAAATTATTTGCCAGACCCAGCCAGAGACTGCTCAGCGATTTGTACCAGACGTTTGGTAATATATCCACCCAGAGATCCTGTCTCACGGGAAGTGTAGTTACCATAGTAACCGTCTTGTGGAATAGTTACACCCAGTTCCTGTGCAGCTTCCATTTTCAATTGTTGCAATGCTGCAGTTGCTTGAGGTACCACCAAGTTGTTAGAAGAACGAGATCCTTGAGCCATATTTTAAATCTCCTTTCAATCTGTGTCTGTAATGTAATGCAAGCTTGCAAGATTATTATGTCTCGCACGCTTCAGGTTATACGGAGATTCATTAAATTTATGATGGAGGTTTTTTCCAATGAGCAAAGGTCTATCCTTATGGTTTGCATTCTCTTCCATTGTTTTGTTAACGGTTACAGCCATTACAATGTCATACTCTGGCTGGCTAGCTGCATTAGGATTCATTTTGTCGATTGGTAACATCGGTTGGGGGTTTGTCATTCGTGCCAAAAAAGAGCGTCGCGAACTTCAAACATCTACGGGTTCAGCTTCTTAATTCTGTGTTCTGAAGCGACGCTTCTACACTAGCCAAACAACAAAAGAGGAGCCTATGGCTCCTCTTCTTGCTATATCTAAAACTCATTGCTCTATATAATTGAATTCAAATACGACTTACTATCGTGTACGTCTTGGTACAAAGCCCATACGTTCCTTCACATCATTAAGTGTTTTGGAAGCCACTTCTTCCGCACGACGAGCCGAAGTATCCAAAATATCAGCCAATTCACCAGATTCGCGGATCTCATGATACCGTTGTTGCAATGGCTCAATGACGGAAACGACTGCTTCTGCCAAGCCTTTTTTGAATGGACCATACATCTGACCTTCATACTGATCTGCAACCTGTTGCAGAGTCATACCTGCACATTCCGCATAGATGCTCATGAGGTTACTAACTTCCGGTTTGTTCGCTGGATCATACACAACTTCACGGCCTGAATCTGTTGTGGCACGGCTGATTTTCTTACGAATCTCTGCCGGTGTGTCCAGCAATGCGATATAGCTGCCTGCATTCGGATTACTTTTACTCATCTTTGAAGAAGCATCATCCAATGACATCACACGCGCACCCACTTGCGGAATGTACGGGTCTGGAATGGTGAAATACTCTCCATAACGGTGGTTGAAGCGACCAGCGAGATCACGCGTGAGCTCCAAATGCTGCTTCTGGTCCTCCCCTACAGGAACGAGATCAGCATTGTATAGCAGAATGTCGGCTGCCATCAGAGATGGATATACAAACAGTCCTGCTCCAACGGAATCTTTGCCTGAAGACTTATCTTTGAATTGAGTCATACGCTCAAGTTCACCCATGGAAGTGAGTGTTGTCATCAACCATCCCAGCTCAGCGTGCTGAGGCACATGGGACTGCAAAAATACGTTTGATTTGGTCGGATCAATGCCAGCGGCGATGAACAATGCAGCTACCGCCTCGGATTGCTCACGGAGTGCAGCAGGCTCCTGAGGGACAGTGATGGCATGAAGATCCACCACCATGAAGTGACATTGATAATCATGCTGTAGCTTCACAAAATTTTTGATCGCACCAATGTAGTTACCAAGCGTAAGTTTACCACTCGGCTGAATGCCAGATAATACTGTTTTCATAAACGTAATGCCTCCTCGAATTTGACTCTGACTTGGGTTAATCCTGGTAAAACATCTATTCTCCGCGGACGCAAAAAGATCCCACGCCCGCAAGGGACGTGAGACCGTGGTGCCACCCTTATTCGTGTCCCTTGATAAGTAGATTCTCTGTACTTACGCACATCGATTCATCAACAAGGAAACACCTTCATTGTTCCGTAACGTGGAATATACGTCAGAATCTACTGCGGGATCAAGCCAATATCAGCTACCCGGTTCAACACTGCACTCAAGGGCCCATTCGGCAAAGAGTTCACACCGGTTCACATCACCCACCGGCTTTCTGAAGAGAGTGCCCTCCACTTACTTGTCCCTATCATCGCTTTAAGTTATTCAACTCGTGAATACGCCTATATCTGAATACCATCTTAATGCGATCCACACGGATTGTCAAAATTTAAGAACGAGCTTTTTTTACCCACTCCACTGAAATCTGTTATGATGGAAATGGAATGGCTTAACCCCTATTCCACGCATTCATGTGGAATGCTTACAGATTTGCTGGCATGTACACAATGACACGCTTGCAGCGGAAAATTATGATAGCCGCTTGCAGACAGATTTCAAGTGGGAAAAGGAGCATCGATATGAAACAAGTGACCAAAGGCCAATGGAATGGTTACGACACGTATATCCTACATAGCCGTGAATTGGAGATTACCCTGCTACCGCGTCTTGGAAATAATATCATCTCGATTCGCGATCTCGTGCAGGGACGCGATGTCGTCCGCAGTCCAGAAGAAGATGAGCTTGCATTTTATCTGCAGAAACCGTATCACTTCGGTGTTCCGCTTCTCATTCCACCTGGTCGAATTCATCGCGGACAATTCGAATATGAGGGCGTCCATTACCAGTTCGATCAGAACACAGCCAACGACAACCACATCCATGGTCTCCATCGCACGCAATCCTGGTGTGTCAGTGACATTGAAGAGGATGAAGATGGTTGTGCCATCACTACGGAATTACTTACCGAGAACGAAGAGCACTGGATGGAGCAATTTCCTATTCCACTCAAGCTAGAGATGACGTTTAGGCTGCAAAATGCCGTCCTGAGTCAGCATCTGCGCGTGACCAATTTGAGTTCAACTCCTGCTCCGTTTGGAATGGGATATCATACATGGTTCCTCCTTGACGGCGCACCTGCCGAATGGACACTTCAACTGCCTGTATCAGGTTTATATTCACAGAATGAGGAACAGCTACCTACAGGTGATATTGCTGAGTTAGGTGAATGGTCTGCCTTGAACGAAGGTGTTAATATGCAAGGACGGAATTGGGATACACTTCTCAAGGCTGACGAGCATCAACCAGCCATCGCCAAGCTCCGTCGTCAGGATGGGTATCTGCTGAATTATTCAGCAGATGAACGATACTTCAAACATTGGGTTCTCTATACCAAAGGTGAATCCGATCAATTCCTGTGCATTGAGCCCTACACTTGGCTCTCCGATGCCCCGAATCTGCCTTTATCAGATCAGCAAACGGGATTAATTCGACTGGAACCACAGCAGCCAGTAGAGCTGGTTACACGGATTGAAGTTGTTCCTCCAGTAGAATAATGTAACGAAGAAATAACTCTATCATGACTTCATCATACCTCACAGAGGTACGTTCTTTATTTTACCTATACAGCAAGAAGGCCGATCCATATTGGATCGGCTTTTTGCATATATCCTTCACATCATTAACCCCTAAAATTTCCCTTTCGCCATATCATGTATATTTCTGCATTCTCTAACCATACTAACATCACCAACCCATAAGGAGGTGACACACATGTACGGAGGCCAAAACCAAGGTAATAGAAACAGCTCTAACAATCTGGTTGTTCCCCAAGCAACAGCAGCTTTGCAACAATTGAAAATCGAAGCAGCGCAAGAGCTGGGTGTAACCATTCCACAAGATGGATACTACGGTAACTACACTTCCCGTGAGACAGGATCTCTGGGAGGTTACATTACTAAACGTCTGGTACAAATCGCTGAGCAGCAATTATCGGGTCGTTCTTAAGAACTCGAACGCATGCTTAAGTTGATAAAGCTAAAAGCGGCCTTCTTCAGAAGTGCCGCTTTTGGTTATGCTGGCGCTTAGGAAGTTGATTCCATTCCTGAATCCTTGTATGTATTAGTCCTAGGATAACGAATCATTAAGTTAGCCATATTGTAATTGGATTCCATCGTTGCATCTACCAGAATCATGCCTTGTCTTACTGTAAAATCGTAAGAAATTTCTCCATGCGTCCAGTTCTTCTTGAATTTCAATGTTTCTAATGCCATAACCCGGAAAGAAGATCGCTGAGCTTCATTCAATCCCTCATTTTCCACTTCCAACTGTCCATTCCGTCCAGTTATCGGATTATGTCGAATTCCAAATTTCCCAATTACGTTATTTCGTATTTGCACAAAAACTACACCTGAATCTAACCCTGCCAACTCATTATCTAGCTCTTTGAACACCAGATCTAACTGTCGTGCTAATGAAAGCTGGTCAATTTTTACCATATTGCTCCTCCTTTATGCACTTCATCCCTTCGTAACAAGGACTTACGACTCATTATATGACAATATATATGGTCATTCAACAACATCAAACAAACTTGGGTATTTATTACTATGGTTTGCACAATTAATTGCCATTCTTCCGCTTAAAACTGAGTTTTTTCTCTGTATTGCGACAAAATAATCGCATCTGTCATGTCAGAAAAAAAGACTGCCACCCCATCATATTTCATTGGGCTAGCAGTCTTATAACGTTATATAAATCGCAATTTCATATCGGTAAATATCAACCATAGTCTATACATGCATGTTCAAAAGGGCTTAATCAAAAGTGGGCTTGTTGAACAACCTTTATGGTGCTTATTGGTGATTTTCCGTCATCTCAAGGAACTGCTCAATATCAGCAACAACTAAATTGGCGGCATTTTGCCAGAATTCAGGCTGGGTTAGGTCTGTTCCCAGATGTTTATGTGCCAATTGTTCTACCGTCATCCGACCCGTATCTCTCAGCAAGTCGTCATATTTATCCGCAAAGGCTGTTCCCTCTTGCTGTGCTCTAGCATAGATTCCTGCACTGAACATATAACCAAAAGTGTACGGGAAGTTATAGAAAGGTACACCTGTCAGATAGAAATGCAGCTTCGATGCCCAGAAATGTGGATGATCGGATGCCAACACACCACAGAATGCTTCCTGCTGAGCATCAACCATTAATTTGGACAGTTCGTCAGCACTAACAAGTCCCTTTTTACGTTGCTCGTAAAAACGATTTTCGAATAAGAAGCGAGCGTGAATATTCATAAAGAAGGCTACACTGCGTTGAATTTTATCTTCCAGCAAAGCCAACTTCTCTTGTTCATCCGTCGCCGCCTGAACAAGTGCATCTGCAACAATCAACTCAGCAAAAGTAGACGCCGTCTCCGCTACATTCATCGCGTAACGCTGATTCAGCGCAGGCAACTCTTCCATGATGTGCTGGTGGTATCCATGTCCTAACTCGTGAGCGAGTGTCGAAACATTTGATGGAGTCCCAGAGAATGTCATGAAGATCCGCGTCGCTTTGCTCAGCGGCAGAGATGTACAGAAGCCACCTGGACGCTTACCAGGACGGTCTTCAGCTTCGATCCAGCGCTTCTCAAACGCCATTTCAGCAAATTTTGAAAGCTTGGGACTGAACTTCGCGAACTGTTCGACAATATTAATCGCAGCTTCATCATACGTCACTTTGCCACCCGATTTTCCAACAGGAGCATCGACATCACTCCAACTCAGCTTTTCTACACCAAGAAGCTTCGCTTTGCGCTCCAAATACCGAACCAATGCAGGTTTGGCTCCGTTAATAACATTCCACATCGTATCGAGTGTCTGACGCGACATGCGGTTAATGGCCAAAGGTTCTTTGAGGATATCATCCCAGCCACGCTTCTCATATAACTTCAGACGGAAGCCGGCAAGGTGATTCAGCGTATCCGCACAAAAATCCTCGACGTCAGTCCAAGCCTCTTCCCATTGTGCAAAAACCTTTTCGCGTACAGTACGATCACTGTCACTAAGCTTGTTGGAAGCCTGCCCTGCTGACAGCATGACCGTTTCTCCATTTTGCTCAAAAGGAATGTTAATCTTTCCTACAATGGTGTTATAGAATTTGCCCCAGCCATGATAACCATCCACACCTAAATCAAGGGCAAGACCTTCGAGTTCAGGTGACAGCTTCTCACGAGCTTGTGTGCGACTTTCGTTCAGGACAAAAGATAGTGGCTCAATGTCATCCCGAGCAATCCATGCTTCCCATACGTGGTCTTCTGTTTCACTGAGTTTGTTATCAAACTGGGACTTACTGCTGTTCAGCATCGCTGCAAGGGAACTAATCGCTCCTTGAAGCTGTGTAGCCTTCTTGTCCTTCTGATTCTGTGAAGAAAGACATGATACAAAAGCTGATCCTTCGGAAGTTCGAATGTAACAGCTCTGCAACAATTCCAAAATCGGATCAAATGTTTTGGTTTCTTCCAGATTGCTTGGTACTGGTGTTTCTCTCAGTAGTTGCTGAAGGTTGCGAACATCCTGCTCAAGCTCAACGAGGTATGCAGCAAATGACTCGGAGGAAGAACCTCCACTAAAGATGGACTCCAGATCCCATACGGGATGTAATGGTGTTTTCATTAATTAGGCACCTCTCTCTACAGATTGAATAACAAATGACGAAACAATGAACCCTATGAAGGCTGTGATTCCATTTTTCATTCAACACAAATGTAATTACCTGAATAAAGACTGGTTTTATGAAGACTGTATCTCTATACTAGAGGAATAGTTTAAGCTATTCTTTAGGAGGTAAACGTGATGAAACCTTTACAAGTATCGGCTGACACAGCCGTAAAATTAGCGGAATCCCTTGGTGTGCCACTGGAACACTTGATGCATATGCCCCAGCATATCCTGCTGCAGAAAATTGCCGAATTAGCCAAAGCTGAAGCGTCCAAGCCAACTGCATCCGAAAAAGCCTCGGAAGGCGAACAGGAATGATTCCTTTTGAGAACAGTTGGCCTTATGACATTGTGATGGGGGACATCTATGTACAGCAATGCCCGTTCTGCCATGCAAGCAATGTGCTGCTGCCCCTTAAACCGAAAGAGCTAGTACGCATCCGTGAAGGCAAGAAGAAATTGCTGGTCTTTCCTTGTTGTAACGGGAGTATGACGGTGATTGACAACGATAGTGACTACCTGCTGTCCAGCCGTCCTATTCGCAATTAATTGAATTCAGTTACGATTGATGCTTAGATGGGGCTACGCTTAGTAGCCCCTTTTTCGGTTTCAATCATCTCTTCAGGCAGCTCCATTTTGCCAGAAATCATCTGTTCGCGCAGTAAGGCCCATTGTTCTCTTGAAGCACGAATCATGGCTGCATCTGTAATACGCTTGTCCTGAATGACTCTTCCAAACCATTTGACCGCCTCATGGAAGCGACCTATCCTACGATTTAATTCCCCCAGCAAATAGAGCAATCTGGCTTCATTTCCACCTGTGCCTTCCCGCTCAAACACCCTCACATACGAGTCTAAACTAAACTCAAGAAATCGACGTTCCTGCTCATGATCCTCTCGGTAGCGGTACAGCCAGGCAATATGATGAAGTAAACCTGCAACGACACGATCCTTCTCTTGGATCACTTGCGCACACAACAACCCAAGCTTATACGTTGCAAGTGCTTGATCAATCGTCCGTGCCCCGCTATAATCTCGTTTTTCCCAACGATTACCGATTTGATTTTTGAAGTTTTGCCGCTGTGTATCACTTAGTCGTTCCGTTGAATTCTCTGTCGAAGCAAATCCACATTCAGGACAGATGCGCACAACGTAAAAGTCCGGGTTCTCTAGTTTGTAATAGGCGCAGAAGTCGGAATCGGTTCGGTAAGGTCTCTTCAAACTAGGTCTTACCCGTGAAGTTTCAAACTCATTTTCACAATAATGACATGTTATTTTCACCTTATACAGCGGTTCTAGTTCCACTCATTCCATCCCTCTCCCGTTTGCTTGCTTGTATATCGGAACTAAGGCGTGTTCACAAAGTGATGTGCCGGTCCCGATAAACGCTGCAAGATAAACGAATGCAACGGTTCTTCAACACCGATCTGTGTCAACGCTTGATTCATACACGAAAGCCATGCTTCAGCTCGTTCAACCGTCACTTCAAAATGCATGTGGCGGGCGCGCATCATCGGATGACCATAGGCCTCAGAGAACAAGGCAGGTCCCCCGAAAAATTGAGATAAAAACATGTACTGTTTATCCATCACTGGCTGAATATCTTCAGGAAACAATGGCGCTAACTGCTCATTCTGCATAACAATCGGGTAAAAGGCTTCTACCAAAGCGCGTACACCTTGTTCCCCGCCGAGATTTTCATAAATACTTAGCGTAGGTTTCATTGATTTGCCCCCACACTAGTTGTGTCGAATTTTGGCATATATTACACTCCTATGCTTAATTGTGAACTAAAATTATAGACAAGGCTACATACACCCTAATCCTCATTCTATCAAAAAAAAACCAAAAGTCCTATCTAACATCACACAAGATATGGATTATTATTTAACAATTTCGCGGATGACAACCTAATATGGACTTGCTCGCGACTAGATCATAACAACAAAAAAAGCGCCAAACCTAAGGTTCAGCGCATCATTTATTCATTAATAGCTTCGCCAGTCCTCTTCTTCAGAGCGTACAAGCGACGCACGTATAACGTAGACAAAAGCACAGACTAGGACTCCGGTGACAAGACTCATAATCATCACTCCATCCGAATTGAATTCACCCGTTAGCAGATTGAGGTGACGTTCAGGCGTTTTTTTTATTTTAGCATACATCATTTAAAAATACAGCCATTTTTGCAAGCGCTTTCTATTGCCCATAGGTATTCATTTGTACTGTTTGTCCGCTTAAGCTCATATATTGATCGCACAAGACCTTATTCTGTCAAAAAGCCATTTTGCTAAAAAGGAGAGGGATCATGTCTGCTCTAGGTAAGCTGCAAAAACTGACCCATGTCATGTTTATATTTGCTCTCCTCGTCCTCTGCATGCTCATGATTCTGTTTCCGGCAGAAACGTGGCAAGCGGGTGTACGCGGACTTGCCATCTGGTGGGACGTGTTATTCCCCTCCCTTTTCCCATTTTTAGTTTTGTCAGAGCTGCTCATCGGGTTTGGAATTGTTCATTTCCTCGGTACGTTACTTAACCCACTTATGCGTCCACTTTTTCGTGTACCGGGTAGTGGCGGATTCGTATTCGCCGTCAGTTGCGCATCCGGTTATCCTACGGGAGCCAAGCTGACTGCACAGTTGTGGGAACAGAAGTTGGTTACACGTGAGGAAGGAGAACGCCTCGTTGCCTTCACCACCTCATCTGATCCCATTTTCATGATCGGTGCCGTATCTGTCGGCTTCTTCCATAATGTCGCAATTGCACCCGTGTTGGTTGCTTCACATTATGCAGCCGCATTTATCGTCGGACTACTGATGCGTTTCCATGGCAGAAGACCAGGACACTCGAATAAGCACTCAAATAACGAATCCACAGTTTACCCGTCACATCCAAAAAACATACATAAAAATAAGCTGAAGCTCGCCATTGAGGCAATGCATCAGGCACGTATGGCGGATGGTCGGGCTTTTGGCGAATTGTTGCGCCAGGCGATCGCCTCATCCCTTCGACTTATTATTATCGTTGGAGGGTTAGTTGTATTCTTTTCCGTCATCATGGAACTATTGGTACAAACAGGCTGGCTGGGTGTGTTATACCAATGGACGGAATCAGTTTTAATTCATGGTGGGCTGCCCCCAGCTCTGTCCCAGAGCCTTGTAGGCGGGTTATTTGAAGTGACTTTGGGAGCCAAAGAAGCCGGAACCGCAGGAGCAAGCATCCCCCTGATGTATAAGGCGGCGGCAGCAGCATTTGTATTGTCTTGGGGCGGACTCTCTGTTCACGCACAGATTATGAGCATACTGAGCAACACACCTATGCGTTATGGACCTTTCCTATTGGCTAGAGTCATCCATGCACTCATCGCACCACTATTGGTGATGTTGCTGTGGGTACCAATTATGGGAACTTCTATGGATTTGCCTGCTTTTGCTCCGACTGTCCCTGATTTCTTACCATTTACATACACCCCGCACTGGGGGACGATTGTTATAACGGGTCTAATCACCCTCGGGATCGTGATGCTCTTGCTGCTGCTCTGCTCCCTAATGGTTTCTCTATTTTCAGACAGACCTGTAAAAAGATAACCCGTTTCTCCATCTTTATTGGCAGGAATATCAATCCAACGTTGTGTTCTTCTCCGGAATTGATTATCATCGGTAGTATAATGACCACAAAGGAGCTTTCATCTTGAGATACTATGTTCAAGACCGCGGAGACCAGTTATCGATTGATCTCAGTCAGCAATTTCACGCGCTGGCCAAAGAGGAAGGATTCAAGCTGGATGCAGAATCACCCGAAATTGTTGTCTCTATCGGAGGCGATGGTACGATGCTGCAGGCGTTTCATAACTTCATCGACCGGATCCCGGACATTGCTTTTGTTGGGGTTCACACAGGTCATCTCGGATTTTACGCCGACTGGAAGAAGGAAGAATTAAGAGAACTGGTAAGACTGATGAGCGGAAAAGGGGATTCGGATCATCTCAAACCCCGCATTGTGCAATATCCGTTACTGGAGCTGGAGATTCATAAAAAGTCAGGCAATTCCTCTTATATTGCGTTAAACGAATTTACGTTAAAAGGGGTAGATGGTACCGTCGTTGCTCAGGTTGATATTAATGACGTTACTTTCGAAATGTTTCGTGGGGATGGCATCTGTGTATCGACGCCTTCGGGTAGTACGGCATACAACAAGGCACTTGGTGGTGCCATGGTACATCCTACAATTGATGCAATCCAGATCGCTGAGATTGCTTCCATTAACAATCGCGTTTATCGAACGCTGGGTTCACCGGTTATTTTGCCGAAGCACCATCACTGTGATATCTTCTCACGGAAGGATCAGCGTCTATTGATGACGATTGATCACGTTAACGTTATGGTTGAGGATCTTATCTCTGTACGTTGCCAAGTATCTAGTCATAAAGTTAGTTTTGCGCGGTATCGCCCTTACCCGTTCTGGAATCGAGTGCGCACAGCCTTTCTGGACTAGCTGTACTCCTGACCATTTTAATGAAAGTTATATCATAGTAAAAAGCAACAAAAAAGCGGCTCTTCTAAGAGCCGCTTTTTGCTTTGGCTGGTGGCTGCTCTTTGCTCTTTTGTAGAACAAAGTACGCACAACCAAAGTTGCAATATTCATTAATATAGTCCACCAAACTGGCAATCGTTGAATCCTTCGTAGCTTTGGGATGATTATCTCTGTAAAAGCCCTTCAGACGTAACTGACTATATCCCCAGTCTCCGATAATATAATCGTACCGTTCCAATACCTCACTGTATCGATCACGGAAAACCTCAGCGTTCCATCCTTCTTTGTGGTTCTGTACGATTTCGTAATTTTTCCCACCAACTTGAACGATGATCTTTTCTTGAGGTTTGTCTTGTGAATTTTGTTGGGCGTTATCCTCCGGTTTATCTTGCACCGTGTCTTGAACCTGTTCTATACTTCCTTCTTGCACTTCTATATCATCCATCATGTATCCTCCATCATGCGTGTGTTGCCGCCTGTTCCGCATGTTTGGTAGCTGACTTCACCTGTTCATGCGCATGGTAGGAACTACGCACCATCGGTCCGGATTCCACGTGGCTGAATCCACGTTTCAAGCCTTCCTGTTTCAGTGCAGCAAATTCCTCTGGCGGATAATACTTTTCAACAAACAGATGTTTCTCGGAAGGCTGCAAGTATTGACCAATCGTCATAATATCGCAATCTACCGCCCGAAGATCATCCATCGTTGCCAGAATTTCATTATATTCCTCTCCAACACCCAGCATAATACTTGATTTTGTTGGGATGTTTGGCTGCATTTCTTTGGCACGAGCAAGCAGTTCCAGAGAACGTTTATACTTCGCCTTCGCACGTACTTTATCTGACAGACGCTCTACTGTCTCAATGTTGTGGTTCAAAATATCCGGTTTGGCATCCATAACAATCTGCAATGATTCACGATCGCCCAAGAAGTCTGGAATGAGCACTTCAACACTACAAAGAGGTAGACGTCTACGCACAGCCTTCACCGTCTCTGCGAAGATTGTAGCCCCGCCGTCCTTCAGATCATCACGAGCTACGCTGGTAATAACACAGTGCTGCAGATTCATCTGTTCCGCTGCCTCTGCTACCCGTTCTGGTTCTTGTAAATCTAGTTCCGTTGGCAAGCCGGTATTGACTGCACAAAAACGGCATGCCCGTGTGCAAATATCGCCCAAAATCATAAAAGTTGCCGTTCGATTGGCCCAGCATTCATAAATGTTGGGACAGCGTGCTTCCTCACATACTGTATGCAGCGTTTTGGAACGCATCATCTCTTTCATTTCCTGATAATTATCGCCGGTGGTCAACTTGATCCGAATCCAATCCGGTTTCGGTTCTTTAACACGTTTAGCCAATGCGTAAACCTTCTTTCTACTGAAGTTAGGCTGTTGCTCGGAACATATTATACCATGAAAGCGTTGGAAAAACTCCCATTTGTCTCATCTTGTGCATGACAACTCTTATATGCAAAATCCTTACATGGATAAAATCACGACTTTTGAAGAACCTAGGATATAGCTTATTTCACTCGGCAGTTGTGTTCATCATCTACGGAAAGGGGCTGCTTCCCTGTGCAAGATCGCTTCACATCGCGGTTTACCTACACTTTCTGGATTAAAACGATTCTCGCAGGCACCTTGCTTCTCCCACTCTTGCCTGTAGATGTCCATGGTAAACCCTCCATAACCACATCACAAGCCCAGAACCAGGTTGCAGAACAAAAGCCTGCTGAAATCTTCGCTGCACGCCGCAATTTATATGAAAGTATCGGGCAGGTATCCGGAATTCCTTGGTACAGATTAGCTGCGATTGATCAATATGAACGCACCATTACACGTGCGCATCCGAAGGATCGCAAGCATCCCGAACGGCTGTCAGGCATCTATATGACGTCTCCAGCGTGGAGAGGCTGGTTAAACCCGGATGAAACAGATCAGCAGCCGGCATCGATTCTATTTTTTAACGGGTATGGTCGAGATGGTTCAGGAGACGGTATTGCAGACCCCAACAACGATCAGGATTTGCTCTACAGCATTGCTAGTGTCATTCAGAAGTATGGAAACCGTCAAGAAGATTTTAGCATCGCTTTATGGGAGTATTATCACAACTCCAGATCGGTACAACGCATTCAGCAATTTGCTAAGTTATACGAGCATTTCGATAATCTTGATCTATTTGGACATGCTTTTCCCGTCCCGTTAGGTACCAATTACTCTTATCGTAGCACATGGGGCACGAAACGAAGCTGGGGTGGCTACAGAATTCATGAAGGTACAGATATCTTCGCACCACACGGTCTTCCTGTTCGCAGCACCTGCTATGGCGTTGTGGAGATCAAAGGCTGGAATCCATTCGGCGGTTGGCGGATTGGTATTCGGGACTTGAATAATCACTACCACTATTACGCACATCTATCTGGCTTTGACAAGAACGCCCATATCGGCGAAGTCGTAACGCCAGGTCAAGTCGTCGGTTGGGTAGGCAGTTCCGGTTACGGAAAACCAGGAACCCAAGGCAAGTTTCCTCCACATCTCCATTACGGTATTTATCGGGATAGTGGTCTGACGGAATGGTCGTTCGACCCCTATCCCTCGTTATCTCATTGGGAGCGAGAAGAGCGTAAACAAAAGAAAAATAAAAGTAAATAGAGTTATGATTAACACGCCAAACAGTCAAATGTTGAAATACTACAAGTCAAACCCAAAAGAGCCTTATGTTAAGGCTCTTTTGGGTTTGATTCTTTTCTTTTAGACTTAATGATTTCCATTCATATTAGGCTGTGTACCATCAATCTCTGGCATCTCATGCTCCAGGTCAAACACGCCTCCCTGTGAGCCTCCAGATGGGGCTTGCTGCTGCGAAGGAGCTGAAGGGTTCGTCGATGGACTATTCCCCGGATTGGATGTGACCCCTCCCCCACTTGACACCCCTGAATGACCTGATGGGAGTGCGATAGCTGGAGCCTGGCTGCCATTGCTGCCTACAGGCTTGCCTTGATTATCATAGTAGTACATCGGTACATCGCCCACAACGAGCAGGTACGAGATCGGGATCTCCGTATCCACCGTTTCAGGTTCCATATCAAATGGCACCACCACGGCAACCTCTGCAATGATGTGGATGTATACTTCGACCAAGATCATATTGATACCGGCATTTTGCTGACGGGTGTTCAGGTCTACTTTTACCGCTCCCTGAGGCTCAATACGAACGGGAATATTGGGGCCAAATGATGCCATCACAGGGCTGCCTAACGCTTGCCCCAGTGGTATTTTCTCCTTTAACATATGCACATTCTGTAGGGTGGACTGTACAATGTTCATGGTACTTGCGGTGATTCGCATATGCTCGTTGTAGTTCAGCATAAAACCAGACACTTTTCCAGCAGTATCGGTCTTCCAATCGATCAAACCTTCCGTCGTCTTGCCTTCGGCAACCTGTGCCGTAATCGCTTTGTTGATCGCTTCGGTGGCGATCTGCTTCACCCTAATCTTGGCTAGATGCATAATAGGGGGCTTCATTTTCTTATCCACATAAGCAAACCCCTGCATTAAACAAAAAGCTGTTACTAATAAAATGATCAACCACATTTTACGCCTGCCACTTGGCGGCTTACGGCGTCTCCGGCTTCGCCATCTTCTTCTCATCATTTGAGTGTCCCTCCCCTGCGGGATGAGCTATACGAGGTTGTTTAATACGACTAGGTATATGTTATCCTTATGCACTGTTGTCCCGAAAAAGAAGGACAGCACCTCTGATATGATAAGTTGGCAAATGAACGCGTTTATGAACGACAAAAAAAGTGCACCCTCCCACTACATCAGTGGAAGAGTACACTTGGTTTCCATGGGCTACCATGGCTAAAATATATGAATTAGTTCTTTTCGACAGCGTGACCGCCAAACTCATTACGCAGCGCAGCTACCACTTTACCTGTGAACGTATCTGTCTCCAGGGAGCGATAACGCATCAACAAGGACAGCGCAATAACAGGTGTAGCCGTTTGAAGGTCAAATGCTGTTTCAACTGTCCAACGACCTTCACCAGAAGAGTGCATAACACCTTTGATTTCATCCAGGTTCGCATCTTTGGAGAAGGCACGCTCTGTCAATTCCATCAACCATGAACGAATAACGGAACCGTTGTTCCATACACGTGCAACTTGCTCGAAGTCGAAGTCAAAACCGCTTTTCTCCAATACGTCGAAGCCTTCACCGATGGAAGCCATCATACCGTACTCGATACCGTTGTGAACCATTTTGAGGAAGTGACCGCTGCCCGCTTTACCTGCATACAGGTAGCCGTTCTCAACGGAAGTATCTTTGAATGCTGGTTCAACCACTGCCCATGCTTCTGGGTCGCCACCGATCATGTAACATGCACCGTTACGTGCACCTTCCATACCACCGGAAGTACCTGCGTCCATGTAATGGATGCCTTGTGGTTTCAACTCTTCATAACGACGGATCGATTCTTTGTAGTGGGAGTTACCCGCTTCAATGATGATGTCGCCTTTGGAGAGAAGTGGGCTAATCTCAGCCAATACTGCATCAACGACGTTGTGAGGAACCATAATCCACAATACGCGTGGAGATTCAAGAGATGCAACCATGTCTGCATAAGAAGATACGCCTTGTGCGCCGTATTCTGACATTTCTTTCACAGCTTCAGTGTTCAAGTCAAAAGCTACGACTTCATGTTTGTGATCAATCAAGTTTCTTCCGAGGTTCAATCCCATTTTACCTAATCCAACGAGTCCAAGTTTCATGATAAATCCTCCTGTAATGTGAACTATGTTTAAATTTCTTTTGCGCTCAGTATAAAATTAAGGTTTGAATCCGCATCAATCGTTGCGGTTACGGATCGTTCTTTCGATCAATTCCGTTCCCTACACTACGGCGATACTCCAAAAGTTAATTCAACTGAAGACATCTATATTCAAAAATTTTCACTGCCTTCTAGGTAAAGTTACGCGGAAGGTCTTACGCAAAATTGGAACTTTGAAATCATTCTTCTATAGAAATTGAAATCATTAATGTTAAATTGCGTTGTATTATGTCATAACGCTTAGTAAGCCTTAAAAGGCTGTTCTGGCTTTAGCTTGGGCAAAAGTTATTGATCAGACCTTAGACCTGCTATCCTTACCACCAACGGAAGCCGTTCTCTGCGGTCAGGCGATCTGCTGACTCAGGGCCATGTGAGCCTGCTGCATACGTATCCAGTGGCACACTTCCTTCTTGGAAAGCTTCTTGAATTGGTTGAACCCATTGCCATGCCAGCTCAACTTCATTCCAGTGTGCAAAGAAAGTGGAGTCTCCACGCATAGCGTCAAAGATCAAATTTTCATAAGCTTCCGGCACATTGCGTTTGCCTGAGCTGAACGTCATGCTCATTGGTTCCACTTCACCATGGTTCAATGGATTCTTCGCATTTAATTGAAGAGAGATGCTTTCTCCTGGTCCAATTTCAATGGTTAACAGGTTCGGCTCCATCGTGTTCTCGGATTCATGCCCTGTTTTCAGTGGAGCTTTGAATTCAACGACAATTCGAGTGGATTTCTCAGCCATACGTTTACCTGTACGGATATAGAAAGGAACCTCACTCCAGAATGGATCATCAACCCACAATCTTGCCGCTACATAGGTTTCATTCTGAGAACCAGCTGGAATTCCAGGCTCGTCCAGATAACCAACAACAGAAGAACCTTGCAATTTGCCTGCTGCATATTGAGCACGAACAACCTCGGTAGCGATATTCTCTTTCGTCAGTGGACGAAGAGACTCGGCAATCTTACGTTTCTTGAATTGAATTTCTTCTGGTGTACAACGCTTCGGTAAATGCAAGCCGATCATCATCAGCAACTGAAGCATGTGGTTTTGGAACATGTCACGCAGTGCACCACTTTGGTCGTAATACGCAGCACGCTCTTCAACACCAACGGTTTCACTTGCTGTGATTTGTACATTGGCAATATAGCGGTTAGACCACAAAGCCTGAATCACTGGATTCGCGTAAGTTAACGTCTCCATATTCTGAACCATCGGTTTACCGAGGAAGTGGTCAATCCGATAAATTTCTTCTTCTGCAAAGGTATTGCTAAGCTTTTCATTTAGTTCACGTGCAGATTGCAGATCATGCCCAAATGGTTTTTCAATAATCAGTTTCTTCCAGCCTTTCGTGTTACCGAGTCCACTTTCTTGGATATTCAGTGCAATCGGCTCGAAGAATTCCGGTGCTACCGACATGTAGAACATGCGATTCTCAGGAATGCTAAGCTCTTGTTCACGCTGCTGAACCAATTCAAGCAGTTTGGTGTAATCTTCAAGCTTCGTATTGTTTAGAGAACAATAGCGGAAAGCCCCAATGAAATCACGTACTTGGGACGCTTCCTCCGGAGTTTGACGTGAAAATTCATGCAATGACTTTTCAACATTTGCCTGAAAGTCTGCATCTGACAATTCACGCCGACCCAGACCGATAACGGAAAAGGATTTCGGCATTTTTTGATCCATGTACAAATTATATAATGCAGGGTAAATCTTGCGTTTTGCTAAATCGCCTGTTGCCCCAAACAGGACAAATGTCATTGCATCCATTGGAGTGCCTCCTGTGCTCTGTGCAGTATAGTATATGATGTTGCAAAATGTTCAAATCCAAGCATGACAAAAGACGGAATAAGTGGGCATGCTACCCGCCTTGCCTCCGTTTACATATCCGGCCTGAATTTAACATGGAACATTCCTTCTCTCCACAACTCATTTGTAGGTTATAAATTGTAACCATTTGAATTAACGTTACCCATATTACACCTGTCGTCACAATTCGTCAATAATCATGTCGAACCTGTGAACACCAGTGTTTACAGGGTTTTTATTTGATGATAACGCTTTATGTGGTAACATTAATAACAATTGGCATGTGACTTTTTATACATAAAGCAACTAGACACCAAGGTTACAATAAGTATACTAATGCTATAATAAGCATAACCAAACTAAAGGAGTACAATTATGAGCGAGGATAAGAATGCCAAGCAAATGTGCGAAAAAGTGGAACAATCTTATCAGATCATTGGCCGCAAATGGGTAGCCCTCATTATTCATGCGTTGATGGAAGAACCCAAACGTTTCAGTGAAATTCACGCTTATATCCCTGACTTGAGCAAACGTGTGTTGAATGAACGAATGAAGGAACTTGAGGAAGAAGGACTCGTGGTTCGTCATGTGGTTACAGAACGTCCGGTTCGGACAGAATATATGTTGTCTCGCAAAGGGACAGAGCTCGGAAGGGCATTAAGTGCCGTGGAACGATGGGCTGATAAGTGGCTTTAAGATGGAGCTAAGCTAGTAACTGTATTAATATTAGGTTGAAATTTAATTTATATTTTGTGGAAATTTCATTGTTATGTTATGTGGATTATAGCGAAATTTTAATGTTGATGCTTAACACTATATGACCAGGAGCGAGATCGAATCGACGAGGTTTAATTCGTCGTTCGGTATTTCGCTCCTAACCCTTATTTTCAAAAATAATACAATTACACCATTCACTTTGGTAATGTAAAAATAACCTCCAATGGATCTTTGCCTGCAAAAAATGCATCGTACAATTGCTTCACTTCAGGTGAATCCAAATCCTTCTCTTGCGAGTTAATCAACTCTTCCAATGTTTCCAGAACGCTTATTTCTCTTGCTGACAGCACCTTTGATTTCAGCAAGAGTTCTTTTTGATTAGGAAGCAATCCTCTAGGCCAGCAATCCGCATAAACGCCATGGTAAGTATCATACAAGAACGTAATTTGGCTTACGCCGGCATATTTTCTGACATGTGGATGCACCAGTAACAGAAATTGTGCAATGATCCCAGAACGCCATCTTATACTAGAGATTTCTTTGGCCTCATTGAGTAGTTTTGATTCCTTTCCTGGCGATCCGGTCACATCATCCAGTTCAAATCGGGAAAGGATTGTGATGGTCTTTTCTTTATCCACATGTTTTATTAATTGAATCACGATCTCTTGTTTACGCACCCCAGCATGAACAAATCCATTTAAGCAAGATATAATATCGTCTAAACTCGTAGCATGATCACGTATACATCGGATATATTCATTGAAAAGTTCATCAGAATATTTAACACTGATCTCATCCCAATAATACGATTGAACGATCGTCTCAATTAATGTAGCTCGGTCATATTTGTCATCAATTCGTGGGAGAAGTTCCATCATATATTCCACAAAATCATCACCACAATATTCTAGAATCGGCGGGATGTATTTTATTTTCTCAAGTAAAACAAAAAATGTCAGGTATTCTATCGTATCTTTATCTTTGGTTAGATATTTAAGTATTTCATTCATGTGAATACAACTCCAATTGTTCTAACTGTTTACATCCATCTGCCCAATCCTGCCAATCAGGTTTGGTATAATATTCACTCTCACATGCTATGTATAGATAATCTGCGATCATGGTGTTGTCTCCTTACATACTTATCTCAATATTTACTTTGAATTCTCTACAATGTAACTCGTTTCATTCTAAGGTCTTCACACCTGGTTTCATGGGGTCTTCCAGATGAATTCCGCTAGCCACTATACTTGTTATCACTTCAATTGAATCTTGACCCTTTGCTGAATACGCTGAGAAAGTGAACAGAAACATGCCATTGCCCAGCTCTTCCACCTTCAACTCAGTAATGCTATCGTTAGGAATATAGCCACTCGGCTCCATCCGGATGGACTCAACATTAGAGAACACAATGTGCCCATTAATAATGTCTTCATCTGAGTAATAATTCCACGTAGTCGTTCTAACTCTAGATACTGTGGTCACCTGTATTCTCACTTCGGAGTTCCAGCCATCCATAATGATTTGCTTACAACCACGATCACCAAGATAAATGGTTTGTATAAACGCTTTAGGATGCATAAAGGAGTGCCTCATTTCCTGCTTAGTTGCTCAAATCGTTTTGATCATTCTTTTCCAGGTTCTTTGAAATGCGTTGAAGTTATCTGCAATTTTATAAAGCCCCTCATTACGGGTAGGATCATCATAGTTCATATCCTTCCAATAATAAATTCTCTCCAGATCGTCCATCAAAATCTTGCCTCCAGCAGCAGCTTCTCCAATGAGAATGTGCCCAGTCGGAAATTCATCCTTGAACGTATTCCAATACGCAAGATCATATCGTTTCTCTACATGAACACCAAATATAACGTGTAATGGGATAACCTCATTTAATTCCTCCACTGCAAACGTACAGTAATGAACAAGCACTTTACCTCCATTATGATTTCTTAGATATGTCCTGTAGCCTTGAGGCAGCTTCCTATCTAACTTTTGTTCCAGCTCATCTAACATCACGTTGGTAGCGTGGTCGAAACTTCTAAGAAAAATCGGATGTCCTTTATCAATCGCTTGCCTATATTTCTCAACTTCACCTATAAATCGTTCCACATCTACTTCATGAAGATCATAAGGGCTGAACAACCACTGGACATAGTCACATTTCTTCGAATAATCCATCCTTATCCAATGAGATGGTTGGATTTTTAACATGTAAGACAAGCAACGTTCCCAAATCCACTCTTTCTTGTGCTCTAACCAGTTTGACCAACGTTCGATCTTATTTATATCTGTAGCGGACTGGAGCTCTACAATCGTTCTCAATACACGCTGAGCCAGTTCGGCAGTATACGGACTTGCCTGTATATCGTTATCAGAAGGAGTTAGGTTAAATTTCGCTTCAAGTAATACTCTATGGAGGGCAAGCAGTTCAGTTTCTTCCTCAACGATCAGTTTAGATCTGTGCATTCAAGTTACCTCCTCTTTCTCTCTAACCTTGGTTCTCCACCATAATGTCTACTCGTATCGACTTCCTGTATATAAGACCATTGCAATAAGCTTCCAATCTAATTGTTCCAATTGTTCTCTCTCGGATTCTGGGTACAGCCCATCCATATCCTCAATCCATGATGCCATTCCGTTTAAATAATCCTCCAGTGAAATGTTCGCCCAATCCTTCGAATTGTTCTTCAGATCATCTACTAAAGAGGAAATAAATCGAACTATATCTTCTCGATTCTCAATCTTCTCCAGATTCTCATAGATATTAGACATATCATTTGCTTCTGGACTACTCATACTGATCCCCCTTTCTCATCGTTATATATTGTGTCTAGACGCTTTGTTAGGTTTAAGCTTCCGTTTCTGACTGAGCTTTTTCTAAGCTTCTACCGATCCTGATCAGTAATTGAATCTGCTCATCACGTAAATGCTCATGCAATCCATCTATTTCATCATCTAAAAAGTTAAGACCGATATGTTCTAGACAAGTAGATAAGATAGCGATCATACCGTAAGGATTATATTGCTCCCACTCATCATATAATTTGCCCCAGTTCTCAATTACTTTAAGAAAACTCGCAAAATCATTTACTCTTTCGAATGCTTTATTCCAATTTACATGATCATTGCTCATTACGATTACACCCTTTCAACCATTGCTCATGTCATCTTTTATAAATGATCCATACTCCACATCCCCCCCCCCATGTTGGGTGTTTAACATTCAATTGCTGAAGTAATTCTCTCATGATTGCGGCATCTCTACTAAACCCGTTATCGCATCCCAAAACACATCCATGCCACAGAAACATCTGAGTTCGTCCTCGAAGAATTCATTCCACTGTAATACGAGTGCCAACAATTCAAGGTTGCATATATGTAAATCAAGCTCACTTTAAGATGCACGAAGTCTAAAGGGTTTATTGGTTAAATAAAAGCAAAGTGTAAATTAGAAACTTCAACTTAAAAAACTGGAGCAGAAGGCATAACCAGCCCGGCTCCAGTCAGTCTGTATATAACTGCTACACTTCTTCGTTCATCTCACGCTGTCCTCTTCCTATCGCACACTATAACCGATCTGATCTAAATACGAATAAAATTGCTTTCGCACTTGGTCAAAATCCTGCTTCTGTTCTGCTGATAATCGTTCCTCATGAATGCTACCATTCTCGTCCACAACAATGGCTTCATACTTCTCCATATTCTCGAACAAGACTTGAAATTCAATAAACTCTTCCTTCGAAAGCATCTCCTCGGCCGCCTTGTATGTTTCAGTACGGAATTGTTGACGGTCCATCAATTCCTTTTCTTCACTCGCACCTTCTAACCGTTCGAAGAAAGGTTCCAAACTTGCTGCCAGTTGGTTGTACTTCTCCTGATCCACTGTGCTCCATTGCTCCGGATGCAAGTCTCCTTGTGGGTCAGCGTGAGTTAGAGCCATCTGACCCAGCTGTTTCAGTAGACTCATATACTGCGTGAACTCATCGTCACTAAAATACGCCTTGGCTTCCTGCAGCTTCGCTTCCAAACGATTATAGTCGGCCGCTGTACCTCCCAACACGCTTATGTTTTGTTCAGAACCATAGATATCATCTGCAAGATAGGTGTAACCTGCATATGCTCCAGTAGGAATGATCAACACCGCCGCAATCACGGCTGCGACTATCCATTTACGTGGACGCCTGTTTCCCATGGACTTACTTCGGATCGCTTTCAGCATTTTTTCTTTTCCCTCCGACGGGTTAGACCACTTCCTTGTCTCCTTGCGATAGGCCGAACGTAATTCATCCTCCAGTTTCATGCCAATCCTCCACCTTTCCTATTTTCAAATGAATAGATCATACTCTTCTTCTGGCGTAACTTAGTCAGTGCAGCATGAATCCGAGATTTTACGGTGCCGATCGGAATATCTAGAATCCAGGCAATTTCTTCTTGGGTGTATTCGTTTAAATAGTGCAGGGTCACCACCTGCTGCAATTTGTACGGCAACCGACGTACTTGTTCAAGCAGAGGCTGATGTGCCAATTTACTGATCAGATCAACAGAGAAATCAATCTCCATACCCGTGTCTGATTTCTCGATCCGCTGATTGAACCGAAATTGGGTCAGCTTTCGCCGCCGATAATTTTTCACCTGACGCATCGTTATACCCATAAGCCACGGACGAAAAGCACGCCCTGAATCATATCGATCCAACGACCGATACGCATGAATATAAATATCCTGCACCAAATCTTCCGTATCAGAGACATGATTAATCAGAAACCGGACAGTCCGGTACACATCTGTTACCGTTCTCTCATACAACTCTCCATAGGCTTCATCATCACCAGCCCGTGTTAACGCTACAAGTTCTATGTATTCATGTTCCTCTCTCATCAGCCAGCCCCTCTCCTCTATTCACTATATATTGGCATAACGAGCCCATATCGTTCGATTTATATTTTAGAATTCATATTCATGTTGCTTCGTTAGCTAATGAGACATAGGAAAAAGCCTACCCTGTAACAGCAAAGATGGATTACCCCACCATTTGTGTTGGATAAGCTTGCATTTTGTCTTGGATAAGTTCTTTTCCAGTTATAAATAGCCACAATAGCAACTACGAGTATAATGAGTGCGAGTCCACGCGCGATCTCTGTTTAATAATTCTGATGCTTCAAACTATTAATCAAGAATTCGTTCGCTTAACGCTTTTTCAAGCAATACAAATATTGTTTTCTCCTTATAGTGCAACGAATAATTGGGATGATAGGTACGGTATGTATGGTACGGCAATGTCGAATGCACTACACGTGACAACACATTGGCTCCAATATCCTCAATGGATTCGAACCTCAAAGACTCATCGATGTTCCCCACACGACTAAATGTCTCTATCAGCCTATTATCGTAATACGGCCCCGTCAAAAATATGACAACGTCAGGTGCAAGCGCTGAAATTTCCATGGGCAAGACATTGTACTCCTGTTGAAGCAAACTTTCAATTGCATGTGGTGGTCTTGTATTGGCGTAATCAAACCGAACTAATTCAGTATGCAAAAATCCATCATCCCCCACCCCTGGCGAGATCACCCGGTAGAGCCTTCTCATTCCTTTCCAGAATGGCGTATGGTCATACTTACGGTGATATCGCAAATCCTCATACATCCATTGCAGAAACTTTACTATTTTCTCTCGTTGTATCTCTTTGTCATCATTAGCAAAAGTCTGTAAAGTCGTTTGGAACGGATCCCAACCATTCGTTTCTTGTCCTACAAAAAGAACCTTTCTCTTAGCCTTCCTGTAGGCCGGCAATACTTTAACTAAGAACGGGTTAGATAACTTTGCTAAGTCATCCGAATCTAATTGCTCCATCAGCTCCATTAACCTATACCAGCGCTCATCATAGGCCGCCTTCAACTGATTCTCCATATCCATCTCACGCGTGAATGCTTCTATGCTCATCTCAAAGTCTCCTTAATATACAACTAATTTCCCATTCGGATATTCGACTTTCCATCCAGATAACTTACGGTTTCAATCTACTCCTCCAATTCTTCAGATTTTCTTTAGAAATATACCCATGAAATCCTTAGTTTTTTTCAATATGATTCCTGTACGGCAGGAAGCTCGCAAAATATCCGTGACTCGTGCCCTATAAACGTTAAAATTCTATTTTTTCATAAAGGTGGAGTCCAAGACACAATGAAAGATTTGCTTCAAAACCTTAAATTATTTCAGTTTCTAAAAGCTTGTTATCAATCCAAAATAATCAGAGTGCTCATTCCTGTAACGATTCTGGTCATCATCTATGTATACGGTAGACATGAGATTCAGCGTATTAACATAGCTAGCATTATTCATGAAGTACATATGAAGCCAGTTCATGTCATCATTCAACTGATCATTGCTTCGTTTATAGCCGTATCTGTCATGAGCACGTATGATTTTCTAATTCGAAAACAATTTAAGCTCGATATTCATTGGATAACCACTTATCGCTATGCCTGGATCGCTAATACATTTAATAATATGGTTGGGTTCGCAGGTCTTACCGGTGTAGGATTACGTGCATTTCTTTATAAGAAAAGCGGTATTCCGATGAAAACAATGGGGGCTGCTGTCCTTTTTTTATCACCTATCTTATTAGTAGGTCTGTCCTTGCTGGGTGGTCTTGCACTAATCGGTATTTTTCCTGTAGAACCACTACTTGAACAACATCCCTGGCTTCGGCTCGGCGTATGGGGAGTTGCATTATACTTGCCATTTTTCTTACTCATGCAACGATCCTCCCTATTCGCAAAATGGTTTAATAAAGGCAATGGAAAGCTACCTTGGAACATGGTTATTGCTTCACTCGGTTGCTCTGTTCTGGAATGGGCATGTGCTGGAACATTATTTTGGTTGTTTGCTTTTTCTGATATGCATCCCTTACCGTTCGCTCCAGTATTCGGGGTATACGTTGTAGCCGCCATTGCGGGAATCATTAGTATGGCTCCAGGCGGCATTGGTGCCTTTGATCTGATCGCGCTGCTTGGGCTGCAAACATTAGGTGTTGAGCCTTCACGAGCACTAATGATTTTGTTGTTGTTCCGCATGTTTTACTTTGTCATTCCTTGGCTCATCGGTCTGTTGTTGGCTGGGCTTGAGATGAGCCCAAACCGTGAGCAATGGCTTGAAATGATGAAGACTTGTTTCAATGCTATACGTAACATTTGGGACAGATTCTGGAATTGGCCGTCCCGTTTCAATTTGCTTAGTGATCTGGGTGCATGGGTGCTTGGCAAGCTCGTATTTGCTAGCGGTGTCCTTCTACTATTCTCTGCGGTTACACCAGGCCTTATGAATCGCTTGCGCTTCATGGAACATCTGTTACCTTTATCGCTGATGCGCTTATCTGAACAATTGTCCGTAACCATCGGTATCATGCTTATCGTCATCTCACGAGGGATATCCATGCGTATTCGCCGAGCTTACTTATGGACTGGAGCTTTGTTATCAGCAGGAGCTATTTTCACATTTGCCAAAGGCTTTGATTACGAAGAAGCTCTTATTTTACTGACCGTGGCTTTCATTCTGTGGATATCCCCTACTCAGTTTAATCGAGAAAGTGTCCGTATATCTGCACGCAGCTTCTGGATCTGGACGATTCTTGCTCTAGTCTCATCGTTGTCGTATTACATTATAGGTTCACATCTACATCCAGCTATTCTGCAACATTTGCCTCTGCCGGCTCAAGAATGGGTGCTGCACCCTCATGATTATGTATTAACAGCGCTTGGTGGGTTAATGGGGGCTTTAATTGTGCTGGCTTTTGTCTTCACATTGCGTCCGTCTGTCTATACAGAAATGCGCCCTGCTGAAGAAGATATCGAGAAATTCACTCAGTTTATCGCCACAGAAGAGGGTAATCTGTTAACGCATCTCCTCTATCTGGGTGACAAAAATTTTTACTGGGCTCAAAATGATCAGGTTCTGATTCCCTACGCTCAAGTACGTCAGAAACTCATTGTACTTGGTGATCCAATCGGCAATAAAAACCTTGTTGGTGCTGCGATTCAAGAATTTCAGAACTATGCGCATCACTATGCATTGACCATTGTTTTTTATCAGGCCACACCTGAATATCTATCCATCTATCATGAGAATGGCTATAAATTTTTTAAATTAGGCGAAGAAGCTTTAGTACCTCTAGATACCTTTACATTAAGTGGGAAAAGCAAACAAAACTTACGCACAGCTATAAATAAATCAGATCGCGAAGGACAGATCTTTGAAGTATTATCCCCGCCATATACATCAGAGTTACTATCTGAATTGCGTCAGATTTCGGACGAGTGGCTTGGCGATCGTAAAGAAAAAACGTACTCATTAGGGTGGTTCAACGAAGCCTATATCCAGCGATCACCCTTAACACTACTTCGTAATGCACAAGGCCGTATTCTGGCCTTTGCAACACTCGCTCCATCCTATAGTCGTAATCAGGTCATCTCTATTGACTTGATGCGCCATCTGAATGATACACCAAACGGCACGATGGATGTGCTATTTGTACGATTGATCGAATGGGCCAAAGAACAAGGTTATTCTTACTTTAATCTCGGAATGTCCCCTCTCTCCAGCGTCGGTGAGAATCAGAACTCACATCGTGAAGAAAAATTAGCTCGTCTGGTCTTCCAATATGGTGGGTACTGGTATGGATTTGAAGGATTGCGTCGGTACAAAGAAAAATTCTCTCCGGAATGGCACTCACGATATTTAGCTTATCCTTCAGGGATGGCACTTCCCATGCTTACACTTGATCTTGTCCGCTTGGTATCCCGTTGTCCAGAATGATATTTCTCTTGAACCCGATACATTGATAAATCTGTATAGGAGTTGAGCACTTGAACCGTTTCAGTCAGTCCTCCACTAAATCAACCTGGCTTTCCCTGCTTTGGCTAGCAGCAGTTCCACTATTAAATATTTTCTACGGTATACTAAATCGACCGGGGGATCATGTCTATAGTCTTGCAACAACACTCGATCCCATGATCCCCTTTGTCCCATCTTTTATCATTCCTTATGTATTATGGTACCCGTTCATTACAGGTGCATTAATAGCACTTGCATTCAAGGACAAGCGAACCTATTTTCAAACGCTAATTGCACTTTGCAGCGGTCTGGTGATCTCATACGTCTTCTTCGCTCTGTTCCAGACAGCGATTGAGCGCCCAAACATCCAGGGTGAAGAAGGCTTTCTTTACATGATGGTTAATTACATCTACCTTAACGATCAACCCTACAACTGTTTTCCGAGTATTCATGTGCTCACCAGTTATCTGATCCTTAGAGGAACCCAAGTATTTGGACGAGTGATATGGACGATGACTTCCACCCTCTCCATTCTTATTATGATGTCTACCGTACTGGTGAAACAACATGTCGTCGTAGATATTGCAGGTGGAATCCTGGTTGGAGAGCTTTGTTTCCGATTGGCTGGAATAACCCTCTATTCACTCTCAACCCGTGTTAAATCGATTCGATTGGAGTGAGATGAACGGTGACAGAATTTCCATGGATTTATCGCAAGCATAGTATTCGATTCCATATCCTTATCCGTTCTGGTTTCAGTTTTCTGATAGCCTTTCTCATGACCTTCATATCCCTGCTGCCACTTACCGCATTTCATCATCTAGCCAAGCTGTATCTGTTCCAATTTCATCTGACATACCTTGTTCCTATCCTATTTACTACTTTTTTTGTCATATCCTTTTTTATTCTGACCCATCGCATTGTTAAAGAAATTGCCACTTTGGACAACGCGATACACATCATCTCGGGAGGGGACTTGAGCTACCGGGTGCCTCCATTTCAGCTTGTTGAATTAAGAAAAATTTCGTCTCAACTTCATTCCATAGTGGAGCAATTACAGGAACAAATGATCGGGGAACGTGAGCGCGAGACCGCCAAAAGGGAATGGATTGAAGACATATCCAATGAGCTTTACGCACCTCTAAAAGGAATAATTCAAAACATGGAGTTATTAAAATCTAAATCAGTTCCGAACCAAGAAGATTATATGCGAATTGTACACGAAACACATACAGCAGCCTTTCAATTTCGAAATCTAATGAATGATTTAATCCAACATGCCCGACTATCCTCTCATGATCACCAGTTGAATTTAAAAGAAACCGAAGTAGTTCATCTTATGAAGCGAATCACTGCTGACTTCATATCGATAGCGCGTGAGGATGACTTTATGGTGGAAAAAGAATTTCCGCCTTCTCCTGTTATGGCCTGTATCGACCATGAAAAAATAGAAATGGCACTCCATAATCTGCTGTATCATGTGCTCAAACACTCTGCTCATCCAGGCATCATTCGCCTAATCTTCAAAATAGATCACAGGCAGCTCATCATTGGAATTGAAGGCAATCTCTACTCCCATTCTAATGAAAACAGTGAGCATATAGATCATACGCAGCAGCATAGATCATCTAGCAATGCATCAGATATATATACCAGAACTGCAATGGGTCTTCATATCGCCAGAACGATGATCAAATTGCAAGGTGGCACGTTAACATTAAATGACGAGAACAACATTATGATTGTGACTTTGCCACTTCATCAATGCTCCTGACTATCCACACTATCAAGTCTTGCCAGTACCTGGCAGGGCTTTTTTTCTGTGTAGTTGTTTGGTTTTACTTATGTATTCTTTAGATTTTCTTCAGAAATATACTCATTAATTCCTTAGTTTTTTTCACTATGATTGCTATATCGACAAGAGAGGAGGCAAAACAATGATCAGTAATACGATCTTAGAGTTACTTCAGCAGCATGGATATCTGATTTTTTATTTTGCCTTCTCGTTAGGGCCTTTCGGCATTCCAATCCCGAATGAGATCACAATTATCAGCGGTGCCATTTTGAGCCACACGGGTGTTATCAATTCATGGATCACATACTTCTGTATTTTATCAGGACTATTAACGGCCATTACCTTCGCTTATTTTGCAGGAAAGTTATTTGGATCCAAGATAAAACACAGATTTCAACATAACAAGCACTTCGTCAAGGCAGAACTGATTCTGAATAAGCGCGGCAATTGGGCGATGTGTATTGGTTTGTTCATTCCAATCGTACGGTATGTTCTCCCTTTGGTCATTGGACTGAGCGGCGTACAGTATAGAAAATTTGCTCTCATCTCATATTCCAGTGCTTTGCTTTGGAGCATAACCTATTTTACGGCTGGAACCTACTTTGGCGCTCCCATCTTATCTACGCTTCAATTATTTCATTTTTGACCGGATTAAATCACATATCATGACTTGCATGGAGGAACCCAAATTGAATTCTAATAACCCTGTTTTATTTTTGAAGAGCTTTCTTCAAAGTCCTAAACATGTTGGCAGCATCATGCCCAGCTCCCGGTTTCTCGCCAAAAAAATGGTGAATCAAGCTTCTTGGCTAGAGGCAAAAGCAGTCGCCGAACTCGGATCAGGTACAGGTGCCATCACACGTTATATTCATCAACAGGCGCAGGATCGTACCAAAGTATTATTGTTTGAGATGAACGAAACGATGAGGAATAATCTGCACACCACATACCCGGAATTCTCCTGTTATCCAGATGCAGCTCGATTAGTAGAGTCCATGAATCAAGAAGGCGTTCAGCAACTGGATTATATTTTTAGTGGGTTGCCTTTCTTCAACTTTGAGCCTGAATTAAGAAATACGTTGGTAGAACAGATCCATAAGGTACTCAAACCTGGAGGGTTATTCATCGCCTTTCAATATTCACTTCAAATGAGAAAAACATTATCCGAACACTTTATCATCGAAAAAATAGAATTAGTGCCTATGAATATCCCTCCTGCGTTCGTTTATGTCTGTCGCAAAAAGGAAACAATTTAAACATCCTGGGCTATCGCTTACACTGGTGTTATCCTCTCTATAAGGAATATTGATTTTATTTATAACAGGTCATAAAAGGAGTGTTGAAGTATGAGTACCGTTCTCGTTGTTGATGATGAACCCGATATCCGAGATGTCATTCATGTCTATTTACGTAACGAAGGATATCACGTCATTGAAGCAGCCAATGGTGAAGAAGCTCTGAATATTATCAAAACAACATCAGTACAGCTCGTTATACTGGATGTTATGATGCCCGTTATGGACGGAATTAAAGCCTGCTTCAAAATAAGAGAAGTATCCACCACTCCCATTATTATGTTATCCGCCAAGGAAGAAGACATTGATAAAATAACGGGGCTGACTACCGGGGCTGACGATTACATGGTCAAACCGTTTAATCCATTAGAATTACTGGCTCGTGTTAAGGCTCAGCTTCGGCGTCAAACACTGATTGGCAAAGCAGAATTCAATTCTCTTATCCTAATTAAGGATCTTGTTATTGATACAAGTAAACATTCTGTGAAGCTCAAAGAGAATGACATTTCACTAACTCCACTGGAGTTTTCCATTCTAGTGTTGCTTGCCAGCCATCCTGGACAAGTATTTAGCTCCGAGAAGATTTACGAAACCGTGTGGAAAGAACCTTACGGATATTCGGATAATACGGTGATGGTTCATATTCGTAATCTAAGAGAAAAGCTGGAAATGAACCCGAGAGAACCTCAGTATATTAAAACAGTATGGGGAGTGGGCTATAAAATTGATTAAACGATCTAACCCCTTACATCGAAATCGAAAGAAAAAAATTCAAATCAACATTTTGATTCGAGTTATTTTGAGTACCATTGCTGCTGCTGGCTTTAATAATATGCTCATTTTCCTTTCTATCGAGGTTTTTAAAGCTTGGGAGCAGGCTTGGTTCCGTAATTCGCTTCCGTATGTCATTACTCCGATTTTTATATTGACTTTCATCCTAACCTTTCTGTTATTAACTCGTCGAATGGTTAAAGATATTATTCGCTTGGAGCAAGGACTTCAATTCATATCTGAGGGTAATCTGGACTACCGGGTACCCGTTAATCGACAAGATGAGCTGGGTCGAGTCGCTTCCAACATTAATCACATGACTGAACAGTTGCAGCTACAAATGATCAAAGAACGTGAGTTGGAGAAATCCAAGATGGACATGATTACGGGTATCTCTCATGACCTACGCACACCGCTTACCAGCATAATCGGATATATTGAGCTTCTTAGAACAGAATCCTTTCAAGACAAAACAGAGTATGACCGCTTCATTCAGAACACCTATAACAAAGCAACGCATTTAAAGAAGCTACTTGATGATTTATTCGAATACACACGTCTGACCTCAGTAGATACCCAATTGGATCTGAAAAAGGTTGACCTATATCAGCTCTTAGACCAGTTGTTGTTTGAATTCGAACCTTTAGCTCAGGAGAATGGTATTCATATCGAGAAAGAGATCGGTAATGCCCCAATTATGGCCTACGTGGATAGTGATAAGATTGCGCGCGCTATCGATAATCTTCTCATTAACGCCCTGAAGTACTCCTTTAAACCCGGTGTGATTCATATTCGAATGAGTGTGCATCATGAGCAGATTACCATCCAAGTCGAGAATAAAGGTGCACCGCTCACAACGGAGCAAAAAGATAAATTGTTTGATCGTTTTTATAAGGTTGATTACTCTCGAAGCAGCGAAGGCATTCAAACAGGGTCTGGTCTGGGTCTTTCGATTGCAAGAAATATTGCGGAGTTACATCAGGGCACCTTGACACTTCAACATACCCACAACTTATTTACGTTCCAATTAAGCTTGCCTTCTAACATCAAGTGATACATCATGAATTCAACAATGGAGGATACCGCGATGAAAACACCCGAACCCCTTCTTTTCCTACAAGGATTCTTAAAGAACCCCAAACGAGTGGGAAGTGTCCTACCCACTTCCAAATTTCTAGCCCACAAAATCGTCCAGTCTGTAAGGTGGGATGAGATTAGAACCATTGCTGAGCTGGGGCCAGGAACAGGAGCTATCACACGTCTCATGAGAGAGCAATTGCCGCAATCTGCAACCGTGTTTTTATTTGAGAGAGACCCCAAAATGAGAAGTAATCTGAAGAAAACATATCCTGAATTCATGTTCCATTCGAATGCATCCTATCTATTAAAAAGGATCCAGCAAGAAAATGTGCACCAGTTGGATTGGATCATTTGCGGACTGCCCTTTTTTAATTTTTCCAGAGAAATGAGACAAAACATCCTGTCACAAATCCATACAGCGCTCCGACCTGGAGGTATGTTCGTGTTATACCAGTACTCACTTCATATGAAGAAACGATTAGCTGAACTATTCGAGATTGAAAAAATCCAATTTGAGCCCTTCAGCTTCCCTCCTGTTTTTGTGTATATTTGTCGTAAGAAGGACGAGGAAGGACACAGTGAAACGAGAGAATCGGGGGAAACCTGATTGCATTATTACTACAGCACACCATTGACTTATGCATATGATGTTTTGTTACCTTCTCATTTTACGGTTGCCAGCCAATGAAATGCCTCATCTATGTCATGGAATTCTTGAGATGGATTGGATATGTCCATTCCTGAGGGGAATCATAAAAAATCATCTCAACCAGCTCCTTTTTTTAAAGTTTAATGTCCTGTCTTGTCTTGTGAGGATCTAATCACGCGAGTCATCATCTTACGCGGTAACAAGCGTGGCATAAAGGCAATGAATCGATTCCGAGCACCAGGCATAATTAACGTCTTGCCACGCAAGAAGCCTTGATATCCTTCTTCCGCGACCTGTCCCGCTTCCATGATCGGATCCTGCAGCATCTTCGAAACCCCCATACCTGAACGATCAACAAACCCGGTGGATGTCAGGCCAGGACATAGTGCGGTCACCGTAACACCAGTTCCGCTCACTTCATTTTCCAATGCCTCGGTGAATGATAGCACGTATGCCTTTGTTGCATAATATACCGACATCATCGGTCCAGGGAAAAAACCTACCAATGAAGCCACATTCATCACACCGCCGTATCCACGTTGGATCATACCCGGCAGGAACAGCTTCGTCATGATCGTTAAAGCCTTAATATTGACATCAATCATATTCACTTCTTGTTCCATATCCGTCTCCATAAATGTCCCGAATAGACCGAAACCTGCATTGTTGACAAGATAGTCAACAACAATTTCCTTTTCCTTTAGTTCATTGAAGATCTCCTGAGGTACCCCAGGTGCCGCTATATCTTTAGCAATAACCGTCGCCTGAATGCCATATTTTTTCCGATACTCCTGTGCAAGATCCAATATTTTATCTTCGCTGCGGGCTACCAGCACAATGTGATGTCCGCCTTTGGCAAACCGATCTGCTAACTCTTTACCGATCCCACCCGATACCCCTGTAATTAGAACTGTCTTTCTCATTTTGCTGCCTGCCTCTCTTTCTATCAAATGTGTTTAAATGAAATGCTAATATTAGAATAATCATTCTAATATAGAGATGAAATATAGACTACTTCAGTATGTGATCCATGGATAGAATAGCAATACGAAGCAGTTTCTCCTTGGTCATCGAAGTCTTGACCATCACCCTTAGCCCAACGCCTACATTATGCAGATATTCCGCCAATTCCTCGGCGTTGTACTCCGCTGTGAATTCACCTTCTTGTTGTCCCCACAAAATAATGTCCTGGATTAGATTCTCTGTATTTGCAAACATCTCAATCGATCGGTTGTTCATATCGTCATCCCTTGCGGCTAATTCTACCGTCGAATTAACGAGCAAGCAGCCTGATGCTGCATGCTCTTCTCCATAAATTAAAGAAGAAAATATAAACTGAAGTGCTTCCGTTGCGGTCTGAGAATACTTTACGCCTGTTGCAAGGGCGAAGCTCATTTTCTGATCATACAGATCTACTGACTTTAGAAACAAGGTATGTTTGTCGCCAAATGTGTCATACAAGCTTCTACGATGAATTCCCATATGATTGACCAAATCCGTCATAGACGTATTCTCATAGCCTTGTTCCCAAAAAAGTCTCATCGCTTTATCTAGTACAACAGACTCTTCAAACTCTTTGCTTCTCGCCATTAGCTTCCCTCCTGTTCAGAAAACAAACCTGGAATAATATGTTCTCGTTGGGTATTTAAAAGGTCAGAATTACTTTACCCTGGGAGTGACCCGTGGATACTTTAATTAATGCCTTTTCA
Organism: Paenibacillus sp. MER 99-2; assembly: GCF_023714095.1. Taxonomy (NCBI): domain Bacteria; kingdom Bacillati; phylum Bacillota; class Bacilli; order Caryophanales; family Paenibacillaceae; genus Paenibacillus; species Paenibacillus sp. MER 99-2. The sequence goes on along the minus strand of NZ_JAMAUZ010000012.1, from coordinate 24,497 downwards.
ATGTCATCAAACGTATACGTTGAATCAATGGAGGGCTTGATAACTTCTTTTTCTATAAGGGTTGTGATTCCTTGTAACTGACTGCCACTGGAATGCACGAACATAAAGCGATATTCATTTTGATTCTTACGCGCTAAAGAATCCAGACGTGCACCTACAAGACCAAACAATGCTTTTTTCCACATCGGAAAATGACTGTCCACTGCAAAACGATAATTAGGTCCCGCTTTCAACGAAACTAATTTGCCCTGTGGCTTCAAAATGCTCAGTTCGGCTTTGATTTCATTCGCACCCAAGGTATCAATTACATAATCGATATCCGACAGAATATCAGCATAATGCTCCGTCTTATAATTAATGAATTGATCTGCTCCAATTGATAGTGTACGTGCTCTGCCTCTCTCGCTGCCACTTGTAATAACCGTTAAACCCATGGACTTGGCAATCGGTATGGCCATCGCTCCGAATCCCCCGGTTCCTCCAGGAATAAACAGTTTTTTGTTCGGTTCAGCCCGGAGTACATCATGCAATGCTTGATACGCGGTCAAGGCCGTAAGGGGCACGGCAGCAGCTTCGATAAAAGATAGATTTTCTGGCATTAAGGATAATGCATCCTCATGCACAGCCGCATATTCTGCAAAAGCACCAATTTTATTCAAAGGCAACCGGGTATACACCGAATCACCCACTTTAAAATTCAACACATCATCACCAACGGCTTCAATGACACCTGATAGTTCATTCCCTAAAGTTAAAGGTAACGTATAGTCGGCAATCATCCGAACACTGCCATTCATATTTAAAATATCCAGCGGATTTACACCCGCAGCTTTTACTTTGATAAGAACCTCATGGCCGTGGATCTGTGGTACGTCAATATCATTGATTCTCACTTGGATTTTTTTGGAGTATTTCTGTATTTGGGCTGCTCTCATCCTTCATCTTCTTCCTTTGTTTATAGAGTAGGAACATGGCGCACAATGTTCAGTTGTACGCCACATCACGTTACATGCTTTGTGCTAGTGTAGCCCCTCTTGCGACTTTAATTCTTCCAACGTAGGATAATCTGTGTAGCCCTTACTTCCCGAACCAAAGAATGTTGTTGAATCTGCTTCATTTAGTGGCGCAACTTGTTGAAGTCGTGCCACTAAATCTGGATTAGCCAAAGACCATACACCCACTGGAACCAGATCAGCCAGACCGCGATCTAAATCTACACTGAGATCCTCCAACGTTCTTCCAGCCCGATTGACCAATAATGGATTTTGCCAGATCGAACGAATGTCATGCAGAAGATTCTCATTTCCAAGATGCATGATATGAAGGTACGCTAGATCCAATTGAGCTAATTCCTTCACAAGGTAGCGATACAGATCAGGACCCTGTTCACCATCCTGAATTCCACCCAGCGGTGTCCCTGGCGAAATACGGAATCCTGTTCGTGCTGCGCCTATTTCCTCCACGATGGCCTTCGTTACTTCAATCGCGAAGCGAGCACGATTTTCGATAGATCCACCATACTCATCTGTGCGTGTGTTCGAATTCTCTCCTAAAAATTGATTGATCAAATATCCATTAGCTCCATGAATTTCAACACCGTCCGCCCCTGCTTTGATCGCCGCAGCTGCAGCTTTTCGGAAATCTTCGATGGTGGTTTGAATATCCTCTTGACTCAATTTCCGGGGAACAGGGATATCCTGCATGCCTGTGGCCGTAAACATTTCTACACCCGGTGCGATTGCAGATGGAGCGACCGGTTGACGATGATGCGGGGTATTGTCCGGATGTGACATTCGGCCGGCATGCATTAATTGGATGTATACATATCCGCCAGCTTCATGCACAGCGTCCGTTACTTTTTTCCATCCTTCAATATGCTTATCCGTATAGATACCAGGTGACCACAAATAACCTTGTCCGTCATCAGAAGGCTGTGCACCTTCCGTTATCAAGAGTCCCATAGTTGCACGCTGAGCATAATAAAGTGCCGCCAATTCTCCAGGTGTACCATCTTCTTGTGCTCGACTGCGTGTCATGGGTGCCATCGCTAGTCGATGAGGCAGTTCCATATTGCCAATTTTCGTTTTACTCCAGATCTTTTCCAATTAAAACACTCCTCTTTATTACTAATTTATTGAATTTACATTTATGATAATTAACTTAATTCTGAAATAACTGGATATATTGCGCCTCTCAAGTGGAAATCATAGTTCTGATCTACAATTCCTACGACTACGTCATCATGTTCATAGAGATCCATCATGAATCCAGCCATTTCTTTGGCTGTGTGATACTTAGGCATATTTGCTTTGTAATCAAAAGCTTCAGCATCTATTGATTTTTGCACGAACTCTGTTTCCGTGATCGCTGGTGCCAAAATCTTCGCTTTTAGCTTTGCACCTTTCAGCTCCAGTTCTTTGGCAAGACCTTCTGTAAAGGCACTAACGTAGTATTTTGATGCAGAATACGCAACACTGCCCACTGCAATTGCATATCCGAGTGCGGAAGAGACGTTAATCAATTGAGTACCTTCGACATCCGCATAATCTCGTACATACAATGTAGAGAGAATGGTCAAAGATTCGATATTAACACGCAGCATGGTCTCCACTTTATCCAAATTCTGTTCAGCAATGACTGATCCTTCTCCAAGCCCTGCATTGTTGATCCACGTTTCAATTTCATATTGCTTCAAATTGTTATAAAGTGCGTACGCCTCTGTGGTTACAGACAGGTCACTTTGTTGAACGATAACATTTACTTTAGGATCAATACCTTGAATGGTTGATTGAAGCTCTTCCAGCTTATCTAATCTTCTGGCTACCAAAATCAGGTTTTTACCACGTGCTGCAAATGCCAACGCCGTTTCATATCCAATGCCTGAACTTGCTCCTGTAATTACAGTGTATTTCATGATATTCTCTCCCTCTTATTCTTTGGATTAGTGTAATTTAGTTTTTAGAACGATCGTTCTTTAATGTGCAAAAAAAACAGTTAGATCTAACTTGCTGTTAGCATATCATTTCTAGAACGAACAGTAAAGAATTATTTCAGCCTTTTATATTTCATTTGTTGCTTTTAAACAGCCGTAAATTAAATAATTTGACGTTGATAAGTTCCTGTACTGCTGACGAACTACTACAGATTGAAATTTTATAACCATTACAATCTGTAGTAGTTCGGAGGATCAAGTGATAGAATTTTCGTCCTCCCTTACGGTAGCAGGACACTCATACCTTGACCCGTAGTTATAATCCATGTTACGTTCTCTGTATTAAATTGTTAAGCTTTTAAAGGGGGATCGTGTGATGACTGAATTAGAAATCGTAGATGTTTATGTGAACCTGTCAGCAAACATCAACATTGGCATGGTTCACAACATAACTAATCAGAATCCGGCACTTTATCCTCCTATATATAGAGAACACCTGGCGCTAAACTTTAGTCGTCATGTATCTTCAACGTATATTTAGGCTGATGTTACGCAAAAAGGCACCGGAGAATGGGCCTTTTTTGTGTTTTTCATCTTTAGGATATTCGGAAAATTTTGACTAACCTAAAAATTTCTCAAACATTAGATAAAGTCATTCATTTCAGAGACAATCTGAAATTCTGATTATGTTCAAATGTAAAAGTGAAGCAATCCATGTCATGGTAGCTACTCTGCCGGACTAACTTTTATATTTCACATAAAAAGGATGATCTTTATGTCGTTAATTAATGTTACTAACCTTACCTTCGCCTATGATGGCAGTTACGATAATATATTTGAACATGTAAGCTTTCAGCTAGACACCGATTGGAAATTAGGATTTACCGGCAGGAACGGGAGAGGCAAAACAACTTTTCTGCAATTGCTGCTTGGTAAATACGAGTACAGTGGGCAGGTCTCAGCGCAGGTTGACTTCGAATACTTCCCTTTCCAGGTAAAGGATAAGAGCATGATGACCCTCGATATCGTCGAGGACATTTATCCTGACTATCTACATTGGCAACTCGCGCGTGAGCTTAACCTGTTGAAAGTATCGGAAGATATTCTATATCGGACTTTCGATTCCTTATCTCAGGGGGAACAGACCAAAGTCATGCTTGCAGCCTTGTTCCTGAAGGATAATCAATTTCTGCTTATCGATGAGCCCACTAACCATTTGGATCTACATGCGCGGAAAATCGTGAGTGAGTATCTCCGCAATAAAAGCGGGTTTATCTTGGTATCTCACGATCGATCTTTTCTGGATCACTGTGTAGATCATATCTTGTCCATCAACAAGACAAACATCGAGATTCAAAAGGGGAATTTCTCCGCCTGGTGGGAGAACAAAAGAAGACAAGATCAGTTCGAACTCGCCAGTAATGAGAAACTAATGAAGGATATCAAGCGTTTATCCGACTCAGCCAAACGGACGGGTGGATGGTCGCATGAAGTGGAGAAGAGCAAGAATGGCACCAGAAATTCTGGTTCCAAAGTAGATAAAGGATATATCGGACACAAGGCTGCCAAGATGATGAAACGTTCCAAAAACATCGAACAGAGACAGCAATCTGCCATCCAAGAAAAGTCTAAACTACTTAAAAATCTGGAAAGCGCAGAACGTTTACAGATTCATCAGCTCGATTTTCACAAGAATGAACTGGTCGAATTAGAGAATGTAACGATCGCATACGGCTCTAATACGGTGTGTACCGATGTAAGCTTTACGATTGAAAGAGGAGATCGTATTGCTCTATACGGTAAGAATGGATCGGGTAAATCAAGCCTGCTTAAATTGATCTGTGGTGAGAATATTTCATATACAGGTCTTTCTCGTAAAGACCCTCAGCTCAAAATCTCCTATGTGTCGCAGGATACTTCCGATCTTAGCGGTAATTTATCTGATTATGCGTCTAATCAAGGAATTGATGAGAGCCTGTTTAAATCCATTCTGAGAAAACTCGATTTTTCCAGACTGCAATTGGAGAAGGATATTTCGAGCTTTAGCGCCGGTCAGAAAAAGAAAGTACTCATTGCCAAAAGTCTCAGTGAGCAAGCTCACCTGCACATCTGGGATGAACCACTCAATTTCGTGGATGTTATATCGCGTATGCAAATTGAAAATTTGCTGCTAGAGTTTGCGCCAACGCTTCTCTTTGTCGAGCATGACAGTGAGTTCTGCGCCAATATTGCAACGAAAGTAATTGAGCTATAGTTTAGGAAACGGAATGGAAAAATAAACACAAGAAAAGCCGCCTTTAGGCGGCTTTTTGATCTTTAAATATCAAAAACGCATTATGTGCATATACACAACTTCATACTGCAACTACTTCCTACACCAACCTCTGCCTCATCGCCTCAAACAATAGAACGGTAGCAGCCATCGCTGCATTCAGCGACTCCGCTTGTCCCTGCATTGGAATCGTAATGGCATCATCCACTAAACGTGCGGTGGACTCCGAGATGCCTTTGCCTTCATTGCCAATGACAAGCCACACAGCCTGCGTAAAATCGTAACTATAACATGAGTATTCTGCCTGCAAAGACGTGCTCACAAGCTTCACACCAGCCGCCTTCGCTTCAGGCAACAACGTCTCCAGTGATCCTTCAACAATCGGCAAATGGAACAATGAGCCCATCGTCGAACGAATCGTTTTCGGATTATAAACGTCCGCACAGCCTGTCCCCAGTACGACACCAGCCGCACCTGCAGCATCTGCGCTACGAATAATCGTTCCCACATTACCCGGATCTTGTACATTATCCAATACAACGACCAGATTCCTCGTCTCAGAGAGCAGGTTCTGCATCGGTTCCTTCGACTTCCGAACAATCGCGAATACGGGTTGCGGGGTCATTGTATCCGTACATTTGGCGATAATGGCAGGCGTTACACTAACCCATTCAACCTTCTGAAGAGGGTTCTCGAATCCAGCAAGTTCGTACGGTACGCCTTGCTCTCCATCATAGACGATACACTCCAGATCAGCGCCAGCGCGCAGCGCCTCCTGAACCAGATGAATGCCTTCAATGATATATTTATGTTGACGGGTACGATGCTTTTTCTCCAGCAACTGAGCCCATTCCTTCACACGTGCATTTTGCGGTGATACAATATCCATCTTTCCATCCTTCCCATCTCTTCACTTCGGATAGGCCAGTTCCATCTTCGTCAGATGATCCTTATGCCCTACAATGACGAGTACATCCCCATCCTCAATCCGATCATCGGCATATGGGGAGATGTTCATCGAATTGCCACTACGAATCGCCATCACGTTACATCCGAACCGTGCCCGAATGTTCAGCTCAAGCAGGTTTTTCCCGATCATTTGCTCAGAGGCTCTCATCTCCAGGATACTGTAATCCTCAGACAGCTCAATATAATCCAGTATGTTTGGCGAGGTCAGATGATGCGCTACACGCAGACCCATATCCCGTTCAGGATATATAACTTTGTCCGCACCAATTTTTTGCAATACTTTACCGTGGAGCTCATTCTGCGCTTTTACAATAAGAACTGGTACACCCATATCCTTCAGAATTAGCGTAGTCAGGATACTTGCCTGAATATCTTCACCAATTGCCACCACAACAACATCGAAATTCCGTATGCCCAGCGCACGTAGCGCTTCTTCGTCTGTAGAATCAGCTGAGACAGCATGGGTCACCACATTAGACATTTCCTGTGTCCGTTGCTCATCTGCATCAATCGCCAGCACATCGAACCCCATTCCACTTAATGCATTGGCTACACTTGATCCAAATCGTCCCATGCCAATCACAGCATACTGTTTCTTTGCCATTAGGATCTTACCTCCCGCTGCACTTCAGCACTACACATTATTTTGAACCTTCTTGTGATCTAAAATACATGCCATGCTTACTTCGTATATGTGTTCAAAAAGGTCGGTTTTCAGTTGAACAACCTCTTAATAATCCTTCGTAGTATACCACAAAGCCTGACAAACTTGAATGCGCTCACGCTTCCCAGGGAACAATATAGGAGCAGCCGAATATACGAGGAGGGAATTGCGATGCCAATTACATTAAGCCTGCGTGACGCGATTGTTCATAAGGTTCATGACAAAAGTGATGATCAGCTCCGAGAGATGATTGAAGGTTCCGTTGACGGACCTGAGGCAGCTTTACCTGGACTTGGCGCCATTTTCGAAATGATCTGGAAGAACACAGAACCTGCCAAACAGGAGGAACTGATTCAGATCGCGCAGGAGCATCTGCACACCATTCCCGTACAACCGCTTCGATAATCGAGGCCATGAGGGAAGGTAACCATCAATACGTTTGTTCTGTCTGCAAAAGAAAGCTTTCCCTTATCGGCAAGGTCATCCCTGCCTAAGGTAAGCGGATAACAATAGATCCCTCCACCAACCGGCGGAGGGATCTTAATCTTTTGTGCCAAGTGCTAACACACCGCACTTGCTTATACTACATGATATAAAACAAATTTACACAGTTAGGCTTAACTTAAGGCGCAGTTTCCAAGAATTTAGCCGTCGGATTTTTGTCCATCGCTGTTCTCATCGCATATTCATTCTCGAAGAGTACAACGTAATTGCCTTTTTTATCTTTTACCAGCGTGGAGTTAATACGGAATTTGCTTGAATCAAGATTTTCGTCCACAATCCAACGTGCGAATTGATACGGCATACGCTGCAACTGCACATCTACCCCATATTCACCCTTCATCCGGTACTCAAATACTTCAAATTGAAGTTGACCTACTACGCCGAGCAATGTCTCGTCGAAGCTAACGGTATTGAAGACCTGAATGGTTCCTTCTTCCGTCAGTTGGTCGATCCCTTTTTGATACTGTTTATGTTTAAGTGCGTTTTTAACGGTTACTTTGGCGAAAATCTCTGGCGAGAACGTCGGCAATTCGTCAAACACAACTTCACTGCCTTGGCTTAGCGAGTCGCCAATTCGGAAGATTCCCGGATCGAACAGACCGATGATATCTCCAGCATATGCCTCTTCAACGATATCTCGATCTTGCGCAAGGAATTGCTGTGGTTGAGACAATTTGATCTCTTTCCCTACACGGTTGTGCTTCACGCTCATTCCACGTTGGAACTTACCAGATACGATCCGCAGGAACGCAATCCGGTCACGGTGTGCCGGGTTCATATTCGCTTGAATTTTGAACACATAACCACTGAACTTCTCATTGGTCGGTTCAATATCACCCGCTGTACTACGGCGAGGTTCAGGTTTCGGTGCCAGCTCAAGGAAGTTCTCCAGGAACGTCTGCACACCGAAATTGTTAATCGCACTACCGAAGAAGATCGGTGTCAATTCACCACGTTGTACCTTTTCCATATCGAACTGATCCCCAGCCACATCCAAAAGCTCAAGCTCCTGGCACAACTGATCATGCAGGTACTCTCCCGCCATCTCGCGGATAATTGGATCTTTGTATCCATCCACTTTTTGCACTTTGATCGTCGAGTGATCGTCACCTTGGAACAATTCCACTTGGTTTTTCATACGGTCATATACACCACACAGATCACGACCTGTGCCAATTGGCCAGTTCATCGGCACAGAACGGATACCAAGGACATTCTCAAGCTCTTCCATCAGATCAAACGGGCTTTGTCCTTCACGATCCAATTTGTTAATAAATGTGAAGATAGGAATGCCACGTTTCGCACATACTTGGAACAACTTAATCGTCTGTGCCTCGACACCCTTCGCCACGTCGATCAACATGACCGCACTATCCGCAGCCGTCAGGGTACGATACGTATCCTCACTGAAGTCCTGGTGACCAGGAGTATCCAAAATGTTAACCCGGTGATCCAAATAATCGAACTGCATCACGGAAGAAGTTACCGAGATACCACGCTGTTTCTCAATTTCCATCCAGTCACTTGTTGCATGTTTGCTTGCTTTCCGTGCCTTAACTGTACCCGCGAGACGAATCGCTCCCCCGAATAACAGTAGCTTCTCGGTTAAAGTTGTTTTACCCGCATCCGGGTGAGAGATAATGGCAAACGTCCGGCGTTTGTCCACTTCTTGTTGAAGAATGTTATCTGCAGCTTTGCTCATAGCTTCTATCCCTTTCATCCGTTCATTCACGTTTAATCCGGCTGAGCCGGTCTATCATTCAATCTTTATGCAAATCCGGCAAAGCCGGTTGATTGTACATTAACTTCTGCCGCAACGTCATCGGCACATTAGATTCATTTTACACCATTACAATGGAGTTCATCCTCTCCAGATCTGTGTTCCCTTTTATACGGTAATACTGATTCTAAACCCAACTCTCCTATTGTACCATAATCTGTAGTGAAAATAACCGATTACGTTCCGCAGATTTCTCACTTTTACATATCGAAAAAAAGCACCCTTCAGCCGGTTTAGCCTCCAGGTACTTCCATTCCTTCTTCATTTATACGATTTAGAAAATCAAAGCATCCAAGGCGTACTGTCCGCCACCTGTCAGTGCCAGTGCTACACCAACGACCAGAATCGCGAGGTTATACTCGAATCCATTTTGTGTAGACCAGTAACCGTTAGCACCGTGAACCTTCACAATTGCAATCACCATCGTTAACGCGATGAGAATACCGCCAACTGGTGTAAGCAGACCAAGTGCAAGCAGCAATCCACCGCCGAATTCTGCGAGCCCTGCCAGCAATGCCACCAACACACCAGGCTTCATACCCATGGATTCAAACCAACCGCCCGTACCTTTAATCCCATATCCACCGAACCAGCCAAACAACTTCTGAGCACCGTGCGCCATAAATGACAAACCAATCACCAAACGAATCAACAACAATCCTACATCCAACATTACTTTTTCCTCCATTCAATATTTACAAATTGGTATTCTTAGATTAAAGATATTATGCCAAATTTTTTTTCATGAACTTCATGTAACGTGTACCCCTACTCGTTGCAATTCTGTTTCATGTGCGCTTCATCTGACTAACGTCAATGGTTAAGCCGCATCTTTGTTTTTATTTTGCGTAATTTCTTTATCTGTTGAATTGAGTATAAGTTATCTACTTACTTTTTGTCAACAAATTATTTTAAGTAATTATATTTCAACCATTTTGCTCTTTCCTACACCTTCTCTTCCTCACCAGTATACGTATATCCCCATTCAACATATGCCTCTTATTTCTAAGCCACACATTTTCACGCATACCATACCTCTCTCAGTAAAGCATCTACCTTAACAATCTATACCGTCATTTAAAATCGATCCACTTCATACATTCATACATGTTTTCTCTTCACTCTAAAAAAGATTCAAGACATTCGCACAGTAGCGAACATCCTGAATCTCAGCTTATGAAGCTTTAGCTCATTAATTATTCACTTGCCAAATCACTCGGTCTTCATCTTGACCATTCACTGGCCACCAGTGGTAACCGTCCTGCTCAAGCAGCTTATCTGTTGCTTCAGGCCCCCAGGTGCCTGCTGGATACGTATGAAGTTCCCCATGATTGTCAGCCCATGCAGCAGCGATTCGATCCACGAATGACCACGCTGTTGCGACTTCATCCCAACGGGTAAAATACGTCGAATCTCCTTCTGCCGCGTCATGTAGCAATCGTTCGTATGCTTCCGGTGAATTGATGCCAATCATGCAGCTTTGACAGAAGTCCATCGCAAGTGGTTGAATTTCTGAATCCGAGCCCGGTTTCTTGGCATTAATTTTGATATATATGCCTTCCATCGGGTTCACACGAATGACCAGCAAGTTTGGTTCTAGTTTATATTTTTTGCCGAGATATACGTTGTTTGGCATCGATTTGAACTCAACTACGATTTCGGTTGTTTTCACTGGAAGACGCTTGCCTGTCCGAATGTAGAACGGTACACCAGCCCAGCGGAAATTATCAACAAACACACGTGCTGCAAAATAAGTTTCCGTAGTGGAATCTGAATCAACCTTATCCTCCTCTCGATACCCTGGAAGCTGCTTTCCTCGATACTCTCCCTTCGTATATTGTCCACGCACCACATTACTGCTTACCTCTTCATCTGTGGCAAAAGCACGCAGTGAACGCAGTACCTTAACCTTCTCATCTCGAATGTCCTCGGGGAACAACCGGCTTGGCGGCTCCATAGCAATCATCGTTAACATCTGCAGCATATGGTTCTGTCCCATATCACGCAGCGCACCAGAGTGGTCATAATACCCTCCGCGCTCTTCCACTCCAACTGTCTCACCAAGTGTAATCTGAACATTCGCAATATGCTTGTTGTTCCAGAGTGGCTCAAAAAAGGCATTACCGAAGCGGATAACCTCAATATTTTGTACCATTTCCTTACCTAAATAATGATCGATTCGATAGATTTCCTCTTCCCGGAATACTTCACGAATTTGCTCATTCAACTGTTCAGCTGATTGCAGATCATATCCGAAGGGCTTCTCGATCACAAGCCGATTCCAGCCCTTACTCTCCAGCATCCCGCCATCCCTCAGACTGAAGGACACATTGCCGAATAGCTCTGGCGCAAGTGCTAGATAGAATAACCGATTCCCCGGCGTGTTGAACTTGGCTTCCAGAGCCTCTGTCTGCTCGCGCAGCTCCCTGAAACCATCGACATTATTAATATCAAGTGATTTGTATTCAAAATGTTGGACAAAAGCATCCCATTCCTCCGGCTCTCCAGCTGGATAACGACAGAACTCTCGAATGGATTCATGGATGTCTTCCCGGAATTGTTCTGGTGATCTCGGGCGCCGTGCTACACCAATAACCGCGAAGTCATCGGCTAGCTTGCCCTCACGGTATAGACTATAAATGGCCGGAAATAACTTCCGGCGAGCCAAATCGCCCGTTGCTCCAAAAATGAAAAATACTGCGCCAGGTGTCTGCACTTCATCTTGCATTCGTTTTTCGACCATAGGCTCCTCTTTCTTCCGGGGAAGAACACACGCCAAAGAACTCCCCGAGCTATGTAATGGTGTTAAGTATGCACAACATACAAACGTCAATTACCAGCATGTTCCTTCATGGATGTGATGCCATTTTAGCATATCAACTAGGGCGATGCACTAATTTCTGGCAGTCTTGTACAACTATTTTCAAAAACTTATCATTAAAACTTCATTTATAAATATTCCATTCATGGTATGAATACTCCTTAACCAAGATCACCGTGGTTCAAACGATATCCTCAATGCACTCAAAGCGTAATACTCCACATTCCAATACATTTCAATACTAAATACTCAGTACTCAATCGTAATGAGAGGAAAACCCATAGTAACGCGGTTCGTTCCTAACACATCATCTTGATGAACTGCCAGCTGCATGTTTAATTGATGCAAACCACTGTTTACAGCCAGTGATAACTCAGGAACAACATAAGATACACTAGTTGTGCTGGCATCTTCATAATGCTCCACTGCACTCAGTTTCAGCTTATCTGATAATGCTCCTTCAATGTGTCTAACTGTTGTAATCGCTTGTACTTGAACGTTGTTAGGATTTTCTGCTCCTACAATAGCCTCTTCCCCTGTACCTTGTACGGAAAAGTTCCACGTTGCTTTAATACCGACCTCTTTAAGCAAACGCTCCACCTGTTCATGCAGATGGAGATACACACTCATATCACTCTCTTCATCGCCAGATAACTGGATAATCGTATAATATTCCGCTTCCCCTGTAACAACAACGTTGACCAGAATGCCCACGCCTTCGTTTGACACCTTCAGTTCACTGCGATATACATCATGCCCTGTTTGACGTACTAATTCAGGCTTCTCGAGCTGTAGCTCATCAGCGAGTAACGACGCTATCTCCTGTGCATCTCCCTTACCTTGACCCTGCCATTTAAGTACTAAGCGATCGACTTGTTCTATAGCAGCACCTGCCGTGTTCAGCATTTGCTCTAACTTCTCACCTTCAGATACACTTTTCTCTGCGTATACTTGAGTAATACCAATTAACATAATGATTACTACTGCTAGTACAGCTGTCATCATCCACCGTTTTAACATGCTGAATCCCCCGCTCGTTTTCTATTCTATGAATCTATCAACAGCATGCCCGCTTTCTCTTCGTACTAAACGCTTTATTGCATACAAAAAAAGCCCCATCAACCAATATTCCTGGTTAATCGGACTTTCTTACCTAACTCTTCTATAATTCGCTAAGCTTATCGTGTAGATCTGATAGCCTGAATAGTAGAACCACCTGATCCTCATCTCTATCCATCATCACATTTCCAACGCCCTTACTCAGCAAGTCCATTCTTATAAGCATATATTGCTGCCTGTGTGCGGTCATCTACGCCTAACTTCGCGAGCAGGTTGGTCACATGAAATTTAACCGTCTTGATCCCGATAATCAGATCATCGGCAATATCCTGGTTAGATTTCCCTTGGGCGAGCAAACGAAGGACATCCATTTCACGATCCGTCAGTTCTTCATGAGCCGGTGCTGCGGCTTGAGGTTGACGGAAGCGATTCATCATCTTGGACGCTACCTGTGACTCCAGTACGGATTGGCCACGTGCTGCAGCACGAATGGCATCAGCCACCTCGTTAGCTCGGGAGGTTTTGAGCAGGTAACTGAACGCCCCAGCTTCAATAACCGGATACATCTTCTCATCATCCAAGTAACTCGTCAGAACGATAACCTTGCATTCAGGATACATTTTCAGCAATTGTCTAGTAGCTTCAATGCCGTCCATACCTTCCATGACTAGATCCATCAGAACAACATCCGGCTTATACTCCTGTGCTAACCGAATACCTTCTTCCCCGCTTCCTGCTTCACCAACAACTTCAATGCCATCCTCCGTATCAAGAACTGCGGCGAGACCAATCCGAACCATTTCATGATCATCCACGAGCAGCACCTTAATTGACGTTTCTGACTGTGTGTCCACTTCCGTCTCCTCCATTGACATGTCCTTCCTCACTTTCATCGCTCATCAAAGGTATCGTAATTTCAATCCGTGTTCCTTTACCAGGTGCTGTTACAAATTGAATGGCTCCACCGATCTCTGTCACACGTTCACGCATGTTCGCTAGACCATAAGAAGCCTGCTTCTGTTCATCCAGATCGAAGCCTTGACCATCATCACGAATTAACACTCTAACTGCATCTGTCCGTCGCTGTAGCCTAATTTCCATTTTCTCCGCCTTTGCATGACGTAATGTATTAGACATCGCTTCTTGAACAATACGGAACAGATGATTTTCAATTCCTTTAACCAGGTCAATATCCTCATCGATTTCTAGAACAATGTCCATAGGCACTTTCGTCTTCAGTTCCATGACCAGATCATTCAACCCCTGCTCTAGCTGTTTGCCTTCCAGATAGACTGGACGCAGGTGCAATAATAAAGCACGCATCTCTGACTGAGCCACTGAAGCCATCTCTTCGATTAGAGCAACCTGCCGCTGAGCACGTTCAAAATCCTTTTCCATTTTCCGTCCAACCGCTGTTGCTGTCATGGAAATGGCGAATAACTGCTGAGATACCGCATCATGCAATTCTCTTGCAAGACGCTGCCGTTCTTCCACAATGGCCGTAACTCTTGCTTGTTCAGCAAGCTGTGCATTGTTCGTAGATAGTCGCTGTAGTGAGGTAACCTGATCCTCCCACTTCTTCCCGATCCGCCCAAGCTGCTCGCTTAGACGCCCAACGTCGTCCATACCTAGATCAGGCACCGTGCGGGAGAGAGAACCTTTTTCCCATTGCAGCAATGTTTCCCTTAACAATTCTAGCCTTCGCTTCACCCGGTAGCTCTGGTAAAAACCAAATGCAGCTCCAATTCCAATTAACAACAGTAACAATGCCACACCGGATTGGATCAGATGTCTCCAGCCTGCAAACGGAGCCAGATAACCATATGTATATAGTACATACAAGACAACCGCGAGCACAATGAAAACAAGGAGGATCCCTTCACGCATACTTCGGGTTACCATGTCAGTATGTCGTTTTGTGTTCATACAGGTCTCCTCCTTTGTTCTTTTTAATTACTACGGATTACTGATGCTTAGGTCGCCAACAATATAAGAAATTACGAATTTTGCTTTATGTTCACTGGACTCATAGCCAGGAGTTCTCCATATTATTTTATTCATCATCCCACTGTCCTGCTCGCCATTTAGATTAACGCGGCCAAACAATACGAATGCTTCAATTTCAACGCCATAATCTTCAGGCAAGGTCAATCGAACA
This sequence comes from Paenibacillus sp. MER 99-2, assembly GCF_023714095.1. Lineage (NCBI taxonomy): Bacteria > Bacillati > Bacillota > Bacilli > Caryophanales > Paenibacillaceae > Paenibacillus > Paenibacillus sp. MER 99-2. The sequence continues at coordinate 9,338 of NZ_JAMAUZ010000012.1, read as the reverse complement.
TTACCCATGACACCCTGAAGTAATACAATGGTTTGTTTCTCTTCCGGAATAGATAGCGATAGATCTGCGTTAACTTCCCCCATGGCATGCCACAGACTCATACTCTGTAACCGCCAAGCCTGTTGATCCCAATAGTACCGTGCCAAGAAATTTTGTCTACGCATAACATTTTCGTTCAGATGAATCTTCTTTGTTTTGGAATAGAAAAAAGCGAGTGAGGCAAGTACGATCAAAAATACAATCATCAAATTATCGAGCAACAATAGTGCTGCACCGATTCCCAAGCATCGATACCCTTTACGTGTAACACCTTTTTGAACTTGAACCATTCCATACGTCAGCAGGATCAGTGCGGCAAGAGTTAGAAAGTTCATATTTTGATTCAATAACATTAAGACGCCAATCACAATGATTAACACTGCAAGCCATTGATTTTTCTTATTCATCCCCACCGCACCTCCTCTGTAAACGTAATCTTCTCTATTCGATGGAAAAGCCATACCAGGCGCTGAGGTCCCGTATGGCTTAACCTTTGCTCTACAAACCGTTCTCTATTCACGATTTATAGAATATCATATTGTTTGCATAGCGAACAGTTATTCTTTTGAAGTGTTGCCTGCATCATTTTTTGCGCCATTGCCCATTTTGTTTTTCAAAGCTTGCAGCTGTTGATCAACTTTGAACTGTTTTTCCGCATCCACGGGATTAGTGTACGTGGATTGTGTGTTGCGATACGGTGCACGGATTACGTCAGCTTCAGCTTCCATTTGCATGATTTTTTCTTCCATGCGGTGGAATCCAAGTGATGCGCCTCCGCTTTCAATGCTGTGCAAGCTGTTGATTTGAGACATTTGCTTTTTCGCTTTAGCCATCTGAGCACGAGATACCAGTTCATTGCGTTTGTTACGCATTTTGTAGAACTCATCTTTCATGTCATGAAGCTGTTGCAACAAGTCTTTGGCTTGTGCTTCTGATTGTGCATGAAGATCGCTGTATTCCGTAATTTTTTGATCAAAATAGATTTTCTCTTCCAGCAATTTGCGAGCTACTTCTTCCTGACCATTAGCCAAAGCAGCTTCAGCTTGAGACTCACGTTGTACAGATGTGCGCTCTGCTTCATCCAAACGTTGCTTCATGCGGCGCTCATTTGCCATTTGTTTGGCAACAGTTACCTCAGCCTCATGAATTTCAGCCTCCATATCACGCAGATACTGATTCAACATTACAATTGGGTCTTCCACTTTATCCAACATATCATTAACCGATGCTTTCGTCATATCCTTAATCCGTTTAAATACTCCCATTTTACTTTTCTCCCTTCTCGTAACGAGATAATTTTTGGCGAAGCTCTTCAACTTCTTTTTTCAGTGCTTTTTTCTCAATATCTTTCATCATGGAGTCCAGATCACTTTCTTGATGTGCCCCAGCTCCGTAGGCATTGTTATCATAGGAACGTGGATCAGATTGCGGTCTACCGTTATACCCTGGGCCAGGTCCGAAGCTTCCATGACCTGAATGGTTCGGGTTATTTTGATATGGGCCTCTTGGCGGCTGATGATCATAGTTGTTGTATCCTCTGCCAGGACCTGAACCGTATCCGTATGGATCATATGGTGGATAGGGTTCTTTGGGAACTACCAATGCTGCGATGAAGTAAATTAACAACGACGTACCGCCAGTTACGAATATACTGATGACGAAGATGATCCGAAGTAGTGTGGAATCCATGCCAATGGATTCGGATATCCCGCCACACAAACCGGTTAACATTCGGTCACGCGTTGAGCGGTATAATTTGCTCATGTGCTTACTCCTTTCGTTTACTTGTGTCCTCTTACGTGATCGTATGGATCAGCGTAGTAGGGTTCCTTCGGCACCACCAATGCAGCGATGAAGTAGATGAGCAGTGATGTACCTCCCGTAGCGAAAATACTGATGAAGAAGATGAGACGTAGCAGCGTGGTACTGAGTCCGAGATTCTCGGAGATGCCGCCGATCAAACCTGTCAGCATCCGATTACGCGTTGAGCGGTATAATTTACTCATTTTAACTACTCCTTTTTGTCATTGTTTAACTTCTGTTTTAGCCTTTCCAGCTCTTTATCCAGCGCTCCGGAAGACATGCTTCCTGCTGATCCAGATCCATCCTGGCCCATACGGCGTATGTCCCGTAAACTTTGTGCTTCATATTCAAGATCAGAGACTTGATCATCCAATCGATTGAACATACGTGGGACATTCTGTCCGTTATTATAGTGACTTCTCTGATTCATTCGTTGTTGTAACTGAATCGTTTGCATCCGTGCGTAGTAATATTGGCGCTTACTGTAGACATTTTGATATTCTACTTTGAGCTGATCAATCTGTTCATCAAGCTCCTGTAATGCCGCATTACTTTGGGCGTACAATTCGTTGTACTGATCCATTTTTTCTTCATGCAGAATTTTTTCTTGGAGAGCAAGTTTGGCTAGATGCTCCTCACCAGCTTTTAAGGCCATTGAAGCCTGTTCTTCACGTTTGTGTACCATCGATGCTGCCTGATCAGCTTGCTGTTTCATCTGTCTGGTGTGACTTGCATATTGATGACGAAGCTTCTCAGCTTCACCGATGTCTTGGCGGGTCGAGATCAGAAACTGGTCAATCAGTTTGACTGGATCCTGACTTTGCTCCAAATGTTCATTCAACGTAGCTACGGTAATATCCCGCATTCGACGAAATACACTCATTATATTCTGTCCTCCTTCTCATAATCGTGAAATCTTAGTAACGGCGATGACTGTTGCGTTTGTTCCCAAGCATCGATACCCCTAAGATAATCAACCCGATTGCGATAATTGGTCCCAGCAACCAAGATAACTTACCGATCAGTGCAAAGATACCTATGATCAGTACGATCCATCCTAGCGTTGTGTTACCACGCTTCACTCCGTAGTACCCCAGTGCAATCATCAGAATCGGAATCAGATATCCCATCATGTATCCTAGAAAAGGTGTTAACTTTCCGAAGAGGATGAGTGCGCCTAGCGCAATCAGTACAATCGCCCAGCCGTTTCCTTTATTCCATCTCATTATGTTTTCCACCGCCCTTTCCGAGTGCGTTTGTTTCTTGTTTAACCTTATGTCCTTATTCTAGGGGAATTTGAGACTTTTCAAAACAGACTGTGGACGGTTTTTCATCCTAGACTCAGGTCGGGGATCATCTTCGACCTTTGGCTATACCTATATCAGACCTTAATCTGACAAGGTTCGCCCAAGCCTCCTTATCCCTTTATTACCCGTACTCGAGCCCTACATGACCTTCCATTTACAGATACCAGTCCTTACCTCTGAGTTACGTTTATGATGAGTTTGCGTTTCTACGTAATAGCCCTAGAAGTGAAATATCCAACGCAACCCTCATTATATATTACTTTTTTATCCATATAATCTAAATTTAGATTGTTTTAATTGTAAGCGTTTACTAAAATAGGAATATGACCACCCTTTACGTCAGGAGATGACCTGTGCGATCCTTAACTTATTTACATAAAATGATAGTGTATGGCGTTCTGCTAAGCACGTTACCCATTCTTTTAACCGGAATTGCTGCTTTTCTCTATTCTTCGCATCAGATGGAGTCACATCGTATTCAAGCGCATCAACAGCTACTTTCACAAATGCAATCTAACGTAGAACACAAACTGGCTACTATAAGTTATATGTTGGATCAGGCAACTCGCTCTCCACTTACTGTACAATCTCTGGCTTCACCTCAACTAAGTCCAAAGCCGGCTATTGCGAACAAATTGCAATCCGAGTTTCAACATATGAGATCCTGGGAGCCGTTAATGGATATTACACTTGTTAACCAAACTCAGGATTGGCTTATCGATCATGCAGGCCTTTATCTGAATACGGATTTCCCACTGTCTCTACCTATGAAAGACTTATTGTCAAATACGCTCACATCAGGTTGGCAACTTGTCCCGTCCTCTGTCTTTAACAACCAAGAGCGGATGAAGAGTTCTGGCTGTAATTATCACATTGCACTAGCTAGATCGATCCAAACGAAAAATGATTCAACAAACTCGGCGCTTATTGCTGGAATACCTGCGTGTTCACTACAGACGCCTATTGAGTCAGTGGATGCGAGTTCATCCACTTCAGGACTAATCATAATTAATCGTGAACAACGTATCATTGCACATCCAGACCCAAGCTACATGGGTAAGCCTTTAGCAGCGACTGGCTTAATTTATAGTGACACTGGAGTAAGCTTGAGTGAGCAGCTCTCTCCTGCCTCGCTTCCAGCATCCTCCTCCTACGGTGAGCTGCGCACGTCAGATCAGCACTATTCCATGGTATACGCCCAATCCCCATTAAAAGGATGGAGCTATATTCTGATTACGCCAATGAATGTCCTGAACCGTGAGTATATTCAAGTCGCACTACACACGATGTATATCAGTATGGGAATGTTACTTCTTTCTCTACTGCTTTCCTGGCTAGGTTCAAAGCGAATGCACACACCTATTCGTAGACTTCTCTCTCAAATTGGTATTCATGATCAAGTAGCGGCAACAGCTACAGGTTCACTGCAAGGGGCGAAATCGGCGCTCTCCATGGATGAATTCGAACAGATCAGAGCTGGGGTCTCTCAATTATCCGCATCCCGTTCTCAGCTTGAGCACAAGTTGAATCATTATGTGATGCAGACACGTAGCCATTTCTTAATGAATATATTTCTGGGAAAATATCCACCCATTAAGCTACAACACATCTTGAATGAACAAGGATATGCCTCTCAGCTCAAGCAATGGCAACATATTTCCGTTATAACGATACAAGCAGATCTTGTGAATCATACAAAATATAGCCCACAAGACCGGGAACTGCTCCTGTTTGCTATTCAAAACATGCTAGAGGAGACCATCTTGCCCGAGATGCAACTGCTTCCGATCTTAATCGAGCAGACGGTTGTAACCGCCATTGGAACCTATGAATCTGATCCAGATGAGTTTACGAAGCAACTATATGCTCAAACTGAGCAACTGCAAAGGCGAGTTGAAGATCTACTCAGTCTACAGGTAAGCATCGGCATCAGTCAGCCTTATTCTACCCTATTGGAAGTCCATCAAGCTTACAATGAGGCTATGGAGGCTCTCCAGCATCGTCTCAAATTAGGAACTGGCGTTATTATCCCATATGAAACAGTTAAGACTCATATTTCTCATTGGTCACTGGCTTACCCGGAGTCATTCGAGTATGAATTAATTCAAGCGATGCATTCCGTAGATGACGCTGAAGCTAATTCTATGCTCCATCAGCTACTTGAGTATGTATTTCATATGGAATCGACACCAGATGAGTATCAATTGATATTGATGCGATTGCTCACACGTATTCTGTTAATGATGCAGGAAGTCGGCATACCCCTCGGGCAGATTACAACCGGACAGGGCAGTATATTCAAAGAACTCTTTACACTACAGTCTGCAGCTGAAGTCGAACAATGGTTTACTCAACGTATTATCATGCCAATTATAACTATTCTCAAAGAACGACAGTATGCGCAGTACCAACATATTTCTGAGAAAATGATTGCTCTTATCCAGCAGAGTTATGATACAGATCTTACATTAGAGGAGTGTGCTACCCTTCTCCACTATAATGCCAATTATCTAAGTGGTGTATTTCGCAAGGAAACAGGGTGCTCCTTCAGTGAGTACCTCACCAAGCATCGATTTACGATAGCGAAGAAGTGGTTAGAAGAGACCGATTTAACGGTAAAGGATATTGCGGCTCGGCTCCGGTATAACAACCCTCAGAACTTTATTCGTTCTTTCCGTAAGTGGGAGGGTATCACACCTGGACAATACCGGGAACGTAAACGTCGTGCTGGCTATGTACAAGAAAGCCGCTCATTAGGAAAATAAGTTTGCATTGGTGCCAAAATCATTACACCGACGCGACAGTCAGGAGATACACTCGGTGCGGCTATCTAATCTATCTCATCACAATACGTGTATACCGTCTGTTCGTTATTGGAGATCGGAGATGACGGAAAGGGTCGGAAATGAAAGCAAAAAGGAGCAGATCAAAGGAGCAGATCATCTGCTCCTTTTTTATTTTAATAACACTCATTAACATTACTTACTTGATATTCTTCAATAACAATCATTGTTATTATGAGATACTTATTTTATTTGTTTGTGAGAACCTTCATGTTTGGCTGCTCCAACTGAATCAGAATTTTACCAAACCGTCCTCCTCTTAAGAACGTCACCGTTCCTTTATTGTATGTCTCTCTAATGTATTGCTCAGCCAAGCTAAGGGATTGTTCGTCCGTTGGTAGACCATACGTATTCAGCCATTCAGGTAGCTTCTGTACAACTTCTTCCACAGGCAGTTCAATGGTATTCACTTCCTTGGTAATTAGCGTTGTATAGGAGTAACCCCTCAGATAGAGCAACTGTTGAATGAATCCCATATCACTTGGTTTAAATGGTGTCTCCACCTGAAGCACTTTTCTTAGTTCATCAATCAGTGTGTGCTCCCGTTGTCCAGCCATCGTACTGATATACACATACTTACGGGCAGAATTAATGGCCTGCTCAATCGTCTCCCAATCGGACATAGCTGGACACATCGATGCAAAAGCAACATCGTACTTTTTCCTCCACCCTTTTTGCTCAATAGATATTTCTTCAAACCGCTCGCACACGATTTCAATCTTGGATGTCAAAGCTGCTGGAATTGTCTCCTTCATCAAGGAAACGAGTAGCTCAGAAGGTTCGACCGCGGTTACGCTTGCACCCTTCTCTGCGAACGGGATTGTGAAAATGCCAGAAGCTGCCCCAATATCTAAAACCGACATTCCTTCAAAATCTACACCTTGATTCTCGATCCATCCCATAATGCGCTCAGAGCGTGCTTTCCCCTCTGTTGTAAAGGATTGCTGATGATACTCTTTAGCCCATCTCTCAAAAGCTTCTGCTGTATCAAAAGGGGCGCTTGGCTTTTTATATTTGGGACTCCTCGGTCTATTCTTCCAAGCCTCTTCCCACACAGAAAGGTCAAATAATCCTTGGGTAATATCTAATTCTTTGCTTGGTATCACTTCTGTCATCTCTACACACTCCATTTCTTCATTCAGATTATTAGATCCACTTCATTGATTTAACTCATATTTGTACAAGGATTCATATAAGGAAATAACTCAGACATGATTTCATGACGTCATGAAGTTGATATTGTATGGCTTCGAGGCTTTACCACGTAGAGACTCTACGACTTAGAAACTTGATGATATTTAAACTTTTCGAATTAACTTCATCTTTCCTACTTATAGCTCAGATGTTTTTTTTTAATAAATATAAATATGAATATGAATACAAATACAAATATAAAGGAGTCATTATATCTTTAATTAGATGCAGCAGCATATCAATGATAACTCCTTTGTACCCACATCATTATTAGTTAATATAAGTAGAGCATTCAAGTTGATTAAGGACTTTACTTATCTATAATATACCCAATGCCAGATTACGTCAATATACAGACAACAGAAATGACTGAACGGATATAGTTTCAACTTACACATCATTGAACATTAAGTATTCTCTCTTTACAAAAAGAACCCTATGAATTGCAAGTGCAATCCATAGGGTTCTACGTTATACCGGCGAGAGGACTCGAACCTCCACGGTTTCCCACTCGATTTTGAGTCGAGCGCGTCTGCCATTCCGCCACGCCGGCACATATTCTTTTCACATACTGAGAAAATAACTGGAGGCGCCACCCAGATTCGAACTGGGGATAAAGCTTTTGCAGAGCTGTGCCTTACCACTTGGCTATGGCGCCGTATTAATTTGGAGCGGAAGACGGGAATCGAACCCGCGACCCTCGCCTTGGCAAGGCGATGCTCTACCGCTGAGCCACTTCCGCATAATGGCTGGGGATATAGGATTTGAACCTATGCATGACGGAGTCAAAGTCCGTTGCCTTACCGCTTGGCTAATCCCCATAGACAAAACAAAGGGGCGATCGAGGGGAATTGAACCCCCGAATGCCGGATCCACAAACCGGTGCGTTAACCACTTCGCCACGATCGCCATATATACTATACTTTTAAAATTAATTGGCAGGGGCAGCAGGAATTGAACCCACACCAACGGTTTTGGAGACCGTTGTTCTACCTTTAAACTATGCCCCTAAAAACTGGTGGAGGATGATGGATTCGAACCACCGAACCCGTACGGGAGCAGATTTACAGTCTGATGCGTTTGGCCACTTCGCTAATCCTCCATAAGTGGTGCCGGCGAGAGGACTTGAACCCCCAACCTACTGATTACAAGTCAGTTGCTCTACCAGTTGAGCTACACCGGCGTATTAAGTTATAAATGGTGGCTCGGGACGGAATCGAACCGCCGACACGAGGATTTTCAGTCCTCTGCTCTACCGACTGAGCTACCGAGCCATAATAAAGTTCAAACTTAAATGTTACACTTTACCTTGGGCGTCGGTGCCTTATATCAGATCTAGTGAACAGTTTCCTCATGTGGGAAATATGGCGGAACCGACGGGATTCGAACCCGCGATCTCCTGCGTGACAGGCAGGCATGTTAGGCCAACTACACCACGGTTCCAGATCACTTTCGTAAGAAAGTATAATTGCGGGGGCAGGATTTGAACCTGCGGCCTTCGGGTTATGAGCCCGACGAGCTACCGGGCTGCTCCACCCCGCGTCGTTATAAAAGATATATGGTGGAGGCTGAGGGGATCGAACCCCCGACCCTCTGCTTGTAAGGCAGATGCTCTCCCAGCTGAGCTAAGCCTCCGAATAACACATTTATGATCTTAACATAAAACCGCTATTAAAATCAACTTCTTTTTTTGAAGAAAAGAATGACCCGTAGGGGATTCGAACCCCTGTTACCTCCGTGAAAGGGAGGTGTCTTAACCCCTTGACCAACGGGCCTTGCTAAAAAAATTATCTGGCGGAGAGAGAGGGATTCGAACCCTCGAGACGCTTGTGACGCCTACACGATTTCCAATCGTGCTCCTTCGGCCAGCTCGGACACCTCTCCATATGGCTCCCCGAACAGGGCTCGAACCTGTGACAACTCGATTAACAGTCGAGTGCTCTACCAACTGAGCTATCAGGGAATATAATACATCCAGAGTGTTGTTCTCTGAAAACTAGATTCGAAACGAAAGTCTGCGACTAGAACGTGCTAATTGGATAAGCCCTCGACCGATTAGTACTGGTCAGCTCCATGCATTACTGCACTTCCACCCCCAGCCTATCTACCTCGTCGTCTTCAAGGGGTCTTACATACTGGGAAATCTCATCTT
>NZ_JAMAUZ010000011.1:0-124295 GCF_023714095.1 Paenibacillus sp. MER 99-2 | reverse complement strand
CGAAATCATCCAGTCCGAAGACATGTACTGATTTCTTAGCGTCGATCTTGCAAGCAAGATCGTTACTCACTCGTTGTTCAGTTTTCAAAGATCAAACTTATTTCAGCGCCGACATTACTTCTCGTCAACAACTTTTATATCTTATCACATCCGAACCAACTTTGCAAGCTCTTTTTTTAAGTTTCTTTCGAAGCTTATTTCATTTGCTTGCCACACCGTGTTTCTCGTGTTTTCTTGGCCGGAATTAGAATATACCATGTACAGATCTGGAACGCAAGCTTTTTTTTCATAATTAAATTAGTTTTCTAAATACCATCCTTTCTGGAGATAAGTTTCTTCTATAATATATTTTCCTAATTATAATTGCTTCTATAATACAAGTCCCTAAGTTACCTCTAATCATTCAGGAGCTAGCTTCTTCACCTTAGCGCTTCGCAAGTTCATTTCACTCCAATGTTTTCATAAGGCAACTTTCCCAGCCACTACACTACAACGATCTACTACATGTATACTTCACATCTTTATTCACCACCATTGAAGTGAAAGTATAAACATAAATCATAGCATTACAGTTCAATTGCTTCTTACTTTATATAGAAGGAAACAAAAAAAGAAGCCTACACTCTGGCAAGATGCCATTGCGTTAGCTTCTTCTTCTTCAATTTTGATACAAGTTTAATTTCAATCGGTCGATTATTCGCCGCCCATAAATACATACCGGCATATTACGATAATCGCCAAGATCCACATCAACCAGTGAATCTTCACTTTGCGTTCTGTTACCAAGTTACTGAATACCGCCAAAATTACATAAGATACGATACCCGCAGAGATTCCGTTCGCGATTCCACCTGTGAAAGGCATCAGCACAATGGTAAGGAACGCAGGGAAAGCTTGCAGGAAGTCATCCCATTCAATGCTACGAACTTGACTCATCATCAGTACACCTACAATGATCAGCGCTGGAGCAGTCGCAGCAGAAGGAACAACCAGTGCCAACGGAGCGATGAACAGTGCAAGAATAAACAACAGACCCGTAGTTACAGAAGTCAGTCCTGTACGTCCACCCGCTTCTACACCAGAAGCACTCTCAACATATGCAGTAATTGTACTTGTACCCAATGCCGCACCTGCGCTGACACCAACTGCATCGACGAGCATCGCTTTACCGATCGTTTTCTCGCCTTTTTTCTTATCTTTCATAATGCCCATACGTGTTGCTGTCCCTACCATTGTGCCGAACGTGTCGAACAATTCAACAAAGGTAAAGATAAAGATGATTTCAAACAAACCTAGGCTAATTGCGCCCTTAAGATCCAATTGTCCTACAGCCAGGTCACTGAAGTTAGGCAACCAGCTTGCGCCAGACAATCCACTCAGATTAGTAACTCCCATCGGAATCCCGATCAACGTTGTTGCCACGATCCCAATCAAGAGAGCTCCTTTGATTCGCATAACCATCAGAATAGCAATAAGCAGCAAACCAATAAGAGCAAGTAGTGCATCGTGATGTGTTACGAAGTTACCCAGTGAAAGGTTGAAGCTACTACCTGGAATCGGCTGGCTCAGATCTGCATCTGGCGCTACGTTCACGGTTACTGCTACTAAGTTAGCCAATTTGAAACCAATAATCGTAATAAACAAACCAATACCGACTGTGATAGCCATTTTAATCGATTGCGGTACTGCAACGAGCAGCATTTGCCGTACTCTAGTCACGGTCAAAATAATGAACACGATACCTGAAAGGAACACAGCTCCAAGAGCTGCCTGCCAAGTAATTGCACCATTCGAGCTAAGAACCACTGTCATGAAGTACGCATTCAATCCCATGCCCGGTGCGAGCGCAATCGGAATATTTACGAACAATCCCATAATAATTGTCATTAATCCAGCGCCGACGGCCGTTGCAAAAAATACGGCATTATCGGACATACCCGCCCCATTAGAACCTAGAAACAACGTGTTTACAAAAAGAATGTAAGCCATTGTCATAAAGGTGGTCAGACCCGCAACAATCTCCGTTCTAACATTTGTTCCGTTTTCTTTGAGTTTAAAGAAACGATCCATAATTCACTTACTCCCCCTTAGAGATGTTGAAGCCATATTGAAAAACGACAAATGACCCTGAAGATGTTATATCCCCAGAGCTCAGCTTGACTAGGAGCGGCACCAAAGCCTTTTGACCAAGAACAAAAAAATTCTAATGTGCGTGTGTGATGTAAGACGCAATCATGTAGAATTTATGTGCTTAGCCTGCTCCTCTTCGTAGCCAGATCATTAGGGTGATCTCGTAGAGACTCCCGGGCCAATCCCCAGGATTATACGAATTAGTATGCGCTATTTGTTTGTTTCCCATCACTATTTTAGGAGGGTGAGTTCTATTTTGTCAATGATAAAAACGAATGTTACTTCCATGCATCCTACATATCGTTCGTATTATTTAACAGAAAGAACCAGGTTAGCGGTTTACAAACCAATTACCTTTGAGTTTCTCAGCTATTTTTCTAGTAGAATATGTCCATTTTGTCAGACTCCATTTCACTACGATATATAGTTAACAGCATATTAAAAAGCTACCTTTTTCAAAGCAAAACCAATGCTTCAATAAAGGTAGCTTGTGTTCATATAAGCATGTCGAGAAGATGAACAATACAGTTATTCCTTATAAACGATAGCCCTGTCTTTTATTAGAGCAAAGATTTAATATTAAGCCTGTAAAGTAACTTGTGACACAGCCAGATACTTCTCTTACATCAGTCCTACGTCGATTATATTTCCGTCTGTTGAACATCGTATAGCTTGTTTTGGCTCTGATCTGTGTTTGTTGTTACGTCAGAGGATACTTCCTGGTTTCTGGTCTGATCGGAAGATGTATCCGCCGCCTCTAAGTTCACAAATGAAAAATCACCAGAACCGGAAGCCAGATCCTGCACCCCAGAACCGCATCCTGCCAGCATCACCATCAGAAATGCACTTCCAATGCCCATCTTCCATTTGCTCATATTGTCGGTTTTACGCATACACTCAATCTCCTTTCAGTTGCCAATTGCCGTAATATGAACTCAGTATAGAACTTAAACCTGAAAAAAATCTGAAGTGAGCCTAAAAAGAAGATGAAGAACAGAAATAAATATACACTCAGATGTGCTTCCTTACGCTCTCACTGCATCGTATTATTGCGACCAGCCAATCTCTGATTGTATTGTTGTATCCTTTACCCCATTTTAAGATTATTGGATACATTGTTACCCAAGCGATAATCGAGGATAGCCCCCATAACGATATGAGTGTGAGAATTCAATTTGCTAGTTGGTCAAAAAATTAAGGAATACAACGTCTTTCTCCTCAAATACCCAGTGCTAAGTTTCTGGGATGTTGAACAAATAGACTTGACTGCTAATTTTTATTAATGCCATAAAACAAAAAAAGCTTGGTAGAAACCTTATGGAACTAAGGCTCAACCAAGCTTCTTTAAAATTAATTAACTATTCCCACTCAATCGTTGCAGGTGGTTTGGAAGTTACGTCATAGACGATCCGGTTTACGTTATCCACTTCGTTAACGATCCGCACGGAGATTTTCTCCAATACGTCCCAAGGGATACGTGCCCAGTCCGCTGTCATACCATCGATGGATGTTACGGCACGGATACCTACAGTGTAGGAATACGTACGAGCGTCACCCATAACGCCAACACTCTTCATGTTCGGCAGTGCTGTGAAGTATTGCCAGATTTCGCGGTCAAGACCGGCTTTGGCGATTTCTTCACGCAGAATGTAGTCGGAATCACGAACGATTTGCAGTTTCTCTTCCGTCACTTCTCCAAGAACACGGATCGCAAGACCTGGTCCTGGGAACGGTTGACGGTGTACAATTTCGTCTGGCAAGCCGCACTCTGTACCTACTTTACGCACTTCATCCTTGAACAGCGTGTTCAGCGGTTCGATCAGTTTGAAATTCATGTCTTCCGGCAGACCGCCAACGTTGTGGTGAGATTTGATGGTCTGCGCTGTTGCTGTACCACTTTCTACGATATCCGTATACAGTGTACCTTGCGCCAGGAATGTGAAATCGTCGAACTGCTTGGACTCTTCGTCAAATACGTAAATAAACTCGTTGCCGATAATTTTACGTTTTTGCTCTGGATCATCCACACCAGCCAGCTTGGACATAAAGCGTTCTTGTGCATCAATTTTGACAACTTTCATGTCGAACTTACCAACAAACGTCTCCATTACGCTTTCAGCTTCGCCTTTGCGCAACAGACCGTGGTCGATAAACATACATGTCAGTTGATCACCGATCGCTTTGTGTAACAAAGCAGCTACAACGGAGGAATCTACGCCGCCACTGAGTGCGCACAGCACTTTACCGTCGCCTACTTTTTCACGGATGTCTCTGATCGTGTCATCGATGAAAGTTTCCATAGTCCAGTTGCCTTCGCAACCACAGATATTAAACAAGAAGTTGCTAATCATGTCGTTACCACGAACGGAGTGACGCACTTCTGGGTGGAACTGAACAGCATACAATTTGCGCTCATCGTTACTCATCGCAGCGATTGGCGCACTTTCCGTGCCTGCATCCAGTTTGAAACCCGGAGGAAGCGTAACAACATGGTCACCATGACTCATCCATACAGTATGTTCGCCTTCAATGCCTTGTGCCAATGCTGCACCTGCAGCAAACTCAAGGTCTGCTTTACCATACTCACGCTTCTCGGAACGTTCTACTTTACCTTCAAGCTGTTGAGCCATAAGCTGCATGCCATAACAGATTCCGAAGATTGGAAGTCCAAGATCATATACACCTGGATCTACGTGCGGCGCATTCTCAGCGTACACGCTGGACGGACCTCCGGAGAATACGATTCCTTTTGGTGACAATTCTGCGATCTTCTCAGCCGGTGTATTATACGGCAAAAGCTCGCTGTATACGCCAAGATCCCGGATTCTTCTGGCGATTAACTGGTTGTATTGGCCCCCAAAGTCAAGGACAACCACAATTTCATTCTGCTTATTCATTACCGTGCCTCCCTCAATTAATGAAACTAATTATACGCAACGACAAAACATACCGTCAAGGAAAGGCTAAACTCCTTTATTCGACAATTTATGAGCAACATGAATGGAGAACGAAAGAATGCTTCTTTTCGTAGTGCAACTGCACTTTTGTTCAATCCAGTTCCACATTCTTTCCTGCTCTTTCCACACCTTCTTCTTGAATAAAAGCACCTCTAATCAATAGTAACCTAACCAATGCTTCAAGGTTAGCGCGGAAAGACGCCTCGTTCGCCGCTAGGCAAAGAGAGGCGTCCGTGAACAGGCGGCTAAACGTGGGCCTTGCCGTTTAGCTAGCGCCTTGGCAACCGCCGGGCTAGCCGAAGCGCCCGGCGCAGGAAGTCCAGACTGTCCGCGCGCAACGGACGCTCTGGACCGTACAGCAGCCGTTCCCAGTCGGCTGCAAACCGCGCGATGTCCGCGCTGTCCGTGCCTGCGGCCACGGCGGGTGACGCTGCGTATTCCCGCAGCGTCATACCCGGCGGCCGCGGGCCGTACTGCCGCGCAAGCGCGGGCCAGACCGGAGCGGCGGCGCGTAGCAGCCGCTCCCGGTCTGGAAAGCTGCTGCGCGGCCATGCCAGCAGCAGCCTCAGCGGCAGCGCGGGGCGAAGCCGCCGCACGCCAAAGGCTACAGCGGCGCACAATGCCGCCGCTGCCGCAAGTGCCGTCGCGGTGAGCCAAGGCGCCGCGACAAATGCCTGGGCGCGAGCCAGCAGCCAAGCGCTCGCACCAGACCACGGATCCAGTCGCGGCTGCGCCCCTGCATCCTGAAGCAGCGTAGCTTCGGCGTCAGCACTCGCCTTCGCCTGCGGTATAACAAAGCCAGGCGTTGCCTCAAACGGCATCCAGCCTGCGCCTGGAAAATACACTTCTACCCAAGAGTGAGCATCACCTTGGGTAATGGTGTACTGCCCCGGAACTTTAGGGTCCAGCTCCCCTGTGCCAAATCCTTTGACCCAACGTGCTGGAATACCTTCTGCACGCAGAAGGACAACCATCGCTGTTGAGAAATGATTGCAGTACCCTTGCCTCGTGACAAACAGGAAATCATCCACAAAATCCGTTCCACGCGGAGGCATACGTGTATCCAGTGTGTATTCAGCATGATTAGCCAGATACGTCTGGACTGCATGCACCGCATCGTATCGTGTCTCGCTCCCTTTCACAATCTCATCTGCCAAAGAGCGCACACGCCCTGGCAGTGAGTCCGGAAGCTGTAGGTAAGTTCTACGAATTTCGGCAGGATCTATACTCCGTTGCTTCCTTTCCAGAAGACGTAAATGCTCTGGCTCGGCTGTAGGAATCATAACATCTGCTGCATAACGTTTAACGGATACACGGCGGCCTGAACCTGACAACCACAGCGTCGCTGAATCCCTGTTCGACAAAAGCGAGAGCATGGTTTTCTCATTGATGCTTTCACTATCCTGAAACGATACATTGAGCGGCATTCCGCCCGTAAAGAGTGGATTCGGCCCCTTCCACTCCCGCTGCATCGTAACGGTTTGCCGAATGCGAGTCCAATAGTTCTGATTCTCCCATCCATCTGTACGCAGTAACCCGGATGGACTGGCTGTTTCGAAACTTTGCGCAGGATCACTCCACGTGCTGCCGTTATAATATGAGCGAGTCTCCCCGCGCCAATACGTCGGTTCTGGACTGTTCGCCACGAAAAAGACTGTATCCCCTTGAGTCAGAGGCGCACCCATAGGAGCATCGGCAGTGCTATATCCTGTTACTGATGCTGCCGCAGGAATACTATCTCCTGCGTTATATCCTGCCCAGTGTGCCAGTCGTTCACCAATCTCATCAAGAGATATACGCTCAGGTTGAGAGATTGAACTAAATTGACCTGGCAATCCAGAGAAAGAAACCATCGCCATGACGGCAAGTACAGTCACGATACTCCAGCGTCCATAAGGATTCAGTGCATAGCGCGGTGTGGTAACGCCACCAGATAAACGGAGTAGCTGCAAGAGAGCCTGAATCAGCATGATCCAAAGTACCGATCGTACGATGGACGCGTAGACATCCAGTCCAGCTAGTGATTCAAGTAGCATCAAATATACGAGCGTGGCTCCACCAAATAACATGACGCTCAGACGCAGCAAAACTAGAGACTGCACCGAGGTGATCAGCATGCTCCAGCCAAACATCATGAAGAACCCTCGTGTTTCTGTACTTATGCTATAAAAACGCCCACTTTGCATAAAGGCATCCAAATCTGATCTTAGCGTCTCAGGGTACGTGATCCCCCATCCAAGTGGATCTTGTCCACCGTACATCAGACATAGCGCAACAAAAGCAATACATAATCGAACCACCGTGCCTGCAATCCAACCGGTGCGAAATAATCCCACCACAAGCAGTGCAGCAGTTAATCCGGCCATAACCAATAAAAAACGCTCACTTCCCTGCTGCCCGGAAGAGGTCACGGGGTAGATCCATTCCAGGGACATTAGCAGCAGCAGTGTACAGATGAATAACCTATACTTAAGAGGCTCTGCTTCTGTCTCTTTGGTTCTGTTGTCCAGATTAAAGTATGACAAGCCTTCTCCTGCAGATTCACTGGATCGTGAGTGGTGGTTCGGACTATGCTCCCACATCCGTAACCACCACCTTTCCTACAGGAGGTGTCTGCTGCTCTGCCACGTTGCAGATTTGTACCCCGCACTGCTGAAGCTGCTCTAGCCACGCTGCGGACTGGGACTGAAGTACAGATGGTTGGGATTGAGTTTGAGTATGCAAGTTCGAGGTACTTCGAATTGAAAATTTCCATTTATTACTGACGCCTGCATTATTGGCCTTGTCCAAAGTCGACTTCATTCCTATATCAAGTTTCCGATGGGAAGTTAGACCTGTACCTGTTGTCTCCGTTAATTGCACCTCTACCTGGACTCCTAGACTCATAGCATCTAGCACCCATTGATATAGAGCCGCATCCATTCGTCCACTGAGCACAATAACACGCGATCCAGTCGGCATATGTTCTAGCATCGCCCGATCCATCAAGCTGGAAACAGCTTGCGAAGTCTGGATAATCCGTGCCTGCGCTAACCGATCCAGAGAGCGCTCTAAATCATCAGCAGATGGCATCTCACCGAATCTATACGTCTGTTCACGAACAAGACCTTCTCTGTCGCTTGACCACAGTTGATACGGAATACCATCCAGATCAGCTTGATGAATCCACCTTGCTGCCATACTGATAACCCGTTCAAAAGCAGTATGATTGCTTGAATCATCCCAGGGCTGCGCATAACCTGCCTGGTCTTCATATACCAAGATTTGAAGCGATGGTGATTCCATTGTTTCAGGGATAAACGTCTGAAGTCTCCCGGTTTTGGCTGTACTTTTCCAGTGGATTCGTTTCATTGGATCACCATGCTGATAATCGCGGAACTCATGACCCCGGCTTCCCTGCAGACTTCTCTGCTCGGACAGCTGTCCCTCTCCTGCAACTGTAGATGTCGTGATAAGGCTCTCTGCATGTTCAGTGACCGTGACAGAAGGCACAACGATCAGCGAGGTTCCTCCACTCGTCTCCGCAGATAACGTATTCCAACCGAAAATATCTCCCCAATATAATCGACCGTTATCCCATTCATAGATACCCCTTCTCAACCCAGACAACTGATATTGATAGGTGAATTGCCGCTGCATCCCTGAAAAAAAACATTTGCGATGCACACCAGCAGGTGTATTCTCGCACAGAACAACCCATAACAGCGGAATACGGCTTCTGAATTCCAGCTCGACTCGCACATGAATGGTTTCCCCAGATAACATACGCTTGGATTGCAGATGTCTACGAATATCAATGTTACGTGGACCACAGGCATGGATAACTACTCCACTAACTCCAATCAGAAGTGTGATGACGAAGAGAAACAGTACCGATTTGCCTCCATGCCATATGAAGAGGGAGCCAAAAGCCAAGATAAGGGCTGCATTGATTAGACGCCCGGCAAATATGCTCATTGCCTCCGTCCCCTTCCCTGTGCCGACAACTGAACCGGAATCGGAACGGAAGACAGCGCCTCATGAATCACCTGCTCCTGTGACCATGAACCCTCTGCTCTGTTCTGGGATTTAAGCTGAATGCGATGGGAAAGTACAGGAATTGCCATCTCTTTGACATCATCCGGAATCACATAACTGCGTCCTCGAAGATAGGCAAAGGCCTGTGTGGCAACCATCCAAGCAAGTGTGCCCCGAGGACTAACTCCAAGTCTCACGGATGGATGGCTACGTGTCGCTACAGCGACAGAGACCAAGTATTGCTTAATGACCGCATCAACATGTACCAGCCGAACCTCACGTTGCATCGCTACCACTTCTTCTGCGAGCATGACCGGTGGACTTGCCAAGCTGGACTCTCTATTTTGCATCCGTGTTAATAGCTCTACTTCTTGATCAGGCTCAGGGTATCCGAGTCCAATCTTAATCATGAAACGATCAAGCTGTGCTTCAGGTAAACGGTATGTGCCCTCAAACTGCAACGGATTCTGCGTCGCTAGCAAAAAGAAAGGACGCGGTAACGTATACGTTGTACCATCAACCGTAACTCGGCGCTCTTCCATCGCTTCTAGTAGAGCCGACTGGGTTCGGGGCGAAGCCCGATTGATCTCATCGGCCAACACGAAATTAGACATCACCGGACCAGGGCGGAACGTGAACTCCCCTGTAGGTGGATGATATATCGAGGTACCCATTACGTCTGCCGGCATAACATCCGAAGTAAATTGAATGCGTCCCATGGAACAGTCAAGCGCAGAAGCCATAGCACGAACTAACATCGTTTTGCCTGTGCCTGGTACATCCTCCAGAAGTGTATGTCCACCACCGAGCATTGCCGTAAGCACATATTGAATCTCTTGGTTCTTACCAATAATGGCAGTCTCGACTCGTTTGATTACTCTATTTAATAACTCCACTGCATGCTCATGTTCTATTCGCATATATGTCATATCACTCGTTCTCCTTCCATTTCATCGGCATTTCTAAGTCATAGTAATCTATGATTTTAGTGTTGCCCGGAAGTTGAGAGATTAGACGTAGATTGTAAGATTTCCCCTTCCCACTGCAGCCACAGGGATGTTCGCCTTCACCGTCCACTCTACTTTATTGGACTTCATCGATTGTACGCTCAGTCCCATCTCTTCTAACAGATCTCGAAGTGGAACCCAAGTTGTACCGCCCTGGCTTCGAACCTTCCCCTTCACGTTATCTCCCGCTTGCCCTAATCGTCCTGAAGTTAATTCCCCACTGATGCTGTTAGCGTAGATGGTTCGATCTTTCCAGACTACCGAAGCCGTTCTTGTCTCTGCATCCCAACGTGCATTACTGCCGAACTTCTTCATGAAGCTTCGCAATGGCACCATGATCTGCTGCTCTTCTACACGAAATTCTCCTGATCGCAAAGTTGCTGCCGCCATCCCTATTTCAACCTTTAGTTCCTTACCTGCCAGCCACAATTCTGAATTGGACTCTACATGCTCAGCAATCCATGCTTTGCCAGGTGCTTTACGAGAAGCATATGCCCCATCCGACTTAACGCGAAATTGGACAGGCTCATCGGAAGCTTTAATCGTATCGAATTGATAGTTTTGCTCTTTGTAATAACGGATAATTTCCGGTAAAGCTTTTACCGTTTCGGCGTGTGCTCCTCCATCATGCATCAATACAATAACCGAGCTGGTTCCAGCAGGCACCTTGGTGGCATTACGTAGAATTTCGCTTGCAGGCACACCTTTACGTTTGGAATCTCCACTGTCCACATTCCAATCCATTACGGTGTATCCCCCTTGCTGCAACAGGTCGAAATAGCTTTGATCAAAGTGACCGTAGCTCCCACCCGGTGCTCTAACCAGATTAGGACGTAACCCGGTGATTCCATATATCACTTCTTCCGTCTGTTTAATCTGTTTCCAGAACTCTTTAAAATCACTATATAATTGCTTGTAATTATGATTAAAAGTATGATTTCCCACTGCATGTCCGTCTTCTACAATTGCTCGAATAAGTTCAGGATTTCGCTGCGCCTGCTCACCAAGTACGAAGAACGTAGCGGGGATCTCCTCTTTACTCAAAATATCCAGCACTTCCCGAGTATGTACTCCAGGGCCATCATCGAAACTCAGATAAACCATCTTCTTCGAATTATTATTCTCGCTGGGAGTGGGTACATTAGAACCTGAAGCATAAGAAATGTTGGTTATCCCCGGGCATGTCGTAAACAGACATATCGTTATTGCCACCCGGACTAGGAACGTAATCCATTGGGGAAGCCTACATGTATGTTTTTGGGTACTATTCACGGACATATCTACTTCTACACTGATTCTCGATTCCATGATCTGCGTCATTTATGAATCAACCTCCAACGTTTCTAGTAAATTTGCTGATAGACTTCAGCGGATTTGTTAGAATTATATGGAGGGCATGTGAAAAAAAGACGTCATTCTTCACTATAATTTTTGGGATCGGTATCGTATGGATTACGATTGATTCTTGGCCATGAATTAGGTAGCATATCCTAAACAAGACGTGCCCCGAGAGTTATGGTTCGCTCGTAACTCACACCTTAACTTCAGGAGAGTGAAAAGTATTGGAATTGCTTGAGAAGATCCAACATTTATTTGGATCCTACGGATATAGTGTATTATTTTTTGGACTGTTGCTTGAGTTCATTGCCCTCCCCTTCCCAGGAGAAACAACGATGGCCTATGCAGGTTATTTATCATACAAAGGACAGCTCGACTTCGGAATCCTTCTTATCCTTGCGTTTCTAGGAACAACGATCGGCATGACCATCACGTATTTTATTGGAGCTAAGGCAGGGCTGCCGTTTATAACCCGCTATGGGAAATGGTTTTTACTGAAGCAGGACAAGCTGGATAAAACGCAAAAATGGTTTGGCAAATACGGTAACGGCTTGATCTTCATTGGCTATTTCATTCCAGGTGTACGACACTTTACAGGTTATTTTGCAGGCATTGCTGCCATTCCCTTTCGTAAATTCGCTCTCTACGCTTACTCGGGTGCGTTATTCTGGGTCGTCTTATTTTTAGGCATCGGCAAACTATTTGGCCCTCAGTGGAACGTCGTATTTCAGCTCGCGCATCAGTACTCCGCGTACCTCCTAGCTGGTGTTGGACTTCTCTTATTAGTCGCTGTGGTCTACCGTTACCGCACGGTCTGGAGTCACCGCAACATGAAGAAAAGCGCCCCTGTTCCCCAACGACAAAAACAAAATGCAGACTGAACGTCGTTTCCACACATCCCATGACAAGGAGCCGCAGACTATGCAGCTTCTTTTTTTTATTTTTTCTACGTCTTAAATAACCTTGCTCACGAAAATCAACATACGATACCGCACTATAGCCGGAGAAGCCCATGACTACTCCAAACCCTCAACAATTTCCTAAATCCACTTTCAACGTATTGCTCTATGTAATCTGTATGATTCGAGTCAATTTATGTTGCCTCTTCGTTACCTTCACTTTGTTGTCATAATCTGTATTCATTCAGGTCATACTACTTTGCAAATAAAGGATGTAAGGGGGGATCGAAGATGAGCATCGATGCGCAAAGCCATGATACATCACAGCAGATCCATCCAAATCTGAGTCAAAACATAGAGTACTGCAAAGAGATGATGGGTAACAGCAATGACTTAATGATCCGCCCTTTTCAATGCTTGCACAAATGGCCTGCCGTTCTGCTATATATCGATGGGCTCGTTGACGTACAGATATTAAATCAAGCAATTCTTGAATCATTGCTACAGCGACGGGAACTCCCTGATTTCTCAGTAGATGATGAACATCTGATATACCTGCAAAACGATGTTCTTGCCGCTAGTGAAGTATTGCTTATTGAGGATATGAATGATGCATTAAATGCCATGATTGCAGGCTTTGCCATTCTGTTAATTGAGGGTTCCGTGCGTGGTCTCAAGATTGGAGCCGCCGGATGGGAAGATCGCTCTGTCAGCGAGCCTATTTCTCAGACTGTTGTCCGTGGCCCCATGGAAGGATTTAATGAAAATTTACGTACAAATACAGCGATGATTCGTAGAAAAATACGGGATTCTCGCCTCTGGATTGAAGAAAGAGAAATTGGACAGATCACCAAAACAAGAATCGCTGTACTCTACATCAAGGGTACGGTCAACAATGATGTCGTTGAAGAGCTCAGAACACGTCTGGATCAGATCGATATCGATGGCATCCTGGAGGGCGGATATATAGAGGAGTTTGTTCAGGATGAGACACGCACCATCTTCCCGACGGTCTATAACAGCGAACGCCCCGATTCTGTAGCTGCTGCACTGCTTGAAGGTCGAGTTGCCATTATTGTGGACGGTACCCCTTTTGTATTGCTTGTTCCGGCCTTGTTTGTACATTTCTTTCAATCCCCCGAGGATTATTATCAACGGGCAGATATTAGTACACTGATTCGTATGATTCGGTACCTGGCATTTTTTATTGCTCTACTAGCTCCATCCTTTTACATTGCCATCACAACCTTTCACCAAGAGATGTTACCGACCAATCTGCTGATCAGCCTCGCTGCACAACGTGAAGGTGTACCCTTCCCAGCGTTCATTGAGGCAATACTCATGGAGTTAACCTACGAAATCTTGCGAGAAGCGGGTATCCGAATTCCCAAAACGGTCGGTCAGGCTGTCTCCATCGTAGGTACACTTGTTATCGGTCAAGCAGCGGTTGATGCTGGGGTCGTCTCAGCAGCAATGGTCATTATCGTTTCCATTACCGCGATTTCAAGTTATGTCATTCCAGAGAACGGTCTATCGATCTCTGTCCGGATCTTACGCTTTGTGCTGATGATGTTGGCGGCTGCCTTTGGTTTCTACGGCATCTTGATTGCACTGCTTATTACTGTCACTCATCTGTGTTCGCTTCGTTCATTCGGTGTATCGTACATGTCACCTTTTGCTCCCTTCATTCAGAGTGACTTAAAAGATACGTTGTTCCGGGTACCGTGGCCTGATATGAGAACTCGTCCACAATCTACAAAATCACCGAACGTCAACAGACAGCCCCCTAAAAAAAAGAAGCAACAACGATAGTCAGGAGAACATGACATGAAGACATCCTTACGCCTTATATCCTGCTTTCTCGTAGTCCTCCCTCTCCTAACCGGATGTTGGGATCGTCAGGAGCTTAACCAACTTGGTATTATGCTAGGTCTGGGTATCGACAAGGACGGCGACAAAATAAAGGTTAGTGCTCAAGTTGTTGTGCCCGCCGAAATCTCTTCCAAATCTGGTGGAGGAAGAGGTACGCCGGTTACACAGTACCAAGCCACAGCAGACTCTATGCTGGAAGCCATTCAAAAGTTGACCGAAACAAGTCCGCGTCGAATCTTCATGGCACATGTCCGAATTCTTGTGTTCGGGGAAGAGTATGCAAGGGAAGAAGGGATTTATGACGTTATGGAGGGACTCATGCGTGAGCCTACTGTTCGTCCTGACTATTACGTTATGGTAGCAAGGAAGACCCAGGCTTCCAAGGTTCTTGATTTGCTCACGCCACTTGATAACATTCCTGCGGAAAAGTTATTTAATTCACTTGATGTCTCCGCCAAGATCTGGTCACCTACCACCACGGTAACCGGAGACGATCTAATCAATACTATGCTATCCCCAGGCATACAACCTGTGATTACTGGGGTAGAAATTATAGGGGACGCTAGCAAAAGCGGGGAAAAGAGTAATATCGAGAACATCATCGTGCCTGCACGCCTCAATACAACTGGACTATCTGTCTTTAAAAAGGACAAGCTGATTGGTTGGTTAACCGAAGAAGAATCCAAAGGATTCAATTATGTAAAGGGTAATGTCAAAACAACTGTTGGTCATGTGGATTGTCCAAAGGACGAGGGCACGGTAACGATGAAGACACTTCGAACATCAACTGATCGCAAAGTAAAATTTATGCGTGGAGAACCGGTCATTAATCTTAAAGTCAAAAACGTCTCTTCCATTGGCTCGGTGGAGTGCAATTTTCAGATTGGTTCCATGACTGCCATCCATGAATTAGAGAAACTATCCGAAGAACGGCTCATTGAGTTAATGAAAAATTCGGTGAATTCCGTGCGGCGCAAATTCCACGTTGATATCTTTGGATTCGGCCAAGAGATATATCAGACTAACCCTAAATATTTCGAAAAGGTAAGAGAGAACTGGGATCAACATTTCGCAGACCTTGAGGTTAACTATGAAGCAAATTCACAAATCAGACGTGTGGGTACGTTGGATAATTCATTCCAAAATGAGCTAAAGGAGTGATAATATCGCATGGTTCTCTCCATTATCGCCGTAGTGATTGGAATCATCATCGGCTGGATTGATCTCCCAACCCTGTTTAAGAATAAGCAATGGAAAGAAACGGCAGTATATAGTGTCTTACTTCTAGCAGGCATCACGTTTAGTGTCATCGCGGTCAATCTGTGGGAATTTCCGAGTCCCTTAAAGCTCGTGGTTTGGATCTATGAACCAATCAATCAGTTATTAGCTCGAATTACAGGTACTTAGTTAAAAGGGGTGGAGATATGCTTGAGCAAGGGCGGCTTGGAACGAGACAATTGGCTACGCTAACGATCATGATGGTCGTTGGCGACATGATGATGATCTATCCTTCCGTAATTACGTCCTATGCGAAACAGGATGCCTGGATGTGTGCTCTGGTCGGTATTCCTTTAGGGATGGGTCTCATGGCAATGTTCCTTAAACTGGGCAACGCCTATCCGGGTCAAAACCTCGTATCCCTCTCCAGATCCATTTTAGGTTACTGGCCTGGAACACTGCTATCTCTTTTTTACCTGTATTTTTTTGTAATCGGAGCTGCCACCCATACCCGAGAAGTTGGGGATTTCATGACAACCCAAATTTTCATATACACACCGATCCGGGTTGTCATTTTATTATTTGTCATTGCTATTGTGTGGGCCGTCTTTCATGGTGTGGAGTCACTAGGACGAACCAGCGAACTTCTGTTACCTTTGCTTATTGTATTTATCGTTGTTCTTGTCGTTAGCTTGTTACCCCAGGTTGATGTCAATAATCTAAAGCCAGTCAGAGAGAACACTAGCGTTACAATTGCTCAAGGCATCTTGGTTAGTATCATTTATCCGGTGGGCGAGGCTATCCCTATTCTCATGCTCCTTCCCTACACTGCCAAAACCGCTCATCGAAACAGGGACGTTATTCTGGCTGCGGGCATTGGAAGCCTTATCCTCTCATCTCTAGTCACAATATCTATGCTTGTTCTAGGTGCTTTTCTTACACAGCATAATATCTACGCATCCTTCATTTTGTCGCAAAAGATCAACATTGGTGACTTTTTCCAACGCATTGAAGCCTTTATGGCCTCTGCATGGTTAATCTCTACTTATTTTAAAGCGTGCATCTATCTCTATGTCTTTGTACTAGGTATCGCTGAACTGTTTAACATGAAACAATATCGTCGACTTATTCTACCTACTGGCTTGCTGATCTTTGGACTTGCCAATCTGATCTCGCCCGGGATTACGTATATCATTATCACCGTCGTACCTTATTGGGTGGATTGGGATACGACGATAGGCATTATCCTTCCAGGATTGCTTCTTATGATCCATTGGATCAAATCAATTTCTCATCGTAAGAAATCATGAACAGTCAGCCTGAAATCATGAGCGCTTAAAGGAGTCCAGGTATGAACAAAGAAACGCTTACACTTAAACAGTTCACAGCACTCACCTTCCTGGTCGTCCTTGGCGACATGACCTTGATCTACCCTTCAATGATTGCTGCCTCCGCTAAGCAGGATGCTTGGCTCGCTTCACTCGTAAGTCAACCATTCGGATTACTCATTGTGTATGTAATCTATAAACTTCACCGTACTTACCCTGAGTTAAGTTTTATTCAGATCTGTATGAAGATTCTTGGGAAATGGATGGGAACTATTTTCACGGTAGCCTACCTATTTTATTTTGCCATGATCGCCTCTACGTGTATTAGAGAAGTTGGGGACTTCTTAACCACAAAAATTTACATTAATACTCCGATTCGAGCAATTATCATCTTGATGGTGGCAGCACTCACATGGGCTCTTCTCAAAGGAATCAGCAGCATTGGTGCCACCAGCGAGATTCTACTTCCGATCTTTGTGCTGTTCATGCTTATCCTGCTCCTAGGCCTCCTGCCACAAGTTGAGTTATCTCGTATTAAGCCTATACTTAATTCCAGTCTGATTGAATTCTGGAAAGGTGTTGCGATTGGAACCTTTTCTCCTTTTGGAGATATACTTGCACTTATGATGGTTATTCCTTATGTCCGCACAAAGACCCATCTTAAACGGGATTTGTTATTGTCCTCCCTAACAGCAGGTATCATGCTCACGCTTCTTGTTTTGATGTCATTGGCAGTAGCAGGTTCATTTATCACCCAACATAACATTTACATCTCTTATTTCTTGTCCAAAAAAATTAATATCGGAGGTTCTTTTCTTCGTATCGAGGCGATGATGGCTTCAGCCTGGTTGATCTCTACCTACTTCAAAAGCCTATTGTACATGTATTCGTTTGTGGCGGGAATCGCCCAACTGTTCCAACTTAAAAGCCATAAAATGCTGATCCTACCGTCCTCCATGCTATTCTTCTCAATGGCAGTGCTACTCGCTCCCAATGTGCTCTACTATATGGTCATCACCGGTAACACCTGGCTCTTGTGGGATACAACAACAGGCTTTGTGATCCCATTACTTCTGTTATTGATTCACCGAATCCGCAATGGGAAGTCTACACAAAGTTAAACATGGCTATGTAATGAAAAGTCGGTCGACGAGCATTCTTTTCAGCAATACAGCGAAGATGCCCCTACTCTTCTGGATGCTCTCTAAATAGCCAAAAAGGCCATGTTCCAAGGAATCGTCCATTCCTCAAACACAGCCTTTTCCACTTTTATATTTTCCAATAACTTGTACTAGCTCGATAACTCCCGAACTGCCTCAAGTGCTGCTTCAATATGTCCCTTTACTCGCACTTTAGACCAATCCTTTATCAATTTCCCCTCTTCATCAATCAAAAAGGTAGAGCGCACAATGCCCATGTATTCCTTGCCGTACATCTTCTTAAGCTGCCATACGCCATACTGCTCTGCTACTTGATGCTCCTCATCCGATAGCAAGGCAAATGGCAGCCCATGCTTGGCAATGAATTTATCGTGCTGCTTCATCGGATCCGTACTGATGCCTAAGATGACGGTATTCAATCCTTGAAACTCTTCATGCAGATCTCGAAAATCACAGGCTTGTTGTGTGCAAGAAGAAGTTAGATCTTTAGGATAAAAATAAAGCAACACCCGCTGTCCACGATAATCGGACAACTTAACATTCTCTCCCGTACTGGACGGAAGTTCAAAATCCGGGGCCATCTGGCCTACGGTTACAGTCATCTGAATCCCTCCTCATTTTTCACTCACAATTGCAATATGTAAGTTCAACTAAAAAATGTTTAGTTGAACCCATTTATTACGATCCTGCTCCGCGATAACGTTTCACGCCGAAATTCCATAGAAGTAAGCCCACTGAGCCAAATACGAGTCCCATGACTGGCGTCAGAAGTGCCATACGATGCATCTCCGATCGCTCTAGGAAGAGCGCTGCTGGATAGATGCCCACAAAGGCAAATGGAATAATCCAGGTTAACAGCACCTGTATCGCACGATTGTAGATCGTCACCGGATAACGACCATACCCTTGAATGTTATACATCAAAGGCAGAATTCCTGTTGGTGCGTCTGAATAAAACGAGAGCGAGGTCAGAATGGTATATATACCCGTGTAGATCATTACTGAACTTAATGCCAGAATGATAAGCGCCGGAATATGCCACCACTCCAGTACTAGTCCCATTTCTGCTCCGCTTATAACCATAATAATCAAACCGATGAACGAACCTACCAGCGCCGGTGGATCCACATTCTCCAGCAAGATCTGGAACAGATTATGGGCAGGACGAGTCAGTATGCGATCCATCTCACCCTTGACAATATAACGCTCACTGAACCCCCACAGATTAACGAAACAACTAAAGATACCGTACGGTACCATAAAGTATCCATAGACGAAAAGAACTTCACTCTCGCTCCAGCCACCTAAGTTATCCGTATGACGGAAAACAACAAAGATAAAGATCAGATTGGTTGCCTGAAACAACAGATCCGATATGATCTCAACCCAGAAGTCGGCACGGTAGGTGAGCCTGGTTTTCATATAATTTTTCAGATATTCTCCGATTAAACTTAAATAGTACATTCCGTTAACCCCCTTGCACGAACAAACGCTTACGCGCCTGCCGCCAGATCAGCATCATCGGAATCAGCAGCAGAACAAACCACAGCACCTGAATACCGAGTACATTCCATATGCCTGTGCCTTCCACTCTTCCCGTAAATACAGAACCGGGCAGATACGTAATCGCTTGGAAAGGCAGCAGCTTCATGATGGTTGACAACCAATCTGGATATAAGCTGATCGGAATAATTAAACCTGAGAACAGATCCACCACTACCCGTTTCATGCGCATCATACCTTCGTTATTTTCCACAAAGAATGCCGCAAGTCCCGTAATGACGTTAATCTGGGAGTTAATCAGGAAGCTGAAGAACAGCATCACCAGAAAACCAATCCACGCCGAAGGCGCAGTAGGCAGCTCTACCGGGAAGAGAAGAATGGCAATCAACATGCCCGGGATCATTAGCAACAAGAAGCGGAATATGCCTTCACCAAGCCCTTGCATCATTTTGACCATCACATAGTTAATCGGCCTGATGAATTGAATCGCTATGGAGCCATCACGAATGTCAGCCGCAATCTCTCGATCCAGGTTGTTAAAATAAAATGCCCGCGCCATCCACGACACCGCAACATACGTCGTCATCTGAGCAGCCGTGAAGCCGCCAATTTCTCCGCTTCCTCCGTAAATTGCTTGCCAGGTGAAGTAATACACGCCGATATTCAGCGTATATATCAAAATGCCGGAATAATAATTCACCCGATATGCCAGCATCGTTAGAAAACGAATGCGCATGAAATCAATAAATGCACTGTTCATCTAAGATACACCCACCGCTTCGTTGCTTGCCGTTACGATCTCAGGGCGCTCAGCAGAACCGGATTGATAGATACTACGTACGATCTCATCCGTATTAATCTCAACAATCTGAATATCCGTAATGTCAGCTTGTCCAACAACCCTTCCAAGCACGTCGGATACATTAAGCTCCAATGGAATCCAGACGGATGCCGACAGCTCGTTCTCCACTGTCCAGCGTACAGGCATTGCGGCAGTCCACTCCTGCATTTGGCTCATCGTGTGTGCTGTACCGAACTTGAAGCGGATCTCTCGCTCCGTTCCCCATTGGGATTTCAAATGATCCAAACCACCGTCATAGATGATATTTCCTGCATCCAGCATGATTACTCTTGAACAAAGTGCCTCAATATCCTGAAGATCATGAGTAGTCAGCAAAATGGTTGTACCATGCTCCTGGTTCATGTCTTTCAGGAATTCCCGAATCTCGGACTTCACGACAATATCAAGTCCAATTGTCGGTTCATCAAGAAATACAATGCCTGGATTATGCAGCAAGGCTGCTACTAGCTCACAACGCATGCGCTGTCCAAGGCTAAGCTTACGTACTGGACGACTGAGCAGGTCTTGAAGCTGTAACCGCTCAACAAGCTCATCCAGTCTTTTACGGAAATCAACTTCGCCTACGCGGTATACTTTGCGTAGCAGATGGAAGGATTCAATCACGCCGATATCCCACCACAGCTGACTGCGCTGACCAAATACGACGCCAATATTCTGTACAAACTTCTCCCGTTCCAGATATGGAACATATCCACCTACCGATATTTGGCCTGAAGTAGGCACCAAAATGCCGGTCAACATCTTAATTGTTGTTGATTTGCCGGCACCATTCTCCCCGATATATCCGCAAATTTCGCCTTGCGGAATTTGAAACGAAATGTCGTTTACAGCCAGTACCTCCTGGTATTGACGTGCAAACAGGTCCTGAAACGCGCCCTTGAGGCCACCGCGGCTCTTCTGAACGCTAAACGACTTGCGTAAATCTTTGACATCAATCGCCAGCATGTTTATACCTCACTTGGATTTTGTTGAAATTGCTTGTAGCCCAAAAAGAAATTATAATAGTATCAGTCGAAATTCAGCAAGCTTTAAAATAGTGTGAGGAGTGTCCTCTCTCGCATCTGTGAAAGAGGTCGTGCGCGGAAAACCTCGGCTAGATGATCATCGGACTGATTTTTAATTCATTTTGAATACAAAGGAGAGCTAGCATGACCAGAAAGACGAAGAGAACCATATGGATATCTCTTGCCGCCTTCGTATTGATTGTTGGTGGAGCTGCGGCATTTTATTTCGGTTCTATTCTCAATCAGTTGAATGGTTTGCAAAAGGAAGGCGACGAATCTCCGTTTGCCGGTATCGAAAATGTTGAAAAAGTGAACACCCCTGACCCGCCGAAGTGGGAGGGAACTGACACCGTAAATATTTTGGTTATGGGTGTCGATGCTCGTGGATTAGCCAAAGGCGAAGTTCCTCGTTCAGACAGCATGATGGTGGTATCACTCGATCCACTCACCAAAAAAATCAATCTGTTCTCCATTTTGCGAGACACTTATATGAATATAGACGGCTACGGTAAGGAGCGGATTAATACCGCGATTACACATGGTCCTAACACAGCAATGAAAGCCGCAAGTGACTTACTTGGTATCCCTGTTCAGTATTATGTGTATACGGATTTCCAAGGATTCATCAAATTAGTGGATGCCGTTGGCGGTGTAGACTTTGACGTAGAGAAGGACATGCATTATACAAGTAAAGCAGACAATAACGAATACGATATTGATCTCAAAAAAGGTTATCAGCATCTAGATGGAAATACCGCTCTGATGTATGTGCGCTTCCGTCATGATGCGATGTCAGACTTCGCTCGATCCGAGCGTCAACGCGAGTTCCTCAAGGCCGTTGCGGCGAAGATGCAGTCAACAACAACCATCGCAAAGCTGCCTTCCATTCTGGAAGAGGTTAGCCCATATGTAGATACGAATCTCACCCTTTCCGACATGTGGAAGCTAGGTGGACTCGGATATCAGAGTAGCATGAACGGTAGTGAACAGATTCCTCCAATGAACATGCTCAAGGAAGAGCGCACAGCTGGTGGAGCACAAGTACTAACCGTTACAAACGAAGAGAAACTCAAACAGCACATTCAGGATATTATTCATCCGCCTGCTGATCCTGAAGACAGCAGCAAGGTAACGGAAGATAAAACGGCTAGTGGGGACGAACCCAAATCCTCCGAACAGCCAGCACAGTAACAACTTCGAAGTCGAACACACAGAGGGCAGCCATCACGCTGCCCTCTCGCTGTGTTGTGCTAAGTATAGAAATCATTCAAACCATATTGAAAGGAAGTTATTCCATGAACTCATTCCCATCTCGCTCACGTTCCGAAGTTTTATATGAAGAAGCACTTCAACATATCGTTGGTGGCGTCAACAGCCCCTCCCGCTCATTCAAAGCCGTTGGCGGTGGTGCACCCGTATTCATGAAAAAGGCACAAGGTGCTCATTTCTGGGATGTTGATGACAACAAATATATTGATTACCTCGCAGCTTACGGTCCTATTATTACAGGACATGCCCATCCTCATATCACAGAGGCAATTACGAAGGCGGCTGCCAATGGCATCCTGTACGGTACACCAACCGAGCTTGAGATTCATCTGGCCAAAATGTTAAAAGAAGCGATCCCTTCCATGGATAAAGTTCGCTTCGTTAACTCAGGTACCGAAGCTGTCATGACAACGATTCGTGTAGCACGTGCATATACCAAGCGTAACAAAATTGTGAAATTCGCTGGCTGTTATCACGGACACTCCGATCTCGTATTAGTAGCTGCCGGCTCTGGTCCATCGACGCTTGGTATTCCGGATAGCGCAGGTATTCCAACGAGTATTGCCCATGAGGTTATTACGGTTCCCTTTAACGATCTGGATGCTCTCAAAGACGCTCTAGAGCGTTGGGGTGACGACGTTGCCGCAGTCATGGTTGAACCCATCGTAGGTAACTTCGGTATGGTCATGCCAGAACCGGGCTTCCTAGAAGGGCTCTGCGCGATGACACGAGACAATGGCTCACTCGTCATCTATGACGAGGTTATTACAGCCTTCCGTTTCCACTATGGTTCTACTCAGACATATGCTGGTCTGGAGAATCATGCTGAGATTGAACCAGATCTGACGGCATTAGGTAAAATTATTGGTGGCGGTCTCCCGATTGGTGCATATGGTGGACGTAAACATGTCATGGAACAAGTTGCTCCACTCGGCCCTGCTTATCAAGCAGGAACCATGGCGGGTAACCCGGCTTCCATCTCCGCGGGTATCGCCTGCCTTGAAGTGCTGCAAGGTGAAGGTGTATACGAAGAAATGGAACGCCTTGCAATTGATCTGACCACTGGGCTACAAGCTTCGGCAGATCGCCATGGTATCGATGTAACAATCAACCGAATTCGCGGTGCCTTCTCCACTCATTTCTGTAATCACCCGGTTACGAACTATGACCAGGCGCAGGATACAGACGGAGAAAAGTTCGCGTCCTTCTTCCGGCATATGTTGAACCGTGGCATTAATCTGGCTCCATCCAAGTATGAAGCGTGGTTCCTGACTACTGCACATACCGATGAGGATGTACAAGCGACATTAGAAGCAGCAGAAGCTTCCTTCAAAGCTATGGCTCAGGAATAATTTACAATGCTAAGTCGTGTCTAAAAACTCGGCAAACTCTGCGTCCTTCGGAATTCTCAGACACGCCTTAGAGGCGTCGATAAACGGTGATGGTGACCGTTTACGACGCCTGTTTTTTTTGCGTTTCTATCTGATCCATTCTAATACTGGACTACATGTAACCTCGTAATCTGCTCTGCGATTATTCGGATTCCCTCTGCGATTCGCTGTTTCGGCACGTTGGATATGTTTAATCGCAGCATTTTATCCCCGTGCATCCCCTCCGGGTAATAACGCTCTGTAGTTCCTGCCAGAACTCCATACTGTTCCAAACGAGTCAACAATGCCTTGAGCGGAATGTTGGCCGGGAGGGGCAGCACCGTATGCTCCCCTCCTGTACGCGGCGCTTCCTTGAAAGGTCCAAATTCAGGATAAACATCTAACTGCTCATGAACCTCACGCATGCGCGCGGCATAGCGATTGCGAATCACTTTGCCATGATGGGCAAACATGCCACTGCTTATATAAATCTCTAGTGCAGCCTGAGACAATACGGAGGTGTCAATATCGAGCATTTTTTTGTACATATGGAAGGAAGAGGTAAGCTTCTGGGGCAAGATCGCAATGCCTATGCGCAGACCCGGAAACAGAATTTTGGAATAACTTTTCAGATAAATGACCCGTCCGTCCGTATCATGGGAAAATAAAGGGTCTTGCTTCGAATTATCTTCCAGATCGGCCAAAAAATCGTCCTCAACGACGTATACATCGTACCTCACGGCGAGCCGAATTAACCGTTTCTTCTCCGACGTTGTCAGTGATGTTCCAAGCGGATTATGAAATCGTGGCATGACATAAAAGAATTTGATATCGCCCTCTCGGAATTGGCGTTCTAATTCATCCCAGTCCAATCCTCTTAGTGAGCGCTCAACTCCTGCAATCGGCACGTTTAATCCACTTAATAGTGAAGGCATATTGTGATACGTCGGTGATTCGAGCAGCACTCGCTGCTTTCCGTTCGGAAAAGGCATTAGTGCGAGCACTGCAAGTGCCTGCTGTACCCCTGATGTGATAAAGAACTGATCCGTATGGGCAAAAACCTGATAATCGGCAAACTGTCTCTGTACTAACTGAATGAGTGAAGGCAGACCTCTCTCCGTCCCATACAGAAATAAATCAGCCTGTTTCTTCTCCATCGCTTGATCTACACAATGGCGAAAATCGGAATAAGGAAATACCCGTGGATCAGGTGCAGCGGAGGCAAAATCCAGCGGCTCATTCCATTCACCATCATCTACATCTGCACCATTCTGTACAGCATAATAGCCAGACTGAGGGATCGCATACACCAGATGTCGTTCCTCAAGCCACTCATACGCTCTAATCACGGTACTGATGCTACATCGATGCTGCTGTGCTAAAGTCCGAACTGCTGGAAGTCTGATCCCCTTATCCATCCATTGCCCTGTATTCTGCTCGCGAGACTGCTCCTGAATCCAACGTTGTATGGACTCCGCGATAACTTCATATTTCTTCTTCATTCCAAGTTCGCACCTCCACAATTGTACCGGTACAGTCTTTATTTATGTTCATTGTAACACGTTCTTCCCGGCAGTATATTGATAGGGTCAACATGATCTTATGAATTAAGCGGAGGAATCGACATGAAACAATCCCCTACTCGTACTCAAGGTTTGGCCTATGTGGCAGCGGTTGTCTATGCGGCTATTATCGGCTTATCCTTTTTATTTGCCAAAATGACAGTGAATATCGCTCATCCAATTGATGTGTTAGCACACCGATTTGCCCTGTCCCTGTTCGTGGTCAGTATACCTGTTGTTTTGGGATGGATTCGGATTAAACTCACGTGGCGAGATCTATTGCGGATTATCCCACTTGGTCTTCTGTCTCCTGTATTATTTTTTGCATTCCAGACCTTTGGGCTTGTCTCATCAAATTCATCAGAAGCTGGTATTATCCAGGCCATGGCTCCTGTATTCACACTCATTCTGGCTTCTGTTTTTCTGAAGGAAAGAACAACAACGTTGCAAAAGCTATTTCTGATGTTATCGGTGGCTGGTGTGATCTACATCTTCTTGATGAAAGGTACTGCAATGTCTCTCGGCAATTTTAAGGGCATTGCACTACTTCTGCTCTCCACCATTTGCTTTGCAGGTTATGGTGTTCTTGCACGACCCCTGACGCAAAAATATAAACCGATGGAATTGACGTGGGTAACCTTGATGGTTGGAGCCATTGTCTTCAACGCCACATCTGTCATTCGCCATACTTCAATGGGAACATTATCGGATTATGTCAAACCACTTGGGGATGGTTCTTATCTGGGCTCGATCGCCTACCTGGCGATCCTATCAACCATGGTCTCTACCTTGCTTGCTAGTTACGCACTGACCCATTTGGAGGCTTCGCAGATGAGTGTATTCAGCAATCTGTCCACGTTAATTTCGATTGCAGGCGGGGCTTGGGTTCTACATGAGCCGGTTAGTGGTTATCATTTTATCGGAGCATTGCTCATTATTGCAGGTGTTCTTGGCACCAACATTAGTGGTAGGAAGCGCAGTCTAGAACCTGAACTCAGAGCCTGATGTTGCGTTAATTCGTTGTTGAAATTAAGCAAATACATTGACCTAAGTACCACTCACTTGTATGAAGCACAGGATTCAAGTAAACACTGCTGAGATAATCTATAAGTAAGTGAGGTTCCCTCAGCATGAAACCAACCCAGCCTTCATTCCTGCAAGCATTAATGCTCATGATGTTAACGGTGGGGCTTGTCAGTCACGTATTGATCATCCCTGCTCTTCTCACGGCTGCCAAACGAGATGCGTGGATATCCGTTCTGCTGTCTGCAGGCCCCTTCCTGTTATTCACTCTCATGCTTGCCTACGTCTCCCGGCATCTTGAGCATCAAACCTTCAATAACTGGTTATCGAATCATCTCGGTAAACCAATCGGTCTGCTGTTTCGTATCGGAAACAGCCTCTTTTTCCTGTCCTTGATCTATTTCACTTTGCATGATACGACCACATGGACCAAAACAAACTATCTGCAGGATACGCCAGTAATTGCAACGACTATCGCGTTGATGGCTGTGTGTGGCTACACCGCTTATAAAGGTATACGCACGCTGGCGTTCACAGCCGGATTGCTGCTTCCGCTCGTGGTTCTGCTTGGCTTCTATGTAGCTATCGTTAACATGCAATACAAGGACTACAGCCGCTTGCTGCCTGTGCTTGAGCATGGGTGGTCGCCTGTCATGAATGGAACGTTGTACTGCCTGGCTGGCATGTTTGAGTTATTGTTTATCTGGTATATTCAGCCTCATCTGCGTTCTCGCATTCGCCTGTGGCAGTATCTATTACTCGCCTGCATCATCGTAGGATTAACACTAGGCCCACTGATCGGAGCAATCGTGGAATTTGATCCGTATGAGGCGGCCAAGATGCGTTATCCCGCCTTTGAGGAATGGCGCATTGCTTCCCTGGGCAAGTATATAGCCCAAACGGATTTTTTTTCGATCTACCAGTGGCTCGCAGGTTCATTTACACGGATATCCCTCGGTATGTATATTGTGGTGGAGATATGGAATATTAAAAACGCCTATACAAGAAAAGCTGCCTTTAGCGCGCTCACTGTCGTTTTTATCATGACGATGTTACATCCATTGGATGATATCACGTTCGAATATTTGCTCGTACATGTTATTTTCCCGGTTAACGTGCTATATCTGAGCAGCCTTGCTGTAGTCGCCACTTTCACTGCGTGGTTCAGTTCACGCGCTCAGAGGAGAAAACAACATGGAGCACACACCGATTAACTCCGAATCCCCAGAGTCCCTATACGCTTCATTACAGCAGTTATTCAATTCATGTGCAGACGTTGTTGTACAAGCCTATCCTTCTAATCAGCCAGCTGGATTATCTGTTATTTTGGTCTATTGCGAGGGCTTAACCGACACCAAACAAATTAATCAATATGTTGTCCCTCGACTAGAACAGGCTAGACTCGATGCAGACATACCATTACCTTCACAACTAGGGCTCTCCATAAGCTCCATTCAGAATATACAAGATGTGCCCAACATTAATCGCCTCGTATTTAGTGGACAACTTGTCCTTTTCTTCGGGCAGGGGCATCCCGCTTATAGCATGGACATTGCCTCTATTCCGGGTCGTACACCCGAGGAATCCGCCATTGAGACCTCGGTCAAAGGGCCCCGTGATGGATTTACCGAAGAGCTTAGCACCAACATTGCCCTTATTCGAAAACGTCTAAAAAGCGACTCGATGTGTTATGAGAAAATTGTTAAAGGAACCCGGACACAAACCTCCATGGGACTGTTGTATATAGGCGATATTATTAACCCGGATATTCTAAGCGAAGCTCGTCACAATCTCAATCAGATTGAGATTGATGGAGTTCTCGGAACCTCGCTTGTGGAAAGGGCCGTTATGGGCGGAATCAAAAGTATTTTTCCTTTAACAGATAGCACTGAACGTCCTGATTACGTCGTTGATTCCATCCTTAATGGTCGCTTTGCCGTGCTTATTGAAGGTTCTCCAGTAGCGACAATTGCACCTACTACCTTATTCAATCAGCTGAAGTCCCCAGAAGACGAGAGTACTCCGTTCTTTATCGTGACCTTTGAGCGGATTCTTCGCATTGCGGGGCTATTAATCGCCTGCTTTTTTCCTGCCTTCTATATCGGACTTACAAGCTTCAATCTGGAACAGATCCCACTACCTCTGCTCGCGACCATTGCAGGTACTCGATTGGGATTACCTATGCCGGTTACACTAGAAGCCTTCTTAATGATCTTTATGTTTGAATTATTCAATGAAGCTGGACGTAGACTTCCCAGAGCACTAGGACAGACAGTCAGTGTCGTTGGAGGACTTATCATCGGGGATGCGGCTATTCGGGCGGGAATAACCTCCCCCACCATTATTGTTACCGTGGCGATCTCTGTCATCTCTAGCTACATTCTTGTGAATTCCGTTCTAAGCGGAGCCACTTCACATATCCGAATTTTCATGCTGGTTCTCTCTTCTGTACTTGGGCTGTTTGGGTTCATGATTGGTTTCTTCGCTCTGATTGTACACCTGGTGTCCCTAGAATGTTATGGCGTATCGTATCTGTCTCCTGTATCGCCTTATATCCCTGGTGATTTTACTCAATCCGTATCGATGCTGCCTACACTGAAACGCAAACAACGCCCTAAGGCTCTTCATACCCAAGATACCACTCGAAAGAAGGGAGATTCATGAGGTGCTCCGTGCAGTATATGACATGTCTTACTCAAAAAATAGGGCTCTGGCTGATCGCCATTATTATGACTATTCCCCTATCTGGCTGCTGGGATTCGAAGGAAGTTCAGAGCATCAATTTCATCACTGCACTAGGTATTGATTATGTCAAAGATCATTATGTCGCCTATGCACAACTGATTGATTTTTCGAGCATTGCGAAGCAGGATGGACCTACCTCTCGTGAAGGGAGCCAAATCTGGATCGGTCAAGGTGAAGGAGCAACACTGAATATGGCGATCAACGATCTGTACCGCAGTTCTCAGCAGCAGACGTTATGGACCCATGTGAAGGCTATCGTATTATCCCAAAATGCGCTGAATGGGCATCTAGAGGATATCTTCGATACACTGATGCATTCCGGGCAACTTCGTTATACCCCTTGGATTTACGGAACGGAGGATGATATGAAAGATCTGCTCTCTTCATCCGCTCTACTAAACCAATCTGAACAGACGATCGAGTTATTCGAGCCGGTTAAGCTATATAAACAATATTCAGCATTTGAGCCTATTCGCATGCATCAGCTTCTTGATGGATTCCGGGAACCCGCGTCCACCGTCCTTGTTCCTTCTGTTACCAATACAAATCACACGTGGACAAACCAGGATCGGAGGCCCTCCCTCGTTCAAATGAATGGATTTTACGTTATCACAGGTGGGCAGAATCAAGGAAGAGTAGACGCAAATCATGCGGCAGGAGCAAGATATGTCAACTACAACAAGGTCTATCAGTATCCACTGTATGTCTATTCGGACAAGCAAAAAACACCCAGTCTATCCCTCATGCTCCGTGATCCACGAACGGTGATCCGAGCAAAGAAGAATGGAACTGGGGTTCAGTTTGATCTTAAGACAATCGTTAAAGGTACGATCATTGAAGACCATAGCACACATCAATCCAAACGCATGTTGGAAAAAGAAGCTGCGCAGCAAATTCAGAACGAGATACGACACACCTTTCGACATACACAGGCGATGAAAATAGATACCTATGGCCTGGTCGAGTATCTATACCGACATGACCATCCCTTGTGGGCTACACACGCCAATAAACGAGCTAATCCTCTCGCCCAATTCAAGCTGGGTCAGGTGGATGTTCGTGTCGATATTATGAATGCAAGCACCTATAAATATAATGCTTCCAAATAAAAGACGATCCATTTCCCTTACTTAGAGGGCGATTGGTTCGTCTTTTGGTGTGCTATCATTTTAGTGTTCTAACTTTTTTGTTGCTCCACTATTATTTATCTAAGCTATCGGAAAAGCAACAACACTCATCAATGCTAGTTCAGGCTGCGTCGTATCCAATCGACTGTACTGCACAATGATCGGCACATTGCTGGACACCGTTATGGCGTAGGGAACTCCGAGTGGAATCGACTCGCCATTTGCTTGCAATGAAGCTGTTCGGATGTGTTTCGTTCTCCGCCCAGGTACCGTTGCCTCGATCTGCTCCAACGGTTCCCGATCCTCGAAGAAAATGGTGATCTGAAGTTCAGCATCTTCCGTGCCTGTATTCAATACACAGATGCTCTCATGGCTCTCCAATGCACCGCTACTATCTGGCGGAATGTATCCGTCGGGGATCACCCAATATGTATGGCCTTTCGCTCCCCCTGCGCTGTTTCCTGTATTATCGCTCGTGACATTCGTCTGATTCGTTCCCACGATGCCTACCTCCTCGTCTTGAACTGAGTCCTTCCGATTGATTCCGATCGGCTCTTGCTTCATTGCTAAAATTCTCGCCTAACGCAAGAACATCTGTAATGGCTGTAGTCTCAACTCACGGATGGCTTCTGCCACTTGCTGAGCAAGACGATGAGCACCGCGCTCTTGAAAATGCGTGTTGTCTTCAACACCTGCAGGGAAATTCATAAATTCACCAGGCAGCACCCACATAAAATCCTCTTTGGTACCCTCTATACCCGTCTGCTCGAACATAAGACGGCTTCGCTCAGCAAGATCAATTAGCGGTACTTCCTCCTCTTGCGCTAGTTCACGTACAGCTACGATATAATCGCCATGCGTATCTGTCAGCGTACCGTCGTCTGCGAAATAGCGACGATGAACGGGAGTAACCAGCACTGGACGAGCCCCCGCCTCATGGGCGACATCAATATATTTTTTCAAATGCTCTTTATATGTTGTGAAAGGCTTCGTTCCCCGACTAGGATCTGGCTTCTCATCGTTATGTCCGAATTGAATAAAGAGAAAATCCTCTGCCTTGATCTTCCTCTGAATGGCATCTAAGCGTCCTTCATTAATGAAACTGCGAGAACTGCGCCCTGACTGCGCGTGATTATCTACAGCCACATCGTGTTTGAATTGAGCAGGTAACAACTGACCCCAACCACAGTAGGGGTAGCCACTTTCGGGTTGATCCGTAACCGTGGAATCCCCTGCGAGAAATACCGTCATGGTCTGGTTCGCAAGTGTAACCTCTAATGCATTAATTCGTGGTGCTGGGCCAGAGAAGGATAAGCGAAGCTTGCCGCCTCGAACAACGACAGAGAATCGAACCTCTGCACATTGCCCTGGCAACGTATGGATGGTTGGCACCATCAGTCTGCCTTCTCCAGCTTTGACACGGGTACGTGTCTCAGCCAGCTCATCTCCTGCTAGCATCATGATCTGGTACGTGCCATCCGGCACATCCATGATAAAGGAGGCTTTCGTTGGAATACAGAAGCTTGAACGTAATTGGGAGGCCAGGTTAACCGGCTCCCCACTACCTTGAGTGCGATTAGCCCCTCGTGATGACTCATTCTCATGAATCCGTTGTTTCTCGTACACGATGGAGCCTTGTTCAAATCCGAATCCCTGATGAGTCTCATAAATTGTATTCGAAGATACCGCCTTGTATCCTTCTATTGATTCTCCAGGGCCAAACTTAAACTTCCATGCTGTAGCTGTACTCTCGTTGTTCTCTGCCGTTGCCTCCGGAGCAACGGCATGACGATCCTGAGCATTATTCAATGGAAATAGCCTCCTTGTTCAGCGTTCTGTTCCAACGCGTGCAATTAGCCTTTCAAACCGCTGGTGCTCATCCCTTGTACAATTTGTTTCTGGAAGATGAAGAACACAGCTACAACAGGTACGAGACTGACGATGGACATCGCGAACATCGCTCCCCAGTTAGAGGCAGATTCGCTATCCAGGAACATTTTCAGAGCCATCGAAACGGTGTATTTATCCGGTGAATTTAGGTACAATACTGGACCTAGCAGATCCTCCCATCTCCAGTAGAAGGAGAAGATTGCGGCAGTAGCCAGTGATGATTTGATGAGTGGCATAATAATCTGAATGTACAGCCTGAATTTGTTACATCCATCAATCGTAGCTGCCTCATCCAATTCCTTAGGAATGGTTCGAATGAACTGCACCATCAGGAAGATGAAGAACGGCATCCCGAAGAATGTAGGAACAACGATCGGCAGGATCGTATTCAGCCAACCAAGCTTCGTGAAAATGATGTATTGAGGAACGAGTACAACGTCATGTGGCAGCATAAGAGTCAACATCATAATGGAGAACCAGAAGGCACGTCCTTTGAAGTTGAGTCTGGCAAAACCGAAAGCGATCAATGATGATGATATCACTGCACCAATAGTTGAGATGATAACAATGACAAGCGAGTTCGTAATGTAATCCATGAACGGTCTACCGCCAGCACCTTTCCAACCATCAACATAGTTGCTCCAGATCCATTCTGTTGGGAAGAGCGTGTCTGCTGTAACAAAGATGGTGCGGCTTTCCTTGAAGGAACTAAACAGCATCCAGAGTACTGGATAGAGCATCAGGAGGGCCAGTGCTGCAACGAACAGGTGATAAATGGGCCATTTCACATTTCTCCAAACCATCGTTACTTCCCTCCTTCGGATTCATAGAACACCCAGAATTTGGATGTCAGGAATACGGCTACAGTAAGCAAACCAATCATCAGCAACATAATCCAGGCCATTGCCGAAGCGTAACCCATGTTGTTAAACATAAACGCCTGACGGAACAGGTACAGAGAGTACAGCATTGTACCGTCCATTGGACCACCCTCTCCTTTGGAGATGATGTAGGCAGGTACAAACGTCATGAATGCACCAATCGTCTGCATGATCAGGTTGAACAAAACAATTGGACTGAGGAGTGGCAAGGTGATGCTGAAAAATTTACGAATCGGATTCGCTCCATCCACGCCCGCTGCCTCATACATCTCAGGAGAGATATTTTTGAGACCCGCTAGGAAGATCAGCATGGAAGAACCAAACTGCCATACAGACAGCGAGATCAGCATCACGAGGGATGCATCAGGGTCACCGAACCAGCTTATTGGCCCCACCCCGATTGCTACGAGTGCACTGTTAATGACACCTTCATTACTGAAGAGGTTACGCCACATAATGGATACAGCTACACTACCACCGATGATAGATGGCAGATAGTACAAGGTACGATACGTTCCAACCATGCGAGAGCCAGTATTCAGGATCATCGCTACGAAGAGGGCGAAAATCAACCTTAACGGTACCCCAATGAATACATACAGGAATGTTACCTTAACCGAGTTCCAGTATTTCGGGTCTTCAAAGAACATTTTGTAATAGTTGTCGAGCCCGATCCAGCGCGGAGAAGTGAACAAGTTATAACTCGTGAATGACATATATAGAGAAACAAACATGGGGATCAGCGTAAAGCCCAGAAAGCCAATAATGAACGGGCTGATAAACGCATATCCGGTCAGGTTTCTACGTAACGACGAATACTGTCTCAATGGAACGAACCTCCTTCATAGTGCGTGTTCAAAAACGACGGTTTTCAGTACCGAGAAGATGGGATGAAGATAGAAATGGAGTAGCGGAGCGTAGGCAAAACTACGTGAGCAACGGACATTTCGGCTGAATCTCATCTTCGATGCTGAGATGCCGTCAGGCATCCATCGTAATCAAAAGCGGACTTTTTGAACAACATCTCATAGATCTGCTTGCGCTACGACTGGTTTTCTAGTGATGATTGGACGGGGAAAGGCCCTCGCAGAAGCGAGTAGCCCTGTTCCCGTCCATCCCAGTCCCGGGATGAGCAAGCAATCATTCAACTGTTATTTATTGTTGGCTAGGACAGATTCAGCATTTTTGCGGAATGTCTCTGCCGCTTGCTCTGGTGTGATTTTGCCAAAGTTCAGTTCTTCAACAACATCTGCTAGGGATGAGATTACTTCAGGTGAACCTACTGGTGGTGGCGGGCTCATTGGAGAAGCTTTTGGCTCCATCGATGCTACGAATTCAAATACCTGTTTGGTTGCATCGCTCAGTTCAGGTGCAATCGCTTCTTTGATTGCTCCAGAGATTGGCACACCGCGCTCACCTTTGATCAATTTGTTAGCTTCTACATCGTTCACCCAGAAATCGATGAATTTAGCCGCTTCTTCTTTTACTTTCGAGTTGGACGTTACACCCCAATACATACTTGGCTGCATATAGAGTCCTTTTTCCATATCAGGACCTGGCATTGGTGCAATTGCAAGTGGACGGTCAGCTACTTGTTGCAAGGCTACAAACTGATTCGACCATTGCCATACACCGATTCCTTTTTCTTTGACAAGATCGGATTCTTCGATAATGCCTTTGGTTTGGTTCGCGATATCTGGAGTAGGCGCTGCACCTTGCTCAATCATGCGACGCATAAGTCCGAAGAACTCAACGAATAATTTATCGTCGTCATAACCAAGGCCAGTTCCTTCCGCATTGTACAATGACAGTCCTTTCGTACGCAGGAAGTAGTGGAAGAAGATATCCGGCGCTACCCCACCATCCAAATACAGACCTTTATCTGCGGTTTGTTTACCCAGCTCTTCGTAGGTTTCCCAAGTCATATTATCCGGAATGGCATCCACGCCTGCTTTTTGAAGC
Source organism: Paenibacillus sp. MER 99-2 (assembly GCF_023714095.1). Lineage (NCBI taxonomy): Bacteria > Bacillati > Bacillota > Bacilli > Caryophanales > Paenibacillaceae > Paenibacillus > Paenibacillus sp. MER 99-2. The sequence goes on along the minus strand of NZ_JAMAUZ010000011.1, from coordinate 89,171 downwards.
AATGCCGGATCGTATTGGAAGCCTAGAACGTTAACACCAGCAGGCACACCATACTGTTTGCCGTTAATTACGCCAGTGCTGATAACATTCTCAGAGACATCGTCTACTTTGATCTGGTTGCCTAGATAAGGAGCCAGATCTTCTAGCTGACCATTCTGTGCATACTGGCTAATGTAAGAGATGTCCATCTGCACAATGTCCGGCAATTGACTTGCTGCTGCTTGTGGAGCGAGCTTTTTCCAGTAATCATCAAATGAAGCATATTCCACGTCGATTTTGACATTCGGGTTTTTCTCTTTGTACAGGTCGATGACCTTCTGTGTGTATTCATGCCGTGCATCTGAACCCCACCAAGCGATTCGTAGGTTAACCGATCCATCCGAGGATGAACCTTCTGTTCCTCCGCCTGAACTACATGCCGCTGTAAAAACGAGCAAAGCAGCCATCATCAGGAATATTGCCTTTTTCACCATGCCAATCTCCCCTTTTATGTTGATATGGTTGTGTGAACGGGTTACCTTTTCTTTCCTGATAACGCTTTCACAAACTTGATACTGTCATTTTCGCAAATGTACGCGCAGAGTTGAATACACAAATCCGTCTTGTTGGTTCAAAAAACAGAGGAGGACGACATTGCCCCTTATGGCACTGTTCGTCCTCCCCATATTGTCACCACAGGATCGGTGTGCAATTGTTACGTGCCGGATCTACGGAATTCAGTCGGTGTCATTCCCGTCCACTTTTTGAACACCTGACTGAAATATTGAGAATTGCCGCCGAAGCCGAATAATTCAGCAAGCTCAAATACTTTTACATCCCCGCCTCTACGAATATGGTCACACGCCCGTTCAATCCGCAGACGATTCACATAGTTGGAGAAATTTTCACCGGTCACCTTTTTAAATATTTTCCCCAAGTAGTCCGGGTTCATATATAACATCTGATGTGCTACGCCATTGAGCGAGAGATCCGCTTCACCGTAATGACGATCTACGATATCCATCATTTTCTCCACCGCCGAAGATTGACGACTAATATGATTCTTGTAGTAACCCGAGGTTAACCGAGCCGCACTGCTGGATACAAAAGATTTCAGACCAGATAACGTATCAATATGAGACAGCTCTGCCATCCGCTGAGTGAATTCCGTCGCCTCTTCGGGCGGACAGACTTGAATCATTGCCGAATACAATTGCACCACGTAAGAGCGGGTAACCTCAATCTCCAGCTGATGCTCTGATAACAGATCAAACAGACGATCTACTTCAGCTGCTGTTTCTTCGGCATTCCCCGACTTGATTAATTGACACAATTGATCCGCATCCTGTTCCACATGAATACCTTCACGTTCCCCCGCTAATACAAGGTCGTTCTTCGTAATGAGCTTCCCTTCTCCGATGAAAAAGCGATGATTCAGACATTGCAGTGCTTCACGGAACAAACGCCGAGCCTGAATCATTCGATCTGCTTCGCTCAGTGCAGCAGTCACCTGTAATTTATACAAGCGGGTAAATGTAGCCCGAACTTCTTCGATACTTTCCTGTAATGGAGCTGCATCAGCGGAATCCTTCAGCAAAATCAATAGCTTTCCTTCAATCGTTGTACTTAACATGACATGTGGGAGAAGATCGTTCGCGATATTCTTGATTGCAAATAAATGACTATAATCATGCTCATCTGCAATTCGGAACAGCAACAGGCGCACTTCAGTACCCTCAAGCTCCAGATCGAACAGCTCCTGATAATATTCCAGATCCCCTGGCCCATAGGTTCGATTTGTCATGAATTCTAGCAGAAACTGTTCTTTCACATGTGGAAGAACCCGTTCCAGACGTTGCTTCATCTCTCCCGCTACATGCTCCTTCACCTGGGCAACCTGCTGTTCCTGTAGCAGCTCTGAAATGGCGTCATGGATCTGGTTTTCATTACAAGGTTTCAGCAGATAATGCTTCACCCCATATTGCATAGCTCTGCGGGCATATTCGAACTCCTTATAACCCGACAACATAATAAACCGCAGATCAGGGTAGGCCTCAGACGCCTTTTCAATAAGTCCAAGACCGTCTAAACCTGGCATTGAAATATCCGTAATGACAATGTCAGGTCGGGATTGCCCAATTTTATCCAATGCTTCGATCCCATTTCTCGCCGTATCCACCAGCTCCGTGCCTGCCGCTGCCCAATCGACCACCTGGGAAATCCCCTCTAGAATGACACGCTCATCATCTACGAGCATCACTTTGTACATCGTCATCGTCCTCTCTAATCCAAGGTATGCTGATCGATACTACAGTTCCTGATCCAGGGCTGCTGCTCATGACCATTGTGCCTTCATCACCGAAGGTCAGTCTGATCCGTTCTTGAATGTTAGATAACCCAATGCCCTGCCCTCTTGTCTGAATCTGCCCCTCCTGCAATTGTTGTAGGAACTCAGCTGTCATTCCCGGGCCATCATCCTCCACTTCAATAATCACCTTATCACCCTCTGCCCTCGCTCGGATACGAATACGGCAAGGGTCTATGCTTGGCTCCAGTGCATAATGAATGGCGTTCTCCACCAGAGGTTGTAATGTCAGCTTCGGAATCCGAGCTGTGCCCACTTCAGGAGCAATCTCCATGTCAAAATCCAGCCTTTCCTCAAAGCGTGTACGCTGGATGGTCACATAGCTGCGAACGATATCCAATTCCCTTTCGAGCGTTATCCACTTTTCAGACATGTTCACAGAGCTCCGTAACAAAAACCCTAGCGCCTCCACCATTTCAGAGATTTGACGTTGTTTCTGAACTTTGGCGAGCCAATTGATTGATTCAAGGGTGTTATATAAGAAATGAGGGTTGATCTGTGCCTGAAGCGCTTTCAACTCTGTCTCACGAATCACGAGCTGCTTGGCATAATTCTCATCAATCAATTCACGAATGCGCTGTAGCATCATTTTGAAGGTTCGATGTAACAAGCCGACCTCATTTTGCGGGGAAGACGGAATATCACCGAGTGCAGCTTCCTCCAGCTTGTCGAGATCACCCTTTTCGATATTGCGCATTTTCTTGATTAGATGAGCAATAGGCTGAGTAATGCTACGCGAGAACCGGAATCCGAATACAAGTGCCGCCAGGAATATGACAATGAAAATGACCGTTACCAGCTGTTTGACAAATTGAACCTGCTTAAACATCTGATCAAAGGGCGTCATATACAGGTATACCCAATCCGTGTAAGAGGAGTGAGCACGGGCAACAAAATTCCTTCCCTGTTCAAACGTTGCAATGCCATACGGCTGAATGCGTTTCAGCTCCGACTCAATTTCGGCTTCACTGACTGAGGGTTCAGTTGGATAGATGACTTCTTTGCCATCCGTAATGAGTAGCTGAGAATCCTCTGCCGGATGCTGCATCTGATCCTGGACAATACGATCCAATCGAACACGAATCACTAATGTCCCCAGCTTATCGAGCGTAAACGCACCCCCGATGAAGGATTTTACCTGTCTCACCGACAACAATCTCGCTTGACGATCCCCGCCGGTATACCATGCGTTTGCCCCTGAATGCTGCTCACCGAGCACAACCAGCTCGTTCTGCATCGATTCAGAGACACCTTCCCGGTTTCCCGCAGCCATAATGTTTTTATCATTATCAATAAATATCATAGAGTACACGTATTTCTCTGAACCAGCATAAGCTACAAGTCGATTCGTGATTTTCTTGCGCAGACCGTTCTTCTCGTATCCCGTCTCCGCCTTCTCCAACTGTAGCAGGTATTGCTGTAGCGGTTCGTCTGACATGACTTTGAAGGATAGATTTGCGATCTCGCGAAGCTGATTCTCGATGCCTACAGAAGACATATTAAGAACCTGTGATGATTTCTCGTAGATCTGTCGGTCATAGATGCTAAAGACATATCGCAGGACAGAGACATAAAAGGTGAAGCTGACCAACATCAAAAGCCCGATGAGAAGAATGGTTTTGTGTTGTATCGGCAACGTCATGAAAGCGTTCTTAATTTTCCTCATCCAACGCGCTCCTTTGACTGGAAAAGGGTACGGTGCTTCTTATGGCGTGTAGAACTACTGTAAGTTATTTTCATATTTACACATCCATGGTCAGATGACAAGTCATATTTATTCAACTTTTGGAGTCATGAAACAATCTATTCACGATGTGCCTAGAAAAAGACAAATAGACAGAGGTTTCCCCTATGGAAATAAGGGAGACCATCTGTCTATTCGGATGCGAAGTAACGGTTACGGATTCACAAATACTGTTTTTAGCTTCGCTAGATACTGCACGTCAAATCCAAGACCTTCTGCTACCATAGCAAGAGGTACGTATGTTTTGGACTCTTTGCCTACTTTGTTCAGGAAGGCAGGTGTGTCCACTTTCACCGATGCTCCGTTAACTAGAACCGCATTTGCACCAATCTTCACAGCAACCTTGCGATCACCATACGTAATTGTAGCGGTAGACGTTTTGTTATCCCAAACCGTTGTTGCACCAACCGCATTCACGATATCCTGAATGGCTACAAAGTTTTTGCCGCTGCGGATGATTGGTTTGTACGGTGTATTTAGCGCTTTGCCGCTGACGATAATGTTCATTGGCTCGCCTGCTGCTGGAGCTGTCAATTTGGTATAATTGCCCCAGATAGTTTTGGAAAACACTTCAGCAATCGATGCATATCCCAATTGATTCGGGTGGAAATCACGATCTCTGATCATATGTGTCATCGTACCTTCGCCACCGATAAACTCTTTCGCTACATGAGCTACTTGTACGTTGACCCCTTGGGCCGTAAATTGAGCTGCAATCCCATCAATCGTTGTTGTGAAGCCTTTGGATGCCTCCATGAGTTTAGCATAAAGCTCCTTACCTGCTACCTCTGGCATTGGTTGATACTGATCAGCAATCACAATTCGAGCTGTCGGGTTAATCTCATGAATATCAGTGATCGTTGCATTAATATTCGCTGTATAGGTTGTAAGTAATTCTTTGACCTTCTCTTGCAGTTCCTGATCACTCATCTTATTGGCTGTACCAAGCAACTCCGATACGTCATTACCGCCAATTGTAATGGCTACTAGATTCGCTTGAGCAATACTCTCCCGAATGGCAGCGGTATTCGCTCCAATCTGTCCTGCTCTTGGGTCTGGCAGACTTGGTTGAATCGCTTCTGACGTGAGCGTTTTGCCTTCTTTAATTGCCGTCGTGAATGTCTTCAGACCACTACTCTTCAAACCAGCAATACCGTAGTTATCCACTTGTGCACGGCCATGAAGCAAGCCTTGCTCCTGCAAACGTTCTACATAACCATATGGCTGGTCTTGCTGTTTGAGATTAGGCTCGTATCCTACAGTGATGGAATCTCCCAAGGTTACGATACGAAACTCCTTCGTTACCGCGACTGCGTCTTTCTTCGCTGGCAAGGATGCTTCGCTTGTGCTCGCTGGTAATGTGCTTGTACCTGCCTCTGCTGCATATGCAGGCAATGCAGATGATGCTAAGAGCAACATTCCGGCTAACATACTCGCTGTTAATCCTGCTGCTGTATTTCCCCATGTACGTTTACGCTTCATTCTCGTTAACACTCCTTTTCGCGAATCTATCATTTACACGATTATATAAAATATCAGTCACTTTAATGACATAAGTGCGTGTGGTTCTATTCTATCATTATAAAGTAGAGGTTGTCCCAACTACTGGTGATGCACATGAAATAACAGGCTTCCCGGATGGGATAACCTGTTATTTCGTTCATATATTCATTGGTCGTTAGTTAAGTTTGCGACGGATCCGGATCTTTAGAACGGTTGGAATCCCCTGTGTCTGTATCCGGTTTGTTCCCAGTAGCTCGCTCCAGATAACGATCATAACGATCATCTACTTCACGTGCTAATTGCCGGAATTTTAACGTTTCTTCGACAATGGGGTCGCGTTCCGTCTGAATCCGCACTTCATATTTGGGAGGAATCAATTGGCGTTCACGCTGATCAGCATCGCCGGAGTCCTCCATGTCCCCTTCCATCAGCATATCTCTGAGCCGTTGTTCCAGTTCTTTGGATTCATCCATTGGTATTCGCTCCTTTGATTGAATTCACTTCGTGAACAGAACAATCTTCTGATCGCTGTTATCCTCAGTTGCCTTCAACGTATTCAAGCATACATGAGTTTAATTCACTTACTCCATGCCTGTAGCTTTGGCTTCCTTCAGTACACCTGTCAGGGCGTCATGAATTTTGCCATTACTTGCTACGATGTGGCTAACAGACAGATCGTACGGTGTTCCAACCGTATCTGTGATTGTGCCACCAGACTCAGCAACGAGCAATGCGCCTGCTGCAATATCCCATGGTTTCAGTCCGATTTCCGTATAAGCGCTGAGTCGTCCCGCAGCAACATAAGCCAGATGTAATGCAGCCGAACCGCCAGCACGTAAGTTACGCACCTGTGGTGCAAGTGCCTGTACAGCAGCCATATTAATCGGCAGAGTATAGTTAGGATCAGCAGGGAAGCCAACCGCAACAAGGCTATGTGCCAGCTCTTGCTCTCCAGATACGCCCATACGATTACCATGAACGTAAGCGCCTTTTCCCTTTTCAGCTACAAATAATTCATCCCGTGAAGGATCGTAGATAACACCTACAATGACTTCACCACGATGCGCTAATGCGATAGATACCGAAAAGAACGGAAATCCATGCACGAAGTTGGTCGTGCCATCCACAGGGTCAACAATCCAGAGGTACTCTTCATCTTGGATCTCTTGGAGTGCTCTAGCCGAAGCTTCAGGTCCTGGCTCCACGCCCTCTTCACCCAGAATAGCATGCTCTGGAAAATGGGTAAGAATGAGGCGGCGGATCATCTGTTCCGCTCCTTTATCCACTTCGGTTACCAGATCTTGCGGAGAATACTTGATTCCAAGTTCACTTACCGTTCCAAGGCGACTCTTGATCCACTCTCCAGCTTTGGAAGCTGCATTGATGGCGACGGCAGTATAGCTTTTGCTTGTCACGACATAAGGTGTCTTTTCCTTCTCATTCAAAGCGTTCACTCTACTTTCTATATCAATCTACGAAAAATTAAAATACTTGATAAAAGTATACGCCTCACCAGCGGTAAAGTTTCTGGTTGCCTAAGCCTCTTTTGGCATTAGGGATGAATAATGACCGTTGACTCGTCCACCCATTCCACGCCCTCTTCGTGATAGAATGCTAGCTTCTGCATCAACTGAACCAATGCTTCATCTTTACGTTTGGCCTCTATCATGACATCCAGCGCAGGGGTATCTGCAGCAATGTGCCTTAAAAAGTCCAGCAATGGCTCAACCTCTACCCCGTCCGCATGACCACGCAGGTCTTTCTCACTCTTCGGGCTAGATACGTGAATCTTAGGTGGGAGTGGGCGATCCGCTGGAGAATCTGCCTGTGCAAGTGGTGACGTCCATGTTTTCAAAATATTAGGCCACAGCTCCCAAGGCTTTTCCCCTTCGTTGTTGACCCACTGATGATGAATATCCAGTACCATCGGTAACCCCAAATGTTCACACACCGCAAGAGTTTCAGGCACATTGAAAGTTTTATCATCATTTTCGAGCGTAATCCGCTCTTGAATATCCCTGTCCAGCTTCATAAAGTTCTCTTCAAAACGAAGTGCTGCAGAAGGCTTGTCCCCATATGCACCACCAATATGTATATTGTTCTTGGCAGTTGCATTCAGACCCATTGCATCCAGCATCCGCACATGATGGCGCAGATCCTTGATCGAATTACGTAGCACTTCCTCACGAGGTGTACTGAGTACCGTAAAATGATCCGGGTGAAACGATACACGCATCTCGTTCTCCTTCACAAAATCACCTATCGCTGCAAAATCAGATTTCAGTGCCGGAAATGGATCCCAATCACTTAGATCCTCATGCGTTGCGAGCGGAATTAATTTGGAGGAGAAACGATAGACATGAATATGACTCCCGCGATTATGTCTGAGTAATCGTAACGTATTGTGTAGATTCTCAGCCGCGATCCGTTCCAGCTTACGAATGGCTGCTTGCCTGTCGTCGATCTTTTTGAAGCTGGCCATGGTCATTGTGCGCGACGGTGAAGCATTCTCCACAAGCACAGACATAGCCACGTAACCAAAACGCACGAGCATGAAAGTTCTTCCTCTCTATGGGCGGCAATTCTGCCCGACTGATATACGCCGAGCTTTGCCAACTTGTATATAACCAAGTTTTACCCTAAACGAAAGACCATAATCGCTCAGGCACCAAATCGGTTGATTAACCCTGCGCCTGCTCTCCAAAAAACATCTCGTCGGCAAGTGCAGTCTGGATGCGTGACTCTTCTTCCGTTAATTTACGGATGAGTTGCATCTCCACTTCGGTCACCTCTTGGTTTTGGAAATTAATCTCCGCAATGGAAGCAACAATCTTCACGATGGCAACTGCCACATTGTCCGGTGTGTACGCAATGACTTTCTGTCCGGTAGGGAATACCCGGAAGCCTTGTTTTACCATTTTGCCACGGCCATATTCAAGTAGTTCGAATAGTTCTTGTTCGCTTTTGAATTTGCATACGGAATTGAATTCAGTCTGAAATCCCATGCCTATCCCTCCTTAAATTAGCGTGTAAATAATAAGTTCATTTTATAAAATCCGAAATTATGCTTGCACGCCGTTTTCGTAGTTCAGCGCCTGTTTGCGGTTGTAACGCTCCAAAGCAAGCTCAATCATACGATCTAGCAACTCTGCATACGCTACACCTGTCTCGCGCCACAACAACGGATACATACTGTACGGTGTGAACCCTGGCATTGTATTCACTTCATTAATAAGCAAGGCTCCATCCGATTTGCGAATGAAAAAGTCCGCGCGGGAGATACCATTGCCTTCGATTGCACGAAATGCCTGCAACGCCGCTTCACGAATACGATCTGCTGCTTCTGGATCGAGTGGTGCAGGAATTAACATCTGTGATTGTCCGTCAATGTACTTCGCCGCATAATCATAATATTCACCAGAGGATACGATTTCTCCTGGCACCGAAGCCATCGGCTCATCGTTTCCTAGCACACTCACCTCGACTTCACGTGCTTCAACGAATTCCTCAATAACCACCTTCGTATCATAACGAAGTGCAAATTCAACAGCCGTTTTCAATTCATCCCGGTTGCGTGCTTTGGAGATGCCCACGCTGGAGCCCAAGTTTGCCGGTTTGATAAAGCATGGATAACCTAGCTGATCTTCCACCTGAACGATCATTTCGTGCTCAGATTGCTTCCATTGTGTTGCGTTAAAATAAGTAAAGGCACATTGGTCAATCCCCGCCTGTGCGAACAACTTCTTCATTACAACTTTGTCCATACCACCCGCTGAAGCGAGTACGCCCGCACCAACGTAAGGCATATCTGCCATCTCGAACATACCTTGGATCGTTCCGTCTTCACCGAATGTGCCATGCAGCAGCGGGAACATGACGTCCAATGCTTCTTCTCCGCCGTACAAGCGACCGAATAGCGCGTTCAGCGCTTCCTGCGTTCCGCCAGCAGCTTGTTCCAGCTTCAGATCTTCGATCTGCGCAAATGGCGCATGCATCACAGAGCCTTTTTTCCATGTACCTTGCTTGGAGATATAAAAAGGAACAAGTTCATACTTTTCATAATCAAATGCATTTGTTACAGCAAACGCCGTTTGCAGCGATACCTCGTGCTCGCCAGACTTCCCGCCATAAACGACGCCTACTTTTAATTTATCCATACTCATGCGTAACCTCCGATTATCTGTGCATCATGCCTTCTTCATGACCGTAATCACGATAGGCACCGTTATTATTCTGTACTGAACTTATTTTACACGGAATGGGCTTGGCTCGTCACCGAAAACAAGTCTTTCCCTGTGAGAACAGACTCAAAATTCATCTGCAATGTGAAAAAGCCGATACACCGTCCGCTCTGTCCAAGCGTAAGAGTCCTGGTAATCCCAGTAACGGTGACGACTGCTGACTGTATGTGCGTTAACAAGCGGCATGCCACCAGCATCAAAGGCGGTTACCACCGTGCTGTGCTGAAATCGACCGTCCCCGTCCCAATCGTAGAGAATGACATCCCCCAGCATCAGTTGCTCAGGACGCTCCACTGCCGTTGCGGTCAAGCCCCAAATGCTACTGGACAGATAACGCTCCAAACTGTTCGATACCGCCCAGCTGTAGCTCCACATCTCCGTGCCATTTACATAGCCTTTATACCACCAGCCCGCTTCTCTTCTACCAGTATAGTGGATGGGTGCCTCCCCTGCAAAGAGGCATTGGGACACGTAATTGGTGCAGTCCACCTCGAATTCTTCAAATGCCGGATTGCCTGTATTCCACCAACGATCCGCATATGCAACGGCTAAATCTCGGCGATATAATTGTTGACGAGTGCTGCGTCCCTGTCTAAGCACATCGTGATTGAGCAAAGGTCGATTCATCGCCTGTACAAAATCAGCCTGCTGAAAAGGGCGACTCGCTCCAGGAGGGCGGCGTTCAGGCACTTCACGTTCTACCCGTGTAATCGTCCAAGTTCTGTTCTGCCGCAGAAAGGTCAACCGTTCCCGCTCAATTCGATCTTCGCGATGAGTCATGCCGCTTTTCTCATAAAACAACCTGCTGTATAGCTGCACATCCACCACCGACTCTTCCGGGCTCTCGGTAACCGTACGTACGATCTTGGCGCTGGTCTCGCTCCGCAGCGGCACAGCCCGCCGCCTGCGATACCACTCATCTAATCTCGTCATACGTTCGCCACGATCTAGAACAAACGCAGGATCAGTTACAATACGTTCGCTTGTCTGTGGGCGGTAGTCAATCTCGCAGCGATTATATTGGTTAACATACGTATACAAGGCACTCTTCCATTCCCGTTCCAAGCTGTTGTCCCCCTTCGGCATAAGCTGTGTTTGGACGATCTCCCACCGATATGCACAATAAAACTCCTTCTATATCTATGAGAACCCACCGGGTTGTATGAGTACGCCTTCTCAAATCCAAATGATACGAACTTACTCTTTGTGAGAAAACGCCTTCATTCTTTTTAAAAAGCAGGATTTCACAGGCAAAAAGCCCTTTACGTAGACCCCTTGAAACGGTATACTTAAAACTAAAGTTACGATTATGAAATTATGTTTCACCTAATGAAACCAACGAACAAGAACACGGAGCGATGAAGGCCTGTTCTTCATTTAAAATGAATGTCTTCTTCATCTCACCGACACATTTTTAAGGAGGTACATGTATGTCAGCCAAGAACCATTTCTCCGCCGCACGCAGTCTTGAGGTCGGAGGCAAGTCTTACCGCTACTACAGTTTAGATGCTCTTCAGGAAGGCGGCTACGGCGACCTTTCCAAGCTTCCCTTCTCTATTAAAGTGCTGCTTGAAGCAGCAGTTCGTCAATTCGATGGACACGCAATTACCGAAGAACATGTGAAACAATTGACCGGCTGGGCAGATGGCCGTGACAATAACAAAGAAATTCCATTTATTCCTGCACGTATCGTTCTGCAAGACTTCACCGGTGTACCGGTTGTCGTTGACCTTGCTGCAATGCGTGATACGGTTAAAAAAGCAGGCGGCGATCCAAAACAGATCAACCCGCTCGTACCAGTTGACCTCGTTATTGACCACTCCGTTATGGTTGATGCATTCGGAACAAACGATGCCCTTGACTACAATATCAAGGTTGAATTCGAGCGTAACGAAGAGCGTTACCGTTTCTTGCGTTGGGCACAAACGGCGTTCAACAACTTCCGTGCGGTTCCACCGTCCACAGGGATTGTTCACCAAGTCAACTTGGAGTACCTAGCTTCCGTTGCTGCAACCAAAACAGTTGACGGCGAAACGGTAGTATTCCCAGACTCTCTCGTAGGTACGGACTCCCATACAACGATGATCAACGGTCTTGGCGTTGTAGGTTGGGGTGTTGGCGGGATCGAGGCTGAAGCAGGTATGCTTGGCCAACCGCTTTACTTTGTTACACCTGACGTTATCGGTTTTAAATTGACAGGTAGCCTGAGCGAAGGCGCAACAGCAACGGATCTGGCGCTGACTGTTACCCAAATGCTTCGTAAAAAAGGCGTTGTTGGTAAATTCGTAGAGTTCTACGGCCCAGGACTTGCTAATATCGGTCTTGCTGACCGTGCAACTGTAGCTAACATGGCACCTGAATACGGCGCAACAATCGGTTTCTTCCCTGTAGATAGCGAAACGCTGAACTACTTGCGCAGCACAGGCCGTTCCGATGAGCAAGTGGATCTGGTTGAAGCTTACTACAAAGCTCAAGGTATGTTCCGGACTGCTTCAACAGTAGATCCTGAATTTACAGATGTTATTGAACTTGACCTCGGCTCCGTTGTACCAAGTCTTGCAGGACCAAAACGTCCACAAGATCGCATCGAGCTGACACAAATGAAAGAAAGCTTCAACAGCATCGTCCGCACACCGGTTGATAAAGGTGGATACGGACTGACTGAAGAGAAGCTTGAACAAAAAGTACCTGTTAAACATCCTGATGGTTCAACAAGCGAGCTTGCTGCTGGAGCTGTAGTAATCGCAGCCATCACAAGCTGCACGAACACATCTAACCCTAGTGTTATGGTTGGAGCAGGTTTGCTTGCGAAAAAAGCAGTTGAACGCGGCTTGACTAAACCAGGCTACGTGAAAAGCAGCTTGACTCCAGGATCTCTGGTGGTTACCGAGTATCTGGAAAAAGCAGGTCTGATCGAGTACTTGGATCAACTCGGATTCAACGTTGCTGGTTACGGCTGTGCGACTTGTATCGGTAACTCCGGTCCACTGCCGGATGAAGTAAGCGAAGCTATTGCTGAGAACGATATGACCGTAGCGGCTGTATTGTCTGGTAACCGTAACTTCGAAGGCCGTGTACACGCTCAAGTTAAAGCTAACTACTTGGCTTCCCCACCACTCGTTGTGGCATACGCACTCGCGGGTACGGTGAATATTGACTTCGAAGTCGATCCAATCGGCTATGATACAAATAACGAGCCTGTATTCCTGAAAGACCTCTGGCCTAGCTCTGAGGAAATCAAGGATGCGATTGCTAGCTCCCTGAACGCTCAAATGTTCCGTAACAAATACGAGAACGTATTTACAGCTAACGAACGTTGGAACAACATCCCTGTACCAGAAGGCGAACTGTACGAGTGGGATCCAAACTCCACGTACATTCAGAATCCTCCGTTCTTCCAAGAGCTTGGTGACAAGCTGAACGATATCGCAGATATCCGTTCTGCACGTGTTATGGCATTGCTTGCTGATTCCGTAACAACGGATCACATCTCACCAGCAGGTAATATCGCACCGTCCAGCCCAGCTGGATTGTACCTGAAAGAGCATGGCGTAGAGCGCAAAGACTTCAACTCCTACGGCTCACGTCGTGGTAATCATGAAGTCATGATGCGTGGTACGTTTGCGAATATCCGTATTCGTAACCAAGTGGCTCCAGGTACTGAGGGTGGTATTACGAAATACTTGCCAACAGACGAAGAAATGTCCATCTACGATGCTTCCATGAAGTATCAGGATGAAGGACAGAACCTGATCGTTATCGCAGGTAAAGAGTATGGTACAGGAAGCTCCCGTGACTGGGCGGCAAAAGGAACATTCTTGCTCGGCGTCAAAGCCGTTATCGCAGAAAGTTTCGAGCGGATTCACCGTAGTAACCTTGTCGGCATGGGCGTTATGCCATTGCAATTCCAAGAAGGTCACGGCTGGTCTAGCCTGGGTCTGAATGGACGCGAAACATACGACATTACTGGCCTGAGCAATGACGTGAAACCAGGACAAGAGTTGAAAGTAACTGTAACTCGTGAAGACGGTACACAGTTCGAATTCCCTGTAATTGCTCGTCTGGACAGTATGGTTGATGTGGATTACTACCATAACGGCGGTATCCTGCAAACTGTATTGCGTCAAATGATGAAAAAAGCTTAATCGCATTAACCATTCGTGCTATTAAGTGATATAAAAGAAAGCTCCCCATCGTTGCCGGTTGGCATGATGGGGAGCTTTTTTTGCTGGCTTATATATGTGTTATATCTAGTGGTAGACGATATCTGCAATGAATTAATTTCATCCTAACCAGAAGACTGCTCACTAATGATCCATATGATGGGAGGCTTGATCCAGCATTTGCAGTACTCCCATGATTAGAAATAAGCATGACATCATGATGAGCGAGTATCCGATCCATCGGGATGCCGTACGGTCCATCATACGACGATTCGAGTTATGAGTTACATAACGCGGACTAACGATGAATAGAAGACCTACGCCCATGATTAGAAGAGCCAAAAAGAACATAAGAATTCTCCCCTTTTAGGTGTGACTTTTGTTTGCATCATATCGTTCTCTTGGAGTACGTGCAGGTTTACCTGCTATTATGCGCTTCACCCCACGAGCCATCGTAAATAAAATGTAACCGATGATTCCACCCGCAGTATTGAGAATAAGGTCATCCACATCAAATACACCCATACCGGTCAATAACTGCGATACCTCATAAGCCAGGCTGAGCAGTAGAGATAACACCAATACGTTTGCCCCCGCCAACCACTTGTTGCCCATTAGCACAGGGATAAATATGCCTAACGGTGTAAAAGCAAGCACATTGCCAAACAAATGAATCGCACTACCCGGTCGATGCAACGACACACTATGCCAGTCTCTTGCAATCTCCTGAAATGGCGTCAAGTTGACGATGCGTGTATGAATAAGGTCTGGCTCTTGCATGAGCAACTTAAGTTGAGTCAGTACCAATTTAAAATCAACGGGGTTACCTTTGAATAAGATCAGCTTCGTTAACAAATATAGATAGATGACCAAAGCGGAGATCCATAAGAGTTGGACTATTAATTTTTTTGTGCTCATGATGATGAACCTCCATTATATTGTACGACTGAGACGATCCAAATGTTGCTATGTTAGTATACTGTTACTCCTTCACCGTCACGACGACGCCGTCCATATTATCGCCCGATATCTCATATGAACGGTTCTCAGGTATGTATACCGCTTGTTCTCGGGAAGCAGTGTAATAATGGACGTGATAGGTCTGACCCTCAACATCAACAGTCAGGCTCTTCTTGTCCTTAAGCAACTCCAGATATTGCTCCAACGCCAAATTACGCTGAACCATGACGGCACTATGCGGTAAACCTACATAACGAAAGTGCCAGGGTTCATATTGAATCCCCGTGATATGTACCTTGTCCTTCGGATACCGTAAAATAAAACCGTATTTCCAGGCATTTCGCTCCAGCCATGCCCCTTCTGGTGCTTCACTCATGGCAGCTAGTGTAGAGCCTACATCTACGGACAAGCCTAGATTATGTTCACTGTGCCCCGGAGGGAGCGCATAATCCAGTCCCTTTTGCGCATACAATTGTTCTTGTTCTGCCAAGTCCCGATAACCACTACTTATCATAAAATAACGCACATCATCCTGACCAGCGGCTTCAACCATTTGCTCAAACGCTTGAGCTACATACCGTGATAGTCTTATTTTCTGATTCATCAAACCATATCCACGCACCAGTTCATTCTGTTCAGCTAGATTCACAATATCCGCTCTCACGCCCGCCGGATGTACGGGATATTCTGAATTCACGAGCAATAGATTGCCTTTATGTACTTCACTTTTCATATCGATATGGATCGTATGAGCATGTCCCGCATGAATCTCATTCGTGTACTTAATCTCTACCATCGGTTCGGTCTGTTCTTGAAACCAAGCGGTTGACCTGCTAAAAATATAACCTATGGCAATGATACATATCAAAAATCCCCACTTTTTCATCTCCACGCTCCTCCTTTTCCTCATACAATCAAGGATAGAAGAAACTAGTTAAATAAAAGCAGGGCAATTCTAAAGTTTTTCTTAAATTAGAGCGTATCTTACAACTATATAGGTTCAACTAAAGAAGGTTTACACTTGCCACTCCGATGACAGAATAACCTTCCGATCGCTGTTATCCCCAGATTTTTTGGATTCCCTTCTTCAAAGGGAAAATCCGGTGATGGCGTATGCTTCCGAAGTAGCTTTCTTTCAGAAAGCTTTGAGGCGAGCGCTTCGCTTCTTCACGTTATTTCTGTCCTCTCCGTTCTCGTGTAAAAAGTTTAGTTAAACTTATATATTTCATTGGATTTAATTTAATTTGATTTCACGTTAGCGCGGGCAGGCGAATCTCAAATACCGTCCGTACAACATCGCTTTGAGCTGATATGACTCCATCATGCTGCTCCACAATATTTTTCGCGATAAACAGCCCTAGCCCTGTTCCACCCTCCTGAGGTGTCCGTGAGCGATCTCCGGTATAATACATATCGAAAATATGCGGCAAATCCTGTGGATCAATATGTCCTCCATAATTCATCACCTGAACGATAACCTGCCCTGCTTCGCAATGACCGTAAATATCTACATACAGACCATCCTTACCATGCCGGGCGGCATTAATTAGCAGATTCTCAAAGACACGTGCCAGCAGTTCACCATCGCCAGAAATGACCAGATCGGAATCGATATGAAGCCGAGTAACCAATTTATTTTTTTCAAAAACGGGGTACAACTCTTCATTCATCTGCCGGAGCAATTCACTAATATCCAGTCGCTTTTTCTCAAGTGGTAACATGCCGTAGTTCATTCGCGTAATCTCAAACAAGTCATCAATCAGCTTCTCCAACCGCTGAGACTTGGTATATGCAATGGAAGTAAAATGCTTAACCTGCTCCTCTGTTAGTTGATCATCCTTCACCAATAGATCCAGATAACCTAACACAGAGGTCAGAGGCGTTCGCAGATCATGTGCCAGATTCACCACCAGCTGATCCTTACTGTTCTCTGCAAAATCACCCCGCTCTACCGCTTCCTTGAGCTTGAGACTCGCCAGATTAATATCCTCAGCAATGGTTCCCAGTTCATCCTTCGAGGAGATCTGCACCCGATGCTGAAAATCTCCATTAGCCAAGTGCCTTATGCCTACAGAGATGTCTTTGAAATAAGTAACATAGGGTTTGGTAAACCAGAAGAAGAACAATATCGCAAGGGGAATGAACAGAAGTAAGAAGAAATAAATATCCCCGACGCTCTTCATAAAATGACGATATTCAGCAAGCTGATCTTCAGCTCTCACTCCTGAATAGAAATATTGCATTAGTTTATACACACCATAGGTAATTGCACCAGAGGCGAGCATGCTCAGACCAAGCAACAGAATCATCGTTGTTCGAAAACTTCTACGTTTATTCATTGAATGTGTACCCCACACCCCAGATCGTTTTGATAAACTTATTCTTGTCTACGTCTTCACCAAGCTTCTTGCGCAGGGTTCGAATATGAACCATAACGGTATTACCGCTCTCATAATAAGCCTCTCCTCACACTTGTTCAAAAATGCTCTCAGCACTAAAAACCTGTTTGGGATGGCCTGCAAGCAGATATAAAATATCGAATTCCTTCGGTGTTAACTCTATTGGCTTGCCATAGAGCATAACACTATGCTGATCAGGAGCGATCACAAGCCCACCCTTCTCCAGAACAGATCGCTGCGCAGATACCGCCTGACTGAATTGAAGCGCACGGCGTAGCTGTGAATTAACCCGGGCAACCAGCTCCATCGGATTAAACGGCTTGGTCATATAATCATCCGCACCCATCACGAGTCCCGTGATTTTGTCCATATCCGAGGTCTTCGCGCTTAGAAAAATAATAGGCATATGGTGCTGCTCCCGAATTTTGCGGGTCACCTCATAACCATCCATGCCAGGCATCATAATATCCAAAATCGCTAAATCTATCGTTTGTGTCTGAACGGCTTGAACCGCTGTTTTCCCATCAAATGCTTTGATGATATGATATCCTTCTTTTTGCAGATGCAAAGCAACCAGATCCGCAATCTCAACTTCATCATCTGCAATCAAAATCGTAATACGTTTCATTGCCTATTCCACTCCTATATGTGATAGTGGGCAGTATAATCTATCTGAATCTAACATAATCAACGATCGAAAGGAAACCCACTCATGAAACTGGATCGTTTATTAGCCATCGTGGTGCTGCTGGTCAATCGAGGTCGTGTACAGGCCAAGGACTTGGCAGATACGTTTGAAGTGTCCATTCGCACCATTTATAGAGACATCGACACGTTGGGTCAAGCAGGTATCCCTGTCGTTACGTATCAAGGCGCTAGCGGCGGAATTGGTCTTGCAGAGGGCTATCGGCTTGACCGTAACGTGCTGACAGATCAGGATCTGGCATCGATCGTGACCGCACTTCGTAGTATCTCAACTTCTCATAGCAACGTGGCACGAGATCTCTTGGTCGAGAAGCTCAGCAGTATTGTACCTGAAGCCAAAAATGAAGATTTCCAGTCCAATACAAGCCGCTTCATTGTCGATTATTCAACCTGGACACATCCCGAAGCCTTGCAGATCAAGCTTCAGTTGATCGAATCTGGAATGGATCAGTCACGGCTCATCACCTTCACCTATTGCAGTGCTGGAGGGAATCAGACCATTAGAACCGTTGAACCCCATACGCTTGTGCTCAAACGACATTCTTGGTATCTCTATGCATTCTGCCATGAACGGGATCAATTCCGCATGTTCAAGCTTGTCCGTATGCGAGATGTATCCCTTGCACAAGAACATTTTGAGCGAAGAATTATACAACCACATGATAGACCCTGGCAGCAAGAATGGGTAGTACCCGACAACCAAGCCCCTCTGACCCTGCGATTTCACGCTCGCGCCCGCCATCTAGCAGAAGAATGGTTTGGCATTGAAAATGTCATTCCTGATGGAAAAGGATATTACATCAGTCAGGTCGCCTTTCCAGAAGATAACTGGCTGTACGGCTTCATTTTGGGCTTTGGAGCAGATGTTGAAGTGGTAGAGCCAGAGCATATCCGCGTTACAATAAGGCAAATGGCAGAACAGATTGTACAAAATTATACTTCTTCATCCCAAACCTGACAGACTGCTGTCTAGTTCCTCTCGTTATACTGTCCATATATTCAGTTACAACGATCGAGGAGGAATTGATAATGAACACAACGTTATGTCAAAGCTGCGGCATGCCACTGACAACTCCAGCTCAGTTCGGAACAGAGGCTGATGGGAAGGCTACAAGAGAGTATTGTATCTATTGTTATAAGAACGGGCAATTCGAGCAGCCTAACATTCCACTGGAAGGTATGATCGAAATGTGCACCGCGATTCTCAAGGAGGAAGGCATGGATGAGGAGTCTGCACGATCTATGCTGCGGAATCAGCTTCCTTATTTGAAACGATGGAACGGCACTATAATGAGAGGAACCTCGGCAAGCTCAGGGGACGATTCAAATGATACATCTACGGAGTCGAATGGTCTGAGCGGCGCGCTTCTTGGATTGTCCGAGCCTGTTCGTTATGTGACTCTTCCGGCGAAACGTCTTGCGGGTGTGTCTGCGAGAACAACCAATGCGATTGAGATCAGTGGCAAAGGCTGCATTCAAGGCTTGTGGAATCAGTATTTCTCCTCTGACCAACTACCTGCACCAGAGGTAGCTCGCTATGGCTGTTATAGTGACTATACAGACGGTATTACCGGGGAGTACACCATTCTGGTTGGTCACGAAGTTTCTGCGGACGAAAGGCTGCCCGAGGACATGAATTCAGTTGATCTACCTCCAGCTACGTACGCCGTGTTCACCTCCAGAAGAGGACCTATGGCAGAAGTTGTAGGTGAAGCATGGGGGGCAGTATGGGCTTGGGCGGATCAGCATAAACGTACATTTACGGGTGACTTCGAGCTATATGATGAACGTAGTATCGACCCTGAGAATGTTCAGGTAGACGTATATATTGCTGTTCAGTCAAAATAGTAGATTTTTATTTGATGTGATAGCTATCCTTCATCCTAAATTTAAATTCTAAGATCATATTCAGGCGAGCTGTCGGAGGAATCCGATGGCTTTTTGTTATATGTACTTTTAGCAAATGATTTTAGCCAATGAAAGGTCAATTACTAAAGTAGAATCCATGCAACGACTCATTATTCGCGCAAACAAATTGCCTTTCTCCCCTCCAAACAACGGTCTAAGGTACCAAGTTACTTAGCATTTCCCATACCTATTCAACCAGACAATATGTCTCAATTAGGTCATGGTTGACTTATTTAAAATTGGGTCTATTCACTTAACAACCGATTCTATCCTCCCATTTAGCCTCTTCGAAATGCAGTCCTTTATTCCTGAATTTCCCTAAAAACGTTTACATCTCTCAAATACCGGGTAAAATCACTACAATCCAATTGGAATTACATCATAAATTGGCTCATTTCGTATAACAAGTCACATATACCTATAAATCATGAATACATAAATTACGCATCAAAGGAGGAACCAAGATGATCCGCATGCCTATTCAGCAAATGATCCCGTATCACCACCAATATCCGCGCAACACGGCGACCAATGCTCCAAAAAAGGAGAATGAGAGCACTCAAGGTCTATCCTTTCATGAAATTTTGCAGCAAAAGATCGCCAATAAGAACGCTACGCCATCTATGCGCTAATATATCATGCTCTAACCGGTCTCTTGTTCTTATTCGGTTACACCCAGCTTACCGTCCTTCCAGAACGCTAGGGATGACGGTTATTCGCCTATCCTCTATAATGGGTTAAAACTTTGGCAAGCCTAGGCTGCTCACAGGCAGCTGAAGCCATTAGGGGGAGAAATACTATGCTTACCATCAGTTGTTTTCACGCTCACTATTCCAACATTACCCTGGTCGAAGAAGCTTTGTCTGCCTATGCGGTGGAACTCGTGCATTATGTTGATCCCGGTCTGGATCGGCTTAAACATGATGAAGGCTTCTCTGACGCAATAACGAAGGACAAAGTATCTCAAACCCTGCAATGGATTGAGCGCTGCCATACCGATGCCATTCTCGTGACCTGCACCCTGTTTGCTGCTGTTCTGGAACAGGAAGCACGAAAGATTGCCATTCCTGTCATTGGCATTGATGATCCACTACTAGCGAAGATACAACGGATGGACAATGAATACATATTCGCTTTTACCAATCCAGCTACAATTGAAGGTACAATGGCACGGGTGTATCGGGCTTTACAGCAAGATTATGAGAAAGAGCAGAACTGTGTTACCGAGGTGCCTCAGCCAGAAGCCGTGTGCATTCCTGAGACGTTTCAATTGATTATGCGCGGTGACAAGGAAGGTTATCTTGCAGCAGTACGTGAAGGATTACAGTACATTGCTGGGCAGCATCCCGGCAAAACGGTAGTCGCAGCCCAATTATCCATGGCGCCCGCTGCTGCGCGAGTTACAGTAGAGACCGGTATTGCGATCCATAGCCCTTTGGCATTGCTTGCAACGTATTTGGAGAAGAAGCTAGGCATAGCACCGCATTGAATGTTGGAATGGGGAGTAGATTAGGGCACTAGTTTTATACTTTTGTATCTAGTCTATTTAATATTAATATGTATTTTATGGCTTACATAGTGTTGGATTAACTTTCGGAGCTTTGAGCGTTAGTTTTTCGGGTTCGGCCAATAATGATTCCAGAGGAACACTAAAAAATTTCTATTATTAATTTACTCTGAGTATTAAGAACATTATATCTTATTAGATAAATTTGAATTATTGTTCACACTCTTAAGGTATGTTAAGCACAGTTCCATTTATTGTAGAGGAGTGAATGTTAGTGCGTTTCTTATACATTCTAATTTTGTTTATTATAGGCTTGGCCTGTTCTGCATTTATCTACGGTGGAAGTCTTAAATTAGCAGACGGCATACTATTTGTCATTGCAGGTATTCTGTTTCGAATTTGGAGTAAAATGAAGTAAACTATAGTAGAGATATCTGTGAACGACGGCCAATATTTAGTCAAACCAAAAGAGCAATTCTGAAGGCTACAAACAAAAAACAGTTCATCACTCATTTTATGTGATGAACTGTTTTTTGTTTTTTGCTGCACTATCAATCTCCAATCTCACCTACCGCATCCGATATTCTTCAGCCTTCGCCTGCATCCCTGCGGCTACCGCATCATCTTCGGACAACCCCTTGTCTGCAGCAAATGCACGAATGTCTTGCGTAATTCGCATACTACAGAACTTCGGCC
Organism: Paenibacillus sp. MER 99-2; assembly: GCF_023714095.1. Classification (NCBI taxonomy): domain Bacteria; kingdom Bacillati; phylum Bacillota; class Bacilli; order Caryophanales; family Paenibacillaceae; genus Paenibacillus; species Paenibacillus sp. MER 99-2. The sequence goes on along the minus strand of NZ_JAMAUZ010000011.1, from coordinate 67,001 downwards.
CACACATCGAGCAGAAATGGGCTTCCTTAGCTCCCTCAGCAGGCAATGTCTCGTCATGGTAAGAGAGCGCCCGTTCAGGGTCAAGCGACAAGTTAAATTGGTCGCGCCAGCGGAATTCGAATCTAGCCTTGGACAGCGCATCATCTCGGCGTTGAGCTCGTGGATGACCTTTAGCTAGGTCAGCGGCATGTGCTGCAATTTTGTAGGCGATGACTCCCTCTCGTACATCATCCTTGTTAGGCAGCCCCAAATGTTCCTTCGGTGTAACATAACAGAGCATGGATGTCCCGAACCAGCCAATCATCGCCGCTCCAATAGCTGAAGTAATGTGATCATAACCTGGAGCAATGTCCGTTGTCAGTGGACCCAAGGTATAGAACGGAGCCTCTTTACAGATTTCCATCTGTAGATCCACATTCTCCTTGATCTTATGCATCGGCACATGCCCCGGCCCTTCAATCATCACCTGTACATCATGCTTCCACGCAATCTGCGTTAACTCGCCCAGTGTAGCCAGCTCGGCCATCTGAGCCTCGTCATTGGCATCATAGATACTCCCCGGACGCAATCCATCCCCAAGCGAGAATGCCACATCATACCTTTTCATAATTTCACAGATTTCTTCAAAATGCGTATACAAAAAGTTCTCTTGATGATGTGCCAAACACCACGCAGCCATAATAGATCCACCCCGGGACACAATGCCTGTCATACGTTTGGCTGTCATCGGGATATAGCGCAGTAAGACGCCTGCATGGATCGTGAAATAGTCTACGCCTTGCTCTGCCTGCTCAATGAGTGTGTCTCGGTACAATTCCCACGTTAGTGCTTCTGCTTCGCCATTGACCTTCTCCAGCGCCTGATAGAGTGGCACAGTTCCGATCGGTACTGGAGAATTACGAATGATCCATTCCCGCGTAGTATGGATATCCTTTCCTGTCGACAGATCCATAACGGTATCCGAGCCCCAGCGTACAGCCCAGGTCATCTTCTCCACTTCTTCTTCGATGGAGGAGGAGACGGCAGAATTCCCGATATTCGCATTGATCTTCACATGAAAATGACGACCAATCAACATCGGCTCACTTTCAGGATGATTGATGTTGGATGGTAGAATCGCTCGGCCACTGGCCAGTTCTTGTCGCACAAACTCCGGCTCTACTCCCTCACGAATCGCGGCAAACTCCATCTCTGGCGTAATGATGCCTTGGCGTGCATAGTGCATCTGCGTTACACATCGTCCAGCCTGAGCCCGCAGCGGCTTGCCACGCAAGCCTGGGTAAGCTTCAGCTCCGGTTCTTCTACTCCCCGCCTTGAGCCCGTTATCTTCCGGTTGCACCGTACGTCCTGCATAAGCCTCCACATCCTCACGCTCCGTAATCCAGCGTGTGCGGAGTGCAGGTAGTCCTGCCCGGATGTCTGCGTGAAATTCAGGGTCGGTCATCGGGCCGCTCGTATCGTACACACGCAGCGGCTCATTATGCTCCACCCCTTGGGGAGTACTCGTGTCATGAAGAGCTATTTCACGCTCAGGTACAGCAATGTCCGGACGTGAGCCCTGAATGTATACTTTACGGCTGCCGGGAAAAGGTTGAACCCCTCCAGCCGAACCTGTTTCTTTTGCCGCCTGCGCTTCTGTATTCCCTTGTCCCATCATTGGTTGTTCTGTACTCATCGTCTTTGTCTCCTCCTCATTGGTCTTCACGACTGCATCACTTCTTTTCCATGCGAGCGCATCTAATCTGGAGACCATCCATATAAGGAGCAAGGACAACCTTACCTAGAGAGACATATACAGTAAGACAACATGCAGCAGAGTAAGGTTCATTCACCTAACTAATTGAATAGATTCCACAACAGATACCTACCTCCGCTCTTTTTACGAAAGTAACTCTGAAGTCTAAATCTTGTCTCTGCTCACTGTATATAAAAAAAGCCGGTTCCCGAGGGAACCGGCTATGTCCATCACCAATGATGTACCGATTACCGAACTCTAATTGAGTTCAGCCATAGGTTACATCCCATTGATGTTCGTGGTTGATTGGCCGATTACTTCCCTACGCTGGTATGATCCAGATCAGGTGCAAAGGGTCCAGAATCTCATGCGATTCCGTCTCAGTCCGGACAATTCGGACTCCCCTAGTAACGTTAACAAGTTGCGGCAAGTATACCGCAGTGTCATATTCAATTCATCAAGCCCGGCTGGGCTGTCCATATCAGGATAGCTCAACCGAGAACGAAAAACAACCTTTATGTTCCAGAATCAGCAGATTCATCATGACATATATGTTCCATAAGAGCGTTGTGGTTGAACAAACTCGTTAAGATAACATCAAGCCCATCTGAGCAGCTGCTTCTTTCAACACGGGTGCATACTCATGTAACGTCTCTTGTGATAAACGGCTGACAGGTCCTGATACAGACAATGCAGCAGCGATTTGGCCTTTGCGATCCATAATCGGTACAGATACCGCCGCAGCTCCCGGTTCACGCTCCTCATAGCTCGTTGCATAACCATGCTCCAGAATATCCTTCATCTGCGCGAGATAGACCTTAGGATCGATAAAGACAGGCCACTCCGGCCCATTCATCAGCTCCTCACGATCCTCTTCCGTAGCAAAGGCCATTAGCACCTTACTGGACGCACCTACGGATAAAGGAAGGCGCACACCAACAGGAGCTACACGCCGTATAGCCTGATCGCTCTGAACAGCCTGAATCCGAATCCGTTCACTGCCATCCCGCAAATACAAGCTAACCGTCTCCCCGAGTCGATCTCTCAGACGCTCCATCGCAGGAAGAAGAAGGATAGCTGGGTCATCACTACGGGACATATGAGCGGACAGCTCCCAGATGCGGATGCCAAGCCGATACTTCTCGGTAGCTGCATCCCGGATAACAAATCCCCGTTCTTCCAAGGTTGCCATCAGCCGGTGCACCGTGCTTTTGTGCAGACCAATCTGGCTTGCAATCTCGGTAAGCCCCAGATCACTCCGAGTTGTGAAGCACAATAATATATCCAAGGCTCGTTCCACAGCCCTGACGGTCAACTTGCGGTCTTCCATGACACTAAGCCTCCTCATGTTTCATCACATGAAACTTGGTTACATAAATTATATGAGAAACGATCTCATCTGTAAACTAAAAAGGGGCAATATTCTCCTTTTTATAAGACTAAATATTCCGCGATTTGTACGCTTAGGAAATGTTAACCAGATCCTCTCAGGACTATATAACAATTGCGTAACAAATGCTGCCAATCAATTGACTTTGGTTATATAGGAACATACGATAAAGATAGATTATGCATTTGTATCATTCGTTCCTGTGACTTAGGAACTACGTATATGGGTTGATGGTTCTCGTTGTTATCCTCAATTTCATCTGAACTTATAAGGAGGGGCAATCATGTATTCGACATCCCAGAGCGAAGCCCCGCTGCAAACGAAAGTGTCCGATCTGCCTACTTCGTTATCGCCAAGGCTGATTCGGTTCAAGCATATTATCGTAGCGTTGCTGCTCTCCGTGGTATTTTTTCTACTCTTTTGTTTTATTGCACTACACGGTTACATCGCCTGGGTCTTATCCAACCCAACGGTAGCCCCTGTCTTCTCTAATCCGATGCAAGCGAGGAATATGAAGTACGAAGACATAACATTCCCTGCGGCAGACGGAAGCCGAACGATGCAGGGCTGGTACATTCCTGCCGACAAAGATGTGAACAAAACGATTATCTTCAGTCATGGCTATGGTGCCAACCGTGAGGAAACCTGGGTTCCGATGTATGACCTTGCCCATTATGCGCACCAACTTGGATTTAACGTCATTATGTTCGATTATGGTTTTGCATCTCAGGTGAATAAAGCCGTCGCTACAGGCGGCAAAGCGGAATCACAACAATTGCTGGGCGCCATTCAAACGGCGAAGCAACGAGGTGCTGAGGAGCTCGTCGTATGGGGATTCTCCATGGGTGCAGGCACAGCATTACAGACAGGCCTTCTTACCGAGGATGTTGATGCGATGATTCTGGACAGCACATTTTTACTGGAACCAGATACGCTGTATCACAACATTCATAATCAGATCGATCTTCCGCGCCAACCTACACTTGAGATTATGAAGCTGTTGTTCCCGGTTCTGAACGGCACTGGATTACAGCAAATTCCGTATCAAGAGGTCAAAAACGAGGATTATCCTTTCCCGATTTTCTTCATTCACGGTACGGAAGACGAGAAGGCACCTTATCCGATCGCGGAGCTACTCGCAGCCAATCAAACCAATGCCAATTCAGAGGAATGGATCGTGGACGGAGCCCATCATGAGTTAATCTTCCGTGAGCATCCCAAAGAATACCTGCGCCGCGTATCAACCTTCCTGAGTCATGTAACCAAGACCACCAGTGACGATCTGGATAGATATTAATGTTCATGTCCTGAAGTATGTTGCGCCTGAATATGAACTACGTAAGAGCCCTTATGGGGCTCTTTTTTTATATACATAGGACAACATCTTCTATGAATATATTGATGCGATGGCTATGCACGACATGTTCGAGGATACAGAGACTGGGCAGTTTTAGCCTAATTTCAATGTTAAAAATGGGTTCGGAATCATATCACTGATGGGAGGATGCTTGGTTATGCAATGGAAAGGATATGGACCGCTCTTACCCCTGCGTATACTAGAAGAAATTCGTTTCTGGAAAGAGCAAGAGAAAGAGCACACCCTTGTTATTCGTACACTTGTACCTGACCTAGAACCTGAATATGTCAAACTACTGGAGGAATGGGAGACAGCATTTGCAAACAGCGAACACACGGCTAACCAGCTTATCAAACAAGTGTTACCCGGAACTCACACCCCTGCTCCCTATATTCTTCGTAGTGTAGAACAGTTAGTGTCTGCGAGCATAACACAATCCAGAGAGTTTATCCGGCAACTGTATGTTGTATTGGAACAGAGTGCTGCCGTGCAGGCCGTCCCCTCTGCCAAAGCCGTCATTCTGCATTTCATTCGAGAATCAGAGTACTTCCTTGGTGTATTAGATACACTTCGTGAGCCTGGACTCTTGAGAGACTCTGCAACAGATGCCCCTTTTACGCTGGACAATCTTCTTCAATCATCCCAACGAGAAAGCGTAGAGAAGCCTGCAGCTACATCAGCTAAGGAAACTCCTAATGCCCCTGCTACCACTCAGATCCAGAGCTCTCCAGCAATTCACTCAGCTCCCACACAAACAAGCGATAGCACCAGCACTTCAGTAGCTGCAACACCTCCTGTTAAGGAGCGACCTGTACCGATTGGCGGACATACCTTGCCACCACTGCCTTATGCCTACAACGCCTTGGAGCCACATATTGATGAGCTGACCATGCGCATTCACCATGATAAGCATCACCAGTCCTACGTGGACGGATTAAATACGGCTGAGAAAAAATTAGCTGAATCCAGGAAAAAGAACAATTTCGAACTCGTAAAACACTGGGAACGGGAACTTGCCTTTAACGGGGCAGGTCATTACCTCCATACCATCTTTTGGACAATTATGAGTCCTCAGGGTGGTGGCAAACCGTCGGGTATGCTTGCTGAACAGATCAAACGTGATTTTGGCAGTTATGAAGCATTCAAGAACCAATTCACAGAAGCAGCAAACAAAGTAGAAGGCAGTGGCTGGGCTATGCTTGTCTGGAGTCCGCGGGCACATCGTCTTGAAATTTTACAAGCAGAGAAGCACCAGAACTTATCTCAATCTGACATTGTTCCTCTCCTCCCTCTGGATGTGTGGGAGCATGCGTACTATCTGAAGCACCAGAATGAACGCAAAAAATATATCGAGGATTGGTGGAAGGTCGTCTACTGGCCTGCAGTAGCTGAGCGATACGAAACGGCAAGAAAGCTACTCTGGCCGCCTTATTAAAGACCCCTATGATTCTTAAAGTCTGTCCACCCTAAGAACAACTCCCATCAGCGAGAGACAACATAATTAAATATGTCATACCTCTTTAAGCCTGATGCTTCACAATATCAATGCAAAAAAAGAGATATCTCCAGCCGAATGACTGATAGATATCTCTTTGCATTTGATTATTATGAGATTATAACGATAAAATGTAACGATCTATTGACGGATAGAAGCTGCTTCAATTGCTGCAGAAGCCCAGTGTGTGGCAGGTACATCCGACCACTGTCCTGCTGCATTCGTTACAGCTTGAAGACCAATCAGCTTATTCAGCATCGTTACGGCTTCAGCGCGAGTGATCGGCTGACTTGGACGGAACGTGCCATCTGCATAACCGGTAACTACTCCAGCTGAACTCAATTGTTCTACTGCCTGCTGTGCCCAATGCCCGTTCACATCAGTAAATGCTGTCGGCACAGTCTTCATCTGGTCAGATGTTACCAACGGCTGTAATAGAGCAGCCATTTCCGCACGAGTAATCGCTTGATTTGGCTTGAAGCTGCCGTCCGTGTAGCCTTGAACATAACTGGATTGAGCTGCTGCTGAGATAGCTGCATCTGCCCAGTGACTGGAGTTCACGTCTGTAAAAGGATGACTGGCTTCCAATGTAGATGCTCCTGTAATACGCGTAATTAATGTTGCCATTTCTGCGCGAGTTACATTACGCTCTGGTCGGAAACTACCATCTGCATATCCTTGAATATATGGCTGAGCTTTCAAGCTGTTGTCCGTCCAGTCCTTCACTTTAACAACGGAGAACGTACTGAATTTGTTGACTTGAATCTCAATGCCTTGTTGATCATCATTGTTTATCGTAACGAGTTTACCGTGTACAAGCTCCTTCGTACCGTCGCTATGCTCAATGTATACACCCAGCTCTTCAGAATTCACACCTGCGATCTGACTAGCCTCAACAGGTAATACGAGCGTTACAGGTCTGCTCTGCAGATTCGTTTCGATCGTCATTGGACGACCGAGAATCTGAATATTCGTTGTGCCTACAACTTGAGTAATTGTCTCATTGCTTTGCACTCTCGTTTGGATTTCTGAACGTTCAGTCTCTTTTTTCACCGGTACCAGACGGAAATAAATATCATCTGTACGTCCGAGCAAAGAACTTGCCGGTATAGTAATCTTCACGTTTGGATTGGAAATAACGAGATCCACACCTTGCTCAGCCAGCATTGCTGACGATTGTGGAGAGAGATTAAGGTCCCACTGTGATACTTCATCTTTCGTATCTGGAATCAAGACAACCGCTGTGCGGGAGCCTGTCTGTTTCAATTGATCAATAATGGTTTGGGTCTTGCTCTGATCAAGCAGAAGCTCATCCTTCACCGTGCCATCTGTGCCCCGTGTACGACTAATCTCCAAGGAAGCAATCGTTGACGCCTGATTCCCATTTGCTACATCCACTTTGATTACTTCTTTTTGTGGAGCTTGTGGAGTAGTTGGCGCAGGACTCGTTGTCACAGGTGCTGGTGACGGTGTTGGCGTTACCGGAGTAGGTGTAATAACTCCCCCGCCTCCCCCATTACCCGGTGTTTCTGGATTGGATGGAGTGATGTTAATCTTCACTGAATTAGAAATTCCATATTCCGATTCGCCACCATCATATACAGCTTTAACAGCGAATATATATTTTTCGCCTTCTTTAAGGTCTTTAATTTCCCAACTATTATTCATAATTTCCGTAGAAACAAGAATCCATTGTGAAGGATCTATCGGTGCTGATGAACCTTCGTACATATAAACTGAAGCGTACCCGTTTAAAATTGGATCCCAAGTTAACGTAACCTTTTTATCTCCCTTTGTTGCCACTACGTGCTGCGGTACAGGAAAATTCGGGTCTGGGTCTGGATCTGGATTAGATCCACCACCACCATCATTACCACCGCCTGTATTCTCCTCTTGCGGAGTTACAACGTTAGACGCAACATAATCTGAATTCATTTCATCGGAAGCATACGATCTAACTGCAAATACATAAGATTCACCATTCGTCAGCCCACCGATATATCCATCGATGTAACTGTCCGTTACATTGGTCCACAGATCTGGATCTTTTGGTGCCTCCGTACCTTGGTACATATACACGCGATATTCTACTTCTGGTTCTTCAGTCCATTCAAGGGCAGACTGACCATCACCCGGTGTAGCGACTACATTTTGCGGAAGAGGAGTATAGTTTGCAGGTGTTGGATAAATATTAGATCCCATATCTACGAGTTGACCATTCACATCTTCAACAGCCAGGTACAATCGATACAATGTGTTCTCATCCAAACCTGTAAACAAGAACGTTTTTTCTTCATTCGCAGCTAAATCCACATAGGTTTGTTTGTTCATAGCGTTTAACTTGGTATCTTCTTTTGTCAACTGATCATTAAACATGTCCCACACATCGTTGTCAAAGTAAAATCTACCAGGCTCACTCACCTTCACTGTAACTTTAGATGTGGATTGAGTAACTGTTCCGTACAAAGGGTATGGAGACAGGAAGTGTATTGTCGGATCTGGCAGTGGCGGAGTCGGTGCAGTCATCAGCTTGGATGAACGCAAGATCGGATACCCATCATTAATACGTTGTCTGAATGTCCAAACCTCATCGAAATCCCATCCACTGAAATTAGATTGTTGTTTCATCTGCTCAGTAGTAAGACCCATTGCATAATCAGAACCATTCTGCTGGTTCGTATCAATTTTGTTCAAATCAAAATAATTACCGAAAAAAGTCACTTGATTAGTTGGGCCTTTCACTTTGCCGATGACTGACCCTATCGTCTGATCATCAATAGGTGATGATACACCATTAGAAAGGTCAACTTCGAGGGATGCAGCAACGTAATTATTCTGAATAATTACTTGGATGTCATCATTACGACCATTTTTTCTTACTTCTCCAATTAAGCCTCCAATAGTCTCAGCAGAAAATTCATCCTCACCTGCAGCATAAGTTTTCATTGAACCAACCACATAGTTGTCTTCAATAGTCTGGTTCAGTTCAGATTCAGATTCATAATTAAGTTCACCAATCAAGCCACCAACCTGATAGTTCCCTATTACCTGTCCTGAAGCGTAGCTCTGACGAATGGTATTATCATTCGACTCTCCGATCAGTCCACCTATTGTCTGATAACCACTCACTGTACCTTCAGCAGCATTTGCGATGATTGTGCTCTCGTAAAGTTCTCCAAATAGTCCCCCGAGTGATTCGCCATACTCATCTATAGTGCTCACCACAACGTCAGTACTATTATTAATATATTCACTGTTATTAGAAACCCCTGATATGCCCCCTACTCTTCTATTGCCTTGTATATTCCCACTGATATGCACACCCTCAATACGAGAATTTGATATACTACCTGCAAGCCCACCTACCGACGCATTCCCTGTAAAGGATACATTATTTAATATAAGATTTTTAACCTCAGCATCATACAAATCAGAGAACAGCCCTACATCATTCTGATTTTCATCTGTTGTTTTCAAACCGGAGATTGAATAACCGTTACCATCAAACCTGCCTGTAAAAGGTTCAGACTCATCTTCTACCTCATAGGCAATCGGTGTCCAAGATCCTCCGTTTAAAAACGTGCTCATATCTGCTTCAGAAATATCATTCTTCAGCTTATAATTACCGTTTGCGTCTTCTCCCACGCAGTACAGCTCTTCAGGAGTACTAATGAGATTCCATTCTACATTATTTGAATCGATTTCCGTCATCTCATAACAACTTCTTGCCTGTACAACTCCTTGTTGAAATAGACCTGGCAACAAACCCAAGACCATAAGGAATGTTAAGGCTACAATCCCTATTTGTCTCAGGAGCTTAGAGCGCTTCTGGCCATCCTTTTTACGCATGTTTGAATCTTCCCTTCTCTTTCTTTTTGTGAGAAGAGTATACATGTCAGCTCTGAACGGATTCTGAACATTTTCGACATTTTCCTCCAAAAAGAGCCTTTCTCTCATTTCTGCAAAAAAATTTCAAATATAGATGTTAATAATTTCGCACGTTGTTACAATACAAAAAAGCAAGCCTCTATATCAGAGACCTGCTTATCATAAGAACCTATCCGTGCTAAACATTTACTTAAGAAGCGCACCCTTCACAGGCAACATAGTTGTCGCCAACCTGTTTGCTAATCGCGATGAGATCGCCTAGCTTAATATCTTCCTCACCCGTAAACTCCAAGTCAGCAATTCGTGCAATAATCAACGCCGCAGCTTCTTCTTTACTTGTACCCATTTGGCTGAATTCAGACTTTTCGCCCGAAGATACAACCTCGTATTCAAATGTATATCTCAATGTTTCCATTCTGTCACTCTCCTTCCGAAATCACATCATATCATCTCTATTAACCAATTCCAAGTCAGTGTATTCCAATCTAATGAATCTATATCAATCTAGGTCGTGTCTGAAAACTCCCTAATCATAACGTAACTTCATCTGCTGCATCGTCTGTTCAACCGTGTCCCGGTTCACAGTCAATACTCGGCTCGTTTCTGACGAAGGATAATGGTTACGTAGTGTACGCACCAAGGATGCTGTATATGCCGCCGCAGAAGGTACACCAGCTAGTTCTTGAAGACTCGCCATCGTACCTGAATGTACATCCGGATAGCCAGATTTCATCCCATTGGCCGCTTGCTCATAGAATCGTCGCACCTCTGCTGCAAGCATATCGCCCTTGCCTTCCACAATTACAAACGCAGTAATAATGTAAGCCTTAGCCTGTCTTCGCTGAGCGATTCCGCAAAATTTCAATCCCCCAACACTTACATCATAATCCCCCGGGCAAAAAGCACCTTCCACTTCTCCCGTCTTAGCCTGATCAGACCATGGATTCAGTGAGCGGGCTATCAAAGCAGCCATATGACGGAAATCATCATGAATATTGATCGCGTGCTTAGGATTAGGCAAGATTAGTGACAAGTTAACCACACCTGGATTGAGCGGAACCGCCGCACCACCAGAAGGTCGAACACAGACGGAAATCCCCTCATTTCGGATACGTTCCATGCTCTCAACCGCATGTGGCAGTTTGCGATCACGCAAACCAGCAACAAATGCATCCGTATGTCGCCAAATATGAGCCACCGGTTCATGCCCCTGTCCTACAAGTCGACACATCACTTCTTCCCATGCAAAAGCCTCAAGCACATTTTTGTTCTGCCCCATAAGCGGTGTCTCCCAAATCTGAAGACGGCTGGTAGGACGATCTTCCGACGAACTCTGCTCCATTGGTTTTCCAAATCGATCCTCTGGTGTTGAAGGTACACTCATAGAAGACAGCCTCCGTTGTATATAGATGAATGAGAGCGTACAAGTCATGATACATTCTCGAACCTACCATAACTCCCACTACAATTATAATAGAATCCATATAAATATTGTTCAAAAAAAGGCGGTTTTCAGTACCGAGAAGATGGGATGAAGATAGAAATGGAGTAGCGGAGCGTAGGCAAAACTACATGAGCAACTACATTGTTTCCAAAGGAAACCAACTTCGTAAGCCTCCATTTACTTCGGCTGAATTCCATCTTCGGCGGTGAGATGCCGACAGGCATCTTTTGTAATCGAAAGCGGACTTTTTGAACAACCTCTATAAATAAGCCGTGTTCCCCTGGGAACACGGCTTATTGTTGTACAACCTCAGATGCTTGCTCTATGCTACGCTGCTCCGCATTGAGACATTCTAGTTCGTCCTAATGCCAAACAACATGCAAGAAAGCAGGTGAGAGCATGCAGCTTGTCTATTAAGCCAAGCTGGACCTCAATCTTTAACAAGTGACAGGAACTCAGCACGCTGTGCTGGGTTCTCACGGAAAGAACCACGTACGGCAGACGTTACCGTCTTGCTGCCCGGCTTCTTCACGCCGCGGGAACACATGCACAAATGCTCGCCTTCCACAACGACCATAACACCATGAGGTTCAACTGCCTCTGTCAAAATATCAGCGATCTGTGATGTAATACGTTCTTGCACCTGGAGACGACGCGTTACCGCTTCCACCAGACGAGCCATTTTGCTAAGACCAACGATCTTGCCGCTTGGAACGTACCCAATGTGTACCTTACCGAAGAACGGCGCCATGTGGTGCTCACATTGGCTATAGTAGACGATATCCTTAACGATAACCAACTCTTCATGATTCTCGTCAAAGGTTACCCCCAGTACATCACGTGGATCTACCTCATACCCACCAAAAATCTCTTCATACATCCGGGTTACGCGTGCAGGCGTTTCAAGCAGCCCTTCCCGCGTACTATCCTCGCCAATCAATTTCAAGATCTGTTCCACATGGTACTCGATCTTCTCCCGATTGTCGGATACTTTTGAATTCAAATAATCTTTCACGCCAGCCACTGCCGAACGCCTCCTTTCGAACCACATGGTGTAAAGCAGTTACCACACACTGCTGTTATCTTCGGCGGCCCGAATTTTTACGCGCAGGATGTTGCCCTGGCTGAGGCATTTTACCGCCAGGCTGCTGATTCTTCATCATCTGCTGGGCACGCTGCATCTGCTTTCCATTCAGGTTATAGCCCATTTGCTTCGCCATCTTCTGAAGTGCGTCTGGATCGCTTTGCATTTTCTCAAGCTGTTTACGCAAGTAGAACACCCCGATGAAGAAGCCCCCGACCAGACCAACAATCAATGTAATAATCGGTATTACAATTTCCATCTCTTAGACACCTCTTTATGCAATCTAAAAAGCATGATGATCCGCGCATATACATAACATCCTAACGCCTGTTCATACACGTGTCACGGACCGGATTTCCTGAAAGTTATCATAGCATTTCCGCACGCATGGAGCAAACGGATTTTCCAGCTATCACTGTCATTGGTTATCCATTTCTAAGTCATGACCGATTCAATAAAAACGGTGGTATGCTCCGCTAGATCGATTTCGATAACATCGAGAGAGTAGCGCGTGCTCCCGCGTGCAATCCTCACGACAGGTCGGCCTGGCAGTCCACGATGCTGCCGCACGATAACGCCAGACTCTTTGGTTGAGAGTCGTACAGCGGTTCCATTCGGATAAACGGATACACTTTTGTTAAACTCAATCAAAATGTCCCGATCCAGTCTCGTGCCTGACATCGCCATCATCTCTTCACACGCTTCATGTGGCAGCATGCTGCTTCCAGATAGTCCATTGATCAGATTATCATAGATGTTCGCTGTGCTAACAATTTTGGCAAATACATGAATATCACTGCCTTTGATGCCTCTAGGTAATCCTGTCCCATCGACATGTTCATGATGCTGTAGAGCCGTGTGAGCGACGAGCAAACTGAACTCCCGTTTGTTCTTAATCACTTCGAATCCACGCCATGTATGATGAAGCGAGGAATTGGCAGCAGAGTTACCACCCGGAGGCTCACCAACTTTACCGATGTCATGCAGAAGCGCACCTACAGCGAGATCCTTCAATTGATTGTAGTTAAGCCCCATATTCAGTCCGATTACCGACGACAACAGGCATACATTCATCGCATGAACATACTGTGCATTGTCCTTCGTGCGAATATCCGTAAGTTGCACAAGCAGCTCACGCCCGTTCAATACATCGTTCAACAGTTTATCAATGCTAAGCGTTACCTTCTTCGGACTCCACTCTTTCCCTGAACGAACCGCTTCAAGGGTAACGCTCATTTCATTAATTACTGCTCTTTTCGTGGCTTCATCCAGAATGTCTTCTGTCTCCACATCTTTAAACGCTTCATCCTGGATGTACAGCATGGTTACGCCAATACGCTTCAGCGTATTAACCATAAATACGGTAAGCTGGACGCCGGCAGACAGCAAAACAGTTCCGTTAGCTGAATATACGGTCTTCCCCAGAAGCTCCCCCGCCTCCACACTCTCCACGTTTACATACTTCATGCACGTCCCCCGCTCTTACGATTGCTGCTCCAATGTGAGCAATTGCTCCTTGGTTTGCAGACCGCCTACATAACCCAACAGGGTACCGTCTTTGTCGCTGATGCGGTGACAGGGAATAATGATCGGCATCGGATTTTTGCTGATAGCATCCGAAACTGCGCGAACCGCCTTCGGTCTTCCGATCGTTTCCGCAACCTGTTGGTGTGATGAGGTCTCTCCATAAGATATATCGGATAGAACATGCCATACTTGTAGCTGAAACGGTGTTCCATGCAAATTTAGCTTTAATTCGAAGCTTTTTCGTTCTCCGGCAAAATACTGCTGAACCTGCTTCGCAGCCTCACTTAGCTTCTCTTCATTCTTCTCGTAGCGATACTCACCGATCCAAGTTCGAGCCCATTGCTGCAGATGTGCCTCACGGACATGAAATGTTCCAAAATCAACGTGGCATAAGCCTTCGTCTGTGGCACATAGCGTCAATGTTCCTATTGGCGTCAGCAATTCATCATAATACACAGGTGTACCCTGAAGCCCCGTAACTGCTGAAGGTTTCCAGGCTGCTGCTTCCGGTTTGGCCGGCTGCGGAGGTAACTCACCACTCTGATCAGATGCCATTTCCGATTGCAAACTCTTCTGTAACTCGTGTAGTGACTCAAACTGATGCTGTGCCACTGGTTGTTCTGCTGGTTGTTCCACTGATTGTTCCACTGATTTTTCCACCGGCTGCTTCTCACTTGCTTGCCCAGCCTGTGATTGATCGGGTAAGGTCTCGGACGAGTGTAGTCGTTCCTTGGCCTTCTGCAGCATGCTTAGCACGTTCCCATCTTGTTCGTTAGCGGCAGCTTCCCCAATTACTCTCATTGCGTCTTCTCCTCCAATTCTGCTCAGCGCCCAAGCTGCGGTTCCCCGCAGTTCAGGACGCGGGTCTCGCTTCAATACTTCCGTGAGTTTTGGTACAGCGCTCTTATCCTTGAAATTGCCTAAGGCGATCACTGCATTACGTTGAATCGGTTTCTTTCCCCGCCATGCGGCGGAGCTTTGGCCAAAACGTTCTTTAAATTCACGGTTACCAATGTCTAGGAGTGGCAGTAACAAAGGCTTTACAATCTCCGGATCAGGCTGTAGATCGGGATGATGATCCCAATTTTTGCCCCGATTCTTCGGACAGACAATCTGACATGTATCACAACCGTATAACCGGTTGCCTATTTTCAACATAAACTCTTCATCTACAAACCCTTTGGTTTGGGTTACAAAAGAAATACATCGCTGTGCATTAAGCTGCCCCGGCCCGACCAACGCCCCGGTTGGGCAGGCATCAATACATTTTGTACATTCTCCGCAGTCTTCGGTCACAGGTGTATCCGGCTGAAATGGAATATTGGTCACCAGCTCACCCAGATAGATCCATGATCCAAACTTAGGGGATATAATGGCACAGTTTTTGCCGCTGAACCCAATCCCTGCACGCTGAGATACTGCACGATCCACAAGTGCTCCGGTATCCACCATGCTCTCGATCATAGCCTCCGGTACACGCTCACGGATGAAATTCACCAGCTTGTCCATCGCTTCACGCAGCACGTAATGATAATCCCTGCCCCAAGCTGAACGCGCCAATATGCCGCGATATGCACCTGGCTCCGACTTCGGCGGATTGACCATTTTCGATGGGTAGGCAACGGCAATCGCGATCAGAGAAGCAGGCTCACCCTCCTGTAGCGCAGGTCGTACCCGTTTCTCAATGTCCGGCTCTTCAAATCCCGAAGCGTAACCCTTGTCCCGAGACTGCTCTAGTAGCGACTTAAGTGATACAAATGGTTCCGCAGAAGCAAATCCAATATCATCAATGCCCAGCCCGGGGGCAGCCGCCTTAATCTCTTGTTTTAACTGCTCCCATACGGAACCTGCTTGCGATGCCCCGGTCTGTACGCTTGTCATGATTCTTTCCCTCTTTTCTGTTCCCTGCTCTTATTCCCTTAACGATTGAACGCCCGCCTCATTCAAGGAGGACAGGCGTCTATATGCATATGCAACTCAGGCATACTCGCCCCGAGCTTTATTATAGTTAAACGCAAAACGTCGAGTGAAGTTGTTGTTACAACGATATTTTACAGCTTCTTCATTTCGGAAAATGGCCAGAAGATGAATTCAGCCTTACCTACAATCTCGCCAGAAGTGATGCTTCCGAATACACGGCTATCCTTACTTTTACCCTCATGACGGTTATCCCCCATGACAAAATAATGATCCGGCTCCAGCGTAATCGGGCCAAAATCGGGATCTTGTACCTCGATATCCGTATACGTCTCCGTCTGCCGTTCACCATTCACATACAGGTGGTGTTCACGCACTTCAACCGTATCCCCAGGAAGCCCTACAATCCGTTTCACGAGAAAGTCTTTCTTCTCCTGACCCTCACTTGGGTCACGAAGGACGATTACATCAAAGCGAGATGGTGAACCAAAATCATAACCAATCTTATTCACAAACAAACGGTCACGCTCGACCAACGTAGGCTGCATGGACTGCCCTTTAACCATTGATAGGTTAAATACAAATAAATTCAACAACATCATAACGACAAAAGCGATAATGATTGTTTTGGCCCAGTCCCATAGCTCTGCTGCCCATGAGGTACCAGAGTGATTCGCTGTTGCCAGTTCAGTTCTCTCTTCGGAAGACACCTGCTTCGTGGAAGGGTTGTTAGAATTCAAAAGGACACCTCGTTTATTAAGAATGATCATATTCTCTTTAAGTCTACTTCATTTGGAGGAGTGAAACAATTGGTTATGCCCACCAGTGGCAGATGGGCTTAATTTGTGAGGAATATTGAGCGGATGTATATCATACAAATAGAAAGGCATATCCTCAAGCGTGGTCACGCTGATCGGATATGCCTAATATGAAATGAAAATCTTCTTTTTTTCTTTAGTTTAAGAGGTTGTTCAAAAAGTCCACGTTTGATTACAAAGCACACCGACTGCTGGCCTTTTTGAACACGCACTTTGACGCCGAACTTCCGTTACGCTTTGGACAAAATACTGAGTTTCTGGAAAGCGCTCATAATCTGATTCGCACCGTAACCCATCGCTTCATATAGCGGCATGGCTACTTTGTTGTGCTCATCTCCCGCAACCCATATTTGGCTGACTTTACGCTGCTGGAACCGTTGTTCCATGGTCTCGACAAGTTTTTTGCCGACTCCGCGGCGACGATAGTCTGGATGAACCGCAATACGGTAGATGCACCCCTGGTTTTGATCAATCGTACCGATCAAGGCTCCAACGAGGTCTCCCTCTTCTTCTGCAACCATGATCAAGTCAGAATCCCATGACAATTGACGGGCAAACGGGCCCATCGTGTTCTCATAACACTCTTCCGATAGTGCAACCTGGAGAAGCTCCGTCATTTGGCTTGCATCACTCAACTGAAAGGAACGAACGTGCATGTCTTAAATCTCCCTTTTCGTTAGCTTGATGAGGTTTTTACATAGAAAGGTTACCCTTTTTACCAAAAACCCAAAGTTCGTATAATGACAAAAAACGAGAAAATACCTCTTCTCCGTCAATTAAACCATACTTTACGCCATAAAACACGCATTTTCTTTTGAAAGCGCTTAATTGTAACCGTTTTCAACAAAATATGAACGATTCTCTTTTAATTTTAAGAAATATTCACATAAATATATTCAAAAAGGGTAAAATATGTTTGTTATCTCTGACCCATTAATAGATCAACGCCTCGGGGGACTTAATAAACAAAAATGTTGCTTAATTAGCTCGAATGCGGTTTAATATTAGTGGCAAGGGTATTAATACATATGTACCTGAGCAATTTGTATCTACTTGGACGAGCCACTTCTGCAGGATATGGATGGGCACGTTTTTTAATCCATGTCATGTACTAGAAGAACTCGAAATGAACGATGCAAAATGCTGAATTACCAAAAATCATAAAATATCAGGAGGTTTTTCACTATGGCTTTTCAACTACCGGCACTTCCTTACGCTAACGACGCACTGGAACCACATATCGATGCACAAACGATGGAAATCCACCACGATCGCCATCACAATACTTACGTAACTAACTTGAACGCAGCTCTGGAAAGCGCTCCTGAACTGCAAGAAAAAAGCTTGGAAGATCTGATCGCTAACCTGGATAGCGTACCTGAGAGCATCCGCACAGCGGTTCGCAACAATGGTGGCGGACACGCTAACCACAGCTTGTTCTGGGAAATCATCGGACCTAACGGCGGCGGCGCTCCAACTGGTGATATCGCAGCTGCTATCGACAGCGAACTGGGTGGCTTTGACAAATTCAAAGAAGATTTTGCTAAAGCAGCTACAACTCGTTTCGGTTCCGGTTGGGCTTGGCTCGTTGTAGGCAAAGATGGCAAATTGTCCATCACTAGCACGCCTAACCAAGACAGCCCACTCTTCGAAGGTCTGACTCCAGTATTGGGTCTGGACGTTTGGGAGCACGCTTACTACCTGAAATACCAAAACAAACGCCCTGACTACATTGGCGCTTTCTGGAATGTAATCAACTGGGATGAAGTAAACAAACGTTACGCTTCAGCGAAATAAGTTTGTTTCACTAAATATGTCTCATCTAACAGATGCTTCATCTAAATAGATGTTTCATCCGATAAAAGAAGAGCCCGACTTGGTCTGATGACCGAGTCGGGCTCTTTTTTGGATAGGATTCTGGCCAGTTGAGTGCGTGAAACGCAGAAAACAAAAAACCAGCCGTTGGACGGGTGGTCGTGATTTAGGAGAAGTACAGGTATGTTGCTCATCTCTGATGGTAACGAGATCATCGAACCGGATGATGTTGCTCGTCAACATGCCGAAGATTAACAACTTCGCTGGCTTAAGTTCTATATAATAGCTTTCATGTGATTAACTAAGGTGCGAAAACCGTTTATTAATCCTCTACGAAGGATACCCGATAGCTCTGTCCTCTGCGTCATGACACAAACTGCGCGTGGGTCACAGATTATTCTCTAGTGTTCTATCTAACACCGTTCAATCTAATGAACTGAGGGCACGCTATCTGTCTATATTTCTTATCTTTGGAAACCTAAGGAATCCGAGACACGCTATCTTTCCAAATATGGACTTGTCCATGCCCTATTTGTTCGTTTTCGACTAAGATAACGTCATTCAGATTCGTTAGAATTTATATTTTAGTTTTATCGCCATAATAAGCTCTCCCAGATTCGTTAGCCACTATTAATAGTACTTCTCGTAGTACTTCTGGTAGTACTCCTGATAGTACTTTTGTTCATACTTTTGAGAGTTCTCTCGGAAGTTCTTTCCGTAGTTCATTCGGTAGTACATTCGGTAGTACATTCGGTAGTACTATTCGTTAACACTCCTGCTCGACTACACTCTTACACATTCCAAACGGACAGTTAACCTTGAATATGGAATAAGCCATTGTTACTCTTCCGGTACAATACCGGTACATACCTGACCGCCTCTTCCACCATCCATGTATGAAAAGTCCCCTCTCCCGGGCACATGAATGTTTCCGTCCGCTTGGATGTGCTCTGCACTTTATCTATTACGTCAAAGAGTAAGGTGTAGCCCCATTTACTCTTTATTACTCTTTATTACTCTTCGTTACTCGTTACTATCATCATACACGCCAGCAAAATAACTGCTAATTAGCTTCAAGAAGATATTCGGGAATGCCATCTTGTCCATATCTTCTGGCCCTATCCAGCGGTACGTTAGCTGATCGCCTTTACCAATATACACCTCAGAAGCATTCTCCAGAATCTCTACATCATCTGTCGGCATGTGCATAGCTTGATCTGATGTTGTTGAGGACATGGATGTAAATGCCGATGCAGATCGTCCATCAGAAGCTGTGGCAGCTGCATCCGTACTGGTTGCCGCCTGTGCATCGTAGGCGGCTCTCGCTTCCGCTGCAATCAGCGGAAGCTCACTGCTCTGGCTCTGCTCGGTGCACTTGTACACCTGCAGTTGCCAAACGATATGGCTGAACACATGCTCCGCATGAGTAGCCAGCCCTTCCGGGCGGGCAGCGAAGCCCTCCGCCCACAGACTGCCGGCGAGCAGCGCCATCGCCGGCTCATCCGCCAGCGGCGCCGCCTTCTTGCCAGCTTTGGCAGGCGGCTCCGCTAGCACGTGCGGCAGCTCCCACATGCGGGCCAATAGGCCGCTCTCGGGGCGCTGACGCACGAGCACCCGGCCGCGATGTGCGCCGCGGCCTTCCACAATGGCGACCAGCCGCTGCTCAGGGCGCGGCGGCTTCGCCTTGGTTTTGACCGGCAGCGTAAGCTCCCTGCCGGCAATCCGGCCTGAACATTGCTCCATCACTGGGCAAGTTAGGCAATGCGGCGCTTTGGGTGTACACACCAGCGCGCCAAGCTCCATGAGCGCCTGATTGAAATCACGCGCTCGCCCTTCTGGAATGAGCTCTCCTGCGAGCTCTTCCATAAGAACACGGGTGCTGCCCTTCATAATGTCCTCATCAATGAGGAAGTATCGGGACAGTACCCGCATAACATTGCCATCCACCGCAGGTTGCGGTTGGTTGAAGGCAATGCTAAGAATGGCCCCTGCTGTGTAAGGGCCAACCCCTTTTAACGCAAACACGGCCTGTTTATCTTGGGGAATCTCTCCCCCGTGCAGCTCCATAACCTGCCTTGCCGCCGCCTGTAGGTTACGCGCACGAGAATAATAGCCGAGACCTTCCCAGTTCTTCAGCACCTCTTCTTCCTGGGCTTCAGCCAAGGCTTGTACCGTCGGAAAATTGCCAATAAACCGATTGAAATATGGAATCACGGTATCAACCCGTGTCTGTTGAAGCATAATCTCGGATACCCATGTAAAATAAGGATTGTTGTGGCGACGCCACGGTAAGTCTCGTCTATTGATCATATACCAGTCCAGCAGATTTACACTGAAATGTTGCTTTTGTTCAATTAAACCCATGTTCCCGTCCTCTCCTGATTCCCTTACTACTCTTCTCACACTACTTCTCTTAATCCATGCGCTCAACCACGGCAAATGCCGCTGCAAGCTCTGTCTGATGCGTGATGCTCAGATGAATCATATATCGATCCTCGGCGGGCAGACCAAGACGCTCCCAAGCCTGAGCAGATAAAGTTACTACCGGCTTTCCTTTGCGATCAGGCAGCACTTCAATATCGGTAAAGCTCATCGTACCGCCAATACCACAGCCAAATGCTTTGGATATCGCCTCTTTGGCCGCGAAACGTCCTGATACAAATTCAATCAACCGTTTTCCCCGCTGATTCGCAATTTCCCGTTCCGCCGGGGTCAGAATTCGATCCATAAATGACTCGGCATGTCGCCCAGACATTAGCTTATGCATGCGTGCAATTTCCAGCACATCATTTCCGATTCCAACGATCATCAAGATTCACCCGCTTAATCATTTATACAATAAAAGGTTGCCCAACTATTCACTTCGCTTCGCTATTGCAATCGAATTCCATGAACAGATGCCCTAATCTCTCTCCATCCGGAGTTTACGTCTACAAGGTACATCCGAACACGTATTCTATTGTAGCAGGAGGAGAACCTAGATGCGAGTATATCCGTTTATATTGCTTATGTTAAAATAATTACCAACGCGCATTGGTAGAACAAATGCGTTTGCGTTCCATTCGGTTCCACATCGCTAGGCGAATGAATGACTCAGTGCAGTATTAGCTACCAAATATACGTAGGAGGAATGCTACATGTCTACAGCGTTTGAACTACCCATAGGCGACAATTCCGTTATTCGCGGAAATACATTTCTTGCCCGTCAATCGGCTCAAGGTATCATCATTGTCGTCCATGGATATAAAGGCTTCAAAGACTGGGGCATGTTCCCTTATGCTGCTTCCCAGTTAAGTGAAAACTATCATGTCCTTACCTTTAATTTTTCTCATAATGGTGTAGGGGAAGATTTGCAGCAATTTACCGAGCTTGAGAAGTTCGCCGTAAACACATATAGCCAGGAACTCAGTGATTTAGCTACCGTACTTGAATATGTCTCTAAGCACCCTGAGCTTGGCAATCTGCCCGTATATCTCGTTGGGCATAGCCGCGGTGCTGGTGTAAGTCTTGTGTACGCGCTGGATCACCCTGAACAGATCGCAGGTGTATGCTCATGGAACGGCGTTACCAACCTAGACTTATTCACTGCCGAGCAAAAAGAAGAAATGCGTACTCACGGCCGTAGCTACGTTACGAACGGAAGAACCGGACAGCAGATGCCTCTGGACGTATTGATTCTGAACGACCTCGATCAGCATAAGGCAAGGTATGCCATCATTGAACGTCTGACGCAATCCACACTTCCCGTCGTCCTCATTCAAGGGACAGAGGACAGCGCACGCCTTCGTGACGGCTCATCCACATTAGTACAAGCCCGTCCGGATATTCCGTGGCATCAGATTCCAGGAGGAACGCATACCTTCAACACCGTACATCCATTCCAAGAAACAACCCCACAGCTTGAACAAGCGATATCCGAAACCCTCCGGCAGATCGATGAATGGAATCATTCGAAGTAATCGAATTTCATGATAGTTGGATATCTTAATAAACTAGGGAACGCCACAAAAAGACTCTGTAACCACGCAGATGGTGGAGACAGAGTCTTCGTTAATTAGAACGTATCTTAAATCTCACTTGAGGACATCTTTCATCGCTTGGTTTCCCTTGTGCATCGTTTTCTCCAGACGTACCTCATCAGTACACCTGCAAAAAACTCCCTGCACGGAACCTAAATTCGGTAAAATCTACTCCTTTCGGAGTTATAAAACACGGTTTATAACACACGTCTTAGATATACAAGCTCAATGATTAACTCCATTAAGTAATACATCTACTAGCGTTACTGGAACTTAATCTTGATGAACTCACACTTCTATTAGATGCCAGGGATGGCATTACGTTTGTGATGTGTGCGTGTATAGAACGCCTCAAGCTTATCCTGTGCAGCAGGATCAATCTGCTTGCCTTCCAGGTAATCACTGTTTGCTTCATACGAGATGCCCAGCTCCGTCTCATCGGTCTGCCCTTCCCACAATCCTGCGGATGGTGCCTTGTCCAGAATCTCTTGCGGAACACCTAGATGCGCAGCGAGCTGACGAACTTGGCGTTTGTTCAGCGTGCTAAGTGGTGTAATATCCACCGCGCCATCGCCCCATTTAGTGTAGAAGCCTGTGATTGCTTCCGAAGCATGGTCTGTACCTACTACAAGTAAGCTCTCTTCAAAAGCAAGCGCATATTGCATAACCATACGTGTTCTTGCTTTTACGTTGCCTTTGCCTTGATGCGTCATATGACGCGGGCTACCCATGGATTTGAAGCCTTGCTCTACCTCAAGTGCGATCTCGTTAACCGCATCCTCGATGTTCGTTTCCACCACATGTTTCAGGTCAAATGCTTTAGCTACCGCGTAGCTGTGATCGATATCCTGTTGTTCACCATAAGGCTGGAATACGCCGAGCGTTTTGTACTCTTGATTATTCTCCGCAGTCAGCTCGTCCGTTGCTTTTTTGCAAAGCGCTGCCGCTACAGCACTATCGATACCGCCACTAATTGCAATTAGCAATCCTTTGGTGCCGGAATTTTTTACATACTTTTTGAGAAAATCCACACGTGTGCGTACTTCCTCTTCCACATTAATACTTGGTTTAACCTTCAATTCAGCGATGATCTGTTGTTGCAAACTCATCGTTCATCACACCCCGTTTCTAAAGAATGAAATTTGATGTTCCACTTGAAAGGTTCGAATGGTTCAATAACCTTATCTACTCAAAATGAAACGCCCCGGCATCGGTCATCCGAAGGGCGGGGCGCTTTATGAGCTGATTAACGGCAGTAACGATCAAACACGCTGGTAAGCTCAGCAGCAATTTCCTCCGCGGAACGATCTTCCACTTGGTGACGCTCGATGAAGTGAACGAGTTCTCCGTCTTTCATCAGTGCGATGGAAGGGGAAGACGGTGGATAAGGTGCGAAATACTCACGAGCTTTAGCTGTAGCTTCTTTATCTTGTCCAGCAAATACGGTATACAAGTGATCTGGTGTAAGATCATTTTGCAATGCTTGAGCAACTCCTGGACGGCACTGACCAGCAGCACATCCACATACCGAGTTGATTACAACCAGTGCTGTACCTTTGGCATCTGGCAGACTTACTTCGACTTCCTCAGGTGTACGCAGTTCTTGAATACCCAAGCGAGTCAGTTCATCCCGCATCGGTTGAACCATATCTTTCATGTATTGATCAAATGACATAGACATTCGTTTCACTCCTTAAAAATGGTTATTCTATTATTGTCGAGAAAGTTAAAGACCATAGAATCACATTCACATGTTCTCCGTCAATACAAAAACGGTTTCCATGATGTGCTATTCCTATTATACATCGCTATGCAATGAAAGCAAGGTTCAGACACGACCTGCGGGAAGGCTTACTCCATCTGTAGTATGTCTTTTCTCTTGCCAAAATATGCTGAACTCTTATCGCTCAAATGCGACTTTAAAGGTCGTTCCTTTGCCTTCTTCCGATTCAACAGTAATCGTTCCATTATGCCGTTCAACGATACTCAGACACATGGATAACCCTAACCCCGTGCCTTTCGCTTTGGTCGTGTAGAACGGTTCGAATAGCTTCTCCTGGGCTCCTTGTGGGATACCTAAGCCCGTATCTCGTACACAGAGTTCTACTTTATCATTCACAACCCGTGTCTCCAGGGTTAATACCCCCTTCTCACACATGGCTTCCATCCCATTGCGAGCCAGATTAAGCACAACCTGCTTGATCTCTTTGGAATTCAAATGTAACTTCGGTACATTATGCGCTAACATAAGCTCGATGCTCTGACCTCTCAGGTTCGCATCTGCCCACAATAATGGACTGAGTTCATGAATGATGTCATGTAGCTGATATTCCTCTTTCTCAGCAATTCGATCTTGAGCAAGCGACAGAAAGTCATTAATGATACTGTTCGCCCGATCAAGCTCCTCCAGCACAATGCGATAATAATGATCAAGCGTATCAGGACTCTTCTCCTGCATTAATTGAAGAAAACCACGTACAACCGCCATCGGATTCCTTACTTCGTGCGTAATGCTCGCCGCCATCTGTCCCACTAAACTCAAACGATCTACATTATCCAACTCACTTCGCAGCATCTCCAATTCAGTAATATCCTGAATAATCAGCATCGCTCCAGTGACCTCTCTAGACTGGTCGGTCGAGAATGCGTAGATAGGTACCGTTCTTGATTGAAATACATGGGAACCGTAACGTACTGTTAATCCATCGACTTCACCATGAACAAGTGCCTTGTGAATGCTTCTCTCCATTTTGTCCGCCTGAGCCTGTTCTACAAATTGACTGGCTGGGTGCCCGATCAGATCTGGCGTGGTTGTACATGGAAGCTGTTCCTTCGCGGTCTGTTCCATCGTATCATTGACGAATTTCACATTTCCTTGTTTATCTACAGTAGCAATGGATAAAGGCACAGCGTTAAGTATCTGATGAAGTTGTTCCGTTTCCAATATGTACTGATGATGGACTTCCGATAGGTGATGTTCAAGACCACGGTAATGTTTCATATGCTCAATCCAAAGGACGCTACAACCTGCTATCATAATGGCGCCTAACGTATAACCTAGTGTAATCATAATTGATGGAAAAAGAGTTAACGAGGGATCGCTGCCCATCAGTGGAATGCACAGTAAGCTAGCCACAACCAGCCCTGTTGCAGTTATGGAGATGACCATCGTCATTTTGCGAGTACGTGTATAATGCTTGAATCGTCTTGCTGACAGCCATACAATAGGATAGAGAAGAATACCTGTTTGAACTAAAAATCCGTACAGACTATAGGGATACGCAAAGAGGCAATAGGTTAATAAATGGAGAATGGATAACGTCAAGCCAATTGCGGGTTTGCAGTATAATATGGCAAGTGTAAGAGGTACAATACTTAAGGAGATTGGAATATTCACAATATTGGCATGTAGGGCAAATAGCAAACAAAGTATCATGCTTAATGCACTGGTTATCGCAAGACCGAGCTGCATCATTCCGGTACGTTCAAGCTTGGTCATCGTTTGCTTGATGAGCCCAAGATGAAATAAGGGAATTAAGAATACTGCTGCACCTGCCAGCAGCATTTGTAAAAGAATGTCTTTCAACGCAACCACTATGCCATCTCCCTCCTCGCCTGTGCATTCCCTCATTATTTCTGATTAAAACATAGGCGACAGTATATTACAATATATCCCTTAAAACTGCATAATAGAACTTGAAATACACCATGAATGGTCAAAAAACTGAACCATTTAGGCATAATCCTGCATCATTCGATGTTCACCATTCTAGGCACAAGATGTAGATAAACTAGGCCATCTAAATCTATATCTGGATCTATCTAGCTATATACAATTCTATTGTACAAAGATGGGAAAAGGGTTGTACAAAATCAAAGAAAAAAGAAGGTAATTATTGTATGTATGATGTAATTGTAATCGGTGGCGGGTCGGCGGGTCTCATGGCCTCTGTTGCCGCTGCTGAGCATGGAGCCGCTGTGCTTCTGCTGGATAAAGGCGACAATCTTGGGCGCAAGCTGGGCATCTCTGGTGGTGGTCGCTGCAATGTGACCAATGCAAAGGAAACAGATGAATTAATCCGACATATCCCCGGTAATGGGCGCTTTCTATATAGTTCTTTTCAAAATTTGGACAATCAGGGCATTATGCGTTTTTTTGAGAATCTGGGAATTGCCCTCAAAGAAGAGGATAATGGAAGAATGTTTCCGGTGACAGACAAAGCCAAAACGGTCGTTGACGCATTGGTAGGCAAAATCGTCTCCCTCGGCGTAAAAATTCGTACCAAAGAACCCGTAAAAGAACTTATTCATAATGGTCAGCAGGTTCAAGGTGTAAAGTTAGCTTCTGGTGAAACGGTGCTTGGACGGTCTGTCATTATCGCAACTGGAGGTAAGTCCGTACCTCAGACCGGCTCAACCGGTGACGGTTATCCGTGGGCTGAGTCTGCTGGGCATACGATCACTGAGCTATATCCCACCGAAGTGCCTATCGTCTCTGGTGAGAGCTGGATTCAATCCAAAGAATTACAGGGATTATCACTGCGAGACGTAGGACTTTCCGTTCTCGATGCCAAAGGGAAGTCTGTCATCTCCCATCGAGGGGATATGATCTTCACCCATTTTGGTGTATCCGGCCCTATTGCGCTGCGTTGTAGTCAGTTCATTCGTAAAGTTCAGATGAAATCGGGGAACCCACAAGTCATGATGAGCATTGATCTATTCCCAGATCTATCTCCTGGTGCTTTGGAAAACAAGGTTCAACAGGTGCTGGAACAAGAATCCCGCAAAGCCGTCAAAAATATTTTGAAAACATGGGTTCCTGAACGCATGATTCCCTTACTGATGAAACGTGCTGAGATTAGCGACGAACTTACCTATCACCATTTTCCTAAAGGTACGCTTAGTACACTATGCGGGCTAATGAAATCTTTTACCTTCCGTGTAGACGGAACTCGCTCGCTCAAAGAAGCCTTTGTTACTGGGGGCGGAGTCCACTTAAAGGAGATATACCCTAAAACGATGGAATCCAAGCTACTGCCTGGGCTATTCTTCTGCGGTGAGGTGCTGGACATTCACGGTTACACTGGCGGTTATAATATCACGGCTGCCTTCTCTACAGGCTATACGGCTGGCATGCATGCAGCTGAATACAAACACGCTCGCGCTTAACTAGCTACAGGTGAGTTGATGATGTAGATGCTATTAACTCCATGGATCTATCTAATGCAATGAACGAATGAGCTACACGTAAAAAATAAACACCCCAAAGGGGCTGTCCCATAAGTCATGAAAATGACAGGTGACAGCCCCTTTAGTGTTATTTTGAATGAATAAATCTGAAACACGCTGCTCGCTCTCAACTCCCTAGATTCGAGATCTAATGAGTCACATAGGCATTATTTCAACGATTCTTTCATTTTTTAGATTTTGACACCGTTTTACGCCTTCACACTGCCTGAGAATCCATCTACCGAATCATCAAATGTAGGATCGTTATCCCGGTTATGCTGAGCCTCTCCAGAAGGACTCTCCTGTAACCCAGTTGCGTACCCTTCACTCCAATCCTCATTCACCATATGTGCTGGAATCGAGAATTCCTGAAATGCATTAGCAGCGTCTGTTGCAGAAGCAAATACGGCGCTTCCCCCATGAGATTGTACAATCTCTACCGCGGACTGAGGATCTTGACGATCCGTAGGAATGTATAGTTCGAGCGGCCCGGACTGATAAGGCTTATAACCAAGCTCATTCAGTGTTGCTTGTGCGGCGAGCAACGCATTCGGGTCTGCGAACTGCACTTGAATTTCACCATCACTCATCATTATCTTTTCCTCCTTACGTTAGGGCTTGTCTTATCTTCCACTAATGAGATATGTCTCCTATAGCATGGTCAGATATTCAGCCTGATATGCGAATCTTGTAAGGAAGTGATAACTTAGTTTCTACGAGTCAGTCGTATGCCACCCGCCACGGATAAAACTAACAGCCCACTTGCCACAACACCCACTGCGGTAAGTATACTTGCCATCCAACCGAGCCAGGTTAACCCGAGTGCTAGCCCCATCAGTATACCAATCGGCACAAAAAGCATCCGTACCATCATCAGCCCTGCCCGATGCAATGCATCTGAATCATATGAGATCAGCTTCACATAATCCGAAGTAGCAAAATGATCCCATGAACGATAAAACATGACTGTCAGCATTATAATCAACAACCCGCATACGATGACATTCACGGGAAAAGGAGGCAGAGCTACTGCCGCAATGGATAGACTGCCCATCTGAAAATATAATTTCAACGTAGATGATTCGCGAAAAAAGGCCTTGTATGCCGTTTCGGCAGTCCGGTTCGCAATAGAACGATTGCGTAACAGTTTGCGTGGTTTGCGAAAAATCATCGTTTTAGTACGCGGAGCTTTCGGTTTGTTTACCGCCTGACTGATCAAGATGGCCGTTAATTTCACCCTTGTTCGCAAGTCCTCTCGTACATCACCTTCAAAGGTTCCTTGCATCTGTAGTCGGATACGACCGAGCAGAATGGTCAGAAGGATTGTGCAGCCTAACGCGATAAATAGAGCGCCCATCTGTACATGAACGAATGAGGTGACTGCGATCATAATGATCCCCATTCCCACCGCAAGAGGAATGAATCGTAATACAAGTCGCCATCCGGTATAACGAACTTTGATCATATGTACTGCAATGGCCTGTAACGAAGCAGCCGCACCAAACCATAAGCATAGAAGCAGAATCTCAGTAACGGACATACCATAGACCCGGTACCATAACGGTGCGGTTAGACCGGTAACAATCATCATTTTGCCCATATGCAGTGTACACGCTCGGTACATCCCCTGACGCATCAGAGTATGCATCCAACGCTTCTGAGATTTCAGAAATAACACATCGGCCTCTTCCACAAAAAGAAGCACTCCACCCGTCAACATCACGATTTCGATAATTAGTGTTAATAATGGCAATGGTGTATTAGTCGCCCAGAGTGGCAACGGCTTGCTCCACAGACTGATATACCATCCGCTCAGATAGAGTACACCCGGAATTAGCAAGTATAACCAAACAGTCCAATCTACCACGAGCTTCAGGTTCTTCCATTGTTCTCTGAGATGCTCTTGGTGCCTACGTCGATATAATCTTAAAGGTGTATACTGCCTAGATTTGGCTGCTCCCTCCACCTCTATCAGCTCCTCTCGATCCTTGGTATCAGGAAGTCAGTATGTCAAAACAGTCGAATAATGTTGCTTCAGGTAGTTCTGCAACAGCCCGAATCTCATCTAGCGTTCCTTCTGCAGCCGAGCGCCCAGCATGGATGAGGATAAAGCGATCACAGATCCGCTCTGCCGTATCTAACACATGTGTCGACATTAGAACCCCTGCACCCCGGATGCGTTCCTCGTCCAGTAGCTTCAGGAAATCCTTCGTCGCACGGGGATCTAAGCCAATGAAGGGCTCGTCCACAATATATACATCCGGGGCAGAGAGAAATCCGATCATCAGCATCATTTTCTGACGCATGCCTTTGGAGAAGCTGGCGGGCAGATCATCTCGAACATGATCCATCCCGAATCGAACCAGCAGTTCTTCCGCTCTGGTGATGAATACATCCTCTTCCATTTCATATGCAGCAGCAGCCAGATCAAGATGTTCCCACAACGTCATATATTCGTAAAATACAGGCTGTTCCGGAATATAGGCGTAACGTCCTTTTCCCCCAATCTTCACCTCGTAGTTAGCATGTTCAAGTAGACCTAACATCGTCTTAATCGTTGTACTTTTTCCCGCTCCGTTCGGCCCGATAATGCCTACCAGCTCGCCTGGTGACACATGAATATGAATGTTTCGGATCGTAGACTGCCCAACCTCGTACCCAGCTTCACTAATATGTACGTCCAACACAGACTCTTGTAGAGATGTTACGCTTTCGTTTGCTATCTCCATAGTGCTCACTCCTATCCCAATTCGTTGCTGGGTTGCTTCTTTCTTATTATTGTAATTCAGTTATGAGCTAAATGTTTGATCATTTTAAGCATTTCATTATATAAAAAAAGAAGCAGGGGTTCCGGAGCCCCTGCTTCTTCCTATTAGAGTAAAAATCTCATATTATCGATTGTTCTCCACCACAGTCATCGTTTCACTTTCGCCTTCTGCGTTGGCATTCAGATCAAGATCCAACGCGCCACGGCTTTCGCTTGCATAGCTGCTGTTCGTGCTGTCCTCGCGGTCATTCACGCTGTTATTGCGTTCGGATTGAGCCATTGTTGCACTCTCTCCTTCCGCATTTACGTTCAGACTAATATCCAACGCGCCACGGCTTTCGCTCGCATAGCTGCTATTCGTGCTATTCTCGCGGTCATTCACGTTGCTATTGCGTTCGGATTGAGCCCACGTTGCACTCTCTCCTTCTGCATTAGCGTTCAGACCAAGATCCAGTGCACCACGACTTTCGCTTGCATAGCTACTGTTCGTCGTACGTTCACGATCATTCACGCTGTTATTGCGTTCAGATTGAGCCCATGTTGTACTCTCGCCTTCTGCTTTAGCGTTCAGACCGAGATCCAGTGCGCCACGGCTTTCACTCGCGTAGCTGCTGTTCGTGCTGTTCTCCCGGTCATTCACGCTGTTATTGCGTTCGGATTGAGCCCATGTTGCACTCTCGCCTTCTGCTTTAGCGTTCAGACCAAGATCCAACGCTCCACGGCTTTCGCTTGCATAGCTACTATTCGTCGTACGTTCACGGTCTTTCACGCTGTTATTGCGTTCGGATTGAGCCGATGTTGCACTCTCACCTTCTGCTTTAGCGTTCAGACCGAGATTCAAAGCGCCACGGCTTTCGCTCGCATAGCTGCTGTTCGTCGTACGTTCACGGTCATTCACGCTGTTATTGCGTTCAGATTGAGCCCATGTTGCACTCTCGCCTTCCGCATTTACGTTCAGACCGAGATCCAACGCTCCACGGCTTTCGCTTGCATAGCTGCTGTTCACATTACGCTCATCGCCGCTTCGTGAATAATCGCTCATCGTTGTACCTTCTCCCGAAACATTGGCATTTAGGCCAAGACCCAACTTGCCAGAGCTGCTGTGCTCATTTGTATAATCGGAAGAATGACTATGGTAACGGCTTGTACTCTCAGACGATACGCCAGCATTCAACCCCAGATCCAAGTTCAATGCTCCGGTTGCACTTGATGAACCTCCATAGCTGCCTTGATTTCCGTAACCTGTGTCACGTTGTCCTGACAGTAGAGACCCTAGCTCCAGACGCAAACCTGCATTCAGATCCAGATTACCTTTGCTGTTATTGCTATAGCTGTCTGCATAAGTTGCCTGCGTAGCTCCCAGCAATCCAGCGACCAACGTACCCGACAGTACCGACATTTTTACCCAACGATTCACTTTTTTCATGATAATATACACTCCTTCTCATTTTTGGTTGAATTAACGCCATTGTTATTGAGAGAAAGAGGTATATTGCGGCGGCCGACCTGGCGGCGCTTGTGACCACTGACTGAACCCATCGAGCTGTTCTATTCGAAAGCCAACATCATTATCTGACAAAACCAGATTCGTTATTGCTCCCGGAAGGGCAACGACCTGAGCAGTTGCTCCACCTCCAGATGCACCAGACGAGCTGGAGCTTGTACCCCCATAACCACTAACCGCTGCTGGAGAAGTTACTGCAACATTCCAGCTCGTTGATTGCTCTGCACGCGGCTGCAAGGGAGACACTGCATTATTGTCTGCTTTTTCCACACTTGCATCTGTCTTACTCTGCACTTGCTCCGTAACGATCGGTTTCACAAATGGTTGATCGATGCGGAACAGCTCGGTATCTGGTAATCCTACATTCACATCAGAATGTTGAATTAGATCGACTCCTTCCACAGGCAATGCTTGCGGGATAACTTCTGGACGAATTGTCGGTTCAGGGGTAACTTCAGTCACTTTGCCTGTAACCTGTGCGACGTCCTGTCCTTCTTCGTTGTCCCGGGATGATACCGGATCAGTAGATTCCGTAGTATTCAGAGCTGGAACTTGTGTTGTTTCCACAACCACCGGCTGTTCTGATGTATTCACAGGGCTCTCCAGCTTCACCGCAGGAATGTCCACCGATCCTTTACCGGGATCAACTTCTGTGGATATGCCTACGGGTGAAACGGTTGCTTCCACCGATGGGAGTTGAACTTTACCTTTGCTCAGATCTACACCAGAGGAAGAGACATCTACCGAAGCTACTTCAGGTACGTTCACCTTCACGGAAGGTAGTTCAACCTTGCCCTGCCGAAGGTCTGTTTTCACAGCAGACGTCTCTGCTTGAATGACCTCTGGTACCTCTGCGGTAACGCTAGGCAAGGAAGCTGTTCCTTCGTTCAGGTTAACCTGACTGCTTGATACATCTGCCCGAATTACCGGTGTATCCGCCTGCACAGAAGGCAGTTCTACGGTTCCCTTATTTGCATCGATGCCAATCTCTGATGTTCCAGCCGATCCAAGCGGTGTGTCTACCTTAAGCTCAGATACACTCAGCTTGCCTGCCGAAGCATCCGCTTTGATCGACGGAACTTCAACATCCAGCAATGGTGTGGATACAGATACCGATGGAGTCAGGTTCAATCCACCATCTGAATCACGTGTAAACAAATTCAGCGACAATCCGTTAGAGGATTTTTCTGAGGCGGCCTGAGCATCATCCGCATAGACATGCGATGAACCTAAACTTATTACCAAGGTTCCTGCAAGGACAGCCAGTGGTATGCTGGCTAGACGTACAATCGATTTGGGTAGCTTTACCTTCAAGTTGCTTCACCCCCTTTCGCTTGCTGCGTTGGTGGGACAAGACATACGAGTTTTCCCCTAGGAATAATTAGAATACAGGGATTTGTGCCTGTTCCTCATTAAACGTGAAGGCGTTTACTCAAACGTTATTTTGGCAAAAACTTTAAATTTGAAGTGTTTCCCGTCTTCTGAACCAGCAACTGGAATGCATTTGTCCATCCAATGCTGTGTATTAGGAATGCAATGATTGAATATTGTACCCAGCTATTCTTTCTACCTCTGTTACGTTATGAATCGGAGATTGGATCACCTAGATATGTATTTTATTGAATTTGATTAATGATTAAATTTTAAATGCTAAAAATGCAGATCTTGTGACATATCGCATGTTTTTCGTAGAATTAGAGGTTTACAATACAGTCATGGCGACAATTCGAATCGTCAAACGTCAGCGTATCAACCCATATAACTAACTGTAAAGGCGGGATCAGCATGCTAGAATTACAAGAAATTGAAACAGAACGTTCTCTTCATCTGTACCGCACCTTGGCCAAGACATTTAAGAGCGTGAATGAACACGCTGTATCTGGAAGCAAAGTGCATGGATTCAATCCTACAGCATATGGTTTACTTGAAGTTCTGTATATGAAGGGGGCACAGCCTATTCAACAGGTTGGGGCACAGCTTCTATTGCAGAGTGGTAATGTTACGTATGTTATTGATAAGTTAGAGCAAAAAGGACTTTTACACCGTAAACACTGTCCTCAGGACAGACGGATTATATTTGTGGAACTAACAGAAGAAGGGCAACGCACAATGGATGATATCTATCCAGGCTATGCTCACAAGATTGATCGTGCCGTCAGCGGCTTGAGCGAAGCAGATAAGACGATACTCGCAGACTTACTGGAACGACTGGCGAGTGGTGCAGATCGGTTATCAGCCAATAGCTGAATACTTCTATTCGTAATAGCAAGCAACAATAAAGGCAGCCTCATTAGGCTGCCTTTATTTATATGTTTACGTTTAGCGATGGATAGCCATCCGCACTATTTTTTCTTTTTCACACCAGCCACTTGCACAGAGCCTTGTACTTTCTGTGGAGAATCTGCGTCTTCCGGAACCAAGAGGCGTTTGCGTAGAGCTAGCGTAGCAAACCAAGACACAATTGCAATCACAAACATAATGATGAACAAGGAATGCAGACTGCCCTCAAGCACACTTCGCAACAACCGCCATTGATCGTCGGACAAAACCGTTTCCGTATGAGGTGCCAACAACTCGTTCAAATCCGAATCCGAGATGCCAGCAGCCGCAAGATTTTGTGCACTCGATAACGTTGAGATTCGATAGTTCAACCATGTACCAAAAGCTGCCGCACCAATCGTTTGTCCCAGTGTACGCATGAATGTATGTAGTGCCGTGGATGAACCTCGTTCCCGGTACCCTACAGATGACTGTGCAATGATCGTGAAGATCGTAAATGCAAAACCAAAGCCAAGCCCATAGATAAAGGTCAATAAAAACAGAACATACTGCGGCGATGAACCGCCGACCAGGAATAATCCGCCTGAACCGACCACGATGCCAGTTAGTCCAATGAGAGACGTCATACGCGACCCAATCTTCATCAAGAGGCGACCTGCCCATACACTGCCGATCAGCCAGCCAACAGACATCGGTGCAAGCAACAATCCGGATTCAGTCGCATTTCCTCCTCGTACCCCCTGCACCCACAGTGGCAGATAACTCGTAAGACCGATCATCAGTGAGCTGGTTAACAGCCCAGCGATATTCGCCACACGAATGTCCTGAATGCGGAAGAGGTGAAGTGGAACCATCGGAGCTTCAGCTCTCTTTTCAACTACGAAGAATAATATGATAAAAGCTACGGCGATCGCGCTGAGTCCCAGGATCAACGGAGAGCTCCATGCGTAATACTGTCCACCCGCTGACAACACGAAGAGCAGCGCTGTAATCCCAACAGTGAAGGTCAACGCACCCATAACATCGATTTTGGCAGTACGTGGCGACACATTTTCATGCAAATAACGAAATACAAACCACATAGCTAACAAACCAAACGGCACATTGAAGCCAAATATCCATTGCCAACCTAGATTATCTACAAAATAGCCGCCTAATAGCGGCCCCGCCAGAGATGAAATTCCCCATACAGAGCTAATCCAGCCTTGAATTTTGCCCCGTTCCTCAATGGGATAGATATCTCCAATAATCGTAAACGTCACAGGCACTACCGCACCTGCGCCAATTCCCTGGATCGCACGAAAGACAATGAGCATCTCCATATTCTGCGAGAAGCTGCATAGTAACGATCCAAGTATAAACAGAGCACATCCAATTAGGAATACAGGCTTCCGTCCATACAAATCACTGATTTTACCAAAAATCGGGGTGCTAACCGCCATTGTGAGTAGATATGCCGTAAAGATCCAGCTAAGCAATTGCACACTACCCAATTCACTGACGATTGTCGGCCCTGCCGGCCCAATGACTGTGCCTTCAATGGCGGACAAAAAGGTAGCTAACAACAAACCCGCCAAAATGAGACTGCGTTTGGAATTTCCCGTCGTATTCAATGGAACCCTTCTCTCTTCATTTCTATATCAACCAGAAAATGTTTACACTCACCACTCCGATGACAGAATAACCTTCCGATCGCTGTTATCCCCAGATTTTTTGGATTCCCTTCTCCAAAGGGAAAATCCGGTGATAAAGGCGACCGCTCTGCTTCTTCACGTTATTTCTGTCCTCTCCGTTCTCGTGTAAAAGGTCCAGTTGAATCTTTTTATTTATTATTACGCGCCCGCAGCCATTCATCATACAAAAGAGAATACATTAACATGTCTTTGTATCCCGTAGACGTATGTTGAATTTGACGAAGTAACCCCTCTTTCGTAAATCCCATATTCTCCAGAAATCCACCTGACGGTGCATTACGCGGATCCACAAGCGCCTCAATGCGATTAAGTCCCATCGTCTCATATCCAAAGGACAACAATACCGAGAACGCCTCCGACATATACCCATGCCGCCAGTAGTTACGTCCTAACTCATAGCCGATCTCACCGCGAAACGCGCCTTCAAGTTGCCATGTATTGAATCCACAGCTTCCAATAAGGCGTCCTGTCTCTTTCAGCTCTATTCCCCAACGGATCGCATCCTCTTCTCCAGCCATATGGTTAAGCAGACCAATCATATCCGCTGCTTCAGTTGCCCCAACCATTGGGGCCAGATTCATATAACGGGTCACCTCTCGATCTGACCAGCACGCGAACATCTGAGCAGCATCCCGGCGACGCATTTTGCGCAAGCGAAGACGTCCCGTCTCAAGCTCGGGGATTCTACCTTTACATTTATACATCAACATACTCTCCGATCCGATCCATACCTTAAGACCATAAAAATTCAATAATTATCTAACCATAACCTGCGCATGATGGCAACGGTTTAATCCTGATTCGTGCATGTTCAAAAAAGTACGGTGAAGATCGAAGTGTACCTTCGGAACAGCCTCTATTATAACATCAAAAAAACCGGGTCACATATGCTCCCGGTCTTGTTCTACATATTGCTCAACTCATCAGGCACATTCAGCCATATAGCTTGTCCCAATCATATCTTCACAATTAGGTTTACCTACGCTTCAGTGCCTGTGGCTAACAATTCATTGCTGACTCGGCCGAGTACAGCTGTAATTTCCTTATACTCCTCAATACCTGTGCCTGTAAGACTCCACTGGTCTCCATGAGCCGTCAGGAAATTCTCTTGGGTCAGGTGTTCAAGCTCCTGCTTAATCTCCCGCTCTCCCACACGATATCCCCGTTCTTCCAGCCAAGGCAGTGCGTCACTAACCGTCAAATCCTGATGCTGAGCCAAATATAGAAGATGAATCCGTACAAAAAGATTCTGTACCTCTGCGTGCATAAGTCAATCTCCTTCCAGGGTTCGCCCTCTGTGATTGCTAAGTAATTACCCCAGTGAAGAAGCAGAGAAACAGGAGGAATTTACAGGCTAGTTCCTTCGTTTTCAAAATCCTCCGCTTGACTAACGACATACACTACACTATCTTGAAAATAAGTACCATTTTTGCTCGGGAGGGTGATTAACCATGTTTCAAGCTGTTTCTTATGAAGGAACACGAAGCGAGCAGCACAACGCCGTCCTGGGACAGTTAAGCGCTCTGATTCGCGATGAACCTAGCGCCATTGCCAATCTGGCAAACGCAGCGGCGCTGCTCAATGTATTTTTGACCGATACCAACTGGGTCGGCTTCTATCTGTATGATGGCAAAGAACTTGTACTTGGTCCATTCCAAGGACTGCCTGCCTGCATCCGTATCCCACTTGGACGCGGTGTATGCGGCACATCTGCTGCAGAAAAACGTACGCTCGTCGTTGACGATGTACATGCTTTCCCAGGCCACATTGCCTGTGATGCTGCATCCAACAGCGAAATCGTCGTACCGATTATTAAAAATGGGGAACTATACGGAGTACTCGATATCGACAGTCCGATTAAGAACCGTTTTGACGACGAAGACCGGATCTTCCTGGAGCAAGCAGTACAACTGCTCGTAGACCAACTGTAAGCAGGTACTGTGAGCCTCTATACGCATAAAGCTTGTGAGGTCATTTGCTTCTTACAATCGGAAAATTCGGCAAAATGAAAAGCACAGTCCGCAACTGGACTGTGCTTTTTCATTTGCCATCTTCATACACCCATGTTCTGCTCGCCCTTCAACATGTTATGCATCTAAGACAATTCTTGTTCCGCTTTAATCAACATGGCATCCCTTAGAAATTCAGCGAGCTTAGGATGATACCCGTCATACATTTGGCGGAAGTTCTGATGTTCAACGTACAGATTACCTAACTCCCGGTAGATCTCGGCTGTAGGCGTATAATACCCTCTGACCCATTCCAGATGTCTGTCAATAATCTGCTGCACCTTCGGACTATCCGCAGACAAACCATCCTCGATGGCCTGCTGCAGGTCACGATTGATGCCATCTATTTTCTCCTGAGAATCCAGATAGTCTCTTTTCGTCTTAAGCTGCACACTCCGGAGTGTATTATCAGATTGTTGATTGTGCCTAGGCTTGTCTGTGTTCATCTCATCCAACTTCGGACGAAACATCGAATCAGCGCCCGATGAAGGTTGTTGCAGTAACGCACTGCGCTGTCTCGGCTCAACAAATCCCTCGTATAGTGCACACTCCTCAATTTCTTGCTCACCTTGCAGATGGGATATCGTTTTGTCGAGTGTTTGTATTAGACCATGCAAGCGAAGTGCCTTTTCTAGCATTTGAATACGTTGCTGCTGCATCATTTGAATCATGTCATACGGATCTTCCTGTAGCATTGAGCCGATCTCTTCCTGCTCCACACCAAGTTCCTTGCAGAACAGTATTTGCTGGAGCTTTAACAGTTCCGGCTTCTCATAATACACGTCGTTCGGGTCATTGCCGACAAACGCTGGGGTTAAGAGCCCAGCATTCACATATTGACTTAATTCATCCAAACTCACTCCGGACATACCGGATACGTCAGCCATAGTATATGCCATTCCAAACACCTCCTGTCATGGTCTGCAACTACTGGGTTTCAGACATATTATCAGATCATAAGTGCTTCATCAGGTAGTAGATCGCTGCCTTAAGATCGATCAATTGTTCACTGGCTTAATTTTTGTTAAACATCACAAATTTCAATTCGGTCATCTCTTCCACTGCATATTTCACACCTTCACGTCCCATGCCGCTCTGCTTCACGCCGCCGTATGGCATATGATCAACCCGGAATGTAGGAATATCATTAATCATGACACCGCCAGCTTCAATATGATCCGCCGCATGTAAAGCCGTCTGAATATCATTCGTGAATATGCCTGCTTGCAGTCCATAGATGGAATCATTCACATGTTCAATACCTTCTTCAATCGAATCAATCGTATTAATGACCACAATCGGGGCAAATACCTCCTGACAGGATACTTTGGCGTCGCGGGGTACATTGACTAGAACAGTAGGACGCAGAACCCCACCTTGCACTTCGCCCCCAGCCACCACTTCAGCTCCTGCCTGCTTCGCTTCGGCGATCCATTCTTGAGTACGTTGTACATCCTTCGCTGATATTAGCGCAGACACAACTGTATCCGGGTTCAAGGGATCACCTGTGACGACTTGCTTCGCAGCCTCTGCAAAACGACGAATAAATTCATCTGCGATCTCACGGTGTACATAAATCCGTTGAAGAGAGATACATACCTGCCCCTGATAAGTAAATGCACCTGTCACACTTCTAGGGATTACTTTATCAAGATTCGCATCCCGATCCACAATAACAGCGGCATTCGATCCAAGCTCCAGGGTCACTCGTTTCAACCCAGCCTGGCTGCGAATGCTCTTCCCTACAGCTGGACTCCCTGTAAAAGTAATATGGGCAATACGTGGATCAGCCACGAGCACATCACCAATCGTCTTGCCATCTCCACTAACCACGTTCAAGGCACCATCTGGTAAACCTGCCTCCTGGAGTAGATCAGCGATATAGTATGAAGATAACGGGGTCTGCTCTGCTGGTTTCAGCACAATGGTATTACCCGCTGCGATCGCCGGTCCAACTTTGTGCGCCACCAGGTTCATCGGAAAGTTAAAAGGCGTAATGGCTCCAATGACACCGAGCGGCTGGCGCATCGTAAATCCAACACGTCCTTCTCCGCCTTTGGCTGCATCCATAGGTACAGTCTCACCAGTTAGCCGCTTCGCCTCTTCTGCAGCAAAACGGTATGTCTCAATTGTCCGATCTACCTCGGCTAATGCAGCTGTAATTGGCTTCGCCGCTTCCAGAGCAATAACTCGTGCGGCCTCATCCTTACGTTCCTGGAGCAGCTCTGAAAGCTTATATAGGATATCCGCACGCTGATGTGCGGGCATTCGGCGCATTGTATCTCCAGCCTGGGTTGCCGCAGCAATAGCTGCTTCCGTCTCCTCTGCCGAAGCCGTAGCAACCTCCGCAAGTGTCTCACCGGAATAAGGTGCTTGAAGCTCTTTATATTGTATAGACTCGGTAGGTTTCCCTCCGATAAACAGATGTTGTTTTTTCATTGCTGCATCCTCCATCCCTTCATTACTACAAGATGAACATATAAATTAACACGGGATCACCCTATTTATTTATACACTATTTTATTATTCTCAACCCAGTAGATAGGCTTAATATTGCATTTTTCATCTAAGTAACAATCTCAGATGTCTCGAACCGTAAAGCTCATATACAAGCTCTTTATCATGCAGCTACAGCGCTATTTAACTGTTAGTACAGGACAATGAGCATGTTTCAAGACTCCGTGACTCACACTGCCAAGTACAATCTCAGCCAGCATACCTTTGGCTCCCGCACCCATAACGATCAGCCCGCATCTTTGATCCCGTGCAACCCGGCAAATCTCATTCACAGGATCTCCGGCTACTAGAAGTGTCTCAGCAGGGACAGAACGTCCTGACAAGAACGCATGAATCGGCTCTACGATACGTCTGCCTTCTTCGGCAATTCTAGCGTCCAGATCAACGCCCAGCGCAGGCTCATTGATGGATATCGATGGATTCACATGTACAATGAGCAATTGCGGATTTTTTTGCATACCCTCTGCTAGTTCGACCGCTGCCTCCAGCGCCTTATGAGCATGATCCGATCCATCCACCGCTACAAGTATTCGTTCAATCATGTCGCTTCCTCCTCGGTATTAATGATGCGAAATAGCCGTATCGATCTCACGCAGATGGCTGCGGCGAACCAACAGAACAACCACACCAATCAGCACCATGATCGCGCCAAAATAAAACGGTGTCTCCGGCATGAACCATTCGGATAATTTACCTGCAAGCCACGGTGCAAGAGCACCACCCAAGAAACGAACAAAGCTGTAGGCCGCAGATGCTACTGAACGCTCCACTGGCGCGGCTTCCATTACAGCGGTTGTGATTAACGTATTGTTAATGCCTAGGAAAATACCAGCTACAATTACTGCCACAATGACGGTTGTAGAAGAGCCCATCACTGTACCTACAGCCATTACAACCAGATCAATAGCGAACAAAGTTAACATGACACTCATGGATGGAACCGATCCGAATCGACGTTGCAGTCTAGGAGCTACAAATACAGATGTAATCGCCAGCGCCAGTCCCCAACCGAAGAACACGTACCCTAACCCATGCTCGTCCAGATTCATGACATATGGTGAATAAGCCATTAATGTAAAGAAGCCAAAATTGTATAAGAAAGCGGTAATCGCTAAGGTTTTCAGAGATGGATAACTAAGCGCCTTGAACGGATCGGACAAGGAACTTCTTGTTTTCGGTTTGGCCATCTTAGGCAACATAAACGTAATGCTAATAAACGCAATGGTCATCAACACAGCCACACCGTAGAACGGACCGCGCCATGAGATGGAGCCAAGCTCGCCACCGAGCAGTGGACCTACTGCAATCCCAAGCCCCAGTGCTGCCTCGTACAAAATAATAGCTTTCGCTGTCCCTGACGTGGACAGACCTACAATGGCAGATAACGCTGTTGCGATGAATAGCGCATTACCAAGACCCCAACCGCCACGGTACCCTACCAGAGCACTTACCGTATCCGAAGTTCCCCCAAGAGCGGAGAAAATGATAATGAGCAATATACCGCTCAGTAGCGTCCATTTCACACCAATCCGGCTGGATACAACACCGGTGATCAGCATGGCAATACCTGTGACCGCATTGTAGCTCGTAAATAACAGGGAAACCTGACTTTTGGATGCGTGCAATTGATCGGCTATGGCAGGCAAGATTGGATCGACAAGTCCGAGCCCCATAAACGATATAATACATGCAAAGGCGACAGCCCATACGGCTCTCGGCTGTGATAACAGCCCTCCGCGTGATGATGGCAATTCGTCAGGTAGCGATGGTTCTCTTTTCATAACTAATTCCTCCTGATGATGGTCTGTGTATTGGCGTTGCTCGGTTTATTACTTAACAGTTAAAGCTTTGTAAATAGATGAAAATTTCATTTCACTTTCATAAAAAACGCAATCAAAACGGAACAAAAGAACACCGACATGGGCGGTGCTTATGTTCTCAGCTATATACCTTTATTTCGTCGTAAGGCTGATCGCCCCTATTTCTTTCAAATCACATTCACATTATCTTTCGCACTGCTATTTATCCGTCTTGGACTCGATCTGATGCGTCTTGTTCTTGTTTCTGTTCCTGCAACCGCTGAATACCCGTCTGAACTCGTCCTCGTAACTCCTCAAGTTCACTCTGCACGGCATGAATGCTATGAAGTTTCTGTTCAATCAACTCCAGTTGTTCATTCAGCGTGGTCTCCATCGTGCTCAGCTTCTCAATGCGCTCCTGCACTTCAATCGTCTGCTGATAGTCAAAACGCTGTTCATTCAGCGCATCTGATGTTGCGACATACGCATGCAGTTCCTGAAGTGAGAAACCCAATACCTCCTTGGCGCGAACGACCTTTTTCAGATACGTAATATCCTCCCGGGTGTATAAGCGCGTGCCACCATCCGTCCGTTGAGGTGAAGGCATGACACCAATCTCTTCGTAATACCGGATTGTACGTTTGGTTAGTCCACTTTCCTTAGCGACATCATCAATTTTATACAAACTCATTTCCTTCACCTCACTTTATATGTCTGTAATTTTATATGTACATAATTATATATAATTATAACGTTAACGTCAACGTTAGATTTTATGTATACGGAATCTGGAATGAAGCTTCTCCACTTCAAAAACATTAAAAGAAAATCGACTTCACTGCGATTCCCACTAAAATAATCAATATGATTACCCCGATGCCCTTCCATCCTAGGGTGCTTACCAATTCTCCTAGGTTGCCAATCGTCGACCGATCATATGCATCCTTCATCGTTCCCGTTGGATTATTCTTTAATTCTTCGCGGGCTAGCCGTTCTCTTTCTCGCTGCGGCTCTTGATTCGTCATCTGATCTCCCCCAGTCTCACAGTTTTGGTTGTAGTCCTATTATACTAAATAAATGTTTCATTTCTGGTTAAATCATCCATAAATATGTATATATTTTATAATCAGCTTAATTCTATGTTTATTCGTATGCACCTACTTTAATAGCTACAAAAAAAGACCCGCTTGTGCGAGTCCCTCGGTTAGTGCTATGCCTATTTATATTATGCATTCTGCGGCTTTTTTTTAGGTTTACTTTGTAACTCCTTCAAACGCCCCTCTACCTTCACAAACAATCGAATCGTATAAA
The DNA here is from genome assembly GCF_023714095.1 of Paenibacillus sp. MER 99-2. Taxonomy (NCBI): domain Bacteria; kingdom Bacillati; phylum Bacillota; class Bacilli; order Caryophanales; family Paenibacillaceae; genus Paenibacillus; species Paenibacillus sp. MER 99-2. The sequence goes on along the minus strand of NZ_JAMAUZ010000011.1, from coordinate 23,402 downwards.
AAGCTAACGAGCCGAGACTCAGTATCAAGGCTTGTACTTCAGTAAACCAAAATCCAAGAATCCCGAATACCAGAATGATAAAGCCAAACTGCATCATCAGATTCGAGGCATAATGCTGCGCTTCCTTCCACAATTCCGGATCACTCATCGCTCTTGGTGTACGATAACCGTAGATTCCGTTAATTGCTCTCGGTGGTTTCTTGAACATCATGAAACCCAGTATAAAATAACACACCCCACATATTATCCCTAAAATCGATCCAGCCAAAACTGCCTTTCCCCTTTCTTCTGTTGAGCTTACTCAGCCTACATGACCACGACCTGTTAAAAACAAAAAAACGGCTCTACGTATATACGAAGAGCCGCCATGAAGCGTTTCGAAAACTTAGCTTTCCTGTACTCGCAGTACCCGCATAGCGTTGAGGACAGCAAGAACCGTGACGCCTACATCCGAGAACACCGCTTCCCACATGGTTGCAATCCCGAACACACCGAGCAACAGGAAGATGGCTTTGACACCAAGGGCAAATCCGATATTTTGCCATACAATGACGCGAGTTCGCTTGGCAATGCGAATTGCACCGGCAATCTTGGACGGTTCATCGGTCATGATCACAACGTCAGCGGCCTCAATTGCCGCATCTGAACCGAGTCCTCCCATAGCAACACCTACATCAGCCCGGGCAAGCACCGGTGTATCATTGATCCCATCACCGACAAAAATCATTTTCTCCTTCGGTGACTTGGCTGCTTCCAACTTCTCCAATTGCTCGACTTTGTGCTGAGGTAATAGTTCTGCGTAGACCTCATCCACACCCAGATCATGCCCGACTGCTTCACCTACTGCCTTCGCGTCCCCAGTGAGCATGACCGTTTTGCGTATCCCCAGCTTACGCAGTGCTCGGATTGCATCTGCAGCGTCATCCTTCACTTCATCAGCGATAATCAGGTGTCCTGCGTACGTTCCTGCCTCAGCAATGTGAACGACAGTACCCACCTTTTGCGGAGCAGTATAGGAGATGTTCGCCTGCTGCATCAGTTTGGCATTGCCCGCCAGTACCTCTTTTCCATCTACCTTAACCTTGATACCATGCCCGGCAACTTCATCGTACCCGTCCACACCTTCGGTTGGAATCTCTCGTCCCCAAGCAGCGCGAATAGATTCCGCAATGGGATGATTCGATTGGGCTTCTGCAATAGCAGCTAACCGCATAAGCTCTTCTTCCGTACGTCCGCCCTCTGGGCGAATGGCTGTAACTTTAAATACGCCTTTGGTTAGTGTGCCCGTTTTGTCAAAAACAACCACTTTTACATCGTTCAATGCTTCAAGATAGTTGCTGCCTTTTACCAAAATACCATTACGAGAAGCCGCACCAATGCCGCCGAAGAATCCAAGTGGGATCGATACTACAAGCGCGCAAGGACAGGAGATCACCAGGAAGACCAAAGCCCGATAGATCCAATCTGCGAAGGTAGCACCACTCAAGAGCAGAGGCGGAACCAATGCAATTAACGCAGCCAGGATCACAACAACCGGTGTATAGTACCGAGCGAATTTACTTATAAAATGTTCCGTTTTGGCTTTACGGCTGCTGGCATTCTGCACGAGATCAAGGATTTTGGAAACCGTCGATTCCCCGAATGTTTTGGTCACTTCAATTGTCAGCAATCCATTTTTGTTCACAAACCCACTGAGTACATCATTTCCAGGTTCCAGTTCCCGTGGTAAGGATTCACCCGTTAGAGCTGACGTATCTACCATCGAATGCCCCGCCCTCACGATGCCATCCAGCGGAACTCTCTCTCCCGCTTTTACAAGGATACGATCTCCAATCCGAACCTCTTCAGGAGATACTCGCTTTGTCTCATCCCCTGTACCAGTAAGGATGTGGGCATAATCTGGACGAATGTCCATCAGTGACTGTATTGACTTCCGCGAACGGTTAACCGCCATGCCCTGGAACAGCTCACCGAGCTGATAGAAGAGCATTACTGCGACCCCTTCTGGATATTCACCAATGGCAAAAGCTCCAATCGTCGCAACCGACATCAGGAAATATTCATCGAACACTTGACCACGTAGTATATTTTTACCTGCTTGGAGAACGATATCTCCCCCTGCAATCAAATACGCAACAATGAATAGCGCAAGCTGTGCCCATCCTTCTAATGGAGACCAGATCGCAGCCGCCATGAGAACGGAACCCGCTGCGAGCCTAGCGAGTAGCACTTTGGTCTGCCCAGCTCCATGTTCATGGGAATGACCAGCATGAGCATGACCTTCGTGACCGTGCTGGTGCTCTGCGTGAGTATGCTGATCATGATTATGGTTATAAGAATGGCTGTGATGGCTATGTTCATGAACATGATCACTGCCTGTCGTTAGATGTCCATGATCGTGTGTATGCTGATCATGGCTTCCATGGTTATGTCCATGCCCATGTGCATGACCTTGATGTTGGAGTCCGCTGAATTCGGAGCGATTAGCAGCAGACGGTTTGCCTTTTTCCGAGATACGAATATGTGGCTCTAACCGCAAAACTTTACGTTTCGCTTCCTCCACAACCTGTTCATCCATATCTGATGTTGTGTGCAGCGATAATGTTTTGGTTACAAAATTAACAGAGCATTCGGTAATACCGTTAATTTTTTTGACACCATTCTCAATCTTCAACGCACAGTTCGCACAATCTAATCCATCTAGCAGCAGTTCCCTCTTCACCTGTTCTGATCCGGTTCCCATGTGAATTCTCCCCTTTGCAGTTGCGAAACTATATCAGTTCAATTAAAGCATGCTTACACTTACCACTCCGATGACAGAATAACCTTCCGATCGCTGTTATCCCCAGATTTTTTTGATTCCCTTCTTTTAAAGGGAAAATCCGGTGATAAACGCGAACGCTCCGCTTCTTCATGTTATTTCTGTCCTCTCCGTTCTCGTGTAAAAAGTTTGTTTGAACTTATATAGCTCAAATAATTCTTTTATTATAACGCATGAGCAATCATTCATATGTTCATTTAACCTCATTATATGCATGCCTAAATACAAGTGTCAACATTCGCAATTGATTTTTCATACAAATTATGCTAATAGTAATCATTTCGCTTTAGACGATTTTTGGATATAATAGGCGTATATCGTATAACAAGTTATTTAGTGTTGATTGAATATAGGCGGTGATAGGTAATGGAACAACCGGTTAAAGCTGTATCCGAATGCGACGTCGCCTGCTCAGGTACCGAGGCAGATGTGCAGTCCATCCGTACATCTCTAATAGATCGGGAGACTTCTTCCGAAATGGCAGATTGGTTCAAGGCATTCAGTGATCCAACGCGTCTACGTATTATTGATGCTCTGTTGCAAAAGGAATTATGTGTGCATGATCTCACGGTGTTGCTTGATATGGGGCAGTCAGCCATTTCACATCAGCTACGTTCACTACGCAATATGCGCATTGTGAAGCGGCGCAAAGAGGGCAAGACGGTGTATTATTCCCTGGATGATACACATATTGAGCAGATCTTCCTGCAAACGCTCCAGCATATTAAGCATGGCTAGGTATAGCTAGGGCGTGTCTGAGAACTCCGAAGGACACAGATTTTGCCGAATTTTTGTTCCAAGCAAGGAAGTTTTCCGCAGGCGTGCCGGGGCACGTCAAGGGGAACTGACGCAGCAGGGGGCGAAAAGGCGGTAAAAGATGCACTTCAGCGAGTTTGCAGACACGCCCTAACCTGCTGAACAAACAAGAACCCCCGTCCTTCGGCAGTAAGCCGACAGGCGGGGGTTCTTGTTCATAAGGGCACCGTTTTATAGTCATCCTTCGTAATCAAAAGCGAACTTTTTGAACTTCCTCTACAATACATGTTCAAAAAGGACGGTTTTCAGTACCAAGAAGATAGGATAAAGCTAGAAATGGAGTAGCGGAGCGTAGGCAAACCTACGTGAGCAACGGACATTTCGGCTGAATCCTATCTTCGACGCTGAGATGCAATCAGGCATCCTTCGTAATCAAAAGCGGACTTTTTGAACTTCCTCTACAATACATGTTCAAAAAGGACGGTTTTCAGTACCAAGAAGATGGGATGAAGCTAGAAATGGAGTAGCGGAGCGTAGGCAAACCTACGTGAGCAACGGACATTTCGGCTGAATCCTATCTTCGACGCAGAGATGCCGTCAGGCATCCTTCGTAATCAAAAGCGGACTTTTTGAACTTCCTCTACAATAGATTGTTTTTGTTCGGGTCATATAGACCAGTACTGCTCTTGAACCAATTGAAGATGTGGGAAATACATACCTTCAATACCGCGTAACCTGGTACAGCCAGCAGAATGCCGACAACGCCGAACAGGTTACCTGAGGTCAGGATAACAAAGATAATGGTGATTGGGTGAATCTTCAATGTTTTACCCATGATCTGTGGCGAAATGAACTTGCCTTCGATCAGTTGCACAATCGTCCAGACAGCAATCATTTTGAGCAACATTACTGGTGATGTAACGAGTGCTACAATCAATGCTGGCGTAATGGCAATAGCAGGACCGAGATACGGCACCACACTGGTGAATGAAGCAATAATAGCAAGAATTAATGCATAGTCCAGCCCGATGATCATGTAACCAATGTAGAGCAGAACACCGATGCAGAAGCTAACGATAATCTGTCCACGAATGAACGAGCTGATCTGATGGTTAATATCCTCAAGCACATGCATCGCACCTGTACGGCTCTTGATTGGTAAGAAGGACAAAATTTTTGCTGGAAGCTTCTTGCCGTCTTTGAGCAGGTAGAACAGTATGAACGGAACCGTCACAATCGACAGCACAGTTTCCGTGAATACACCTAAGAAATCTCCGATTCCTGTCCACGTGTGATTCAGAATCTCCGTAGCACGCGCAGAGATTGTAGCCCATAGATCTTCGAAATTAAAATTAATCGTTTCTTGAACCTGGTTGAACATTTCACTTCCCGTAAGCTGCACAAACTTCTCTTGCACCGCTGTGCTATATGCTGGGAAGTTCGCAATTAGACCCATAATCTGATTGCGCAATACAGGAATAACAGCAAGTACGACAATGGTCAAAATACCGCCTATAGCGAGATACAGAATCAATATTGACCAGCCGCGCTTAATTTTCCACCTCTCCATCACATCAACCAGCGGATTCAGCAGATAGTACAGTACTCCAGACAAAATGATGGGTAATACAATGGTTTTGATCAACACTGCAATGGGATGAAAAACAAAGGATATCTTCGTCATCACCATAACGTTCAACCCAACCAATAACAGAATCAACAGGAATAGGACAAACTTATTATTCAAAAAAAATCGTTTGAATCGATCCGGCCAAATTCGGGGTTGTTCCGGTTGTTCCATAGACTTGTCTTCCTTTCTTCTATTGCTGATGTACGCAAACTCTGTACAAGCCAACTTATGTATGACACTCCCGATTTATACGTATCGACTCAATCTGTCGTTTCATAATTGATCGGTATACTCATTTTACCCGAAATACAACCTTCTGCCCCAAAGTGCACTTTTGCAATTAATCCCAAAAAAAGACTCGCCTCCAACGAGACGAGCCTTTAATCGGAATATTAGGTTAAATGATTAATATTGTTTTACGCTTTTCCAGCCAGTTGGGCGATCAATTCATACGAATGTAGACGCGCTTGATGATCATAGATCATGGATGTGATGATAAGTTCATCTGCTTGGGTCTGCGCAATAAATGACTCCAGTTGCCCACGCACCGTTTCAGGAGAACCATTAACGGCTGCTTTTAATGTCTGTTCTACACCTGCTCGCTCACGATCTGTCCATTTGCCTTCCATATCCGCTGGCGGCTGTACCAGTCCGGTCGTGCCACGGATAATGTTCAGGAATTGCTGCTGCATCGTTGTTCCTAACCATGCGGCTTCTTCGTCCGTATCAGCAACCACCGCATTTACACCCACAATAACATGTGGCTCTTTCAGTAGATCGGATGGTTGGAAGTTGTTTCGGTACGTTTCCAGGGCAATTCGTGTGTAATCCGGCGAGAAATGGCTGGCAAAAGCAAACGGCAATCCCAGTTGTCCTGCTAGTCTGGCACTGAAATCACTGGAACCGAGCAAGTAAATCGGAATATTCAGCCCTTCCCCTGGCACTGCTCGAACGGGAGCATGATATGAAGTCGCTGAAGCATCGAAGTAAGCTCTCAGCTCTGCTAACAATTCAGGGAAATCTTCGCCACTATTCAAGTCTTTGCGAAGAGCGAGCGATGTGCGGCGATCACTTCCGGGTGCACGTCCTAATCCGAGGTCAATCCGTCCTGGATAAAGAGATTCCAGCGTGCCAAACTGCTCCGCAATCACGAGTGGAGCATGATTAGGAAGCATAATGCCGCCAGAGCCCAAGCGAATCGTTGATGTTCCACTCGCTAGATACCCAATAACGACCGACGTCGCCGAAGACGCGATGCCTGGCATATTATGATGCTCCGCTACCCAGTAGCGGTGGTATCCCCAGCGTTCCGCATGCTGCGCCAGATCCAAACTGTTACGAAGAGCGTCGGCAGGAGTTGATCCTACCACGACTGGAGCCAAATCCAAGATAGATAGCTTAACGTCGGTAATCCGTTCTTTATGAGATGATGCTTGGTGTTCAGTGGTCATGATGAGAATGTACTCCTTTTTGAATTATATTTTTGTATATCCAGATATATAGATTAATAAGACGATAAAAAGATATGGATTACTCATAATTAGCCGTATACTTCGGACGGAATACCCGTTGCAGTTGCATTCTTGCTTCCGTCCTTGCGCACGGCTTATAACTCATGCTGCACATAATCGGCAAATTGACGAATGATTTCTTCATTGCGGCGATAATATGTCCACTGTCCCCTGCGCTCTGAGAGCAGCAATCCGGCTTTGAGCATGGTCAGTAAGTAGCTGGATATGACAGATTGAGCAAGTCCAGCCTTCATCTGAATCGTTCCGACACAGATGCCATTCTTCCCTCCATCCGGATGCTGGGATAGTTCCAGCGGCGAAAAGTGTTGCTCCGGGTTTTTGAGCCACAACAAAATCTGTCTACGTGTCTCGTTGGACAATGCTTTAAATATGAGTATAGGTTCCATGGGTACGATTATACCCCCTTTCTGCTGTTTTGCAAATGATTGAACAAACAGACCGACTCGTATCATTACGAATCGGCCTGATATACAAGCAACTTGTCATGCAATTATTTAAAATTTAGTGCTAACAGTCTGTTTCACTTGCTCCAACATCGCTTCATAAGCCGCGGTGTCCAGATAACCAATGCTTCCGAACAGCAGGTGATCCACAGCTTCGATGCCAACAAAGTCGAAGATTCCTACATCAGAAGTAACTTTCAAACCAGCTGTCATGCCGATCTGATCGTACACCTCGCTTGGCGTACCATGTGTATTGATGATTAGGCCTTTTTTGCCAGTCAGTAATTTCTCGATACCGGCTTCACCTGCTGCATAAGCGAATCCATAAGCGAACACACGGTCAACGTAACCTTTCAGGATCGCTGGAAGTCCTGTCCACCAGATCGGATAAATAAACGTAATGGCTTCGGCATCAGCAACATACTTCTGCTCTGTAGCAATGTCCTCCGGTGTTTGTCCTGCACGCATCGAAGCCGTGTCTGCTTCAGTAAGTACAGGCTGGAAGCCCAGTTTGTACAAGTCACGAACAACAACCTCATGCCCTTGTGCTTCAAGTGCCTCTACAGCCGTGTTTAAGATCGCGTTATTCAAACTACCTTCGTGTGGATGTGCATATACGATAAGATGTTTCATTGACAATTCCTCCAATTTAAGTTGAGTATAGTTACCTATAACCTGCCTGCTTACAAAACTTCGCTTCAACCACTTCGCATCTACAGCTTCTGTGCATGGATGTACACATATACATAGACATCTATGTTTGTGCATAAAAAAATACTTTGCATCCATCCGCAATGATTACATCTTGCGGACGATGCTAGACAACAGGAGCTCAAGTTGTTCTGCCTGTTCGTCGGACAGACCCGAGTATATCATCTCATTGATCTGTTTGGAGACCTGGTTAAACACCGGTTCCAGCTTCCGCCCTTGCTCTGTCAGGCGAATCATCGTTACACGGCTGTCCTCTGCACCCTTATGCCGCTCGACATATCCCAGCTTCTCCAGCTTGTTCACCAGCACAGTTACCGTGGGTTGGGTTCGCTGCACTCGCTCAGCCAGCATCTTAATGGATAGTGCCTCTTCGCGGTAGAGAAACATCAAGACGTCACCATGAGAAGGGACAATGCCCGTCACCTCATGCTGTTCTAACTCATGTACGATTCGTTTATTAACGTGATCCCTGATTCTTGCGATCAGTGCAATTGCATTATATTTTGGCATGAGCTCATTATACATAGATATCTATGCATTTGCAAATAGAATGTTTTCAGACTCCTTTATATGTCCTGAATACATATACAAACGAGCCTCTGTACCCCCTCGCAGGTTCCTACAGAAGCTCGATGCACGCCACACAACACATACATACATGTGAGCATGTAGCCATTCTATTTAGAAAGATGGTCTTATGGCATTACTCGATCCATTGTGTAATGTTATCCAGTGACTTTCTCGTCTTCTCCCGTGCTGGATCTTCTTCACGATAGCCAAATGCAGCCATCACCGAGATGTTCCATGCTCCATTCTCCAATAATCCTTCATCTTCCAGAATCTGATGCACCTTCTCATAGTCATAACCTTCAATTGGACAAGAATCGATTCCGATCAGGGCGGCAGCAGTCATCATGTTTCCAAGTGCGATATACGTTTGTTTGGACGCCCAATCAAACAAGGTACGCGGAGTTTCGAACAACCGTTGATTATTCTGGAATTTGCCATATGCTGCGCTGGTCAACTCAAATACATCATCAGGCATGCCTTTGATCTCCTTCAGCATGTACTCCGCATATGGCGAATTATAACCGGCATCCGTTCGAGCCAGAATGACCATGAAATGACTTGCCGTGGCTAATTGCTTCTGGGCTCCGGTGGACACCTCGGATAACCGCTGACGCAAAGCTGGATTCTGCACAATCAGAAACTTCCACGGTTCAAATCCAATAGAGCTTGGAGATAGACGTCCCGTCTCTAGAATATATTCAAAATCCTCTGCTGGAATGGTACGTGTAGCGTCAAACTGTTTTGTCGCATGACGGAAGTGATACGCCTTTAATACGTTTTCCTTCATGATTTCTTTGCTTGAATTCTCCACAACAATCCACATCCTTTTCTCTACTTTGTTCATTATCCCTAATCCATATATATTGAACTAAAGAATATTTACACTTGCCACTCCGATGACAGAACAACCTTTCGATCGTTGTTACCTCCAGATTTCTGATTCCCTTTTCCAAAGGGAAAGTCCGGGGATAAGCTTATGCTTCCGATGTAGCTTTCTTGATGTAGCTTTCTGTAGAAAGCTTTCAGGCGAAGCGTATGCTTTCGAAGTAGCTTTCTTACAGAAAGCTTTTAGCTTCGCTTCTCCATGTTCTTTCCATCCTCTCCGTTTTCGTGTAAATGTTTAGTTCAATTTATATAGCAATATCTTGGGACTTGGAACTCTAGGTACTATTCTAGTATTAATGTTCCCAAATAGAAAGTACGCACAATATTGTTGCTTAGTTTAAAAAAGTAAGTATAGTTGTAGCTATACGATTTGCTCCTCCGATTAAGGATCTAGAGGAACTACAGCAACGCCATGAACTCATTTTCCGACATTACCGTAAAGCCCTCTTGCCGAAGTAGTGCCGACGTAACCCCTTCTCCTGATACCTTGTGATTATCAAAGCTCCCATCATAGATCATCTGTGTTCCACATGACGGACTGTACTCCTTGAGCACAACACAGCTTACCTCCAGTTTCCTCGCCCATTCGAGCGTCTCATAGGCTCCCTTGATGTATAGTTCCGTTACATCTCTGCCACCTTTCTCGATAACCTTAGCTGTGCCATTCAGCACATCTTTACCCGTTCCACCGATAATCTCCGCGGCCTCTCGTGGTGTAACGAAACCACCCAGTAGTTATGGACAGACCATTTTGGCTTGATCCTGTTCCACAAGCTCCCGAATTCTCTCATCCAAACTTGCTGTACCGTTGTATCGACATGCTACCCCGGCAAGACATGAACTCACCAAATATCTCATCTTCTTAACTCCTTCTTCTCGTTCCATGAACTATGAAGAAGATTGTACCATATCCCATTACCTTGAGCCGTTCTCTTCATGCTGGATTCTCTCGATCATCGTTATGCGTGCATCGTGAGTGTATCGAATCTGAATTTCATCCTTTGTTCCCGATGGTTCTTCTAAATCTGTTGTGGATTTTGAATCTGTTGTACCTCCTGAATCTGTAGTGCCTTCTGGGTCTTTATTACCTTCTGGTCTGAATGAGGCCATACCCAGGTTGCTAGAATCTCGATAAAATGTGTAGTCATTCAGATCAATATTAAATATTTGTTTGACCATTGGTGCTGCATGTTGTCTGATTATCTCTTCTTCTACACCCAACAATGCCTCAATATAGTTCTCGTGATCTTCCGTTGTCTTCAACTCGGGCGTATACCCCTTATAATCCATCACCATATAATGAGTGCCTGACTTGCCCTGAGTAATTCGTACACCATAATGATCGCCAAAAGTTAAACTAATCGATTCCTCAGACTCATCATCGTCTCGTGCATAGGATACCTCACGGAGCGATAACGCTGACTCACCAGACAGTGCCTTGATAGCATCTTGCGCAGTCTGCAACATCTCCGCTGTGACTCGCTCTGTATCTAACGTCAAATCTCCCGAGACGTAAATAGCCTGATCCTGCCTCCATCTAATCTCACCATAGGACTTATCCTTTTGCAGTGTTAATGATGTATGCATGATGGGCATCGCCTGACCTTTCTTCATTATGGCGCTCCGTAGCACCCGCACAGGCTTCATGCTACTGTCACTGCCGATGTCTGCCAATAACCCTGGAATCTGGCGTACGAATCGATGCTCCAGCCGATCTCCCGGAATCTCACCTCTCATATTCAGCTCAACCAAGTCTCCTGTCTCTCCATCCAGCCACATCTGAGCATAATCTGTTTCTAGCTCCTGCCCTGCCTCGACGTAGACCCACCCAGTAATTGGACCCTTCTTCGCGAGGGTCACTTGTAATTGCTTGCCAAGGTAGTCTCTCATCGTTACCGCAACCGTTCTTTTCATTTTGTCCGTTAGCAGGCTCATGCTAGGATCATCTGACAATTGCAATGATGCTGTAGGATAGAACCGCTCCACCACAGGTTCAACGATCTGCCCATTCCAGAGAATAAATGAACCAGCTAACGCGGCAACCACGACTCCACCGATAACCGATCCTGAACGAAGACGACGTTTGCGTGGATTGATAGGATCATTTGGTATACTCCCATGAGGGTGACACTCACCCGTCTGCTTCGGAGTTGTCTGGCTCCAAGACACCTGTCGGAGTACATGCTGTTTATGTTTCTCTGTAAAAGGAGACTCCGCAAATGGCTCCTTATGGATTTCTTTTTCCCAATCGTCATTCGGATGTTTCATGATTCGCTTCGCTCCTTCCATTGCTTTTGTACTTTGGCTTTCCCACGTGACAACCTAGACTTCACCGTACCTATGCTAATCCGCAGCATTTCCGCAATTTCATTGGTATGAAGCTCATACTTGAGATGCAGCAGCAGAATCTCCCTGAATTTATCCGGCAGAGCCATCACGATATCCCAGATCTCATGTACATGCTCCTTGCTCAGCACTTCGGCTTCAGCAGATGGATGTGCATACGTCTCAGGGATCATTTCCCGGCCTGTTGAATACTCTTGTTCTGTCTGAATCGATAAGGTCTCTCCCCATAAACTGCTGCGAAAAAATCTCGATTTGCGGTATGTAAATGTCGTATTTCTTGTGATGGTCAGTAGCCATGTCTTTAATGAGCTTTCCCCGCGAAAATGGGCAATCCCGGAGTATGCTCGGATAAATACTTCCTGCGACACCTCATCTGCCAGCTCCGTGCTTTTGGTCAGAAAGTACACATAATTCCACACATCATTACCATAGTCATCCATCATGTGACTTAACGTGTAATTGTCGATCGTCTGGGCATATGCCAGAAATTGATAGTCCAACTGTTGTTCACCTCACATAATAAGACTGAGCCCAATGGAGTTTGGTTCCCCAGTTCCCTAAACTTTTCCTTACACCATTAATTCAAGCTGCCTTCGATATTAAAATAAATAGTGTCCACACACTCTACCACAGGTAGAACATTTTCAGAGGAAATTGCTAAACAATCGCATCCTGTGATATTATACAGAACGAACGTTCAGTATAACATCATATAGAATGAACATTCAGTTTATTAACGGAGGTCAACATGAATACGAACTGGTCTCACCCGCTTGAGCAACAAACTGTAAGACAGGCTTTTATACGCTATCTTGTGCCCTCAATTCTTGGCATGTTAGTCGTTGGCTTCAACTTTATTATTGATGGCATTATGGTAGGTCATAAGCTCGGCTCCACGGCTTTAGCTGGAATCGGAATTGCTTCGCCGGTCTATACGTTATTTGTTGCGATGTCCCTCTGGATCGGTATGGGCGGTGCCACACTGTATTCCACACATATGGGTGAGAAGGATCTCCTGAAGGCCAAACAGATCTTCTCCAAATCCATCACTATTATTTTGCTGGCAACTCTTGTGATTGGACTTACAGCGTTTAGCTTCAAAGACGCATTGGTCTACGCCCTTGGCGCGAATGCAGAAACTTTCCCTCATGCTGCGGATTACATGAATGTCATGCTGCTGTTTGGCTTTGTATTTACGATAGAAAATGCACTGAGTATTTTTGTGCGCAATGATGGTAATCCGAATACGTCAATGTACGCACAGATCACCTTTGCTGTGGCAAATATCGTCATCAATTATGTGATGTTATATATACTGGAGTGGGGTGTTCGAGGCGTAGCTCTGGGGACGATTATATCGGCTTTCCTGGCTTTACTTGTTCTGTTAACTCACTTTTTCAAAAAAACAAACCATCTCACCTTCACTCGTTTCAAGTGGAACTGGAAGTTGCTGTCTGCCATTGCACTTATCGGGTTCCCCAGCTTTCTAGCTGAACTCGGTATGTCCGTCTTTTCCGTTTCCCACAATGTATCACTCGAACGAATTGCAGGAACAGATGGCGTCGCATCATTTACCGTATTGAACTATATTCACGGGGTTGTCTTACTGGCATTTCTGGGGCTCGCTTCGGCTGCTCAGCCTCTCATCAGTTATTATCATGGTGCGAAGCAGAGAGATCGGGAGAAGCAGGCTGTACGTTTGGCGGGATGGACGGCTGGGATATGCGGTGTTTTGTTACTGCTCATCGTACAGATCGGTGCGTCTTACTTTGTGCAAATCTTCGGTAATTTCAGCTCGACTGTCACAGATAATGCGATCTACGGCTTAAGAATATTTACGTTTGCTTACCTCTTCATGGGGATTAACTTTGTGATGAGCACATACTTTCAATCGATTGGAAACGCCAAAATGGCGATCTGGATTACAGCCGCACGCGAGATGATCATTATGATTGCATTGATTGCACTGCTTCCTGCGTTCTTCGGCATTACAGGAATCTGGCTGGCTGTGCCGCTATCTGAGCTGCTCGTTCTCATTTCAATAACCATCTATTATAGAAAACGTTCATTGGCTGAACGATTAAGCCAGCTAAGCATCCACAATTAATCTATCGATATTGGTGCAACTAAGAAAAATTACACATACCGCTTCGATGACAGAATTACCTTGCAATCGCTGTATAGAGGTTTGAATAGTCATTTGCCCGTGCCACTTTAACGAAACAGGGTACTCCCACACCTAACTGGAGTACCCTGTTTCTATGTATTACGCTGTGCTACCCACTAGATGACCTCAAGAAAGGCTCTCTAAATTCGAATATCAAACCTACCATTGCTGTCTGTTGTGGCATTCGCAATTTGTTGCGGCGAAGCGGCTGTCATTCGATTGGCAGATGCCTCTGGTGGCGGTGCTTGTTTTTGCCCAGTTGAACCGCTACTTTGAGCGCTTTGGCTAATCTGTGCCTCAATCTGCTTAATCTGCTGCTCTAGCTGCTTGGTTTTCGTTTCTTTTGTCTTCTCATCATCTTTGCTAGATTGAACCTTCTCCAGTTCGGATTCGAGTTTTGCCTTTTGTTTCTCCAGCTGGCTGGTGCTATTAGAGCTTGAAGATGATGATGTGTACGATGTGCTAGAGCTTGTCGTGGATGAGATATTCAAGGTCATTCGCCTCCTCTTATAGTGTATGTTCATAAAGATCGGACTTTATGAACAACCTCTTATAGTGATTTCACTATACCTCTTGCGGCTTTAAGACACCTTAAAGTCAACTGAAAGGTTGCTGAATGACCTCATCCTACACATTCAAACTTTACCTAATCTCTACATTCGAAAGAGCCTCGGTTTCGGATATTTCCAGACCGTTTGCTTCAATCACCTGACTGATCCACTTCGCGCTCTCCTTCGGGGTACGCTTTTGTGTTGTGTAATCTACGTAGACGATCCCAAACCGTTTGCTATAACCAAATGCCCATTCGAAATTGTCCAAAAAGGACCACACATAGTATCCATGCAACTGTCCGCCTTCCTGAATAAACCGATGGCAAGCGACCAGGTGATCTTGGATATACTGCTGCCGGCTCTCATCCTTAACGGCGCCATGTTCCAGCTCATCCTTCATTGCAGCGCCGTTCTCGGTAATCAGGATCGGTAGACCTTGAGTAAAATCACGCTGAACCCGCGTCAATAAGCGATATAACGAATCGGGATGGATTTCCCAACCCATATCGGTAACTGGCTCTGTGAACAGCACCTGCTCTGCCTGCAACAAGCTATGGTCAAAAGCTGCTTTGATTACACTTCGTGCATAATAGTTGATGCCGAGGAAATCACCCGGCTGATGAATTCGTTCGAGATCCCCCTCGTGGACAAAATCCATCCCTTGCGCCTGATCACCGTACCATGCCACCATATCCTGCGGATACCTTCCATGGAAGATCGGCTCAGCGAACCAACGGTTCAGGAAGCCATCCCGCCGTGCAGCGGCGGCAACATCTTCCGAAGTATCCGAAGCAGGATCAACGTACTCCATATTCAATGTAATACCGATCTGACCAGTTAACCCCTTCTCCCGATGAAGCTCCATCGCAATACCGTGACTGAGCAAGAGGTGATGTGCTGCCGTAAACGCTTCATACCAGTTCTGGTGTCCAGGTGCATGATCTCCCGTACCATAGCCCAGAATAGAGGCACAATAAGGCTCATTAATGGTATTCCACCAGCCTACTCGTGATCCGAAACGCTCCATAACGACCGAAGCATATTCGCGGAAATGTGCCAACACCGCCCGGTTCGTCCAGCCTCCCTCATCTTCAATCCATTGCGGCAAATCCCAGTGGTACAGCGTAACCATTGGAATAAGACCTGCCTGCTCGATCTCATCTAGTAGGCGTTCATAGAACGCCAGCCCTTCCTCGTTGATTACGCCAGGTGCAGTGATAATGCGTGGCCAAGCAATGGAGAAGCGGTAGTGCTTGAACCCAAGCTTTTGAATGAGCGCAATATCCTCCGGATATCGATGGTAGTAGTCACACGCAACATCGCCATGATCGCCATCCACGACTTTGCCCGGTATACGGCTGAATGTATCCCATACAGACGGTACACGCCCACCTTCATTAGCTGCTCCTTCAATCTGATAGGAGGACGTGGAGGTTCCCCACATGAAATTCGCCGGGAACGGTAGTACATGCTTGTTCATCATTCAAGTCATCCTTTCACTGTATATCATCAATGACATCACTTTCTAAAATCAGACCACACGACTTCTGTTCATTCGGGTCAACGAGGAGACCAGGATTACGATTTTACGGCTCCAGCCATCGCACCACCTACAATAAAGCGCTGTAACACGACATATAGAACCACGAGTGGCAACGTTACAATCAAAATACCGCAAGCAAGTAACGGCCAGTTGTTCATATATTGACCATAGAACGTGAACAGCCCCTTGGTAACTGGTTGATAACTCGGATCGGACAAATAAATCGTCGGCCCTATGATGTCATTCCACACGCCAATGGCTGTCAAAATAACGCCTGTAGCCAAAATCGGCTTCATCAGTGGAACCAGAATGGTGAACAGATATCTCGTATATCCACACCCATCCATAGCTGCCGCTTCATCCAGTTCACGCGAGACGGATTTGATATAACCTACGAACATCAAGAAGGCAATGCCCGTTCCCGTCGTTTTTAGCAAAATATAGCCGGTCTGTGTGTTATAGAGTCCTAGACTATTAATCAACGAAAATTGCGGGATAAGCGGATTCGGAAGATACATCGAGATCAGGAAGAAGACGTACAAGAACGTACTGAACTTCACATATCTTCTTGCCAGCGGAAACGCCGCGAATATGGATAGAATCAAGGTCAACATCGTTGATAGCCCCGTATAGAGCACGCTATTCCACATATATTGAGAGAAATTCCCCCGTGTCCAAGCCTCTGTAAAATTCTCTAATCGGAAACTCTGAGCGAGCGCAACCGGATCAATCAAGTATTCCGTCTGCGTTTTCATCGATACGTTGAATAGATAGAACAGAGGGAAAATATATAACGCCAGCATTAGCAGTACGATGATATAGCTGACCGTTCGAGACCATTTGCTCTGCTTCATTACATCTCCACCTCTCTTCTGCGAAGATAGAACAAGGCCACCATTGAGATAATAAATACGAACAAGAATTGGATCATAGCCACTGCAGACGCTAAACCGTAATCCGACGTTCCACTACCAAACGCTGTAGCATATACGTCAAAGGCCAGTGTAGTCGTGTTGAACTTACCGCCTGTGAGTACGTAGATGATGTCAAAGGTTTGCAGTGCACCGATGATCGAGAGCAACATATTGACCGTAAAGGCCGGTGCAATCATCGGGAAGGTAATATTCTTGAACGCCTTCCAGCCAGAAGCTCCATCCATGTATCCTGCTTCGTACAGGTCACTTGGGATCGATTGCAGACCTGCGAGGAATATCGTCATCGAGTAGCCCATGTACATCCAGATCTGCACAAAGATAATTAATTCAAAGGCAATATTATAATCTCCGAAAAAGTTCGAACTCGTGCCGAAGAAGTTCAATACAGACTGTGCAGGTCCACCAAGCGGATTGGCAACAAGCTGCCAGATCAGACCCGATACCGTTACCCCAAGCACGACAGGTAAGAAGAACACTGCACGATACAGATTGTCACCACGCAGCTTCTTGTTGATTAACACGGCCATGAACAATGCGACGGCATTTTGGATAATGACGACGGCAAAGGCAAAGTACAATGACCGTCCAATCGCTGCCAGCCGATCACCGGAGTTCGAAGCCCCGAAGAACGTTGCATAATTGTCTAATCCGATAAAGTTCCAGGACTGTCCCCGCACCCCCGTAGCATCGGTGAACGAGAATAGCACAGTGACAACTGATGGCCCAAAGCCAAACACAATATATAGTAATAAGGGGACACTCAAAAATAAGTACGGAATAAGGCGAGCTTTTCCTTTTCCAAAGGGATACATATGACTCACACCTTTCATCTGGTGATACGATCTATTCAAATAACGCCGGGATAACAGCCCGGCTCACCCGAAGGTATTGACCCTGAGCGCTATTCCGGCGCATTCGACACAATTACCGTACCTGATGTGCTAATTAAACGTTCAATATAAGTTCAATTAAAGAATATTTACACTAACCACTCCGATGACAGAATAACTTTCCGATCGCTGTTATCCCCAGATTTTTTTGATTCCCTTCTTCAAAGGGAAAATCCGGTGAGAGCTTATGCTTCCGATGCAGCTTTCTTTCAGAAAGCTTTGAGGCGAAGCGTATCCTTTCGAAGTAGCTTTCTTACAGAAAACTTGTAGCTCCGCTTCTTCATGTTATTTCTGTCCTCTCCGTTCTCGTGTAAAAAGTTTAGTTAAACTTATATACTTCATTTACTTTATTTAGGCGCTGCCGCATCCCAGTCTGCCTGGGATTTTGCTGCGAGCTCCTCTGGTGTGTTAAGTGGTCCTGCTGGCTTCAACAGCTCTGCGTGCACACTGGATTCAGCAATGTACTGTCCTACATTTTGACGGTTGATGAATAGCTGATCCCATGAGAGCTTAAAGTTGTCGAGATATGGCTGAATTTCTTTGATGAATTCACTAGTCAGAGCGACGTCAGGTTGAGTCGGTAGGAAGCCCGCTGCATTGACAAAGTCTGTGTAGTTTTGTTTCTCAGACAACATCTCAAGCCACTTCAGTGCATATTCCTTCTTCGGTGATTTCTCAACAACCATCCAAGTCATATCATATTTACCGGCCAAATCTTTGTTTTTCGCTGCATCATCACTACCTGGAATAGGGAAATACCCGAACTTCAGATTAGGATTCGCTGTTTGAATCGTTGTTGCATCCCATGTACCATCAGCAATCATCGCAACGCGCTCTGTCGCAAACAATGTTGGCAGTGTACCATAGTCAATTCCCATAAAGCCGTTCATTGCACTGTTCATCAGATCCTGAGACTTCTGAAGCACTTCAATCTGTACTGGATCGGTCAGTTTAGTCTCTCCTGTCCACAATCCCTGGATATAACTCAATTGATCATCGTGAATGGAAGCTTGCAGTCCTTGTACCGCAAGGTTAATTGGCCATACATCTTTTCCTGCGAAGCCAAGTGGCTCTACGCCATTATCCTTAAGCACCTTAATTACATTTTGAAGCTCAGTCCACGTTGTTGGAACTTGAAGGTTATATTTAGCGAATAAGTCCTTGTTGTAGAACAAACCTGTGAATGCCACCTTACCCATGTTCACGCCATACACCTTGTCGTTGTACGTCATTGCATTCTGTACATCAACTTCATTGTAGTTTTTCACAAATGCTTGGTCAGACAGATCAGCGATTAACCCAGCATCAATCCATTGCTTCCACATTGGATCAGCTGCTCCTGGAGACCAGTCCTGTGGTGCGCCAACGAAGCTAGATTTCAGCGGGATAATATCCGCATCCCCTGATTCACCAGCATTCATCCGCGTCTGCATCAGTTGATCATACGTTGCATCGGCTGGAACCGTCGTATATTCAACCTTTACCTCAGGATACTTTTCTTCAAATTTCTTATTGAACTCCTTGATGTAGTTGTTAATATTCTCTTGCTGCCAGTGAATGATCTTAAGCGTGACCTTCTCTTTGCCGCCTTCCGTAGACGAGCCTCCCGCCGTCTCCTCTGCATTGCTACAAGCTGCAAGAACCAAAATTAAAACGGTTACAAATGACATCATTAAAAATTTTCTGAACATGTCTGTGTCCCCCAATGATTTTGAGATAATGTTAACGAAATCAGTTTCGTTGATTACTCACTCATTATGAATGCGACTTCATATTTTGTAAATAGTGGATTTTTATTTTTTTCCAAAAATAAGATAAAAACCTTGTTAAATAAGGACTTTTTTAAATAATCACTTCAAGTTACACCAAACTAAAAAACCCGAAAACCCGTCTAAACACATACGAAATTACATATACTTCAGTCATCTAACATGTTGCTTTTTGCAGACAAACCTTATAGTAATACTGATAAAAGCACTACTGTTTCGTAAAAAAACTCTATAATTCTACTAGAACCCTGCCGTTTCTTCTGATTAACAAAGCTATTTATATTCATAAACCTGAAGCATATATAGAGTATTGTCCCTTATTTATAAGGTGTAACGGTTGACTCAGCTGGCATTGTAGCATAAAATACAGGCAGGAAAGTGAAAACTTACACAACTAAATCTAGCGAAACCAGTTTAGAAGCCGGAGGATGTTTAATGAATATCAAAACGATTGCCAATATAGCCGGCGTCTCTGTGGCGACAGTCTCCAAAATAATTAATAACTATTCCGATATTAGCGAAGAGACCCGTCAGCGTGTACTTAAAATTATGGATGAGAACGGGTATCGTCCTTCCTCCTCTGCCAAAACACTGGCTACCAAGAAATCCAATCTTGTTGGTGTAGTATTCGCCGGTAAGCTCAATGTGGATTTCAGCCACCCATTCTTCGTGCAAGTCATTAACACATTTAAGAAACAAATAGGCTTGCTCGGTTATGATCTGCTCTTCTTTTCTAACGAAAAATTTCTTGATCAGGGAGAAGATTATTTAGCTAGATCCAAATATTTTCAAGTGGATGGCTGCATCATCATTGCGGGTGATGAAGTGGAAAGTAGTGTGTACGACCTGGATGCAAGTCCAATTCCCTGCATTGGCATTGACATTGAATTAACGGGGCAAGGTTCTTGTTACATCATGTCAGACAATGAGAAAATCTCCCCAAAGGTCGTTGAGCATTTCTATATGAACGGTTACCGGGACATTGGCTTTATCGGTCTACAGCGTGCTTCACTCGTCATGCAGCAGCGTGAGGATGCCTTCAAGCGTTCACTTAAACAGTTTAGTCTGGATACCAAGCCTGAATGGATGGTGTACAGCAAGGATTATGCTGCTGAGGATGGCTATCAGGCCGCGAAGGAAATGCTGGCTCATGGCGAGCTGCCTCGTGCTGTATTTGCAGCCACAGATCTTCTGGCATTCGGCGCGATGCGTGCTTTCAAGGAAGCAGGACTCCGCATTCCTGAAGACATTGCCATTGCGGGATGTGATGATATTGAAGCTTGCCGCTACACAGATCCACCGCTGACTACAGTCAAGCAAGATACTGACAAGATTGGACGCCTGGCCGCTATGATTCTTTTTGACTTGATGAACAAGCAAATGGATAATCAATGCATCAAAGTCGAGCCAGAGCTTGTTGTACGCCAATCTTGCGGCGTCATGCTTCCTGGTATTGACGGTTAGTGCACGCACTAGGAAGAGACAATACAATTCACTCCTAGCACACGTCGCTCCGCTTCATAACGAGAGTAGTTAACTATATTAACCTTTGACTAGGTTAACTGTGTCTATGCTCATATAGGCGGATTATCTTATCTTCACACATCACAAAAAAGAAGATCATAAACGCGAATTCGTTTACGATCTTCTATGGGTATTATACGATTCCACAACGTAAGTTTTACGAGCATGCTAACAATCCTTCATCCCCACCAATCACTGATTTTTTTGAGGTTTTTGATTTTTGGTTATGGTTTTTAGATGTTTAATTTCAGTTTTAAGTTTTTAAATTTATCCACTCTGATCTTTTCTTCTATCTTCTATCAAGTTGGATCTCAAGTTCTTTTCACTCAGGTTAGTCCACTTAGACTTTATACTGAATTGTGAGTTATATTTATCTCCTAAATCCTAAGGCAGGTCTAGTCCTCGCTGTGAAGGAACTCAAGAAATTCAATGATGATCTCTGATGCTGCATCTTCAGGTGGCAAATAGATAAACTGACTTAATCTTCGAATGTCTGAGTTAAACAATTGGAGCAGTTCAACTGTAGCTTGGGGATCTTTATTTCTTGTTGCTGCTAACAGCTCTATGAACTTACTTTCTGAGATAACAGATTCAACATTTTCCTCTTCCATTTGTTCACCGCCTGTTGGCTTATATTCAGGTGACTGGCTACTTCTGCCTCCGTATACCCTTGGAAATAAATTTTATGCAGTATTTCCCTCCCATTCATAGGAAGCGTGTTAATAAGCTGTTCGATGACAATACGATCATCCACCGGTACTGTGAAGCTTTGATTGAAGGCCTCACCATCATACATAGGCAACTCCCGCTGTTTAATTTTTCTCGCCCTATACTGTACTCGCCATCCAATTCTATAAATTTCCCTCCTATATCTCTCGAAAACTGTTTGCTCATTTTGCAATGGAATAATCACTCCTTTTCGTTCTTATCTCGTACACCTATAGGGTAAATAAATCAGGTATTCTACAACTAAAATAAGAACATTTGTTCTTATTATTATATCATTATTTTACAATTATTTCTGCTAAAATGATGTAATTTCATCAATTTATATATCTATCATTTCCCATATGCGTGTCCCCTTCTTCCCGCTGTTTTCCACATGCTCTCCTGTTCTTATTGGATAATGCGGGTAGAATTCCGTGCTATGTGTGAAGCCTAATTTTTCTAAAGCCTACGTATAGAAGGTTTGTAGCTGCGCTTACTCAGATTGGCTTTTTAGCTTTCGTTCCACACCTGTAAATATTCAGTTCCAGCACAAAAAAGCCACTCATTCTGACTCATTGGATCTCGGTCATGTGATATGGCTTCAAAAAGTGATTATCTAAAAAAGTTTAAGAAACGGGTTGTAACTCCTTGTTTAAATTCCCCTATATATGCAAGGACAAAAACACAGAAAAAGGAGAGAATTATTATGGCAAACTATGAATACTATTCTTGGAAACACATCCCGGCGGCAATTGTGGAGCAGCACGTGATTAAAACCCCACTAAGTAACATTAAATCTGAAACGGTGCTTCGGCCACTGAACAAAACATCTCATGTGGGCATTAATGGCGGGTTCTTCGAAGCAACTCAAGGCTACAGCAGCCCTCCAACCGGAGGTTCCTCCATTATCTATGTCAAAGGGGAGGAGAATCAGACCGTTACCTATGAAGGTCGAACGCTGAAAAAGAACTATCTCTCGAACACTTCGGTGAGTGGTAACGAAATTTCGCGTAAAACAGCTGTTTTCTATAAAGATATGAACGGCTCACTTAGAGCCACACATTTATATGTCAAAAACCTCAATGAGGTGTACGCCTATTATCCAAAATCAACGGTGGAGATGGTCATTGGGGGCAACGATTACAACCTTGAGAACTGGGGTGGTTCCTCTATAAAAGGCGAGCTTGGATACTACCTGTCCATTCCAAGAACGATCTTAGCCTGGAAAAACAATGATGCTTACCTCATTGCAGGACAGGGAAGTGTTCCATTCATGCGAGATATTATGGATGATCTCGGTTTGAATGCAGTGAATTCCATCATGCTCGATGGATCAGGCTCTACCCAGATGCAAATCAATAATCCCAAACGTAATCCAGTAAATAGTAGTCGTTATGTATACAACATGATTCGCGTAATAACCCCTTAAAATCTTTGATCACAATAATAAATAAGAAAAAAGCACATTCGAAATTAATCGAATGTGCTTTTTAGTTGCTTGGCGGCGTCCTACTCTCCCAGGACCCTGCGGTCCAAGTACCATCGGCGCTAGAGGGCTTAACGGTCGTGTTCGGGATGGGTACGTGTGGAACCCCTCCGCCATCGCCACCAAACGCGTAGC
>NZ_JAMAUZ010000010.1:0-164006 GCF_023714095.1 Paenibacillus sp. MER 99-2 | reverse complement strand
GCAAGATCGTTACTCACTCGTTGTTCAGTTTTCAAAGATCAAACTTATTTCAGCGCCGACATTACTTCTCGTCAGCAACTTTTATATCTTATCACATCCGAACCAACTTTGCAAGCTCTTTTTTTAAGTTTCTTTCGAAGCTTATTTCATTTGCTTGCCGCACCGTGTTTCTCGTGTTTTCTTGGCCGGAATTAGAATATACCATGCTAGATTAATTAATGCAACTCTTTTCTCAAAATTATTTATCTTTTGAGTTTTGAGTCTAGCTCAGCTTCGCTTGCCTCAACTAGATCATAGATCACATGTACCTAAACATCTCTCGTTCAACCTATATAATAAATATAAGCCTACTAGTTATTTAAGAGTGTTCTAACGTATTACCCTTCAATAACATTCTCAAACTCTAATTCAATATAATCTTCGTAATACATTCTATTAAGCTAATCCACTAATATATCTCTACCTAATGATCACAACATATTCAACATGTAATCCTCATTATAGAGGTAATAGAGACAATAATAGAAGAAGCACAATTTTCTCACGTTAATCTGAACTAAGTTAGACCAGGTCGAACTAATCTATCACTCCACTAGACCGCTCTACTTCACTACACTTTACTCTGTACAATACTGGACTTTACTAGAATGAACTTTTTTCTCTAGACTCCAATACACACAGCCCGTTACATTCTCATTTCCAACACACTTATTATTACGCCTGAGATCTAAACCTACCCATCACAATGGTGTCATAGAACTGCCCGTCTGCATGCAATCGATCTCTCTTCATAATTCCTTCGACTTCAAAACCTACTTTCTTATATAGTTCTACCGCTTTATCGTTCGTTCCTAACACGTTCAACGTCATCTTTTGTACTCCGGTTGTATCCGCCCACAGAATAGATATCTCCAGCAGCTTCTTCCCTATCCCGTATCCCCAGAATTCTCTCGCAACACATACGCCAAATTCAACCTTGTGTGCAAAGCGTCTTAAGTCTACTCCCACACATCTCGCATAGCCTACAATTCGACCTTGTACCACTGCAACTAAGAATAGATTTCTCCGCTTCTGTGCATCCACTTGGATGATATCCGCAAATCCTGCCTCATCAATATATGCTTCACCCTGTTCGCGATCCATATTATCCGTTTCTCCATCAATCTGCACACGAAGTGAGGATAATTCTCCAGCATCTTTTTCCTCTGCCGATCTGATCGAATAGTTCATTCCTTTTACGTTAAATACCTGTTGTTCAACAATCATAAGAATATAACCCTTCCTCTCCACTGAAATGAAACTCACTATTTGCATACGCTATCCAACTTCTGATGGACTCTTACCTGTGAGCATTTTGAACACCTGGCTAAAATACGTCGCATTCCGGAACCCCGTCATCTCACTGACTTCATACACCATGTAATTGCCCGACTGCAAAAGTTCCATGGCCTGCTGGACTCGGTAGCCGTTCAGATAACTCACAAAGTTTTCCCCACTCACCCTTTTAAACAACTGACTCAGATATTTAGGATGCACAAACAGACCCTTAGCGATCGCTTCAAAACTGATCTCTTCAGCGTAATGCAATTCCACGTATCGTTTGACCTGTTCCACGAGTTTATTGCTCTTCTTCTCGCCCATCTCTTTCCTCGTCTGCTCCAGCCAATTATGAATAATGTCGTCTAGCCAGCTTATCAGGTTCTGCAGAGCATACTTCGATTGAATTTCTTGCAAAAAACCACCCATGGCGAGCGGAGGTGCCAGCATCGGATAATGTCGATTCCAACTATGAATCAGCGTATCAAACAGACTCACAGCCACAACCTGCACATCCTGAATTCCATTACAGCTCCCTTCATCCAGCAAACTACGGATATGATGCCATACCTCTTCTGCCAGATCAGGCCGAATATCCACCCACGCTTCATTCCATTGTCGCAGCAAAAGCGAGTAATCCGCCACACTAGACTCTACTGCCTCTGACGATTGATAACGATAGACACGGCTGCCTCCCTGAAATTCTGCCGCTTCCAGCGCCTCTCTACTCTCCAGATAAGAATCCATTACCTCACACAGGTGACCCTTCACACTCCCAATCCCAGCACTCAATTCTAGCTTGAGGTACGTAAAAATCTGATCAATCATCTGCTCCACGAGGGATTGAACCTGCTCAAGGTAGTCATTCTCGGCAAATAAAAGCAGCACAAATACACGATCAGAATAGTCTACAATTTCGACCTGACAATCAGGCATATGTGAAATCTGCACCTTGATGGTCTCCTGAATAATGTCTGCTGCCCCGTAGCGTAGCAACTGCCAATCCCGCTCTTTCATCCGCGTTAGAAATCCAGGCCGATTTAGTTGTAAGCTGATGGCGCGTACTGGGGAGCTCTTTTGAATCCCTACATAACTTATACGTTCATCTGGAAGCTCGTCTGCTCGATACCGCGTCGTTAGCAATTCATGCAGAAAGTGTTTGCGCAAATAGGGAAGCACTCGGCCAATCTCCTGTTTATATGTCCGCTCTAGTCGCTCATGCCGCTCCCGTACATCCTGCTCCAGCAATACATCACGCAGCACAGACTCAATCTCCTCCACCTCTGCAGGCTTTAGCAAAAAGTGATTCACACCCCAGCGCATAGCTGCTCGGGCATTCTCGAATTCATCGTATCCGCTTAGAATGATAATCGGCAGATGAGGATGTTCCTTCCGCAATGCTTGCGTCACCTCAAGTCCTGTCATTCCTGGCAGATACACATCCGTCATCACTAGATCAGGTTGAAGACGGTGGAACAGTTCCAGTGCATCTATTCCATTGGCAGCTGTTCCGGCAATACGAAGACCGAGGGAAGACCAATGAATGTGATCCGTTAAGGCTTTGATAATATGCGGATCATCATCTACGAGCATTATTGTCTTCATTTGTTCTCACCACCCAACCACTGATTTAGCTGCTCTTCGGTTTCGATGCGTGGCAACCTAATGGTCACTTCCACTCCACCTAGCTCACTAGCACCTATACGTACCCCGTAGTGTGTTCCGCAATAAAGCTGAATTCGCTGATGTACGTTCTGCACGCCTATTCCTGACGTATCTTCCATCCTCCAGCCTTCTGGCAAACCCTGTCCATTATCCAAAATACGAATTACGATACCTGATGAAACTCGGCTCCCTTCTTCTCTAATGTCTTCATGGATATGCACTCGAATTCGAAGCATGTCTTCCTTCGTGTGTCCGTGGATCACCGCATTCTCGATAAAGGGCTGCAAAATAATCTTCGGGATGTAATAACCTCTAACCCGCGGGTCAATCCTTTCCTCATAATCGATGGAGAACGGTAATCGTTCTGCTTGAATGCTGACATAACAACGGGCATGTTCTAATTCATCACGAACGTGAATAAACAACCTGCCCCCGCTCAGTCCGATTCGCAGCAGCTTGCTGAGTTGCACGATCATACGACTGATATCCTTCGCTTCATAATCAAGTGCACGCCAATGGATCATATCGAGTGTATTGTACAGAAAATGAGGTTTGATCTGTGCTTCAAGCAAACCTGTCTGCGCTGCCCGTTTGGCACGACTCTCTTCCCTCACCTGCTCCATCAGCGTTGTCAGTTGTGAGGCCATATGGTTAAAGCCATATGCTAAATGAGCATATTCCTCCGTAAATGAAAGCTGTACCCGGGTCTCAAAGTCACCCTTCTCTAATTGCCGCATTCGTTTGATCAATTGACGAATCGGGTGAACAATACGCCGCACGAATAAACATGCAAGTATCGCTGAACACAGCAGACCTGTCACTGCAATCGCAAGCACTTTCCACCCTGCCTCTCTAACTGGAGATAACAGCATATGAACAGGGATGGTCTGTACCAGACGCCATTGAAGCATCGCTGGGCGGGAATACAGGACAAGCTGTGCACCACCCGATTGCCCAGATACAACTTCGAACCCGTCATCTCCGCGCTCAGCATGCTCTTGAATCCAGGCACTATCAATCAGCGGAATAACGTTCTGTGCGGCGGCTGTTGAAGCTACCTGCTCCTCAGGTGGAGAATCCCCCATATGCATAATCACGTTACCCGCCGTATCGACCAGCATTACCTGCCCCTCCAACACCATAGGCATATCTGCGAATCGACGCACAATATCGGCACGACTTAACCGAATGAGAACGTAAGCTACAGTGTTACCACGGCTATTAAAGATCCGCTGAGCATACCCGATCAGCGAGTGACCAGACTCATTCTCCCTTAGAGGCACCCATGCTCCATCGGCTTGCTCTAGCGCCACAAACCACTCAGCGTCAGCAATCGTATTTACTGGGTAGATCCGATCTTCTGTCGTTATCGCCACACCATTAAAAGCATCCGTGTACAGCTCCACCGACGTAATGCCCTCGCTAACGACAACCGTGTGATCCAGTATTTTGGAGACTTCGCGCCGCTGATGAATTTGTGTCAATCGCCCTTTGCCAGACGTCTCCAAGAGAGCAGATAGCTCCCTGTTGCTGGTAAGTGAATAAGCAGTCCCCGTCACCCCTGTTATAAAATCAAACCCTCGACGGGTGCTCTCATTAAGAAGGGCTAGCCGAGCCTTACTAATCTCGGTGAATGTGACTGCGGAGAAGGATTGATACGCCAACCACACAATGACAGACACCAGCAACAGGTTAAATACAATAAAGCAAGTCACCATCAACGTGGAGAGCTTGCTTTGTTGCAGCTTCTGATTAAACCATCTGGATAATGCACGTTTCCTCATGGAATCACTCGTTTCGTGTTGGAGTTACCCTTTAAGCCCGGAGGTTGCGATTCCTTCCACAAAGTACTTCTGGCACACGATAAATACGATAAAACACGGCACAAGTGACAGCACTGACATGGCAAACATCGGGCCCCAATCGGATTGGGAACTGGAATCCAGGAACAGACGCAAACCTAGCGGCACCGTGTATTTACTTACATCACTCAGATAGATCAACTGACTGAAGAAGTCGTCCCATGTCCATAAGAATGTAAATATCATCGTGGTGACCAGTGCTGGAAACGCAAGTGGAATAATGATCTTGGTGTATATTCTCACAGGGCCACATCCATCAATCGTTGCTGCCTCATCCAGCTCTTTCGGAAGCCCCCGGAAGAACTGAACCATGAGGAAAATGAAGAATGCATCCGTTGCGAGCCATTTGGGCACGACGAGAGGTAGATACGTATTTACCCATTCCAGATGATTAAAAAGGATATATTGTGGGATCAGCGTGACATGATGCGGCAACATAATCGTCATTAGCATCAAGCCGAAGCAGATTGCTTTGAAGCGAAAGTTCAGCCGGGCAAAAGCATATGCTGCCATGGAGCAGGAGATAACGTTGCCAAGCACAGCGCCCAGCGACAGCACGATGGAGTTGGTCAGAAAACGCGAGAATGGATTACCCTGAATTCCCGACCAACCAGTCATATAATTTTGCCAATTCCATTCTTTCGGCCAAAACCAGGTTTCCGTGAAAATCATATGTCCTGGCTTGAACGAACTACCCAACATCCAGAGAATGGGATACAACATGACAAAAGCGATTCCTGAGATCAGCACATGTTTGGCAACCACCCACGTAACGGAATTTCGTTGTCCGATCATGATTTCCCACCATCCTCATAGTGCACCCATAGCTTGCTGCTGCGGAATACCAGCAATGTAAATACCCCGATCAGAACAACCAGCACCCACGCCATTGCGGAAGCATAGCCCATTTGGAAAAAGGAGAATCCCTTTTTGTACAAATACAGAGAGTACATTAATGTTGAATTCACTGGCCCTCCGCTACCGTTACTAATAACGAAAGCCTGTGTGAACGACTGAAAGGATGTAATGAGTTGCATGACAAGATTGAAGAAGATGACAGGTGATAGGATCGGCAATGTTATATAGAAGAATCTCCGTAAAGGCCCCGCACCGTCCACCGCTGAAGCCTCATCATACTCAGGTGGGATCTGCTTCAAGCCTGCTAAGAAAATAATCATGGATGAACCGAACTGCCATACCGATAACAGTACGATTGAATATAGAGCATACTTCGGGTTAGCAACCCAATCCGGGGCTTTGATGCCAACCATGGCAAGCACACCATTAAGCAGCCCGTCGCCACCTAGCATTTTGCGCCATAACATAGCAATCGCCACACTGCCTCCAAGCAGCGTCGGGATGTAATACACTGTTCGATAAATGCCAAGTCCACGTATGCCTTTGTTGAGTAGCATGGCGACAAGTAATGCGAAGATAAGCTTGACCGGTACGGATACAGCAACATACGTGAACGTGACCTTGAGCGACTGGATAAACAGCTTATCCGATGTAAACATCGTCATGTAGTTATCCAGACCGACCCAGGAAGGGGCGGCCAGGATACTATAATCGGTAAAGGAAATATACAACGATACCAACATGGGACCTAGGGTCAGAAATAATAATCCAACAAGCCATGGGGCGAGAAACAGAAGGGCAGCTCCATTATGTGCATATCTTCGTTTCACTCGCCGGGTGGCCACACTCTCGACTCGGGCTTGACTGACCTGTGATGTAGTCATCCTATCGTAACCTCCCCGCAGAATTAGAAAGTCTGGAACGGCTTCACTCGTTATTGACTCGATCCAAGCGTAGCTTTGGCACCTTCAATAAATTGGGCAATGACATCCTGCATGCTGCCCTGACCAAAGGCGATCTGCTCGCTTGTGCTCTTGAAGCTTGTGTCCACCTCAGCGAATCCCTGCGGGTATGGCGGGTCAATCTCACTGGAATGCTTCGATACGGTATCGATGAATTGGAAAATAGCTTGTTCTGCTTCTGGCAGAGTTGGCTGCATCTGCTCACGAATGCTTGCGTTGACTGGCACACCACGTTCTGAGCCCAGAATTGCCGTTGCCTCAGGATCATTTACCATAAAGTCAATGAACATGGCGACTTCTTTTGGATGTTTCGTTTTGGCATATCCGGAGAGAAATTGACCTGGTTTCAGATATTCACCGATTTGCTTTTCATTCACGCCGTGAGGAAGCACTTGGATAGCGAGCTTGTGATCCTGATTTTTGTTCACCTGCTGGAATGTCAGCAATTGGTTAGACCATGCAAAATCCATTGCCGCTGTTCCAAGTGAAATCGGTCTTGTCTCCAGTGCGTTCGTTGTGGAAGCCGTCACCTCCGCAGAAGTTGCGCCTCCGCTCTCACGTAGAGCAGCCCACATCTCAAACCACTGCTGTAACTCCTCACTAGTCGCTGTTAATGTACCTCCGTCAAACAGTCCTTTTCCCGATTGCCGGATAAATACCTCGAACATATTGGTCGCGCCAGAGATGTCGGCAGAACCGTAGAATCCATCCCCTTTGGCTGCAGCAATCTTGGTCGCAATATCTTCAAAGTCCTTCCATGTCCAGCTCTCCTGTGGCTCTTCAATACCTAACTCCTGAAATATGGTAGCGTCATAAACGACACCTGGTGCATTGACTCCTAATGTAATTGCGTATAATTTATCATCAATCGATCCGGCTGTGATCATACTCTGATCATGATCCTTAGTCCGCAGCTCTTCGCTATCTGCATACGGAGTCAGGTCAAGCAAAGCACCGCGCCGAGCAAAATCTGTCAAAAACGCGTAATCCATCTGTACGATATCTGGGGCGTTAGATCCGGCTACCTGCGTGGTCAGCTTATCAAAATAACCATCCCAGCCTGAATATTCAGGTTTAATGGTGATGCCCGGATGCTTCTCTTCAAACAATTTGATCACTTTGGTTGTTAAATCATGTCTGGTCTGTGATCCCCACCAGGTCATACGTAGTTCAATCTTACCTGAGGTGTCTCCTTTGCCTTCTTCATCAGAAGAAGCCGTTGTACCGGAAGACCCTCCAGAACAGGCTGTAGCGAACAATAACAGGGACAGACAGAACAGGGTTACCCACTTTTTCGTGATCATCATGAATGAAATTCCTCCCCTATTTGCATTTATGAAATCGCTTACAAAACCTATTGTAACGATCCATTGCTGCACATGACATAAACAAAAGTAAGCTTTCCTGTCAAAAAAGTAAGAGGTTATTATACAAAGAGGAATTTCAAATCACTCATGAACCTATGCACCACTGATGAGATCAGCATGTGTGTTTAAGTGGAGGTTAATCTTCATGGATATGGTATTATAGCAGGTTCATTTAAGCAATAGGTTTAAGGCATTTTCAAGAGGTAGGTAACCAAAAATAGAAAAACAAAGATACCCATAGCACCCTATGACATACTACAGGGCTATGAGTATCCTAACCTACCTAGTGCCTACGAGTGCACCATCATAACCAAGTGATTCAACCTTTCCGCGATAACATGGACATGCGGTGTGGTTACAATCGTAAAATGATTACACGCCAATTCCTGTGCATACACCTTGCCCAGACTCAAACCATGCCACCCCGAGGGATGAATAACTTGATGCGTGTCTGTCGGTTGCGAAGCATACCATAGATGAATATCAGTCCGTAGTTTACCTTTCAATATATACTTCTCAATCGCTCTCTGGTTCACAACCATAATGCGTGCATTGCGGGTCATCTGCTCCATTGTCAAACCTGGCGGAAGCCTGTTCCACTTCTTGGCTACTGCATAAACCTGGTCCAGATCATGTTCCTCGACTTCATCATCCAGCATTTCCATGGTCAATCCAAGCTGTGTTGCCGCACACATGCTGAGCGACGGCACGGGGTTGGACCGAGAGTCTGATCCGGCTTTTATCGCTTCAGCAGGGACATCGACGATGCCCAGTAGTGCCACTTCATCCCCACGCTGCTCCAGCAATCGGGAGATTTCTACTGCAATGTAACCACCGAACGACCAACCTAGGATATGATACGGTCCACGCGATTGAACCTGATCCATTTCTTGCAGATAGGCTTGAGCCATGTCTTCAATGGTCGTTAAGGGTGTCTCTTCCGAGTTATATCCCCGAGCCTGCAAGCCATAGACCGTTACATCATCCTCCAATTGACGTACCAGGTCCAGATAACCCAGCACATCCCCACCTTGGGGG
Source organism: Paenibacillus sp. MER 99-2 (assembly GCF_023714095.1). Classification (NCBI taxonomy): domain Bacteria; kingdom Bacillati; phylum Bacillota; class Bacilli; order Caryophanales; family Paenibacillaceae; genus Paenibacillus; species Paenibacillus sp. MER 99-2. The sequence continues at coordinate 154,937 of NZ_JAMAUZ010000010.1, read as the reverse complement.
TGGATCACAAATAGGGTTTTCTCCCCTCTTCCTGCCTGCAAAGGAACACGAATCTGATTCGTTTCGTGGATGATCCCTTTCTGAATACTGACTGCCAATTGAGACAATGTTGGATACATGAACAGCTGCTTCACTGCAAGTTGCACGCCATACGATTTATTGATTTTGCTAATCAGCTGCATGGCTTTCAACGAATGTCCACCTAACTTAAAGAAATTACTACTCGGCCCAATGGAAATGCCTGATCCGAGTACCTCCACCCATAAGTCACGTAGCCGCGCTTCGTCTTGAGTTAGCTCTGTATCCATTGTAGCTTCGTCATCCCATACAGGGTCGGCCAATGCTTTGCGGTCAATTTTATTATTCGGCGTAAGCGGGAATTGTGACACAAACACCCAATGACTAGGCACCATATGAGCAGGTAATCGCTCCTGTGCATATTTCTCCAGCGGTCCATACTCCCACGTATAATTTTCTTTAAGCACAAGGTAAGCAACCAATGTGCGATCTCCCAGATGGTTGGCTCGTGCATCCACCAATACCTCGTCCACATGGGGATGCTCTGCGAGCGTTGTTTCCACCTCACCGAGTTCAATCCGAAATCCACGAATTTTCACCTGATAATCGGTTCTTCCTAGGAATTGAATACTTCCATCCGTATAATAACGTCCCAGGTCACCTGTCTTATACAGCCGCTCATCGGTATGTAAACGGGACTCTACAAAACGTTCGGCAGTTAAATCAGGCTTGTTCAGATACCCAAGAGCCAGTCCGCGACCAGCGATATAAATCTCACCCTGCACACCAACAGGCACTGGCTGTAGATACTGATCCAATATATATACACGACTGTTGGCAATCGGTCGCCCGATGGAATCCGGCTGTTCCACTCGGTATGGATATACCGTGGCTGCTACGGTTGATTCAGACGGACCATATGAATTATACATCCGGTTATGTTGGTTATATTTTTCAATCAGCTCTGCGGGACACTTCTCCCCAGCTACAATCATCACACGTAGATTCGCAACCTCTTCCTCCTCCAATGTGGCAAGGACAGATGGCGGGAAGGCTCCGAAGGTAATATGCTGTCTTTGTAAAAATGCCCCAAGGTCTTCACCACGCTGATAGATATGAAGACTCGCCCCAGACAATAAAGCCGTCATCGTCTCGAACACCGATCCATCGAAGCTGAATGATGCAAACTGCATGACATGGTCTGCTGGTGTTACCGCAAAGGTCTCGATATTGTCGAGCGCTAGATTAACAACACCCCGATGAGCAATCATTACCCCTTTTGGTTTCCCCGTTGATCCTGAGGTATAGATCACATACGCCAGGCTGTCGGAAGCCACCGTAGATTCCATATCTTCGGTAGACTTCAGACTAATCTGCTCATACTCACGATCTAAACAAATGACATTCATCGAATCCAAAGATAGCTGCTCCAGATCAGCACTGTTGACCACCATGGTATGTGGACTAGCGTCCTGAAGCATGTATGACAACCGTTCTGCAGGGTAACTAGGATCTATAGGCACATAAGCTGCACCCGCTTTGAGCACAGCCAGAATGGATACAACCATCTGCACAGATTTGTCGAGACATATCCCTACAAGATCATGTTCACACACACCACGTTCCTGCATATACCTCGCCAATTGATTGGCTTGCTGATTCAATTGAATATAGGTTAGTTGCACTGCACCACACGTCACGGCCAGTGCATCCGGAGTTTCCTTCACCTTTTGCTGCCACAACTCATGAATGCTGATCTCTGGCACATCACGCTCTGTGTCATTCCATTCCACAAGCTGCTTATGCAATTCTTGCTGAGATAGTATGGGGAGATGACCAACGGCCTCATTAGGCGAATGCACAATACTCTGTAACAACACGCCAAAACTATCAGCCATTCTACCTATGGTCGTCTCTTTAAATAGATCAGCATGATATAAAAAAGTGCCTTTTACACAATCGCCTTGCTCCTGAAGGCTTAGCGTCAGATCAAAGGAAACGGTATCGACCTCCGGTTCGAGCTCTATCAACTGTACTCCTGCCATATCGATCGATGCCTCTGCAAAGGATGCCATGCTGAAAAAAACCTGAAACAGCGCATTGTCGGTCGTAGAACGATCCGGCTGCAGTGCCTCTACTATTTTCTCAAAAGGAACCTCCTGATGAGCATAAGCCTCAATCGTATTCTGCTTCACCTGCCGCAAATGCGCCCTGAAACTGTTGTCCGCAGAGAGTAGCGAACGAATAACAAGTGTATTGGCAAAAAAGCCGAATACTCCTTCGAGTTCCTCCCGATTCCGATTCGCACTCACGGTACCCACCGATATATCAAATTGCCCACTATATCGCTGGAGTAACAGCTTAAAGGCTGTCAACATAGCCATATATAGCGTTGCGCCTTCTTGTTGAACGATCTGTCTTAGTGATTGAATCAGAGAGGAATCAACGGTAAATTCCAGTTTTCCGCCACGGGCAGATTGAAAAGGAAGTTTGGGTGCATCGGTTGGAAGCTGAAGGACTTCAGCTCCCTTGAGTTTATTTTTCCAATAGTCCAACTGGGTATCTAATAATGTCCCTTCTAATAGCTCGCGTTGCCACATCGTATAGTCCGCATACTGTAAAGGTAGATCCGGGAGAGGTGAAGGCTGATGATGAAGGAAAGCACTGTAAAGAGCCCTCAATTCATTCATGAGTACATTCATGGACCAGCCATCAGAGATAATATGATGCATCATCATTGAGAAAACGAACTTCTTAGGCTTTCGCTCTAACGGGATTAATACTGCTCTGAACAGTGGACTCTCCGACATCTCGTAAGCATCAGCCGCTCTTCTTGAAACCCACTCCACAGCAGCCTGCTCATCCGCATGAGCCAATTCAATGACATCGACACACACACGTAGGCGTTCCGCCACACATTGGACAGCCGTTCCTTCTTCTTCTCGAAAAAACGTCCTCAGCGATTCATGCCTATCGACCAATTCTTGAACACTGCGTTGAAGCACCTCTAGGTCAAGCTCTCCTTCTAGTCTCCATAACGAATTCATATGATAAGCGGAGCTATCCGGATCAAGCTGTTGAATAAACCATAGTCTCTGCTGGGCAAAGGATAGTGGAAAAACGTAAACATCATCATGCACTTCATCACTCAGATGTGTATTCAATACAGTTCCTCCTGTCGCTAGGTTTAAAAGGTTATTCAAAAAGTCCGCTTTGGCGGACTTTTCGAACGTACACTTTAAGGCCGAACAGTTTGGGCTTTCCGTGATATCCGTTTGATCGGAGTAAGTGTGCTGGAGGCAGGAGGTTGTTGCTCTACCTTACCTGCGAACGCTTGTAGAATCGGCTGACCAAATAAATCGGCTAATTTGGCATCAATGCCCTGTCTTGCATTCAATCTTGAGATCATCTGTACAGCAAGGAGCGAATGTCCCCCAAGTGCAAAGAAATCGTCATGAATTCCTACTCGGGATACACCTAACACCTCTGACCAAATTTCCGCCATTACCTGTTCCATAGGGCTCTGAGGAGCAACGTATTCCTTCACGCCATAAGCCTCATCACCCACTGGATCAGGTAATGCTTTGCGATCTAACTTCCGGTTCGGAGTTAACGGAAACTCGTCCATAACCACCCATGCCGAAGGAATCATAAAGTGCGGAAGCTTGCGTTTTACATGATCCCTTATATCCTCAATCACAGGAACCTGAGCGTCCCTACCTGTCAAATAAGCGACCAATTGCGAACCATGCTGCTTGGTTTCTTTCACTAATACGAGAGCTGCCTGCACGGATGAATGGCTTGATATCACGGACTCAATCTCCCCAAGCTCTATCCGGAACCCTCGAAGCTGAACCTGATGATCTACCCGGCTGACAAATTCAAGGGAAGCATCCTCATTCAATTTCACCAAATCCCCTGTGCGGTACAGCTTTTCTCCAACCTGGAATGGATGTGGAATAAACTTCTCGGCCGTTAATTCCTCACGATTCAGATAACCAGCAGCAACGCCAACTCCACCAATGTACAATTCTCCAGGAACACCAATCGGAACCGGATGAAGCTGCGGATCTAACACATATAACGTGATATTCGGCAATCCCCACCCAATGGATGGAGCTTGATTATTGGTCTCACGACTAGCCACACGTCCTTCTGTACTAAAGATCGTACACTCGGTTGGCCCGTAGATATTGATATATTCAAACGGAAGATCCGCAGGTGGACGAAGCTGAAGACGATCCCCACCAACCATAATAGATCTGAATACACCGTCCTGAGGCCACGTTAAATCAAGCAATTGCTCGGCAATAACAGGTGGCAAAAAACAACCTATCGTGATGCCTTGGGACAGGAACCACTGCTGTAATACTTGTGCATCCATAACCACTTCCTGCTCCATCAGATGAACACTCGCACCAGCGGTCAGGAACGGCCACACTTCCAGCAACGAAGCATCGAAGCCCATCCGTGAAACCTGCGCACTTCGATCCGAAGGTGTAATACCGAAGCGTTCGTGATGCCAGAAGATCACATTAAGCAACCCTTTGTGCTTCAACATAGCTCCCTTCGGTTTGCCCGTTGAACCGGATGTATAGATGATATAAGCGATATCGTCGGCAGTGGATGCTGGCACAGGATTTCCGTGATTGCCTTGCATCCATGGCTCACTTTGATCTACGTAGATAACCTCAGCTACAGTTGCCGAAGGCTGATCCATAAGGGTCGTTCCTGTAATCAGTATCCCTACCTGGGCATCCTCCATGATGAAACGAAGACGATCCTCTGGATAGGTTGGATCCAGCGGTACATAGCATGCACCTGATTTGAATACAGCGATCATGGCAATTAGCCAGTCTGCAGAACGTTCCATGCAAACGCCGACATTCATTCCCTGTCTAGCTCCTCTGTTCCGCAGCTCATGAGCGAGTTGATTCGCCTTGTGATTTAATTCCCCATAACGTAGCTGCTCGTCTCCGTCAGATATGGCAAGCGCGTCAGGTGCTGTAGCCGCTTGTGCTTCAAACAGTTCGTGAACACAACGTTCCCAGGAATAATCACGTTGGTTCTGATTCCATCCAACAATGAGCTGATGCTGTTCTTCCTTGGATAGAAGAGGAAGCTGATTCAGTGCTTGATCTGGATTCGCCACAATTCCTTCTAACAAAATGTGAAAATGCTGCACGAGTCGCTTCATTCCTGCGCCAGCAAACAAAGCTGTATTATAGATCAGGTCACCACCCAGCCCTTGCTCCTTCTCCTCCATAATAAGAGAAAGATCAAAGAGTGCTGTATTGCCCTGAAGCTCAATGGAATGTACATGAACATCAGGAATACTGAATTCATCTGCAGGTGTATTTTGCAAAGTAAAGAGCACTTGAAACAATGGCGTGTGACCGGTGTCTCGATCTGGCTGTAATTCTTCAACAAGCTTCTCAAACGGAACATCCTGATGCATATAAGCCTGTAGCGCCGTTTCTTTCACTTGGGTTAACAATTGGCGGAAGCTCATGTTCCCTGCAAACTGAGATCGGAGTACAAGTGTATTGGCGAAGAAGCCAATCAACCCTTCTGTCTCCTCCTGATTCCGGTTGGCAATCGGCGTACCCACGGCAATATCCTCCTGTTGGGTATACCGGTACAGTAGAATCTTCCATGCAGATAAAAGTGTCATATATAACGTCGTGCCTTCACGGCGACTCAACTTCTTCAGTTCAGCCAGGAGAGGCTCTGCAATGTGGAATCGTTCCGTTGCCCCTTCAAATGTCTGAGCAGCCGGACGTGGATAATCCGTTGGCAATTGGAGAACGGACACATCCTGTAGCTGATGCCTCCAATAGTCTAGTTGGCGATCCATCACGCCTTCACCAAGCCACTTCCGCTGCCAGATTGCATAATCAGCATATTGAATCGGAAGTTCTGCAAGAGGCGCAGCCTCTCCGAGCAAATGAGCTGTGTATAATGCACTCAACTCACGGATAAAGACTCCCATAGACCATCCATCAGAGATGATATGGTGCATAGTCACCCCCAGCACGTACTCTTGAGGCGCTAACTGAATTAAGGCTGCACGCAGCAACGGCCCCTGACGCAGCGAGAACTCCCGGTCTCCTTCATCTGTAATCCAATTCATAGCTTGTTGGAGTGCATCTGGGTGATTTTGCAGATCCATATAGGTTAGTACTGACGGAATCTCAGGCTGCACTACCTGTAACGGTTCGTTTCCCTCTCCCGCAAGGAAGTGGGTTCGTAGTGACTCATGCCTTTGGATCAGATCATGGATGCTGCGCTCCAACACCTCCCGTTGAACAGAACCATTCAGACGCCAGAGGGAAGGGATATGATAATTTCGGTTCCCTGGATACATTTGCTCGAAGAACCACATCCGCTGCTGTGCAAAGGATAACGGTACATTCTGTTCACGTGTGACATCCACCATACTGGATGTCGCAGCAACATCCTGCCCACCTTCGGTACTGCGAAGTTCCTGAATCCGCTTCGCCATCTGCGAAAGCACCGGACGTTGGAAGACTTGAGCAAGTGGATACTCAATGCCAAACAGCTTCTTCACTCGGGATACAATCTGTGTGGCTAAGAGCGAGTGACCCCCAAGCTCAAAGAAATGATCATGCGCACCAATCCGCTGTAACCCCAGCACGTCTGACCAGATTCCCGCCAGCATCTCTTCCACCGGATGTCGCGGAGCCACATAGTCCTGTGCGCCATATAGCTCACTCGGCGTTGGTTCAGGCAGGGCTTTACGATCTACCTTGCCGTTTGGCGTTACAGGGAAGTGATCCAGTACCACCCATGCCGCAGGCAACATGAATTGTGGCAGCTTCGGCTTCATATATTCACGTAGCTCGTTGACGAGTACCGCATTGGTTTTCCCACGGGAGGCCTCTGGCTGAGTTGCAATATAAGCTACCAGTTGCTTCCCTGTTTCGCCGATCTCCCGTGCCTGCACAATGACGCTATGTACAGCTGGATGACCCACTAAAACCGACTCGATTTCACCCAATTCGATGCGGAATCCCCGGATTTTCACCTGATGATCCGCACGACCAATGTAGCTTAAGGTGGCATCCGCGTTGTATTTCACCAAGTCTCCAGTTCGATACAACCGCTCCCCTGACCGAAACGGATGTGCCACAAACTTCTCGGCATTCAGCTCCTCCCGGTTCAAGTACCCGATAGCGACCCCAACACCGCCAATGTACAACTCCCCGGGTACCCCGCGAGGTACTGGATTCTGGTGGGCATCCAATACGTACAATTGCGTATTCGGAAGTGCTCCACCAATCGATGGAGGGGTGAAGCTACCATCCTCCGCCTCCACCGTAGACACGGTGCTGAGAATCGTACATTCCGTTGGCCCATAGATATTCACGTAATCAAAGGTGAGATGCGCTGGTGGACGCATCTGCAGTCGTTCACCCCCTGCGAGCAATGCTCGCAATGCCCCATCCTGCGGCCAGGTAAGCGGCAGCAGTTGCTCTGCGACCACTGGAGGCAGGAAGCAGCTCAAGGTGATCTGGTGATCCAGCAACCAGTGTTGCAATCCCTCGGGGTTCAGCACGATCTCTTGCTCCATCAGATGCACACTGCCTCCGGAGCAGAGCAGCGGCCAGGTTTCCAGCAAGGAAGCGTCAAAGCCCATCCGCGCGATCTGAGCACCGCGGTCTGCCGGGCTTGTCCCAAACCGGCCCTGGTGCCACAAAACAACATTCAGCAAGCCTTGATGACGAAGGATTGCGCCCTTAGGCTGTCCTGTAGAACCCGATGTATAGATCACATAGGCTGGATCTTGCGCAGTTGCCCATGGCTCTGGATTAGCTCTGTACTCAATGTACTCACTGTTTTTACTGCTCTCAAGATTCTCGCCGCTATCCCACGTTCCCCAATCCGATTCCCGATCCAAACAGAGCACCTCTACCGATGGCTCTATGGTCAACCGGTTCAGCATTTGCGAATGGGTCACCAACAGCGGTACATTGGCATCCGCCATCATATAATCCAGTCGTTCCTCTGGATAGGTCGGGTCGAGCGGCACATAGCAGGCTCCTGATTTGAACACGCCAAGCATGCCAACCAACCAGTCAACGGAACGCTCCGTGCAGACTCCCACATAACTCCCCGGATGCGCTCCCCGCTTACGGAGAGTATGCGCCAAGACATTCGCCCGTTCGTTCAGCTCACCATACGTGATCTGCCGATCCTTGTCCGTTGCAGCGAGTGCTTCGGGCGCTCTAGCCGCTTGATCCTCCACCAGCTGGTGCACAAGACAGCTCCAATCATAGGCTTGATCCGTCTCATTCCAATCGACCAGCAATTGCTGGCGCTCTGGAGCAGTCACCATACCTAACTGAGCAAGCGAACGATCCGGCGTTGCCGCCATTTGGCGCAGCAGTTCCATGAAATGACCGGATAAACGCTCGATCCATTCGGCATCAAATCGGTCGCTTTTATACATCACCTTCATATGTAACTCCGAATCAGCGGGTGAGAGAGATACGGTGATCGGGAAGTTCGTTTTCTCCGCAGCCTTGATTTCCGTAATCCTTACCAGTTCCTCTCCTGGCTGGTCGTCAATCGGTGTAGGGTAATTCTCAAAAACAAACAATGTCTCGAATAACGGTTGATCCTGTGGCACCTCACTCCAGTTACGAATATCTACGAGAGAGGTGTGCTCATACTGTCTAATAGTCGACTGTCTGCGATGGACAGACTGGAGCCAATCACGGACAACCTGCTCCCCATCCACTTGGATACGTAATGGTAACGTATTGATGAAGAGACCTACCATATGCTCAGCGCCTTCAAGCTCTGCTCCACGTCCTGAGCTAGTTACACCGAACAGCACGTCCGATTCCTGGCTGTACCGGCTTAACATAAGAGCCCAGGCACCTTGAAGCACGGTGTTCACAGTGATACGGCTCTCAGTAGCTAGTTTTTTGATCGCAGTAGTGTACTCCTCCGGAATAATTAGATCATGCTGAGCTGATGAAGTCCCTTCTTCGGTATTTCCACCAATCTTCATTCCGAGCTGAGTTGGTGAAGCGAAGCCCCGTAACTCCTGTTTCCAGAACGTTTCAGCCGCCCCAGCATCCTGATTTCGAAGCCAATGAATGAAGTCTCTATAAGGACGCACCTCGGGTAACTGCATGTGTTGCCCACGTACCAACGATTGATATATATGAAGCAACTCAGCCTGTACAACCGAGAAGCTCCATCCGTCAAACAACAGATGGTGGCACATCCACACCATATTGTAGCGCTCATCTTCCCACTGAATTAGGGACACACGCATTAAAGGAACCTTTTTTAGATCAATGCCCCGCTCCTGATCCTCGGTAAGAAAACGTGCCAGAGCAGCTTCTCTGTCTGAAGTTTCAAGCGCTTGCCAATCATGCCGTTCAAGTGTAATCCGTGCTTGGCGATATACAGCCTGCAAAGGTTCTGCTGTGCTATTCCAGAGAAATCGGGTTCTAAAAACAGAGTGCCGCTCAATCAAAATGTTCCAAGCTTCCTCCATCTTGTCCGGGTTCAGCGAACCCTCCACTTCAAGATTGATCTGAGTAAGGTACGTATCGTTAGCCTGTATACCCTGATCGTACAGGGAATGGAACAGCATTCCCTGTTGGATCGGCGACAGAGGATAGATATCGACAACATCTTTGTTCTTCACGGTCAGTACTCCTCCTCTAGTTCGTTTGCAATACTCTCCAGTTCGAATTCGGATAATTGGTTATCTTGGAGCACTTGGGACAGCTTATTGACCATTCCAGTATGTTGGACTAGTGCCACAGCCTCTTGGATCACTTCATTAAAATAATCTGCTGCTCTTTCCACGCTACTCTGTGAAAATTGACGGCTGCTATACATCCATTTCAAATGAAGTTCTCCACCTGAAATCCAGCACACCACATCAATCAGATGACCTCGTTCATTATCTGAACCCCAGTCAAGGCTCGTATACTCTTCCGTTTCCTCAAATCCGGAATATTTGCCGGACGTCTGGTATTGACCCAGATAATTAAAGCTGGCTATGGGTGCTACAGCATTCTGAGTTAACACGGGATGGTGCTTCAAATAGCGCAAAATGCCATAATCCATGCCTTTGTTCGGAATACGGAGAAGCTGCTCCTGAACATGCTTGATCAGTCCGTCTACTTGATGAACACCACTGAGATTGACGTACACAGGATACATACTGGTAAACCATCCAATCGTACGGTTCAGGTTCAGATCCTCAGCGATCTCTTCACGGCCATGCCCTTCAAGATGAATCCATACATGGTCGCTTGCACTCCAATTCGCTAACGTGCTGGCAAAAGCAGCAAATAAGACCTCATTAACCTGAACATGCAACTGCCGAGTAACTTCCTCTCGCAATACAGTCGTTGGCTCCACCTTCAACGTTCTGAGGACAACTGCCGTATCTACTACCTGATTGCTACCTTGTGCATCGTCTAATTTAAGCTGGAATTCATGCCGTTTAATCTGCTCACTGACATGTGTCCAGTACTGCTCAACTTGTTCGGGAATGTTATGGTTTGCATAGTCAGCCAATCGCTCTGACCATTTCAAATACGATGTTGTTTTTAACGGAAGACGAACTTTCTGCTGGGACGCCAGCTTCATGTAGATATTCTCCAGATCCTCCATTAAAATTCGCCACGATACACTGTCCACGACCAGATGGTGAATTACGATTGCCAGTAGATCTGGCCGTGTGGAACCCATACGCATGTAAAGGGAATGCCACAATGGGCCTGCTTCAATATCCAAACTGGACTGAATCTGATTCAATTCAGACGTTACTGTCGCTTGGATATCCGCATCCTGTACATGAGATAAATCACGAATCGTAAGTTGTACCTCGGTACCTGAGTCACGACAGTTCTGCGTCCATGCTTGTTGTTGGTCGTCCAGGCTAAACGTCATACGCAATGCATCGTGATGAGACTCCAGCAGCTCTAGCGACTGGTGCAGGATATCCAGCTGCAATGGCTCTCCTACCTTGATCACTACGGACTGATTCCAGTGATTCGGGCTCGCATGTTGTTGTGCAAAAAACCATTCCTGGATCGGAGTTAGCGGCGCTGTACCAGTCACTGATCCCTGATCTTCATTTAAGCTCCGTACCTCTCCAGCCCGAACAGCAAGTTCGGCGATGGTAGGATAGAGGAAGACCTGTTGATTTTTGAGAGCAATGCCACGCTCATTCGCTTTGAAAATCATCTGGATACTGACAATAGAGTCGCCGCCTAGCTCGAAGAAATTATCTGCCACACCGATCTGTGTAACCCCCAGAACCTCACTCCAGATCTCACACAGCACTTCTTCAACAGGTGTACGAGGCGTTACATGATTCTCCTTATTTTCATTCTCTTGTGTATTCGGTTCAGGTAATGCTTTGCGGTCTACCTTTCCATTCGGTGTAAGAGGCAACTCATCAAGATGAACCCAAGCGGCTGGGATCATATACTGTGGCAGCTTTTGCTTCATATAGTTCCGAAGCTCTGACACCATCTGCTCCTGCTCACCCTGTAATGTAAAATAAGCGACCAATTGTCTGCCTGTACCTGCAGTCTCTCTTACCTGAACGATGGCAGAATTCACGGCTGGATGCCCTGCCAACACGGACTCAACCTCACCCAGTTCAATTCGGAAGCCACGAAGCTTCACTTGGTGATCTGCCCGTCCAACAAATTCCAATGTGGCATCTGTTCGATAACGAACCAGATCCCCCGTTCGATACAGACGCTCTCCAGCCTTGAACGGATGTGGAATGAATGCCTCAGCTGTTAGCTCTTCGCGGTTGAGATAACCAACAGCCAGTCCTACACCACCAATATACAATTCACCCGGTACACCAACCGGTACCAGATTACGCTGACGATCCAGCACGTATAACTCGGTATTGGGCAGAACACTCCCGATGGAAGGAGCCACATTCAGCGTATCTGCCTTCTTCGGGGCTACCGTTCCTGCTGTACAGAGAATGGTATATTCTGTTGGACCATAATGGTTCGTATATTCAAAAGGCAAACCAGCTGGCGGTTGAACCTGAAGCCGATCTCCACCAGTCATCATTGTGCGCAGTGATCCATCGGACGGCCAGCGTTGATCCAAGAGCTGTTCTGCAATAATAGGAGATAAGAAGCAACGGGTAATACCTTCGGCGTTAATCCGCTCTCGAATCGCCTCTGCATCCGCAACGATATCCTGCTCCCAAATATGAATACTCGCCCCAGCACTTAGGAATGGCCACACCTCTAGAATCGAGGCATCGAAGCCCATCCGTGCAGCTTGTGCAGCGCGATCACGTGGGGTTACGTTATACCGCTCGTGATGCCAACGTGCAACGTTGAGGAGACCGCGATGCTTGAGCACAACACCTTTGGGCAGACCCGTCGAGCCTGATGTGTAGATGATATAGGCTGCATCGTCCGGCGTTGCCGTTATCGAAGGATTGTTGTCATTACCACTCCTGAGCCACGTTTCCTCCTGATCAATACAGATCGTTTCTGCCGTCCATTGCAAACGATTCATCAGACCAGACTGTGTAATCAGTAGTGGAACACGAGCATCCTGCATCATATATTCCAGTCTTCCTTCGGGATAACTCGGATCGAGTGGAACGTAACATCCTCCGGATTTGAATACAGCAACCATCGCAGTCAGCCATTCAGGAGAACGATCAATATAGACACCTACATTGGTACCAGGAACAACGCCTCGTCTGCGAAGCTCATGAGCCAGTTGATTCGCTTTACGGTTCATCTCTCCATAACTTAACTGCTCATTCAAGTAAGCTACTGCCAGTTGATTAGGTGCACTTGCCGCATGCATCTCGAATAGTTCATGTATACATTGCTCAAGGGAGTAATCCCGCTCAGTGCAATTCCATTCCACTAACAGAAAATTCTCTTCTTCCTTGGATAACAAAGGTAAATGGCTAATAACCTGTTCCGGCGCACTTGAGATACCTTCCAGTAAAATGTGTAGATGCCCTACCATCCGTTGGATGCTATGCTGATCGAACAATCCTGTATTGTAGATCAATTCTCCCGATATACCTTCGCCGATTTCCTCCATAATCAGAGACAGGTCGAATAATGCAGTTGTGCTTGCCTGCTCTACTGAAGTCACCTTTATGTTCGGAAGTCGAATATCATCTCCAGGTGCATTCTGTAATGCAAAAAACACTTGGAACAGCGGAGTGTAGCTCGGTTCACGATCAGGCTGGAGTTCGCTTACGAGCTTCTCAAACGGCACATCTTGATGCATGTAGGCACCCAGTGCCATTTCCTTCACCTGGGACAACAACTCTCGAAAACGTAAATCATCCGACAGGTGTGCGCGCATCACGAGTGTATTCGCAAAGAAACCGATCAGCCCCTCGGTTGCTTCTTGGTTCCGGTTCGCAATCGGTGTACCTACCGTAATATCCTCTTGCTGACTATAACGGTATAAGAGCACATTCCACGCAGACAGCAACAGCATGTATAACGTTACTCCTTCACGGCGGCTTAGCTGCTGCAAGGATTGGAGTAGAGAAGGCGCTAGCGTGAAACGTACCGCAGCTCCATCAAATGTCTGAACAGCAGGACGCGGGTAATCCGTCGGCAACTGCAGTACCGATACCCCCAGTAATTGCTGCCTCCAGTACTGCATCTGTTGTTCCAATATTCCATCCGCAATCCACTTTCGTTGCCACACCGCGAAGTCAGCATAATGAATAGGTAGCTCTGGCAATACCCGTTCTGCTATATTGCTCAATCCAGTAGATCCATCCAATCCAGCAGATACACCAGTTTCGTCAATTCCATCAGCAATGACAGCTGAACCATCCAAAGCGGAATACAATTCACCCAATTCCCGGGCAAAAATACTCATAGACCAGCCATCCGATATAATATGATGCATCGTCACACTAAACAGATATTCTTGCGGTGCAATCTGAATTAACAATGCGCCCAGCAGTGGGCCTTCCTGCAGTGAAAAGGCTTGATCGCGATCTTCATCAATCCTGTGAAGCGCCTGTTCAAGCGGATTAGAATGACCCTGCCAATCCAGATAAGTAAACACAGAAGGTAACGTCGGTAAAATGTGCTGCACCGGATCTCCGTTTGATCCAGATAAAAAGCAGGTACGGAGCGACTCATGCCGCTGTATCAATTTCGCTAAGCTATTCTCAAGCAGATCTGGCCGCAACTGCCCATGAATTCGCCAAAGGGAAGGAATATGATAACTGCGATTGCCTGGGTACATCTGTTCAAAGAACCACATCCGTTGCTGTGCATAGGACAATGGCAATTCCTGCTCCCGAGAAATCCTAACAATCTCTTCAGGGGCAATTCGTTCTTCCTGAATTTCCTGAATCTCACGAATGGACTTCGCCATCTGCGAAAGCACCGGACGTTGAAAGACTTGGGCAAGTGGATACTCAATGCCAAACAGCTTCTTCACCCGAGATACAATCTGTGTTGCTAGAAGGGAATGACCCCCAAGCTCGAAGAAATGATCATGCGCACCAATCCGCTGTAACCCCAACACGTCCGACCAGATTCCCGCCAGCATCTCTTCCACCGGATGACGCGGAGCCACATAGTCCTGTGCGCCATACAGTTCACTTGGCGTTGGTTCAGGCAGAGCTTTCCGATCCACCTTGCCGTTTGGCGTTACAGGGAATCGATCCAGTACGACCCATGCCGCAGGCAACATGAATTGTGGCAGCTTCGGCTTCATATATTCACGTAGCTCGTTGACGAGTACGACAGTGGCTTTGCCACGGGAGGACTCCGGCTGAGTTGCAATGTAAGCAACCAGTTGCATCCCTGTTTCACCAATCTCCCGTGCCTGCACAATGACGCTATGTACAGCTGGATGACCCACTAAAACCGACTCGATCTCACCCAATTCGATGCGGAATCCCCGGATTTTCACCTGATGATCCGCACGACCAATGTAGCTCAAGGTGGCATCCGCGTTGTATTTCACCAAGTCTCCGGTTCGATACAAGCGCTCTCCTGATCGGAACGGATGTGCCACAAACTTCTCGGCATTCAGCTCCTCCCGGTTCAAGTACCCAATAGCGACCCCAACCCCACCAATGTACAGCTCACCGGGCACACCCCGAGGTACAGGATTCTGGTAAGCATCTAACACATACAACTGTGTATTCGGGAGCGCACCGCCAATCGATGGAGGGGTAAAGCTGCCATCCTCTGCCTCCACCGTAGAAACAGTACTGAGAATCGTACACTCCGTTGGTCCATAGATGTTCACGTAATCAAAGGTGAGATGCGCGGGTGGACGCATTTGCAATCGTTCACCACCTGCGAGCAGTGCTCGCAATGCCCCATCCTGCGGCCAGGTAAGCGGCAGCAGTTGCTCTGCGACCACTGGAGGCAGGAAGCAGCTCAGTGTGATCTGGTGATCCAGCAACCAGTGTTGCAATCCCTCCGGGTTCAGCACAATCTCTTGCTCCATCAGGTGCACACTGCCTCCGGAGCAGAGCAACGGCCAAGTTTCCAGCAAGGAAGCGTCAAAGCCCATCCGCGCGATCTGAGCGCCGCGGTCTGCCGGGCTTGTCCCAAACCGACCCTGGTGCCACAAAACAACATTCAGCAAGCCTTGATGACGAAGGATTGCCCCCTTAGGCTGTCCTGTAGAACCCGATGTATAGATCACATAGGCTGGATCTTGCGCAGTTGCCCATGGCTCTGGATTAGCTCTGTACTCACTGTAATCACTGTTTTTACTGCTCTCAAGATTCTCGCCGCTATCCCACGTTCCCCAATGCGATTCCCGATCCAAACAGAGCACCTCAACTGATGGCTCTATAGTCAACCGGTTCAGCACTTGCGAATGGGTCACCAACAGCGGGACATTGGCATCCGCCATCATATAAGCCAGTCGTTCCTCTGGATAGGTCGGGTCGAGCGGCACATAGCAGGCTCCTGATTTGAACACGCCGAGCATGGCAACCAGCCAGTCAACGGAACGCTCCGTGCAGACTCCCACATAACTCCCCGGATGCGCTCCCCGCTTACGGAGAGTATGCGCCAAGACATTCGCTCGTTCATTCAGCTCACCATACGTGATCTGCCGATCCTTGTCCGTTGCAGCGAGTGCTTCGGGTGCTCTAGCTGCTTGCTCTTCTACCAGCTGATGTACAAGACAGCTCCAATCATAGGCTTGATCCGTCTCATTCCAATCGACTAGCAATTGGTGGCGTTCTGGGGCAGACAATAGCTCAAATTGATCCAAAGTCTGCTCTGGATTAGCCATGGCCTGTTCAAGAAGCCGCTGGAAATGACCTACCATGCGAGCCACCGTTTCTTCGTGAAACAGGTCGGTATTATATTCGAATAAGCCACGAAGTCCGTCGTGATTCTGCTCCATCGTCAGCGACAGATCGAACAAAGATGTTCTCCAATCCACCTCTATTGCTCCCACCTCAAGCGTGTCCAACTGTAGAGTGACATCATCGTTCTCTTCCATCGTGAACAACACTTGAAATAGTGGCGACACACCCGGATCTCGATCGGGTTGAAGCTCCTCGACCAGCTTCTCGAACGGTAAATCCTGATTTTTGTAAGCTAACATTGCCTCGTTCTTCACTTGCTGCACCACTTCAGCAAAACTTGTATTTCCCTGAAGCGAAGTTCGCAGCACGAGTGTATTCACAAACGATCCAATGAGAGGTGTGACTTCATGTCGTACCCGATTGGCAATAGGTGTACCTACAGCAATGTCCTCCTGCTGGCTGTAACGGTACATTAGGGTTTTGAACGCAGATAGAAAGATCATGTAAAGTGTCACTTTATGCTCACGACTGTATTGCTGGAGAGACTTCTCCAGTGTAGATGAGAGGCTAAATCTAGCATGATCTCCCCGATACGTCTGTACAGAAGGCCGGGGGAAGTCAGTTGGAAGCTGCAGCATCTGTACACCGTCCAGCCGCTCCTTCCAGAACTTCATCTGTTCACTTGCCTGCTCACTCTGGAGCCAGTCTCGTTGCCACACCACATAATCACTGTATTTGATATCAAGCGGGACAAGTGTATACGAATCTCCCTTTGCCAGCGCGGAGTACAGCGCTGTTAACTCCTCGGACAGCAGACGGATCGACCAGCCATCAGATATAATGTGATGCATATTGACGAGCAGTACATGATCATTCTCGCCAACCGGGAGAACAGCAGCCCTGAACAACGGACCTATTCCAAGATCAAAGACACGATTCTTCTCCTGCTCCACACGCTCCACAATCGCCTGTTCAACCTCTTGTTTCTTATCCAGGGATAACCGTTCCAGCTTGAACTGCAGCTGAGGCTGAATCGATTGAACAACTTGACCATTCATATTGTGAAACGTAGCGCGGAGTGAATCATGACGATCCACAATCACCTGAAAACACCGCTCAAGCACTTGCCAATCCAATGAACCACGAATACGCCAGTTTAATGAAATGTTATAACCGACATTCACTGGATCGAACTGATGTATGAACCAGAGTCGCTGCTGTGTATATGAAAGTGGGAAGTACTTCTTCTCACCTTTCTTTTGCAAAAGCGCTTTGAGTAGTTCTCTCTTTTGTTCCATTGAGGTCTCAATTTTATCCAAGATGCTGATCCTCCTCTAATAGAGCTGCGAGTAATTCCTCGACTTCCTTCTCAGTTAATGCATCCACAACGATATCCGTAGTCTGTTCGCGTTGGATTGCTGAGAGCGGTGTTGACGTCAATTGCCAGTCATGGTGCGTTTCCTCGATATATGTTGCCAGTTCATGAACGGTAGGATGGTCAAAAATATCACCCAGCGGAATTGAGATATGGCAAGCCTGCTCTATCTGGAACAGGAATTGTGTAAGCTTCAACGAATGTCCGCCGATCTCAAAAAAGTGATCATGGATTCCCACTTGTTCCAGTGACAGCACATTAGCACATATCTGGCATAGCAATGCCTCCAAATCCGTGGTTGGTTCAACATAATCATTAGAAGGCGTAACATGTGATTCATCAGGTTCCGGCAAGGCTTTACGATTGATTTTGCCACTTGGCGAGAGCGGCATAGAGTCCAGCTCGACCCAAAGTGTTGGGATCATATAGTAAGGTAGCGACTGGCGTGCAAACTCTCTTAGTTCGGACACCGTAACCTGCAATCCACTTTTGACTACAAAATAACCTACCAGCTGTTTGTCCCCAGGCACCGCTTCGTTCACAGTAACCACCATGGAATCCACGGCAGCATGCTGGTGCATGTACTGCTCGATCTCATGCAGCTCAATGCGGAAGCCCCTGACCTTCACCTGATAATCGGCTCTCCCCAAATACTCCACATGTCCGTCTGCTCGATATTTGGCTAAGTCTCCCGTCTTGTAGACACGTTCTCCCGATCTATAGGGATGCGTAATAAACTTCTCCGATGTGAGCTGCTCCAAGTTGTGATACCCACGTGCAAGCCCTTTGCCGCCGATATGCAGCTCACCAGCTACTCCGATCGGAACCGGATTCAAGTATGGATCAAGAATATACAGTTCTGTATTATCAATCGGCCGGCCCAAATCTACGGTATCTGCATGCGTCAGATCTCGAGCAAGCGACCAGACGGTGGTTTCTGTAGGACCGTAGAGGTTGAAGATTTTCCCTTGGAATCGGCTCTGTAATTGTTGCAGCAGAGCCATCGGTAGTGCTTCCCCGCCTAACATAATTCCGGTCATTCCACTTAACCGTTGCTCCATCTGCTCATCGACCCATATCTGTTGCAGACGTGAAGGCGTAAGCTGCATCCAATCTGGTGACGTACGCGCTAGAAACTGGTTCAGCGCATGAACATCCGTCTGCTCTCTACCTGAAGCCAGAGCTACTTCCATTCCAGCAATAAGTGGCACGAGTGCCTCTAGAGCAAATATGTCAAATGATACGGTTGTCAGCGCAGCAATGCGATCACCCGCCTTGAAATCAAGCAGTCGGATCATGCTATGGGCAAAGTTAGCAAGTGCTTCATGGGTGATTTCCACACCTTTAGGTCTGCCTGTGGAACCCGAGGTATACATGATATAAGCCAAATCCTGCAGGTTCGTGAATGAAAGACGATCCTCATCCTGGTAATTCGTTTCCATAGACGGCACTGACATAACATGACCTGTGTAATCCTGTGGAACCTGCATCGAACCATCACATAAAACAAGACTGGCTCCACTGTCGCTTAACATATAGCTAATCCGATCTGCCGGTAGGGCAGGATCAATAGGAACATAAGCACAACCTGATTTCATAATGCCAAGTATGCCAACCATCATCTCCATGGAACGTTCCATATAGAGAGCGATACAGCCACCTGACTGCACACGCTCAAGCAATCGAATGGCTAGCTGATTACTCCAGCTCTCTAATTGCTGATAGGATATACCGTCTTCTCCAAAGGTGAGTGCAGTCTGAGCTGGCGTCTGCATAGCCTGCAAACTGACCAATTCCGGCAATGCAACTCTTCCCGGGAAGCTCCGTTCCGTCTGATTCCACTCCTGAATCATAAGCTGATGCTCTGCCTCTGACTGAATCGAAATATCTTTTAATTGAAGCTGAGGTTGTGCAACAACTGTCTCCAGTAGTGTTACGAGATGATCCTTCATTCTTACAATGGTTGCTTCATGGAACAGATCCGTATCGTACACCCATTCCCCCGTTAATCCGTGCTCGGTTTCCTTAAACGTGAGGGATAGATCAAATTGAGCAATGCCATAATCGATCTCGCGTAGTTCCATATTGAGATGAGGCATAATCACCTTCTCATCCGGTGTGTTATGTAGTGCAAAAAACACTTGAAAGAGCGGTGAAGTCTCTCTCTTCCGTTCCGGTTGCAGCTTCTCAACTAATTGCTCAAATGGATACTCCTGATGGGCATAAGCCTCAATGGATACCTTCTTCACCTGTGCTAACAGATCCAAGAATGATTGCTCTGGCGAGACATGTGTACGGAGAACGAGTGTATTCACAAAAAGTCCGATGAGCTCTTCGGTCTCAGGCCAGTTTCGATTCGTAATGGGAGAACCTAGCGCAATATCCTCCTGATATGTGTAGCGATACAACAACACATTGAAAGCAGATAACAGCGTCATATACAAAGTCGTTTCTGCCGTTTCACATACACGCTTCAAATCGTTGTTTAATGAATCACTTATATGAAACGCAATTGTTTTCCCACTTCGCTTATTCTGCTGCTTAGACTTACTTCTATCTGTAGGCAAGGATAAAGGTGTCAGATCAGCTAATTGCTTTACCCAATATTCCTCATGTCTGCCAAGAACATCGCCACTTAACCATTGCCGCTGAATATGGGCATAGTCTTCATACTGCACCTTTAACGGTTCAAGCGACGTAGGACGGCCCAGCAGGTAATCTCCGTACAGCAAGCCTAGTTCCCTAACAAATAGCTGAGCGGACCATTCATCGGATACAATGTGATGCATGTTGAGGAACAGCAGGTACTCCTCTTCCCCTAATCGGAACAAACGCAAACGAACTAATTGTCCTAAGGTCAAATCGAAGGGGCGCATTACCTCCTGCTCCATCCATTGTAGGGCTTCGCTATGAGTAACAACTTTATCTTCATACGTAAGAATTGAATCGTCAGCAGATATAGGTACAGTTGCATAACCAGGTTCTCCGCCGATATTCGGATACTTACTCCGAAGGATATGATGCCGTGATAGGATTTGATGAATTGCTCGTTTCAGTGCATCAAGATTCAGCGATCCCCTCACATCCCACACATAGGGCATATGATCACTGTAGGAATCCTGATGAAGCTGATGTGTGAACCAGAAGCGCTTTTGGGCAAAAGAAGGCTCTGGCTTCGCTAGATTAGATTGGGCTAGCAGCGCTGGTCGCAACTCCGATTCATTACCATTCAACAGTCTGCCATCAATAAGCTCTGATACGCCCGCAATGGTTGGTCGCTCAAAGAACTCTGCAATCGTCATATCAATAGGATAGGACTGTCGAATACGAGAAATAATTCTTGTAGCTAATAGAGAATGCCCTCCAAGCATGAAAAACGGATCATGTAGCCCAATCTCACTCAGTCCAAGGACATCAGACCATATGGCAAACACCTGTCGCTCCGTAGGCCGATATTCCGAGAGGTTTCGCTTCAAGGAATCCTCATGTTTTCTCTCAGGCAAAGGCAAAGACTTTCGATCCAGCTTGCCATTAGGCAACAATGGGATATTGTCTAGCTCCATCCAGAAGGAAGGCATCATATACTCAGGTAAGCGATCTTTCAAAAAAGCATATAGTTCCTCTGTACTCACTGCACCGGTGCGAGGCATTTTGGGAACATAATAGAGCACTATCCTTTTGTCATCCGGCGAAAATTCATGAACCGTTGCTACGATATTTTTCAGTAAGGGATGCTGGGATAATAAAGCTTCAATCTCACCAAGCTCGATGCGGAATCCACGGATTTTGACCTGATTATCGATACGACCTACGATCTCCAGGCAACCATCGTGATGATAACGTACTAGATCACCGGTCTTGTACATACGAGCCCCCGGTTCAAACGGGTTGTCCAAAAATACGGAACGATTCAAGTCAGGTTGTTGCAAGTATCCATAAGCCACGCCTTCTCCACCGATGTAAAGTTCCCCGGCAAACCCAGGCGGCATAAGTTGCTGGCGCTCATCAAGCACATACATCCGAGCATTAGGAATAGCGTATCCCGCTGGAATGCGGCCATATTCCTCTTTCATCTGGCTCATGTCAAACAATGTGGTCGTAACCGTTGCCTCTGTGGGACCATACGTATTGATCAACCGGATCTGATCTCCGGCTAGCTGAAGCCACTTTTGGTAAATGACCATAGAAGGTTGTTCGGCATTAAGCAACACCATACGCAGGTTATCAGGCAAAGGAAATCCGAATTCTCCGCAGTCCTCAACCCAACTATGCCAGAACGCAGTAGGTAGGCTTAATACGCTGATGTGCTGTTCAATGATATAGTTCGTAAAATCCGAATCTGGATATCGATATGGATCAGGGACAAATACAACCGTTGCACCACTCAGCCAGAACGGAAAGATTTCTTCTATCGTGGCATCAAAACTAATCGGTGCAAATTGTAAAACTCGATCCGCTGATGATATGTCCAAGGCATGAATAATGGAGTACAGATAACCGGTCAATGAGCGGTGACGAATCGCTACTCCCTTCGGAAATCCGGTTGATCCCGATGTGAAAATAACATAAGCAAGCAGATCAGCGTGTGCCTTGTGCCGGTAGGTCATAGCTTGAGAAGCAATGCTGTCCTGTTCTGTCCCTAAATGAATCTTGGTTACGTCACTTCCCAGTTCGAGGTCTGCCTCATCTATAATTAAAAATCCTAGCTCGGCTTGCCCTGCCATATATTCCAGCCGACTTACAGGATAACTGATATCAAGTGGCACATAGGCTCCACCACATTTCAGAACAGCCAGCTTGGCCACAGCCATATGTATGGACCGACTCATATATATGCCAACATGATCACCAGGAACCACACCCCTGGTCTCCAAATAATTCGCCAGCCGGTTAGACGCTTCCGCAAGCTCACGGTAACTCAAGCGGGCATCCAGTGATTCCACTGCTATCGCATCCGGTGTACTCTGGGCTTGAAGATCAAAAAGCTCATGTACACATTGATCCTGAGGAAACTCAAGGTGCGGCGCAGACCACTCCGATAATAGCTGCTCTTTCTCGTATGGGGTCAAAAAAGATACCGTATCTACATCCAGGTCAGGCTGCTTAGCAATCTGAGCAAGCAACGATACAAGATGCTCACGCATGCTGCTTATCTTGTCCTCATCTAACGTACTACCATGATTTAATAGCTGTACGTTACACGAAGCCTCTGTCACATTCCATATCAGCTCAGCAGAAAATGAATGTGCAGGCGATAATCGCGTATTAGCTTGGGCTGGCTTCGATTCTTTCCTGACTAACCCTAGCGCATCCTCAATGTTGAAAAATACTCGCATCGTCAAAGTATCAGAACACTTCTCCGTTGTGGCATTCCCCTCTGTCCAAGACTCCAGACACAGGCTAGCTTGTTCAGCAATCTTTCTAAACCGTTCATTAATCTGAGTTAATAACTTCGAAAAGGAGATGTCTGTTGTAAAAACGGTGTTTACCGAAATCATATTCTTCAGATCGTCTCCAGAATACGAGGTGTAATCCGTTGCTTCATCCCGCGGGAAAACGAGAGCGATATCCACCTCATCCTTACCGGAATATCGATGTAAGAGAACCTGTACAGCTGCTAGTATCATCATGCTCATAGAGGTATCCTGTGCCTGGCATATCCCCCGCAGCTCTTGTATTAATGAATGATCCACATCCAGAAAGGAGATGCTCCGTTCAGAATAAATCAACTCTATCCGCTCCCTTGACTATGATGATCCATTACTCGAATGGAGGTATCTGTCTCATTGAAATCTACCGACATTAATCAGCAAGGATATGTTCGCCTGATGGACGAAGATCTTTATTCATTTTCTTTTCCTTAAGTCGATCACGATTCTCCCGTTTATCCTTCAAGGTCTCAGCTCCACTATTTCTGAAGGCTTCCCTCTTGGAATATCTCTCAAGCTCATCCGGAACGAGACTTTCCTGTTCATCCCCGTTGTAGAAGCTAGAGACGCCTGTCGTTCGATAGGCAACTGAATTGCCATAATATGCATCGAAGTAGCGATCTGCTGTGCCCTCTTCATAGTTGCGAGGCTCAGGGTAGGCTGTAATTACACCTTCAAAGTTCCGTAGAATGGTTTTGCCAGGTGATTGAGAAACGATGTAGTTAGGCTGAACCGGAATTTTGCCCCCACCGCCTGGAGCATCCACCACAAAGGTAGGTACGGAATAACCCGAAGTATGTCCTCTGAGAGACTCCATAATCTCAATTCCTTTGGAAATCGTTGTCCGAAAGTGACCAATTCCCTCCGATAAGTCGCATTGATACATATAGTAAGGACGAACTCGCATCTTAACGAGGTCCAAATTTAGTTTCTTCATAATGTGGCTGCTATCATTGATTCCTTTGAGTAGTACCGACTGATTGCCCAATGGAACACCTGCATCTGCTAACATCTCACAGGCTCTTCTGGCTTCGTCTGTAATTTCAATTGGTGTATTAAAGTGGGTGTTAAGCCAGATGGGATGGTATTTCTTAAGCATGTTGCACAGATTCTCGGTAATGCGTTGTGGAAATACAACTGGGGCTCTCGTGCCGATTCGGATGATCTCGACATGTGGAATTTTGCGTAGCTCACTGATGATGTACTCTAGAATCTTGTCATTGACCAGCAATCCGTCGCCTCCAGATAGAAGCACATCCCGCACGGCTGGTGTGTTACGAATGTAGGCAATCGCATCTTCCATCTGTTTCTTGGGAACTCCCATTCCGATCTGACCAGAGAAGCGTCTTCGTGTGCAATAACGGCAGTACATCGAGCATTGATTGGTAATTAGGAACAGCACCCGGTCAGGATAGCGATGGGTTAACCCTGGAACTGGTGAATCATCATCTTCCGCAAGAGGATCTTCGAGGTCGTAACTCATCATCTTCATCTCTTGGGATATCGGAACACTCTGCTTACGAATAGGGCAATCGGGGTTATCTGGATCCATCAACATAGCATAATAAGGCGTAATATTGAGTGGAATCGTCTGAGCGGAAATCCGAACGCCTTCTTCTTCATCCGGTGTTAGACGAATAACTTTCTTGAGTTGATCCACAGTTTTGATTGTATTGGTCAGTTGCCATATCCAATCATTCCAGTCCTTCTCTTCGACGTTCTCCCATAATTCGACTTCCTGATAGTGTCTTCTGTGCTGGGCGGCTTTATCTGGCATTTCACGTTGAGTGTACAAAAACATCTCTCCCCTTCACCATACCTAGTTATGTGATTCATGACTACTTAGCATCGAAGACTACGACTACTCTACAGAAACATCGAAACTACCCTTGTGCATTCATAAGTACATTCACATTACTTTCATATGCACACCAGAGTACATCATTGATGCACTCTATAAGATTTATTTGAAATAATATACAAATATATCTTTAAGACCTATTGTAACCATATTTTACTATAATTGAAATAGGAAATTACAAATTCATAATATTGATTACTTAATTTTACATTTTTCTCGTAATTGACTTATCATTCGTGTTCAATTCATCCCGTTTTTTCGTACCAAGAAGATAGATGAAAGTAGACTTTATTAGGCATGTGCATCCTTCACAGGTTCATGATACGAGGTTGGAGTAGCGGCTGTTTCTGATAATTCAAGCTGATCAATGGACGGTAACTTCCGAAGAACACCGCTAACGAGCCAATACATACCAAAGATCACCATCGCAATGCCACCAAGTAAAATGGAATACAACGGGCTTACCGAACCAATTGCTCCACCCACCAAAGCTCCGATCGGCATACTAAACGCTGCAGCACTGGATACAACGGTAATGACTCTACCAATCATAGAGGTCTCAATCTGTCTTTGAATTGCGGAGAACATCAGTACATTGAAAATTCCAATCGTTACAAACCCTGCACCATAGAGTGCGATGGATGGAATCACTGGCAATAGGCTTGCACCGACCCATAATAACCCTGAAGATACGCCGCAGAGCACCGTCAGCTTGCCAAAAGGGAATTTACCAACACGCGGTGTAATAATGGCTCCACATAACAGCCCAACGGACATTGCCGCCATATAATATCCATAGTAGGATTCACTCCCACCTTGCATCAAGGCGAATGCCGGAAGTGTGGCGAACATCGCAGCAATGAAAAAGTTAACAAAGAAGCAGGCCACGACCAGATGAGGGATAATCGATGAACCGGTGATATAACGGATTCCAGCCATAAAGTCTTGCTTGTAATTTTGGAGCCATTTACTGATCTCAGGCTGCTCCTTCTCATCGGTATTTTGAAAATCAAAGCGATACAGGGTGTAGATTAAGGACGTACACAAATGACATATTGCCGTAATAAGAATGGCTTGCACGGGGCCGATGAATGCAACCACGATGCCCGCAACAGCGAGAAATACAATGTTCATACTTTCCCGGAGAGTGTTCAGATATGAGTTAGCCTGTACCAGACTGTCCTGAGGTACGATACTGGGGATGACTGTAGATTCTACGGGGTAGGTAAACTGTGAGATCATAGCAACGATAAACAATACGAGAATGCAGTAAAATACGTTCAATCCAAATAATACAGCAAAGAGCGGAATCGAGAACAATAAGGCTGACTTTAGAAATTCACAGAACACGAGACTTTTTTTGTACGATACGTAATTGGCAAAGGGGGCAATCAGGAAGCCTAAACAATCCGCAGCACTGATCGCAAAATAGGCTAATCCTGAATAAAAAACATTGCCGCTGATCGCAAGTACAAGCAGCATGCCCGCCACCTCGTACACACCCGTTCCAATGCCTTTGACGAACATACCAGACAATAGAATATTAAAATTCCGATTGAACAAACGCGTACTCAAGTGATCTCCCCCTCATCATACTCTTTGGCTTCAAAACTGATCTGGTATGCGGTTCTGTCTTGTTTAGACGTGAGTGACTGCTGTGTATATTTGTAGAACAACTCGGAGATTTCGTCACTTAAAGCAGCCAATTCTGCCTCTGACAGCATGATGTAGTTATCACGCTTAGCCCGAAATTGTCTCTTCACCTGTAGTTCTGAATCATTGACTCGAAACAACGTCGCTTTGGCTCTGTAAAATTTCTCAACAATTCCTCTCGAAACCTCCGTATGTACCAGCTCCAAAATCTCATGCTTAAACAATTGCTGGATGTGATAATACGTTGTACCGGGGTCTTTATCCAACCGGTCTGCCACCTGCTTGGACGTCATCGGCTGCTCGGATAACAAAATAATGATCTCGACCCGGAACGGATGCGAAATAATCTTCTGTTGCTCCAACGTGATATCCATCGGCTGCAATGTTTCGTCTGACATAGTCGTTCACCTCTATAACTTTCATAATGGGAAAATTAAAGCAGTAATTAAACGATATAAATTGAACTAAAAAGATTCACACTGACCACTCCGATGACAGAACAACCTTCCGATCGCTGTTATCCCCAGATTTTTCTGATTCCCTTTTCCAAAGGGTAAAATCCGGGGATAAAGACGAACGCTCCGCTTCTTCACGTTATTTCCGTCCTCTTCGTTCTTGTGTAAATGTCTAGTCAATCTATATAGTAATTAAATCAGCGTTTAAATCGATTTATAAATCTAAATCGTGTTGGAAGCATCATATCAACCCATGGAACAATTTGTCAATTATTTTATAAAAATAGCCTGGTCACCGATCTCCAATAGAGAATCCGTAACCAGGCTAGATAGAACATATAGAGCTACACGGAGCACATAAACTGAGATAGTACCCAGAGATACATACCACGTATCACTTCAACAAACTAGGAATGCAGTGCGGTCTTGGTCTGACTCGCAGCAGATTGACTTAAATGCCCTTTCATTCGAGCAAGCTCTGTACCTGCCAGCATCATAATTCCAATCCCGTGGTTGTCGTTGGTGACTGTCAGGAGATCCTTGTTGTAATATTCTGCTGTGAATGCGTATCTCGATCCACTACATACCCCATGAACATTACCTTGGCGGTCAATCGCATACTTCGTTAATCCATTCCACGCCTTCTGCGCCGCTAGAATATAACGTTCGGGATGATGGAACCATCCAAATCGAACGCCTCGGGAAAATCCATAAGCAAACATGGCTGTACACGACGCCTCCAGGTACGTACCTGCATCATTTAGTACCTGGTGCCATAACCCACTCGGGTCTTGAAGTGCAGCATACCCCTCACATAGTTCATTATAAAAATCAATCAATGCTGGGCGATCCGTATGCCCTTCAGGAAGAGCCTCCAGCACCTCCGTTAACGAGAATAGCGTCCAACCATTTCCCCGTCCCCACGGTACTCGTGTCGCTTGCCCATATTTGAAGTCATATACATGGGACATGATCTTGTAATCAGACATAAATAGATACTTACGATATAACAAAAACTGTCTTGCTGCCTCATCCAGTGCCGCTGTATTTCCCGTCAAACGGGCATAACGAACCAAAAACGGTGTGCTCATATACAGATCGTCCGCCCACATCGTGTTCTCAGCATACTCCCCAGTACACTCGCGGTAAAAAGCACCATCCTCCCGGCGTTCCAATCGAGATAACATAAAGTCAGCAATCCGCGCCGCAATCGGGAGGGCTGTCGGTTCCCGATGCTCTGAATACGCTTCCAGCATCGCTGAACCAAACGAACCACAATTGTCCAACATCTTGAGCATTACGAGCTGCTGGTTTACCGCCGGGAATCCATATTGCTCACGATCCCACAACGAATATTCGTACATTCGAGTACATGTCTGTACATGTTCAGCCGCATACCGCGTAATATCCGGTCGCTGTAAATGACGACCAGCCTGTAACAAGCCATATACGGTTACACCGAGTGGATAATCCCAACGTCCATAGTTGGTCACGCTACCTACCGTCCACTTGTTACTAAGCATCGCATTCTCATAGTACGGACGTACCCAAGCATCTGGACGATCCAGTCGCCAATACGTTTTCTCCTCTGATAAACGATCGGATGGGGATGCCCCCGTTGTTCCCGTTGCGTACACCTTGTCGAATCGGTTCATATCCTGCGCCGCCGGTTCAGATCCAGCCTTGAACGGCCCAGCATATAACCATGATTCTCCGGATACGCCATGTACTCGCTGCGGCAGCTGGAGCTTTAATTCTTTTCCATTTACCGAGGCAGTTAATGTAAATTGCCATGGCGTCTCAGCATCGCTACATTCACTGCACACCAACAATTCGCTCCGTCCAAAAGAAGCATCCACTTCCTCCGTAAACGAACCTGCTTCGGAGAGCCGGATCACTTCCTCACCTTGGTACCATACTTGAAGCGGACCAGAGCAGGCTCCAGATAGTTGAACCTTCGCCCCTGTCGCATCACTATTGTTCAGATGAGTTCTTGCATACACCCGGTGACCAGGAAGATGTCCATATATGCGCTCCAGAGCAGGCATGGCTTGTTGTGCTTCTGACCATTCTGGGTTAGGGAACCATGTCAGCCCAGTATCCTGTTCTTTTCCTATTAAATTCAGCGCAGTTTGTCCACCACCGGAGGGATGGAGTTTTACCGAGATATCTTGGTTTGAGAGATTGGAATAAACCCAGCCTGCCTGCCCCAGTCTATCTTCAAAAGGAGAGAGCACATTCAAAATGCGAACCTTACCCTCGTCAGATCCAAACTGACATCCAAAGCCAGCAGGAGTACAGCTCATTTGTAACAGCAGCGTATTCCAGCCTGGTTTAATATCAATTCCCAATTTCACCGTTGCATCTGGGGTAATCTCATCTATAACGGTAGAGCGGTACACGAGTTGCTCGTTAAAATAAAATCGAACAGGGCCATAACAGCGGATAAGTACATCCAGGTTACGGTGTTCATCCCCCCAAACCAGCGCTGCCGCGTAGACGATCTGCCCTTTCTCGGCCTCTGGAAAGCGTTTACCTAAATTCAGATCATACAAGCCTTTGTCATTCTGCATAATGCCCGACTTCTGAAATAAACGATATACGAAATCAGCTTGGGCATTGGCTCCGATATATCGCTCAGCCAGTACCTTCAATACCTGATCCTGATCATCCCCGAAACGATAGTACATGCTCTGTGGTTCACTGAAATAGGTTGTCATGAAATCCCCACTTTCCTCTCCCGTGGAATAAAATAATAAATATGCTGGGGGAAAAACCATTAAGTATAGCGCTTAACCTAAGTAGGATATCCCCTTGATTATCGATACAATAGATTGCTTTATCGTTTTGTGATCGGTCAATATTACACCCAGTATACCTGACATGTTTGCTCATGGCTACAGATTTTTGTTTACGCTTACAATATTACTTCCTAACAAGTGCATGTTCAAAAAGGGCGGTTTTCAGTACCGAGAAGATGGGATGAAGATAGAAATGGAGTAGCGGAGCGTAGGCAGGACTACGTGAGCAACGGACATTTCGGCTGAATTCCATCTTCGATGCTGAGATGCTGCTCGTGCATCCTTCGTAATCAAAAGCGAACTTTTTGAACAACCTCTACAAATATTTAAACAATGGTTTAAAAAAAGGAATGCCTTGCCGATATAGGTATTAGACTGGAAATTCCACTTTTTGTATTGGAAAGGAAAGATGAAATTTGAATACGCTTGAATCTTTGGTAAATGCAATGCCTTTTGTCAGTCAAATGTTCCGTGATGATGTATCCATCTCTATTAATGATCATGAGAAAGTTTTATATTTTTCCGAAGCAAAAAGTCTGGAGATCGGTGTAAAAGTCGGCGATGAGCTGCATGATGACTATAAGAATTTCAAAATGTTAGTTAACAAAGATACACGTACCGTGGCACGGATGCCTGGCGATCTGCAAGGTAGACCATTCGATGCCATTCTCATTCCCATTAAAGAAAATGATCAGGTTGTAGGTATTCTGGGTGTAAACTATGCACTGGATAATCACATGACGCTAGAGTCGCTAATTAGTGAAAATGAAAGTACAATTAACGCCCTCGTTGGTGGTATTCAACAAATCGCTGCACATTCAGAAGAGCTGTCCGCAACATCAGAAGAGATTCTGCGTAACTCCAAGCAAGCGGTAGAGAATTCGGTAAGTGTAACCAAAGTAACCAACGTGATCCGTGAAGTATCCGAACAAACGAACCTGCTTGGCTTGAATGCGATGATTGAAGCTGCTCGCGTAGGTGATCTGGGTAGTGGCTTCGGGGTCGTTGCGAGCGAAGTCCGCAAATTGTCCGATCATACGAAACAAGCGGCGGCTGATATTGAAACCTCCCTCGGGAGTGTTCAGGACTCTATGAAACATATGGAACAAGAGATTGGTCAGATTACAACGGCAACGGTAGATCAAGCACAGCTCGTAAGTGAGTTCATGGAAAGTATTGATAAGCTGAGCCACACCAGCGCAGATCTCAAAACATTCGTGCATAAGATGTTATCGCTCGAATAACCTCAGTTTTAACATGCAAGATACCCTTGAAGTTATATGTACATATATGCTTAGACGCCAAAGAGCCTCCGTCCTGCCATTCCTTATTTGGAAGTCAGCGGAGGCTTTTTGCTTGGTTTACCTTAGTTATTCATGTCAATTTCGACCGCAACACCATAATGGTCAGATACAACAGGCCCGTTCTTACCGTTAAGCACAACCGTTGAAGACTTCGCCTGAACAGGACGATTCGAGAAAATATAATCAATACGCAGTGGCTGACTGTTATTCGCCCATCCAGCAATGGCTTTCACAACTGTTGCGCCATCGTCCTTCTGTTTTGCCATGGTATAGAGATCATGCCAGCCATGACTCATCATATAGTCATACCCCTGTTCCCGGATCTCCGCTACATTATTGAAATCCCCCATCATATACAAAGGTTCGTTCATATATGGCGCAAGCTTGCTCTCGGTCAGATCCCACTGGCCTTTGAAAGGCTCCTGGTCATCATCCCACCAGTTGTAATGTCCATTGACGAACCACGCCTCTTCTCCATCAGCCACCGTCTGAATGCCAACGATTTTACGTGTTCGGTAGTTGTTGTAATCCTGCATATGGGATACATATTCCCCAAAAGCCTGTGTAATTGGCGTTCGGCTCAGAATCGCCAGTCCTTCATCATATGTGCGGAATCCGACATGCGTAGGAATCCAGGTCCAGTAATACGTTTCAGATAATTGTGTTAACAGCACATAAGCATAATTGTCTTTTTTGACCACGGTGTCCGAATCTATGCGAAAATAATGCTCCAGCTCTGCCGCAGTTAGCGCTTCTTCCTGAATCGGTTGATTGACCTCCTGCATGGAGATGATGTCAAACTGATGTGTATTAATAAATTCAGCCAATTGGCTAATCTTGTTCAATTGATTTTCTTCTGCCCAAGCGTGTGCGTTTAAGGTAAGTATTTTCATAAGCTCTCTCCTGCCTGATCTTTTAATGTTAGGTATCGTCTGTTCCTGCATGGTTCCTCAGTAGAATACATACCCTAAGCATACACAATACACACAAGTTTCGCATACATATGGCTACGATGAACTTGTCTTTACGGAGAAATGAATTCACCAAATATCTGTTTCATTTACAGAACTCCTGCACGGATTGTCCTATAACTGATATGATATATACATTAAATTCACACCTTTAACGTCAGAACGCGTTGAATGATGAACCTATGATTTCCCCAGGAGATGGAATGATGAACATACCCAATGAAATGATCATGGATGATGCACAGTGGCAACAATTGATTCGTGAAATTGCGGATCATTTCGATAACCTGACCATTATGCGCGGATTCCAATATTATAAACAGAAACGTGTTGGCCCATTAACATTCACGCAGCAGCAAGGCATCCATGCCATGGTTCAAGGTACTGAAGAATATGGAGTGCTGCTGAGTATGCAGTCCATACCGACAAGCGACTGCCCTTGCCCAGTACATTCCCCTTGTAAACATATGATCGCTGTTCTTATGAGTTACGCTGAAAGCATGGGACGTCCTGTTCATGCCATTGTGAACGCACATTCGAGCACCGCACTGAAACAATCCGTGAAGCCTGCCCCTGCTATATCATCGGTACGCTCGGAATTTGAAACTCGTGTACAGGAGCTTGAGACACCAGACAATCTGTACAGCCAAATAAAGGAACAAGCGATGGATCTTGCTCAGCTACCTATTCCGGAATGGCATAAACTATTTCAAAATGCGCTCAATCGTCTAGGGATAGGCACGGCAAATACAAGCTATATACAGGCAGCT
Source organism: Paenibacillus sp. MER 99-2 (assembly GCF_023714095.1). Classification (NCBI taxonomy): domain Bacteria; kingdom Bacillati; phylum Bacillota; class Bacilli; order Caryophanales; family Paenibacillaceae; genus Paenibacillus; species Paenibacillus sp. MER 99-2. The sequence continues at coordinate 121,979 of NZ_JAMAUZ010000010.1, read as the reverse complement.
ACGGACGAGCTCTATGCGATTAAACCCAAGCTGTCTCCAGGCATGGATCAACTATTTGACCTACACGTGCATATGTACCTTATGCGCTTCTGTATACCTGGCCGTAATCCGAACACCAATTCGCCTGTTTATCTTAGTTATCCTGCCCAGCTTGCTGTAGATGCCCTTCAGAGAAGCATAGAGAAGGAGCTAAATCGCTCACTCGATCTATCTAATCTGACTGACGAGCAGCACGCGCAGCATTGGAAACGTCTTGAGGAAACGGTAACCTATCTTCGTAAGCAAATGTTGTCGGAAACGTCTAGCATCATGGTATTTACATCCATCTATCGCGACTTGTGGTTAAACTGGCTAGTGCCTCACCTACACCAACAAGACGAGCTAGAAGCTGAACTAACAGCTCTACGCGACATTGAACATAAATTAAGTGATGACTCCGTTTCTACTAGTACAACTCCTGGCAGTGTGCTAAATATGAACCCTAGTAGTTCAGGCACAGGAACCAGCATAACGAAAAGAAGACCACCCTCGCTTCCACTACCTTTGGTGTTAGCACAGGGCTGGATTTGCTTCCATCTGAAACGGGATGCCGAAGCTTGGCAGATCTTAACGAGCGGAAGCTCAGCCTATGGCATTCCACCAGAGCATGTACTGCACTTCCTGCACGTCCTGGTTGAGCAACTGGATTGGAACAGGCTTGGACAGTGGCTGGCGGAGCTCGGACCGTTGCTCGCGAATCGTCGCAATGATCCATTGCATGATTACATGCAACTCTGGGACACTGTTATTCAGGAGCTCCCCAAAACAGAAGATACGATGTGGAATACGTTAGTTAGCATGTTGCCCCATTCTCGGCCTGCCTATGAGGATGCCCTTCATCGTCGCAGCCAGTGGCGGCGTTGGATCGATTTTCAACTTAGTACGGGGGCGGAGCCACTCGAATTCCGTGTCGCAATACTTCAACCCATCGAGAAAGATGCGCCCGAACTGCTGCTACCTTTCTACCATCAGGCCGTCGAACGTTATATTGGACACAAAAACAGAGACGGGTACAAAGCAGCAGTTAAGTTGCTAAAGCGACTGGCGAAACTATACAAAAAATTGAAGCAAGAAGAACGTTGGGAGCAGTTCATCACGGCTCTCGCGGTTCGCAATAGCAGACTGCGTGCGCTGCAGGAAGAGCTTCGGAAAGGTAAATTAATCTCATGAGCCTTAACCATCCTTACACCGAAACGATTGAAGTTCACGTTGCCTTAACGGGATACGGGGATGCCCTGTTTTATGGCGCACTCAATACCCACCACTTTGTATCCGGACAATCACTCAAGCAACGGTTATTCGCTTGGCATGCTCCTTCGTTCTATGGTACGGAGCTCGAAATCCGCCAGCTTGAAGACATTGAACTTGTAGTGCTGCCCGCAGAAGAAGTGATCCCTTTCTTCGCAGACATGCACACCTTACTGCATATTGAATGGAGATGGGATGAGCAGGCTGCCCATCTGATTCAGCTCGCTCCAGTACTGGCTTCCACGATTGAAGATCGTAAATATATTCCTAGCTTTGTGGCTCATCGCACAGGGCAACTGCAATGGATCTGGGATTCAGACCGGATGAAGCAACAGGATCGCGCCGCGCTGACCAAAGCCATAGAGCAAACCGATGAGAGCTATAGCGAAGGTCTAGGTGCTGCCTACTCCGCTTCCGTATTCCAGCGATGGTACAGCACGGAGGAAGCAGCCACAGATCTGAGACGCGAGTTCCCGCAGCTATTCCCGCAGAATGGCGAACCTCCGCGGACATTTGGCATGGATGCCCAATCATGGCTCGTCTCTATCGGCTGGAAAGCAGATGCCGCTCCCTTCCGGCCACTTCTACAATTGCTGGAACCAGACGATGATGAGCCTTCATGGCGATTACGATTGGTGCTGCAAAACAAGCTGGATGCCTCTTCACTCATTCCAGTGCGACTGGATTCGCGTGGCCGGCTGGAGGGGGAATGGCCTGAAGGCTGGACAGCCTTCATTATAGATCGATCTGCCGCATGGCTGGAACAATTGCGGGCACATCTCCCACGCATTAGCCGTGAGGTCAGTGGTAGCCGTGATGTACTCAGCGATCCGCTAGGAGATCAGGAGGCGTGGCAGTTTCTCACGATTGACAGCGGACGACTACTGGAGTCGGGCTGGCAAGTATTGCTGCCAGGCTGGTGGGAAGCTGCACGGAAGAAAAAGCCGAAGCTGCGTGCGAAGGTTAAGCCGGAGGAAGGCAGTGAACGCGGACAGTCATTCTTCGGACTGGACTCCATCATTCATTTTGACTGGCGCATAGCTATTGGCGACTCAGATCTGACGGAAGAGGAATTCGCTGATCTAGTGGCTCGTAATGAACGGCTCGTTCGTTTTCGCGGAGAATGGGTTCCTCTGGATCCTGCTCTGCTTGAGCAGATTCGAAGAGCGATGGGCGGCGTGGATCGGGAGCAAGGTCTCTCCTTCCAAGATATTCTGCACCTGCATCTGTTGCACAATGAACAACGGGAATATCGCAACCAGAAATGGAAGGAAGGGCAGCAAGCCGAGGAAGAAGAGCAGCCACAAGCGAATGAGAACATCCGGTTGGAGGTAGAGCTGAATGAACATCTACACAGGGTGATTGCACAGCTCGGAGGCGGACAAGGTGGTGCACCTTCCCTACCTATTCCGGAAGGGCTACAAGCTGAGCTTCGTTCCTATCAAAAAGAAGGCTTTGCATGGCTCGGATTCTTGCGCCGGTTCGGACTCGGTGCATGCCTTGCCGATGATATGGGACTCGGTAAGACGATCCAGTTCATCACATATCTGCTGTATCTGAAGGAAAATGAAACACGTTCCCCAGGGCAAGCACCAGCGCTTCTCATCTGTCCAACATCCGTACTAGGCAACTGGCAGAAAGAGATTAGCCGATTCGCACCTTCCATAAACATGATGCTGCATTATGGAGCCAAACGACTTAGCGAAGAAGCATTCCGCTCAGCTACAGAGCAGGTGGATATCATTATTACATCCTATGCAACGGCAACACTCGATCAAGAGATGCTGCAGTCCTATACCTGGGCATCCATCTGCCTTGATGAAGCACAAAATATTAAAAATGCCCAAACGAAGCAATCGATGGCCGTTCGCAGTTTCCCTGCGAAACACCGAATCGCATTGACGGGTACACCGATCGAAAATCGATTGGCTGAGCTATGGTCCATCTATGACTTTATTAATCCGGGTTATCTGGGCAGTGCACGAGCGTTCCAAACACGATTTATCAGTGCTATTGAAAAGGATAAGGATGAGCAGCGCATGCAGGACTTGCAGCAGTTAGTGAAACCGTTCATGCTGCGCCGCAAGAAAAAAGATCCGAATATCCAGCTTGATCTGCCGGACAAAAACGAGATGAAAACCTACATTCACCTTACCGGTGAACAAAGTGCTCTATATGACCAATCCGTTCAGGCTCTGATGGATAAGATGAAAGAGCTAGAAGGTATTAAGCGCAAAGGTGCGATCCTCTCTGCACTGACGCAATTGAAGCAGCTCTGCGATCATCCACTGCTGCTGACCAAGGAAGCTTTCCCAGAGACCGTGACATCGGAGGACTCAGGTGCAACGTACGACGTGTACAGCCCACAAGACATGGCAATGCTCGTTAGCCGATCTGCTAAACTGGAAAGGTTGATGGAGCTTGTCCGTGAGTTGCGAGAAGAGGGCGAGCGCTGCCTTATCTTTACCCAATATCTTGGTATGGGGCAGATGTTACAGCAAGTGCTGCAACAAGAACTGCAAGAACCTGTGTTGTATCTGCATGGTGGGACTTCCAAAACAGGACGAGATCGCATGATCGATCAGTTCCAGTCACGGACACTTCCTGCAGCAGAACAGCCATCTGTCTTTATTCTTTCGATTAAAGCTGGCGGTGTGGGTCTTAATCTGACAGCCGCCAATCACGTATTCCATTTTGACCGTTGGTGGAACCCTGCCGTGGAAAATCAAGCCACTGATCGGGCTTACCGGATGGGTCAGACCAAGGATGTTCAGGTGCACAAATTTATCTCCCTAGGCACACTGGAGGAGCGCATCGACGAGATGCTTGAGAGCAAGCAGCAGCTTAGCGACAATATCATTACCAGCTCCGAGAACTGGATAACAGAGCTCTCGACAGATGAGCTGACAGATCTATTCACTCGCCGGCGGGACTGGTCAGGATAACCGATCCGTCATGTTCATTTCGTTTCACATCAGACGATGGAATATAGAACATATGCAACTTCACCGTGATGAAACATGTGACGATAAGAAGATAAAGCATTCACCCTGGTGAATATATGCAAATAAAAGAGCGAAGCATGGAACTTAAGGTCCGTGCTTCGCTCTTTTGGGTTATAACCAGAACCGGTCTTCGAATTCTCCAACCTACCTAGTTATAGATTATATTGCGGTTGCGCTTCTCGCTTATCGCATGTTACCGATGATGGAGGATCTGGAATCTTGCATTTTCTTCACAAAATTAGTCATCAAATCAAAAGCCTCATTGCGCTTGTTCGACATGGACTGCAAACGAAGCATGTCCATTTGCTGTGAATTACTTGCTGCATCAATTTGGTTCTTCAACTGCTGAGCCAAAGCCTCATCACCATTTTGTTGAGCAACGTGTAATTGTGCGTTCAAGTCTGCAATCTGTTGATTGCGTTTCTGAACTTCCTGAATTTGCATCTGCAATTGAGCATCCAGTAATTTAGTACGTTCTTGCTGAACCATCATCAGCGCAGTCTCGATGTCCATTTTGCTGATGTCGATCGCATTAATGCTCGAAGTGTTCGAGTTAAAAACTGCGCTCGCCGAAGCCGAGCCAACGATCGATACTGCTGCAATAGCAGCAACCATTGTCGAAGTGAAGAATTTGCCAGTCCGTTTCATCTGTTGTCCTCCGATTGGATATGTAATATGTACCAATATAGTACGGTTTTCTCCGATATTCTATATCAAAAGACCTAGTTGTACAATCCATTTAAAATTAAATTTAAAATGTTTGGATCAACCTATCCCGTAACCATCCTGTACTTACATTTTCAGATATATTTCAACCCAATTGGTTACCTAAATCCCCGTATTACATCGTTCGTGATAGCTGTTGAATCAACTCGTGAATATGTGCTTTTACAGGCTGATCATCGAGAGATGCAATGCGCTCTGGATTCAATAACTGGTTCTTCTTCATCAGATAATAATCATACAGCGCCTGGCGAATGGTCATATCATACATAATTGAAAATGTTGGCTCGGCCACTTTTCGAATGACTGCCTCATCCTGAATCATGTACAGAATGGGATTAATTCGATTAAATACACCTCGATCTATTCCCTCTTCAAAAAAGTGACATAACTGCTCACTATGATGGCGCAATGCAGTCGAAAAACCCTCAAAAATTGCTGGATACAGCTTCTTCACATCACTCCAGAAAAATTCAGGCAGATATAGCACATGTGAGATGGAATGCTGGTACGCAATCTGGAAGCGACGTTCGAATGATATCGAGTCATCCATCATCGTAGCTCTGGAATCATGGATCTCTGCGATGTAATCCTCCAAAATATTCTGGATAATTTCCTCTTTGGAAGAGAAGTATTTATATAGCGTTGCCTTGCTGATATCCATATGCCTGGCCACGTCATCCATTCGAAGCGAACTAATTGCCGTTGTGCGTAGCACAGGTATCATCTTGGTCAAAAATTTCTGTGAGTTCTCCAGACGTTTCATGGAGTGCCCTCCTCTATATGCATTCAATTACCTATCTTTGTTGTTATAGCTTCGATGCAAATCATGCGATTGTTTCACGGTGCACCAAATAGGCGATATATAAAGTATAGCACGGAAAGACGAAATAGATATGTTATACCAACTAAACTATTTTCGGCATTTTAGTTTACTTTGAAATTTGGTTATGATATATTTAGGTAATTGAGTTTTATAAAATTATATTTTACACAATTTAAATTACGATACATCACACAGGAGGTTTTCTTTATGAAAAAAATATTAGTTGTCCTGACCAATGTAGATAAATACGCAACAAAGGACGAGCCCACCGGCTTATGGTTGAGTGAAGCAACTCACTTTATTGAGGAATTCGATCATAATGACAATGTACAGATCGACTTGGTCAGCCCACTCGGCGGTAATGTACCTCTCGATCCGAAAAGTCTGGGTGATTCCCTAGATGAAAGTACCAAAGCCTATTATGAGAACGAAGCGTTCATGAACAAATTGAAAAATACGTTGAAACCAAGCGACGTGAAAGCCAGCGACTATGACGCGATCTACTTCACAGGTGGTCATGGTACAATGTGGGATTTCCCGGATAATGCTGAGCTGCAAGAGCTTTCTCGTGAAATCTATGAAAAAGGCGGCGTTGTATCCGGTGTATGCCACGGTGTTACAGCCTTGCTTAACGTGAAGCTGTCCAATGGCTTGCTGCTGATCAAGGATAAAACCGTTTCCGGCTTCACTAATGAAGAGGAAGCACTGGCACAACAAACTGACTTCGTTCCGTTCCTGCTGGAAGACGCACTGAGAGAACGTGCAGGTCGCTACGACAAAGCGGCTGCATTCAGCTCTTATGTGACAACTGATGGTCGCCTAGTTACGGGTCAGAACCCACAGTCCAGCAAAGCAGTAGGCGAAAGCGTCAAAGAACTGCTTGGTCTGTAAGACATAAGACACAAGACTGAAGACAGCACTAAACCTTCATCTCCCCCATGAATTGATATAGATGAAACAAAACGAAACAGCACGTTGCCCGGCTTCTTAAGACGGATAACGTGCTGTTTCATTTATAAACCTAAAGTATCATCTACTACTCATTTGCTTGAATCAATGGCTTGATTTATTGGCCGCTATCGAAGCATTCACTCCTGCTCCTGCCAACCGCTTCACGATATAAGGAACGGTTATCGAGGTCAGAATCACGGCAAACGCGATCTGAGCGATGGCTGTGTCCACATACGGTGCATATGCGGGATTGAATTCCGCTGCCATTGACGGTACAACCATGGATAGTCCAGCAACCGAGCATGTTGCAGCAGCGGCATAACCCGGTCGTTTCAGGATTGCCCGATCAACTCCAATGAGCGGAAGCATACAGATCAGCATAAACAACACCGTGACCAGCAAGCCGGACAGACTGGACTGAAATGCAATACGCAGATCAATGTTCGACCCGAAGCTTGTACCCAGGAAAGGTAACAGAATCAGTGTCCCAGGCGCGAACATCTTCTGAATATTAACGTCCAGATTACCAAGCAGGATACCAATGAGAAAAGGCACCAGTGTAGCCAGCACACTGAGCAGATCTATACCGACCCCGCTCGCCGTATTCAATATCATGACCGGAATAACCGGAACAGCGATTAGATTCAGAATACCAAACGCAGCACGATCCACATCATCTCCGTATGTGTTCATCAAGGCCAGATATAATCCCGGGTTACAGCTTGTCAGGACAGCGATAAAAGCTACTGCAGATACACCGCCAATGCCACTGATTCCGAAGAAATGTACGAATGCCCAGCCAAACAGCACACTGATGAGAATCCGTGAGGCACAGAGCACACCCGCTCTCTTTAAGGTTACCAGAAGCTGTGATAGGTTCAGCTGTGTGCCTGATACCAGCAAAATCATGCCAATGAGCACCATGGTGCCTTTGGACGTGAACAGTGCTGTGGTGGGATCACCAATCTGAAAGAATGACGGGAACACCGTGTTGATTATAGCGGCGAGCATCATAGGCACGATAAGCAAGCCGCCGGGAATTTTCTTCATACGACCCAAAATATTCATGGAGAATTACAGCTCTGCTCCGTTGGTACGGATCACATTCTGATACCAGAAGAAGGAATCCTTCCGAGATCTTTTTAGCGTGCCGTTGCCATAGTCGTCTTGATCCACATAAATAAATCCATACCGTTTGCTCATCTCAGACGTACCTGAACTGATCATGTCGATTGGTCCCCACATCGTGTAACCCAGTACCTCAACCCCATCCGCAATAGCAAGTCCCATCTGCTCGATATGCTTGCTTAGGAAATCAATGCGATATGGATCGTTGATCGTTCCGTCTTCATTCAGCTTGTCGTAGAAACCTGAGCTGTTCTCCAGAATGAAGACAGGCTTCTGATACCGGTCATAGACCAGATTGAGCGTATAGCGAAGACCAATCGGGTCAATCTGCCAGCCCCATTCGTTCGCAGGCAGATGTGGATTTTTGTACACACTGTGCACGTTACCTGCTGTTAATTCAAGTTGTTCCGTGTCGCTACTGGATATCATCGAATTGTAATACGACATGCCCACGAAATCAGCCGTATGCGCCCGGATGCCCTCTAGATCGCCGTCTTCAATATTGAGCTGAATTCCTTTGTTCTTGAAATACGTCTTGCTGTAATACGGGTATTCGCCTTTATTCAATACATCAAGATAGAACTGGTTCTTCATCTGATCATCCTGCTGCATCTGAAGTGCATCCTCTGGCTTACAGGTATAAGGATACGTTGTAAAATAAGCCACCATGCTGCCGATCTGATTATTTGGATCAATCTCATGAGCCATCTTAGTCACTCGGGACGCAGCTACAAATTGGTGGTGCAAGCCCTGGAACAGCATTTCTTCATAATTAGGAGCATCATAATCAATAATGCCAAGCGTCTTGGCAGAAGCTTTTACACTCATATTGATCTCGTTGAACGTCACCCAATATTTCACTTTTCCCTTGTAGCGATTGAACAACACGTCGCAGTAGTTCACATAGAGATCAACCAACTTACGGTTATACCATCCGCCGAACTTGTCCATCAGTACAATTGGTGTATCGAAGTGGCTGATCGTGATCAGGGGCTCCATCCCGTGTTTTAGACACTCATCAATGACTTGATCGTAGAACTGTAGTGCCTTTTCATTTGGAGCAGCATCGTCGCCACCTGGGAATACTCTCGCCCATGCAATGGAATAACGGAACACTTTGAAGCCCATCTCGGCAAACAAGGCAATATCTTCACGGAAGTTATGGTAAAAATCAATCCCCCGGCGCTTCGGATATTTCACGATATCCGGGTCATTCTTAGCTTCTTCGATCATCTCACGATTGACCCGAATCTGCTTGGTCACCTTACGATCATTCTTCTCGTTAAACTTCATCACTTCTGGAATGGTCAGCGTTTTGCCATCTACATCATAGGCACCTTCAGCCTGACAGGCCGATAGGGCCCCGCCCCACAAGAAGTCTTTTGGAAAATTGGTATTCGTCATTTCAGTTTCCTCCGTTACGTTTTGTTAGTAGTTTTAACGTGTTATGGAATCAGCTTAATCAGCGCTTCACTTTCACGGATCGGGCCACTGGTTGCTGTAGTTAGGACATCTCCATACTGCTGCATATTAGTTACCACAATAGACGTAATGGTGTTATAACCTGCGGCTGTAATGCCCTCCGGATCAAATTCCACCAACAAATCACCTGCTTTGATGGCTTGTCCCTGTGTGATATGAGCGTTAAAATATTTCCCTTTCAGACTGACGGTATCCACTCCAATATGAATGAGAATCTCAACCCCATTGTTCGCCTTCAAACCAATGGCGTGTTTGGTACGATAAAGTGCCTCAATCACACCATCAAATGGAGCGTACACTTTACCCTCTGTTGGAACCACGGCAATGCCTTTACCCATTAGCTCTTGTGCAAAAGCCTGATCCTCTACCTCGGAGATCGGTTTAATCTCCCCTGTCATTGGACTTACGATCAACATGTCTGTCGATGTCGAATCCTGAGAAGAAGTGAATGCGGAAACCTGCTCTGTCGCAATTACGGACTGTACACCATCTACTGCATCATTAGCTGGTTGCTTCGTTGTAGCTCCTGCGGTGTCTTCTTTAATGCCCGCAATCAACGTGAACACAAATCCCAGTACCACTGCAGCAATACAGCCAATAACGACATACATATAACGGTCAGATGTGTACGTACCCAGTGCCAATACCCCCGGAAGGGCAATCGCGTTGGCCGTTGTATGCACCAGGCTGTAGAATCCACCAACCAGACCTCCAGCAAGACATCCTGCGAAGAATGGGCGTTTGTATTTCAATGTAACCCCATAGATCGCCGGTTCAGTAATACCGAACAATGCTGTGAAACCACTTGATCCCGCTGCGGATTTCATGGTTTTGCTCTTTGTTAGGAAAAAGACACCGAAGGCTGCGCCTGCTTGAGCCAAGTTGGCCGCGAGTGCTGTAGGCAACAAGACAGTCGCCCCCAATGTGGCCACTTGTTGAACCTGAATCGGCATAATGGCATAGTGCATACCGAACATAACCATGATTGGTTTGAAGAATCCAAGAATAGCCCCCGCCAGAACACCTGCGGTTGAGAATAACGAGTTAATTCCATTCGTGAGCCAGTCACCAATATGTGAACCTACCGGTCCAAATACGATTAACTCCAGTGGAATCATAATAAATAGGACAATCATTGGCGTAAGCAAAACTTGCAAAAACTTAGGAATGACACGATTTACGAGTGGATATACGTAGCTCATAATCCATACCGCCAGAATGATCGGAATGACGGAAGATGAATATTTCATGAGTAGGATTGGCATACCCAGGAAATCGATTGTACTTACACCTGTATCAGCGATCTGAGCAGCAGCATTCAAAATCGTTGGATGCATCAGACCTGCAGCAAGCGCTACTGCCAGGTATGGATTGGTTTTGAAACGATGTGCTGCACTAACTGCCAGGAAGAATGGCAGGAAATAAAAGATGAGGTCACCAATCATGTTAATGATCGTGAGGAAGCCTGAACCTTCAAGCCATCCCATCGCAGCCATGACGGTGGACAAACATTTGATCATCCCACAGCCTACCAGGGCCGGCAGTACAGGTGTAAATATTCCCGCAATGGTCTCAAGTACCACATTGACAGGGTTACGTCTCTTCTTCGGTCCATTATCGGCAGTTTCTTCTCCCCCGCCGATTCGGTCTGAAGTCAGTTTTCTCACCTCACTGTAAACAGCGTCTACCTTTGCACCAATAACGATCTGCACCTGACCGCCGGAGTTCTGCGCGCGAAGCACACCCTCAAGCTGATCCAGCGCTTTAAGATCTGCCTTGTTATCATCCTTTAATACAAATCGCAACCGGGTTGCACAGTGCGTCAGACCCGAGATATTTTGTTCCCCACCAACAAGATCAAGCACGTTTTTAGCCAAGTCTTGGTTGTTCATGACCCTTCTCCTCTACATGAAAATGAACGATAAATTTAAATGTATATAAAAAATGACCAAGCCGAGGAATCGTCATTCCCTACGCTTGGTCATGCCTGATCGAATCAGTAACAGTCCATAAGTTGTTATTCGGTTGGTTAATTCGAGATCAATCGTTGAATATGCAGAATGAGATATAACTTTTCATCATCAGAACAGGTCCAGCCATAGTTGTTACTCAGAAAATCAGCGATTTTCTCAACACAGGCCAATTCCTTGGGAAACTTCTCTTTGACCATCAGGAAAAGTGATTCATTCTCATCCTTCAGCGATTTGCCGCTCATCTGTCGCATGATGAAGTACCTTATATGTGTTGCAAATCGCATAAAATGAATGGAGTCTTCCTGAAAGTCAATTTTGAGCGCATATTTGATCACGGACAAAATCTCACCCGTTACCGTCGTTACTTTGGTCGTATCACTCATCTCACCCGAGCCCACCTGTGCATTCACAAAATGTAGGGCAATCAGTGTCGTCTCGGCCGCTGGCAAGTCCACATTCGTTTTCTCCTGAATCAGCTTCAACGCTGTCTCACCCACACGGGTCTCATCTGGATATAAGGTGCGAACTTCCCACTCCAACGGGTTCTTGATATGCACACCTTCACGATGCCGGGTCAGTGCAAAACTAATATGGTCGGACAGGGTGAGAAGCAAGTTCGTGTTAAATTGTTTATTCAAAATCTGACTGCCCAGCTTGATGATTTCCTCTGCCAGATATATATCCTCAATGGGAATGCTGTTCAGCAGATCATACATACGGATGTTCTTCGGTGCCACGAAAATTTTCTCAACCAGATCCGTCTCCGTCAGCTCATAAGGGGTTTTCAGAAACCCTACACCCTTACCTACGACGAATACCTCTTCATTCTTATCATTAATGGCAATTGCCACGTTGTTATTTACTTTTTTAATAACCTTCAATGCCCTCACCCCCCGCCTGAAATAAAAAAAGACCGAAAGCGATTACAGTTAAATAATCGAATTCGGTCATGCCTGGCTCTCCCAGTAACAGTCCGTGTTAAGTATATATGTATTATTATAGGCCTGTCCTCCAAAAAGTCAATCATTCAAAATTAGGAAAAATTGGACAAGGGCTATTCCATTCGTGACAGTATGCGCACAATCTCCCAAGTAGGCAAAACATGGTCACTTGCTTCAGGTGAAAAAAGAAGTGCCCTATGGTACAATAAAGGAATTGTGCATTCACAGACAGACATGTGGATAAGAGTGATGAATAGATCAGATATCGCACTCTTCATCCATGATTATGCTGCCATTCTAGGGAGGTTTATGGAATAACCATGCTCATCATTGGTATCGCCGGAGGAACCGGATCCGGTAAAACGACGGTAGCTCGCTCCGTTATAGACCGTCTGGGAACAGGTAAAGTAACGTTTATATCCCAAGACAATTATTACAAAGACCAGTCGCAGCTCACACCTGAGCAACGTCGACTCACCAATTACGATCATCCCTTTGCTTTTGATAATGATCTGTTAATTGAGCATCTCACCCTGTTGAAAAAAGGCCAAGCGGCGTATGCTCCCGTATATGACTTCACCATAGATAACCGTGCTGCCGATGAGACGGTTGAACTGGCACCGAACCATATCGTCATTGTAGAAGGATTGCATGTGCTAATCGATGAAACGCTACGTGCCTTAATGGACATTAAAGTGTTCGTAGACACGGATTCCGATGTACGGATTCTGCGCAGAGTGCTGCGGGATATCGAGGAACGCGGACGGACGATTCAATCGGTGTACAAGCAATATCTCGAGACTGTGAAACCTATGCACGACGCTTTTATCGAGCCATCCAAAAAATATGCAGATATCATTATTCCCGAAGGTGGACATAATGAAGTCGGCATTCAGATGTTATCCATCCTCACCGAGAAATACCTCACCGGAGAGAACTGGAACCAAGCTTAATATATCAGTGAAGCTACTGAATTAGGTGATCTGTCCTTGCACTTTTTTGAGCGTGCTGCTAGGGCAATCCCTAGTCCAGCTTGGAAACATCACTTCATTTTCCAAAATGTTGAAATATCTACTTCTCAAAAGATTAGAAATAGGGTATTCTTGAAGCATATTTATTTTCATTTAAATAACATAACGACCAACACCTTAAAGTATAAGGCTATGAATCTACGGATTCGTGGCCTTTTTTTGTTTTTTTAGGGTTGGATAGGTTCCAGGAAGGAGATTATAAGCCTCTGTTGGATGAATATTTCTGAAAAACATTACCAACGAACTAAATGCACATGGTAGAATATTGATTATTATGTCAAATTTAGTATCTGGTAGAAAGAAGTACATACCACAGATTGAAAAACGTAGATTCGAGAGGAGTATCATCTATGAAAAAAATAATTGTTTCAGGGATTACGACATTAGCTTTGTTAACGGGGATCGTTGGCGGAATTGGAGCTGGAAACTCAGTTCAAGCCGCGCAAACTACGCTAAAGTTTAAAGATGTGCCTTCTACGCACTGGGCAGCTACAGCAATTAATTCAGCAGTAGAGCAAGGCTATTTGAAGGGATACACAGATGGGACATTTAAACCCAGCTCACCTGTAACCAAAGCCGAAATGGCAAGTATCCTGAGTAGATTGTCAGATCAACCAAACACTCCAAACCCAGCAACAAATAACTTTACAGATATCCCTGAATGGGCGAAAAGCGGCGTCTCTACTGCGATCCAAAAAGGATTCATCAACCCTGCAAATTACAAGGGCACACTCGATGCTAAAGCATCTCTTAAACGTGGAGAGATGGCTGTTTGGTTAACCCACGGTTTAGCTACGGTTGATTCTGACTACAAGCAGGCTTTGGATGATGTGAAAAATACCGTTGTTCCCGCGAAGGAGTATTTCACAGGTAATCTGGCTGCTGCAGACAAAAACGCTGTAGCTGTAGCGATGGGTACTGGATTAATGAGTGTCGGAAGTGACAAACAGTTTGGTACCGATCGCACAACCACTCGTGCTGAGGTTGCTGTATTGATTGCTCGTTATGCCACTGTAGCCAAGGCTAAACCTGTTGATTTCAAAGGATTGAATGAACTGCGTCAAGTCGGTTTGACGGGAACGAACTTGAATGTGATAACAAGTGTGTTCAAAAAAACAGCTGAATTTAAAGTGCCTCTGGGAAATCGAACATACGAAGATGTGACTGACGATTTCTCCAAGATTAGAAACAAAGAGATCATCACAGACACAAATCATGCTGACCTGAAAGTTTTGAATTGGATCATTGTAGATAGCAGTGTTAGCAATAATGAACGAAGCATTTATTACCCAGTATTTGTTGATGAAGGGGTAAGACTTCAGAGCGGAAGATATTTTTCTTTCGTTGAATTTGGACTAAATATCAAATCCAGTTCAATGAGTCAACTTCAAGCAGGAGGATTGCTCAATTCAGCAACATTTAATCCATTGCTTTCACCCCAATCCAAAGCATTTTTATCATATGATGTTCCGAAAATAAGTGATTTCATTGAAAAAAGGGTGTTTATAATTGAAACTCCTGTTTATTGGGCAGATGGCTTGTTACATTCCAAGCAATCTCCCCCTAGAGCTGTAACCTTACAAACTAAAGAGGGGCCGATATTTAGTGTCAGTTATACGCCATAACACGAGGGGGAGTGAGGTTGAGATCTAAGTCTCTCGCCAAGAAATTTTTGTTATCTATTCTGATTATCAATACCCTAGTGATACCACTTTCTTATGTAAAAGCTGGTGGCGGACCAGGTACCACAAAACCTGCAATAGAATCTCAATATATGGTGCCTGTTACCCCAGCAAAATCACAGAAAAAGGTTATTCCTGTGGAGGGTTTAAATAAGACAAATATCGGTATTTATATTTACCAGATCGACAATTTAAAATGGAGTGTTGACGGAGAGTGTAATAATACTTTATTAACTAACGATCCGTCTAAAAATCTCCCAGCCTCCTCTACTGTATGTATTAATCTGAGTCTGGACAAAGAGGTATATAAACCAACTGTCTACTTCGATAAAAATGGGATGGATTATAGTTTGTCTGAGGTGACAAACCCATCACGAAAGCCTCATTACATGGATGATTTCCAATACTATGAGATGGATAAAAATATGCCAAAGCTTGTTTCTGTTGATTCGTTTGATGGTTTAAATACTAGATTCACAATGAAAATAGGCGGAGTAATCCTTCCTACAGCTGCTAGGGAATATAATTCTCCCAAGTGGTCGGCAGATTACATTTTCAACACAGATCTGTACTGGAAGGCCTTAGCCGAGATCACTAAAGAAATTAACCTGACCAATGGTGGGCAACTCCGTATCAAAGAACAAAAACAATTAAACGCAACAGTCAAAACCAAAACAGGCGATGGTGGCTTTGGCGCTGAAACGAATGTGAATTCTGGAAATGGGAAGATCACATGGACGTCTTCTAATCCTGCTGTAGCAACAGTGAGCTCATCCGGACTCGTTACGGCAGAATCTAAAGGAACAACAAAGATCACCGTGTTGTGGGAGAAGGATGACTTTAAGCTAACTACCTCGACAAATATTGGTGTAGAAAGTGCACCCGGTGAGCCGGAAGATCCTGGGCAAGGTGGCGGTGGTGGTGCATGTACACCTAATATCGAGCCACCTTCACAGGGGACAACGATGAATAAGAGTGACCTCGATCCGAATGCTCGCGGAGTAATCAAAGCAGATAACAGGGACGCTGAGCGATTTGATGTACTCAAAGGCATTCCGACCTCCGAATCGTTGTATACCAACGCGTTTGCGGACAACTACCTGTTTGACCAATCTTGGGCTCGGATGACGGGTAAGACAACGTATAATTGTAATGTCACACTCACCTATGAGCGAGAATGGACGATACCCGGGCCAGAGGTTTGTTCGCCAGAAGGCACTTGTTCTCCTGGTCCACCCGTGAAAACAGGCGATACCGTAACCAAACCTTACAACTTCCAGATCACACGAGATTATTCGTACTGGAAAATCAACAAGCTGGAAGTCTATAAAATCGCAAAAGCAACGATGGAGAATTATGCTCTTCCAGGTACCTCGGTCACCATGCTGCCTTCGGGCTACACACCGCCAACACTCGAGTCCAGAAATGATGAAGCGGTGGAAAGTCATGTCAAACCCGCACCAACGGCGGCAATCTCGTATACACCACCGAAGCGAACAGGCGGTTTAAACTCGCCACCGGATGTACCGGATGATACTGCACTGTTAAAAGGTATGGCCGAGTCGAACACGCCTCAAAGTAAGGTCAATAATGACCTCGTCAAATTTAACAACACTAAGGTCATGGACGACGTGGAAGCGACCAAAGACGGCCCTACGCCAACGAACATTCCTGATCCAACACCGATTGGTCGAGATGTGCTCTATAAGCCAAATAACATGATTAGCAGTTCACTGCTGAACAAAGCAAATACGACGAGTTCGGGTGAGATCTTTTACGATCTGCTTCCCGGTAATGTGAACGGCGGGGCGAACAAAACATTACCTATCCCGGGGATCAACACCGTCACGGTACATACCCCTGTCGTCAACTACGCGTGGGTGTCGGATGATCAGCCGCACAACCAGAAAACGGTACCTGACCCGAACAGTTCAGCGCTAATCTTAGAGCGTCCCTTTATCGTACGTATTCCCACTTCGGGACAACACTTGGACATAGCCAGTTATCCAGGATATGGCAACCGGGATTATGCTAAGTATTTTCGGATCAAACAGGTTCAGTTTCCCTTTGATGTCTACAATGCTGACCGAAGCCAGTTTATCCCTGCGGAAACGTGGGTAGATATCCCGGTGAACCAATTAGATACCCAGTTCTACCTCCCCGTATGGGTCGATGAGGGACATTACCAAGTGAAATTCCGCAATATTGCGGAAAATGCACCCTCGACGTTTACAACCCAACCGGATGCAAACACCAATCTGGCTCACCATGTGGCTACAGATACGGTACCTGTGGAAGTCATTGGGCGGTTGTATGATTTTCATGTGACGGATATCTCGGACTATAACTGGGAAAATGTATTTCGCAAACAAATGGGAAGTTCAGCAGCTAGTGGCGTCAGCTACTGGACAGGTACCAACGGGATCGATGGTGATCCGCGAGGTAATTTAGCACCATTTGTTCTGCCTATTCGTCCGGGGAGTCATCCTGTACAGGGATTTCGGAATATCGCGGTGAAAACAGGTTATCATGTCAAATTCGACCTGAAAACCAAAGGTAATATGTTCGGCACAACCGATGGCGTTCGTATCACCCCTACTTTTGATTTTGTGAGTAAGGATGGCACTACACGGCAGGCCGTGGATCTCTACTACCACCGTGGACAGGAACGTCTTATCCGGATCGGATCGCCGCAGGATTTGGAGAAACGCTTCGTCGTGCTGAACTCACGACTTCGCAATGTACCGGGCACAGAACTTGGAGATACAGCACGTTACCGCTACACCTATGAACTAACGGCACAGGAACGCAACCAAACGACGCTGGCAGAGTACATGGTTCAACTGGTCGACCAGATCTCACACCAGAAAACATGGGTAGGTCGCTACGATTGGATGATTCTACCCGCTTCCATCCGTACACTTATCGGGCCTAAGACCAACATTCCCACGAGTGTGAATGTAGACCGAGCCAATGCCGCCATTCAGCGGTGGTACGGTGAGTATAGCTTGCCAGCCGATGTGTATGCTGTGCCAAAGGGAACGGATCTCACGCCACTAGCCAGGCAAAATGTACTTGATGAGAAGGCGGACGTATTTTTGAAAAATGGATATATCGTCGTTAATTTCAATCTGGAAACGTTACGCGATGGCAATACAGATGCACCACATCTGCAATACATCCATGCACCACTCATGAATCAGTGGCGACTTGAAGGTTTCAATACGAACCAACTGGATGATCGCGGGAGATCGTTACCTGTGAAGGATGGAGATGTGGTCTTTTACCACGCTGATCAATCCAGCCGGAATGACTTCCAAGCCCAAGTGCCTCACTAAATGCGGTAACCACCAGCAAGAGGAGCTGAGTTTAAAAACCGACAGGTATTATTCAAAAAAAACTACGTTAATAACAAAAGGGTTACCCTGACGTCATCACATGACTTTAAGGTAACCCTTTTGTTGTGTTTCTGTTAATGTATTCTTGTATTCTTTTTGTTCATGTGCCTTCTATCTCTTTTAACCTGATGTAAGTTCGCCAATATCAGTTCAAACGCAAGTTCATCTAATCGGCTCAACCCTTGCTCACTTTACGTAACTCTCAACAGCGCAATCCCCCTCTATCCCGTAATGCCTTGAAGAGTGTCCACCTGCATTTGCTCCTTGATCTCTCTTACCGACAGCACTGAGGCCATTAGACTACGGGTATAGGGATGATTAGCCGAATTATTCAACTGTGAACTTTCCACGACTTCAACCACATCACCTTGATGCATCACCGCAATCCGGTCACTTACCTGCTGTACCACGGCTAGATCATGAGAGATAAAGATCGTAGAAATACTCGTCTGCAAACGAAGCTGTCTGAGCAGCTGCAGAATTTGCTGCTGAATGGAAGCATCCAGCGCCGAAGTTGCTTCGTCAAAGATCATGATATCCGGTTGAACTCCCATGGCACGGGCGATGACAACTCTCTGCTGCTCACCACCACTCAGCTCATGGGGATATTTATTGGCAACGGATGCTGGCAACCCTACGCGTTCTAACAGTTGAATCGCTTCTTCGCCAGCCTGTCGGCGTTTAGACAGGCCATAGTTCACCAGTGGCTCGCTAATAAAGGCTCCAATCTTCAATCGTGGGTTAAAAATCGCTGAAGGCTCTTGAAAAACCATCTGGATCTGCTTGCGCTGTAGCCTCAGAGCTTCGCCCTTCAATCGGGTAATATCCTGCTGATGATACCTGATCTGTCCTGAACTTACTCGTTCCAGATGTGTGACACATTTGGCAAGGGTGCTTTTGCCACTACCGCTCTCACCAACAATCCCTAGACACTCGCCTGGATAGAGATCTAAGTTGATCGAGTGTAGAGCATGCACTACCTTTTGCCCCTTCGACTCATACGTCTTACACAGATCCTTCAGCTCCAGTATCGGGGTTACGCCACATCTCATATTCACTGCCCTCCCAGATCAAGCTCAGGTACAGCTTGTAGAAGCTGCCGAGTATACTCTTCCCGTGGATTCGTAATCAGATTAGCCGCCATTCCATACTCAACCAGTGCACCCTGCTGCATTACACCGATCTGATCTGCCATATGGGCGGCAACCGCCATATTATGCGTTACCATAATAATGCCTGTTCCTTTTCGATCTCTCAGCTCATGCAGTCGCTTCAGCACTTCCAGCTGGGTCGTTACATCCAATGCGCTGGTGGGTTCATCGGTCAGAAGTAGTTCTGGCTCCATTGTTACCGCCATCGCAATAGCTGTTCGTTGCTTCATTCCACCACTGAGCTGGTTGGGATATGCATTCATGATCTGCTGTGGATCGTGCAGTCCCATCCCAGATAACATGTCCAGCGCCATGTCGTAGGCTGTCTTCTTGGATATGTTGAAATGGGTACGAATAGCCTCAATATATTGGCTTCCCACTTTACGAATCGGATTGAGATACGAACCGCTCGCCTGAAATACAATCGCTATCCGTTTGCCCCGAATCTGGCTCCACTCTGCCGGAGAATAACTTAATATCGACCTTCCCTGAAAAAAAACCTCTCCACTCGTACATTGCCCTCCATCGGGTAACATACCAAGTATCGCACGAAGTAATGTAGACTTCCCGCTGCCGCTCTCTCCTACAATGCCCACGATCTCACCGGGCTTCATCGTAAAAGACAGATCTCGTAGCGCCGCTGATCCGCTCGGATATGTCACCGAAAGATTCCGTATATCTAATAGCGGCTTCATTATTGGTTAACCTTGATATTACGATCCAGTAAGTAGAAGTCGATTGGATACATCGTTGCCCCCTGAACCGTGCTTTTGCTAACAATATTGATAGGAGTATAGGTCACGAACAGATATGCCGCATCATCCAGAATCATCTGTTGCGCCTCTGCCGCTAAAGCATACCTTTTCTCCACATCGAATTCCGAATGCAATTGATTAATTACACCATCCAGCTTCTTGTTGCTATACCCACCTACGTTCCACTCCGCTCCGGTCTTGAAGTAGAAATCGAGAATATATTGCGGATCTCCTGTAATCCCCGTATTAATACTGGTTAAGGCGAGATCGAAATTGCCACTCTTCTGATGATCCGTCAGGTCTTCATAAGAGGTCATCTCCAACTGAATCCCAATCTCTTTCAATTGGGACTGCATCGCAGCAGCTACAATGGAATCCGATTCGTAAGCCGTGTTGAGGATCAACTGGAGTGATATTCTCTCTCCATCCTTTTCCCGAATACCATCACCGTCTGTATCTTTGTAGCCCGCTTCATCGAGCAATTGTTTAGCCTTCTCTGGTTCGTAGCTATATCCGCTGATTTGGTCATAGCCAAATGGGAGAGCTGACGTAAACGGCCCTTTGGCTCCCTGACCTCCCACAAGAGTGTTCGCATACATGTCCCGATCAATACCATAGGAAATGGCACGGCGCACTTCAGGATCACTCAGTGTAGGATTCTTCAGATTGAACCAGACAAACTGTGTTCGTAAACTCGGGATCTCATCAATCGTGTATTGGTTCTTATCTTGAAATAACGCGAGATTACTGCGACCGACGTTACTGGCCACATCAATCTCACCGGATTGTAAGGCAAGTGCACGCGTGCTATCGTCCTTGATATACTTTAACGTCATCGTATCTAGATCAGCCGCACCACCCCAGTATCCATCATACTTTTTCACCTGAATCTCTTGATCCGGGGTATAGGATGTCACCATAAATGGCCCTGTAGCGATAGGCTCACTGCTAAACTTGGATGTATCCGCAGTAGTATCCACGATAACAAACAGTGGTTCGGCAATATTTCCAAGCAGCGATGCGTAAGGCTCCGTCGTCTTGATTGTAAGGTCTTGTCCTTCCGCTGTCATGGAAGCAATCGGTAACGTGGACTGTCCCCGTTCATTTAATTCCAGTGAGCGTTCAATTGATGTCTTCACAGCCTCTGCTGTCACCTTATTGCCATTGTGGAACGTTACGCCGTCACGAATATGGAAATGCCATGTCTTCTCATCAATCCGATCCCACGTATCTGCAATTTTGGGAACCAGCTTCATATTTTCATCAAACTGAACCAGTGTCTCCCCAATTGCTGCACGCGTAAGTGTCCAACCATTCCATTCCTCTGCAGGATCCAGATTGCTACCAAGCCAAAATAACGCAACGTTCAAGTGGGTCGGCTTCCCCGGTTGGCTCTGATCCGATTGTTCAGATTGCGCCGATTGTCCGGACTTGTCCGTTCCATCGGTTGTTTGGGATGCACTTCCACATGCTGCAAGCACAAATAACATCACAATCGATAACGCCATAAGCATAAATGACTTCCTGCGAATAAAGTTCATTTTCGTTCCCCCGTTATTTGATTTCTTTCTTAGGATCAAGCACATCTCGAAGGCTATCTCCCAATAAATTAAAGATCATAACCGTGCCAAATATCGCGAGCCCCGGATAAATTAACAACCATGGTGCAGTCTGTAGATACCTTCTGCCTTCATTCAGCATGGCTCCCCATTCCGGTTCAGGTGGCTGTGCACCAAGTCCGAGGAAGGATAGACCTGAGATCGATAACATCATTCCGCCCACATCCATCATCGCCATGACGATCAGCGGTGAGATCATGTTGGGTAGAATTGTTCTGATGATGATCTGACTCCACCGTGCACCGCCGAAGGCGGCGGCGGCTACATACTCTTTTTGCTGTAATGAAATGACGAGACCTCTGGCAAGACGTGCATACTTCGCCCACCACACCACAGACAGAGCTACCACCGTGTTGAATAATCCTGGCCCTAACATGCCGACTACAGCAATAGCGAAGATTAACCCTGGAAAAGCCATGAGCGTATCTGTTAAACGCATTAATATGGTGTCTGTCACACCACGAGCGAATCCCGATATCATGCCAATCGTTACACCGAGTACAAAGACAATACCCGTCATCATAAAGGTGAGAAGTAATGATGTGCGCGCCCCATACAGAAGACGTGACAGAATACAGCGCCCAAGCTGGTCTGTACCCAAGGGATATTCCGTGCTAGGTGGTTGCAGCACATGGGCAAAGTTCGTTGTCAGCGGATCATGGGGTGCCAAGATTGGTGCGATCATCGCTAGAATTATCCAGCATCCGGTTAAAGATAGGATCAACGTAAACCAACGATTTTGTTTGAATATCTGCTTCATTTCGCTCATCTACACATCCACTTCCAGTCGAATCCGAGGATCCCGCAGATGCGTCCATAGATCAACAAGCAGATTCAGCGTGACGTATATCGTCGCCATCCACATGACGTACCCCTGAATCAACGGATAATCCCGTGTAAAAATGGCGTCTACGGCCATCTGACCTACACCTGGCCACACAAACAGACTCTCTACAATGGCTGCACCGCCCAATAATGTCCCGGTAGACATGCCCATCAAGGTCACAATCGGTAGTAGTGCATTTGGCAAAATGTGATGCATAATGACCTGTCTCTCCTTCACACCTCTGGATCTCGCTCCGCTCACATAGTCCTGGGACATTTCATCCAGCATAACCGCTCGAATCTGCCTGCTGTACTGTGCAATCAGCGGAACCGCCAGCGTACAGGTAGGCAGGATCAGACTATTCCATCCCGTACTCCCCATCACTGGCAGCAGCTTCAGTTGAACGCCAAATAGGAGCATGAGTAACATTCCCAACCAGAAGCTTGGCATGGAAAGCCCAGCAAAAGAGAATAAACGAATTGCATAATCCAGCCATTTATTCCGATAGATTGCCGAAAGAATTCCGAGCGGAAAAGAGATCATAATGACGATAAGCATAGCGCTGCCTGTTAGCCGTAGTGTTGCTGGTAGACGAGACAACAATATGTCCACTACAGGACGATCATACTTATAAGAGGTGCCGAAATCCCCTTGCAGTACCTGCCCCAGCCAGGTTCCATAACGCATCCAAAATGGCTGGTCTAGCCCAAGTTGAGTGCGTACCTGCATGACCAATTCGTCGGTTGGCGTGATCCCCGTGGACATCAGCATCAGCCTTGCTGGGTCTCCTGGTGACAAGTAGGTTAACAGAAAAGTCAGAAAGGTAATGCCGAACAATACAGCTACCAGTTGAACTAATCTTTTAATGATGTATCTGCTCACGCGTTCAGACGTCCTCTCTCCCAAGCTCCATCGCTCTGCAATGGAAGGTACAATCTATCCCGTTCTACCAAAAAAGCGCCCTTCTCCGTGTTACCGGTTAAGGACGCCTTAAATAGACAGATTTTCAGAAAAAATCATGCTTCTCTAAACACCTTCCTATCTCCCGTAGGTTACTAACGTGTCGTTAAATTAGGCAGGTCTCCTGGCTCCAGAATCATCGTCAGACAGCACCTTCCCGGCTTACACCAGTGGCAATACGCTGTATGACTCCTCTGTTACAGTGGCGGGACCGCGCCGGTATTACACCGGACTTCCCTATTAAGCTTTTATCCGAATCGATAAAGCACCTAATTCCACATATTCAATTGGTTTCTGTACAAGTATAGCTGGCAGACTGATAATGTTCAAAACTTTTATTACATGAAATTAAAATAATCCATCTATATGGTTAGATTAGGCTGTAATCTAGATGCTTTGGGAGATACTCCTGTTACCCGTTTGAACATCTTAGAAAATAACAGCGGATCGGTGTAACCCACTGAATGGGCTACCTCACTAATAGATAATACAGGATTTTGCAGTAGCTCAGCTGCGCGGTTGATCCGATATTCAAGGAAGAACGCCTGAAGTGACTTGCCATACCGCTCCTTGAAAAGCCCGGAGAGATAAGTACGATCCAGCCCAACAGATTGCGCGATATCTAGGATCGAGGTTTTCTGACTGTACCGGTTCTCCATATATTGTAGAGCCTGACGAATATATTCTTCCTTGGTGGACACAGGACGATCCGTCTTTTCTTCCGTCTTGGGAGAAGAAGCAATCAGCTCCGCAATTAACCGATATAACAGGCTTTGGCTAAATATATCGCCGCCTTGCCGTGACGAGGCCTGAACCATGTCAGTATACAACTGATCAAACCATATGGGGTCTTGAGCTTCAAACACAGGGTGTTCCGGACTTAGATAGGCTCGCTGCATAAATGTTTTGGCATGCACACCTCTGAATCCAAACCAAGAATACGTCCACGGATCACTTGCATCTGCCTCATAGTGGATAATCGTATCCGGGACAATGACAAATCCCTGTCCTGGTGAGAGATGGTATTCCCGGTTCTCCATCTGCACCGTGCCTCGCCCTTCATGAATGTAATGAATAATGTAGGAGTCGCGGACACCTGGTCCCCAATAATGAGATGGCTCACAGTCCTCCCATCCGAAAAATAGCAGCACCAGCTCCATCTGTGTCCAGTCTAAAGAAACCACATTCATTTCAATTCGACTCATCTCACGCACTTCCTTCCCTCAATACGCATCAATGATTGTTGTTAATATTATAACAGGTAAATGGGTCATATTATCTCTGTAAGCGACACCAAAAATGGGATTATGACATATTTAAGATAGGTTGCACCATAGTTATCCGCCTCCAATGAGCCTATAGTGAAGGTACAACAAATTCAGGGAGGCTGAACTTTAGATGAGCAAAATTACATTCCTCGGTGCGGGAAGCACCGTCTTTGTCAAAAATGTACTAGGTGACGTTATGATGACCGAAGCACTGCAAGATTTTGAGCTGGCTTTGTATGATATTGATGCCGAGCGCCTGAGCGATTCGGAGCGTTTGTTAACCAGCATGGCACGTTCTCTGGGAAGTCGCTGTAGCGTGAAAGTATATACGGATCGCAAAGAAGCTCTTCGCGGAGCGAAATATGTCATTAATGCAATTCAAGTGGGCGGATATGATCCATGTACCATTACCGATTTTGAAATTCCGAAGAAATATGGGCTGCGCCAGACAATTGCTGACACGCTTGGCATTGGGGGGATTTTCCGTAACCTGCGTACCATTCCAGTAATGCTCGATTTTGCACGGGATATGCAGGAAGTGTGCCCAGATGCTTGGTTCTTGAACTACACGAATCCGATGGCCGTGCTCACCAATGTCATGAACGTGCATGGCGGCATCAAAACGGTAGGACTGTGTCATAGTGTGCAGGTATGTGTGCCTCATCTGTTTGATGCTCTGGGGATTGATCAGACTGGTGTGGTTGCTAAGATTGCGGGTATCAACCATATGGCATGGTTGCTTGAGGTAACACGTGATGGACAGGATCTCTATCCAGAGATTAAACGTCTAGCGAAGGAAAAACAGAAGGAACAGCATGATGACATGGTTCGTTTTGAGCTGATGCAACGTTTTGGCTACTATGTAACGGAATCCTCCGAGCATAACGCTGAGTACCACCCTTACTTTATCAAACGTAACTATCCTGAACTGATCGAACGGTTCAACATTCCGCTGGATGAATATCCACGTCGCTGCGTGAACCAGATTGAAGGCTGGAAGGAAATGCGCGAGAAGCTGTTTGCCAGTGAAAACATCGAGCACACCCGTAGTCGGGAGTACGCCTCGCATATTATGGAGGCTATGGAGACGAACCGTCCGTACAAAATCGGCGGTAATGTCATGAATAACGGGCTGATCACGAACCTGCCTCGTGAAGCATGTGTAGAGGTGCCTTGTCTCGTCGACGGATCTGGCATCAGCCCAACGTACATCGGCGATCTGCCACCACAGCTGGCAGCACTGAATCGTACCAATATCAACACTCAACTGCTAACGATTGAAGCTGCAATCACAGGTAAAAAGGATCATATCTATCATGCCGCAATGCTTGATCCACATACCGCTGCTGAATTGTCCATCGACGACATCGTTGCCATGTGTGATGAATTGATCGAAGCTCACGGTGACTGGTTGCCAAAATTCACATCATAATTCATAAAAGAAACGCCGTTCTCCTCGTGAAGAGGGAACGGCGTTTCATTTTAGATTGGGATAGCTTGTTTGGAAGTCACACCTCCAAATCACAGCTGATGGTTCGCTACCTTGCTGGGCTAATCATTCTTTATTAACTAAACGGATCTTGGGCCCACTGAGTTAATCTCTTTTTCGTGATTTTACCGTGTGACGTATGTTGGATGACACGCCCCTGTTCAAGTAACAGCACCTGTGGTGATTGATGGATAACCGCTGTCTCTTCTGCAATGTGGCGAGAAAGCGCACGACTTTCGATCACTTTGACGATATGGTAGTCCATGCGCTGTCCAGACTCGGATGCGTTGGAGCCTACAAAGGCCATAAATTCTCGGTAGGCGCGGGCGCTAGTCGGGCAGGTCGTGCTATGTTTAAGAATAAGTACAGGATGATCTTCCGAGTGCTGGAGTGCTTCATGCCAGTCTCTTGGTTTAATCAATTCACTCACATGTTCACGGAGCATTTCATCCGAATCAGAACGGATTCTTTTGCTAACAACAGATCCGATTAATATGCCAAGGGTGATCCCGAATGCAACACCTAAAGCTGTCTGGTTCGTAGCAATACCGATACTCGTCCCAATGGCGATGCCTACTAAAGGCCATAGAAGTTGATGATTTACTTTTAGATTCATCGAAGTTACCTCCCGCAGAAGTTGGGTATATGTACGGCACACAAGGTATACCTGGGTACACGGCTTGCTAATTGTATACACACGTTTAACGTGTCTATCTCAGAGAAATTATACCATAGACACTCGTTGCAAACGCTCGGATAAGTTTATGTCGCGGTGTACTTTTGTGATACACTGATTGTAATTTGGAAACGATGAACATAGAGAAACAGAGAAAGGCGGAAATGCGTTATGACATATGCTTTTATAATTGAACCACAACAGTATACAGCGCTCGAAAACGAAGAGGAACTCATTGAAAAATGTCAGGAGTGGGGATTGCTTTCGGGGAAAGCTACCAAGCTCAAAACGTTTTATTATAAAGGAAACGGGCTCAATCTTCCCTGCACCATCCTGGGTTATGTCGATCATATGGCTGCGGTTATTCAACTGGATAACGATCAGAAGCACTGCATCCACCCTTCGTATTTGAAGGAAATGCAGGCGTCCAGCTACAGTGCTAGAGGTTTGGCAGGAGCAGGGACGGGCAAGGTGAGCGAATCGACCACAACAACGACATCTACGGCGACATCAGAGGACGAGCCTAGCGCTCAAGATGAACCGAATGTGGAAGCATCTGCACCATCAACGGTAACGATTCCTTCCGAGTACCCTGATCATATGGACTACATCGATGATGATAATCACCGCGTTTCGGGTCTTGTTGGTGATCCGGATGGATTGGTCGAGGAGTATGTTGGCCCCCAAAACAGTGCTACTGCGGAAGCCAAACCCAAAGCAAAAACCGCAAGTAAATCAAAGGCGATTAAGATTGATCTGCCAGACGGCAAAGTGAAGATGTCTGCTGTGGTTAAAGAATTCACGACTGTTCCGAATCACTTCTCGGATAATGATGATGAAGTTATTATTTATGAAGCAGTGGCGATTACTGAGCCTGAACTGATTGAGATTGGCGAAGCCTGGTCTAGCCACAGTGCCACAATGAAGAAGCAGAAGCTTGAAGTGGGGGACATTCTTTCTTTTGAAGCCAAAATCATTAAGAAGAAGCTCACTCGCAATCCGGTCCCTTACAAAATCAACAACCCATCTAAGATTCAAAAAGAAGGCTAACCCATTACAGACCGCTTTGCTGATTGTACGGTACCGTATTCTGTTGAAACAAAACCAAAAAACCTCAGGACGATCTTGCTGATGTCCATGAGGTTTTCTAAATTTATAAGGCTATAAGATTACGCGTTGTTCGGCGTACAGCTAATTTGGAACTGAACACCATACTTATCGGTCACCGAACCGTAAGCTGGACTCCAAAAGGTCTCTTGAATCGGCATTTTCACTTCTCCGCCAACTTCCAACTTGTTGAAAATGCTTGTTGCCTCATCGGCCGTGTCTGTGTTCACTGTAACGGTAATATGGTTGCCAATGGTGTGCTCCATGCCCGGGAACGTATCAGATAGCATCAATACAGAGCCACCAATCTGCAAGGAGGCATGCATAATACGGTCTTTGGCTTCAGGTGGAATCGGATGATCCGGGCTAGACGGCCCTTCACCAAACGTCTGGATTGCTAGTACCTCTGCATTAAACACCTCTTTATAGAACTCCACTGCCTCACGACCATTACCATCCGTTACTAGATACACATTCAAGCTGATTGCCATGCATTATTCATCTCCTTGGACTCATATATTCGTGTCATGCTAAGACCTTGCGCCAAGAGTATAAATGACAGTTTGTCCCTTTGGCAAGCAGAGATCTAGCTCCATCAGTTCTTTCGCCATCCTCCGTATTGAACAACAGCTACCTGAGGTAGGATTGTCCTATCATACTGATTTTATCCTTTCTCGATGTTATCCTTTAATCACGACTTTATCTCTTATTCAGCCGGAGGCGGACGTAATGGATAATCGTAAGAACGACCCCTGGTACGAGTGCGGCAAAACAAGCATAGATCAGGCACCACTTAACGAGCGTAAATACCGGGGTTAGCTCGGCAATGACAGGTGTGGGGAGGGGATAACGATACATTGTGATCGAAGCTCCTATATTTTCTAACATATCACAAGCCCAACCACCCAGTGGAAGCAGATTTAGTTTACGCCAGTGACTCCTAGCAGGGAGCACCCGGTAGAGTGCCGATATCAGGACTACCAATAAAAAGAGATACGCTAACGGCCAGATAAGATCAAATGTAAACCTGGCATAGATATAGGCACTGCGTCCAGTCTCCCCATAGCTTTCTGCCATTTGATAAAGATCATCCGCAGTATACCAGAAGGACGAATCCGGAGATTCTCCTCCTCCGGTGGCCTCTTTGGACTCCGCAGCCTGCCAAGGCAAAATAAATACGATAAAGCAGGCAAACAGCACAATTGCAGACACAATCCACTTCCAATTCACCCGATTATATAACCAGCCTGATAAGGTATTCATGCTAATCTCCTCTCTGTACAAGGTCTAGGCACAATAAGCTAATCATAAAAAAATAACCACTTTCCGAAATACAAATCGGTTAAATGGCTGATGTCATACTCTTATGCAATTAACGTTTATTAACGATAGCATCGATCTCGCTCTTCAATAAGAGGTATCTGTGTACACTCCTCATAATCGGAACCTTGGTCAATTTATTTTTATCCACATACAGCTTCATCTGGTCTTTCGATAAACCTAATGCGCTGCCCGCTTCGGCAACTGTAAGTACAGCCGTTGGATTCGTTGCATTAAACGTTTTTTTCACTTTCTGGTTCCAGTCTTCAAATACCTGCATAGATCAGTTACCTCTCCCATCCATAGCCAGTACTTTTCCAGGCTGAATAGTTCAATTATAGCACATTTGTGATATCCGTCACTTCATCATCGCCATAACCTGTATAACCATCCAAACCTCCTTAAACAACAATGTAGAAAAGACACCCTCTCGGGTGCCTTCTACTGATGCTCCTGTTCGTTAAAGCTACAAGCTTATTTACGATTACGACGAGCCTTGGTCAAGCGATTAAACATGATCAGTGCGGCAATGATCATGGCAATAATGGCAATGTTACTCGCTGCTTCATGCGACATACCGAACACTAAGCCTAGGTTTGTGACCAGGCTTCTCGTAATCAGCGCCACCGCAATCAGCAGTAGTGGACTCCAAAAATTGTACCTTCTCATTCCTTGCAACACTCCTGACCTTACAGTGGTTTAAACTCGATCCAGTCGATCTGCAAGCCTGGTTTAGTGAAGTCTAACTTCAATTCATACACGCCTGCTGCAAGATCTACTTTGACAAGCTTCTGTCTGATCCATTTTCCTTCCGTACCATTCGTTTGGATCGTTGTCATCAATTGGTCGTTCAACAGCACATTACAAGCACTTTGAGCAAGCTCAGGCTCTGGAGACATGATCTGTACGATGATTCGATATTGTCCTGCTTGGTCTACCTTCATATATACAGGTTCGTTCACAGCAGGTTTCACTTGTGTATTCTCAGCGAGCGCTTGAGCCTGTTGGGTTGAAAGAGATTCATTCGCTTGGAATGAAGCAATGGTCTCCAAAATCTCATGTTTGCGGGAGAAGACTGGCGCATTCATAATGAACGTACAGATGTTCATAGCAGAACGCTGCAGCTCACCACGAGTTAAGGTTCCATTTTCCAAAGATTCAATGGTGTTGTCATCCCAGCCGTTAATCTCTGCCCCATAGTTAGGAACAACCATGTATAGGTCATTCTGAGCGCGGATCATCCAGTTCGTGTATTTCCGGTCAGCTTCTCCACCTTCAACGACATCATTCATAATCGCCCACCAGTCGGTCATTACAATTCCCTGGAAGCCCCATTCTCCGCGAAGAACGGTTGTATTCAGATCATAATTGGAAGCGGCCCAGTGACCGTTAATCGGGTTGTAGGAAGTCATGATTGAATTCGCGCCGCCTTGCTTCACAGCGATCTCGAAGCCTTTCAGATAAATCTCGCGGAGCGCACGTTCAGATACAACCGCGTCAACTTTACTCCGGTGTTTCTCTTGGTTATTACATGCAAAGTGCTTCAACGTGGCGTTAGAGCCGCCCTTCATGATGCCTTTCGTACATGCCGCAGCAAATACACCCGAGATCAGCGGATCTTCTGAGAAATATTCAAAGTTACGTCCATTCAGCGGACTGCGGCGGATATTTAGTCCAGGTCCCAGCAAGGTGTCCACTTGATTTCTCAAGAGTTCCTGCCCTTCCAACACATACAGTTCTTCGACTAGCTCTGTATTCCATGTCGCTGCTAACAGCGTTCCGATGGAAACCTGCGTTGCCTTCTCTCCACTATCCATGCGAATACCGGATGGGCCGTCTGCCGTACACGCCACTGGAATGCCATAATTGAACAAACTGTCGCTAACTCCACCAAATGCAGATGCCGTACCGGAGGTCACGAGTGGACTACTCATTCCTTCACCTCTAATAATGGCAGCCAGATCTTGATCACTTAACTGTGCAATAAAAGCTTCCAGACTCACTTTGCCATCCTTGACATCTCTCAGCTTGTGACCTTGATTGCCTGTTTGCTCCAAAGCTTGCGGCAGATTTTGCTTGATCCGCTCAGCTATAGAAACTTGGCGATTCGGTACCGCAGTGTACACCAGTTCATATGAGCCGTCTTCCTTGCGTGCACCTGGCTTCATACGTGTAAAGTCTTCTGTCGGCGCCATAACTTCTTGAAGCTGCTCCACAACCTGAAGCGCCTCGACCACATAGCCATCTTGACCGTCGACAAGAATGTGTTCGACTTGTTTGACACTTGTCCCTACATGCAGGCGATACGTGCCTTCTTCTAATACATACGCAGATGCGTGACCTGTTACACCCTCATCATCGTAAGATGCCATGGTATGAACCGGGAAACTGATCTTCAGACGCTCCGATGCTCCAGGCTGAAGCAGTTTGGTTTTCCCAAATGCAGCTAATGATTTTAGAGGTTGGCCTAGCTTACCTTGCGGCGCTTCGTAGTACACCTGAATAACTTCTT
This sequence comes from Paenibacillus sp. MER 99-2, assembly GCF_023714095.1. Taxonomy (NCBI): domain Bacteria; kingdom Bacillati; phylum Bacillota; class Bacilli; order Caryophanales; family Paenibacillaceae; genus Paenibacillus; species Paenibacillus sp. MER 99-2. The sequence continues at coordinate 89,869 of NZ_JAMAUZ010000010.1, read as the reverse complement.
TGCCTGCATACGTATTTCCTGTATTGGTTACGTTTACATTCACCTCAATGAAGGATTCTCCTTCTTTGGAGATACTTTTGGCCTCTTCAAATTCGGTTGCAAACGTGGTGTACGATAGTCCATAACCGAATTCAAATTGAACTTTTTCAGGTCGAAACGTTTCGAAATAACGATAGCCTACGTAGATATCCTCTTGATACAGGTTCTTGAACTCATTCCCGTAGTTGCTCGTTGAAGGATAATCATTAATGGAATACGCAATCGTATCGGTTAATTTACCACTTGGCGTAACGTCTCCTGCCAATACGTCAGCAATCGCATTACCACCTTCCATGCCCCCGTGCCATGAGTAAATGACCGATTGAATGGGATGCACATAGCTTTCGTCATCTAGCCAGCTCATATCAATGATGTTGGAAACGTTTAGCACTACGATCGTCTGATCAAAATGATTCGTCACCTGCTTCAGCATTGCTCGCTCATCTTCTGTCAACTGATAGCTTCCAGGTGCGTCTGCGTTATCCTGATCTTCACCTGCTGTTCGTCCGATGACGACAATGGCCTTGGTAGATTTGCTTCTCGCCTGTGCGACCAATTCATCCGTCAGAGGCATTTCCTTCTGATTCCATGGCTCTGCCGCCCATACTTTGCCGCCATCATCGAATGGATTGGCTTCAATCCACTTCTCATATACCGAAGCGAGTTCCTCATTGACGGTTAAATTGGTTTTGCTGCGTAACCCATCTAACAGATTCGTTGTATATGCTACATGTACGCTTCCGCCTGATCCTGTACCGCTGCGATAGTAATTAACCTGAATTCGACCAAAAACTGAAACGTTTTCGTTATGCTCAATCGGAAGAATATTCCCTTTGTTTCTTAACAATACAGCACCTTCTGCCGCAACTGTGCGACTAAAGTCTGCAAACCCTTCCAATGGAACGCCGATTAAATTAGTGCTCAAATGGTTTCCCTCCTGTGTGTCTGAGTAGTTTCACTTGGATCTAGTCTCATATTAACAGATTCCCTATAAGAAAATAAATGAAGATATTCATAGAAAGACGAAAAACCCCACAACTTCAGAAGTTGCGGGGTTACATATGCGCTATATATTCATGTTGTCATTTTGGCATAGACGAGGAAGAACGCCATGTTCTCTCCTACAATTGCATAATTCGGCACACGATAGATGAGATCTACGATGATAAAGGTTCCAATGACGCCAAGCATAATCGCCAAATGGTACGGTTTCAGCCGCATATGTGAATATCTGTAGCGATGGAACACCAGCGAGGTGGACATAAAGTACAACAGCACGGATCCGAACACAAAGCCTAGCATGAATAAATAATTGAGTTTATTCAAATACAGCAGTTGAATCGATGCCGCAATCATGCTCATAGAAATATAGATAAACAAGTGTCCATATATGATCGCTTGACCGGCTGTCTGTATTTCTTTGCTGACTTTCTTCTCAACGTTATCAAAGTACTGCCACCACAGAGCAATAACAAATACAGATGTAAATGCGATGAACAGCACGGACTTCAGATCCCAGTGATCCAATTGGAGGACGGCAATGATACTAACCACCGATTCACCCAGCAAAATGAGTGTAAACAACGCGAACCGTTCCAATAAGTGATGCGTGTGGATCGGCACCTTCACCAGTTTTTTGCGACCGATCAAAGGAAGAATAATATCTACTGCAATCCCAGCATACAGAATCACGTATCTAAGCCATGAATCAAAGAACAACGAGCTGGTCGAGATTAATATCCCGATGAGAAAACATTGACCTAGGAAACGAGCGGCTTGTTGCTGCTGCTCACTCTTAGACTTATGGATAGTGAAGTATTGAATCATCGTGAATACCCTAGAACCGATATAACCCACGAAGAAGGATAGATAATGCTGGTCAAAATCAACCGAGAGACTCGCTGTCATCACCATAACAGATAGGAGCTGTAGGATGAGAAATACACGATGGATGAAGATATCCTGGCCATACCGATTGATAAATAAGGTCTGACCCACCCATGCCCACCAGACTGGAATGAAAATCAATACAAACTTCATCAGATATTCAAATGTAATCACTCCATGTTCGGCATGTAACAATACATGACTCGCTTTGGCCACCGCAGCTACAAATAGCAGATCGTAGAACAGCTCTAGCCAGGTAACCTTCTTCTCCATGATCATCCTTCATGCTCCTTCGTTCAATTTCATCTTGTACGCGCTGGTTCCAATGTACGAACTTGGATCGGTTGCAGATTGTCTTCAATCTGTGTGCGGTATTTCTCGAACCATTCCGGCAGCATCAGTTTGTGACCCAACGTTTCTACAGGCTCATCTTTCGCAAATCCAGGTGGATCTGTAGCAATCTCGAACAGGATGCCTCCCGCTTCTCTGAAATAAATGGCGTTAAAGTACTGACGATCCCGCACTGGTGTTGGTTGATAACCATATTGATACACAGCCTCACCCCATTGTTGATGCTCCTGATCATCTTTGGCACGCCATGCGATATGGTGAACCGTACCGGCCCCGCCTACGCCAAGCGGCATACGAGCCACAGGCACATCAATTACATTGCCAATGTCACCAAAAGACTGATAACGTACATACTCCTGATCCTCAGCGACTTTGGTGAATCCAAGGATTTTATCCAGTGCATCCATTGTTCTTGCCGGATTGACGCTGAATAATACAGCACCTCCAAATCCTTTAATGGCTTGGTCGGTTGCGATCCCTTCATGCACCCAAGTGCTATTAGTGCCCTCTTGACGCTCAACCAGCTCAAGGCGCAGGCCTTCGCTATCTTCGAATTGAAGGAATTGTTCGTTGAAACGGCTTGTTCTCGTTACCTGAATATTATAACTTTCTAAACGATCCTGCCAGAAGTCCATAGACCCAGGAGGAATGACATAAGAGGTAATCCCTACCTGACCGCCGCCAATTTTACCTTTTGGAGATCCAGCTGCTGGGAAGAACGTGATGATCGTTCCTGGGCTTCCGCCTTCGTCACCGAAGTACAGATGGTATACGTCAGGAGCATCGAAGTTCACTGTTTTTTTCACCAAACGAAGTCCGAGAATACCTGCATAGAAGTCAACGTTAGCCTGTGGATCTCCTGCAAAAGCTGTAATGTGGTGGATACCTGCAGTTTGAAGTGTCATGATAAATTCCTCCTTAGGGAATGGTTAATTGTGATGTTGTTTTTGTATTTTGTCTTAATATTAAGATATTAGTTTAAAAATAAATCACTCTTGCTTTTGGTCTGCTTGTTCCTGTTTCAATTTGTCTGGAGTAACATCGTCGCCATTCGGATCATAGATGGTTGTGTTCAGCAGAATGTCGTTAATCGAGCCCCGAAACGTCTGCAAATATTCCTGGCGCAGACGAGCCCGCTCCGCTTGCTCCATTTCGTTTAATCCTTCTTCTTTTGCTTTTCTTGAAAGTTCGTTGATGCGATCTAATGTAGGAATAATCATCTTGATCTCTCCTTATATGTTTTGTATTCAACTAAAGAATGCTTATACTTGCCTCTCCGATGCCAGAATAACCCTCCGATCGCTGTTATCCCCAGATTTTTTTGATCCCCTTTTTGTAAAGGTAAATCCGGGGATAAAGGCGAGCGCTTCGCTTCTCCATGTTATTTCTGTCCTCTTCGTTTTCGTATAAAAAGATTAGTTGAATTTATTGATTATGCATAATATTTATTTTTAAATTAAATATCTTAAGTTAAAGATATATGATTTTGTTTTCGTTGTCAACACTTTATTTAAAAGTTAAAACATCGCCTTGCGTTATAAAAAAAAAGGCTAACTGCACAGTACCATGTACTTGTGAGTTAGCCCGATCTTTTTTTCTCTAGCCTAGCTTATGCCCGCAATTCGGACAGAAGTTAGCTCCTTCATTTTTGGCACCACAGTTTGGACAGAAGTTAGGCTTCTTGCCCTCCGAGGACGAAGTGGAGCCAGAGTTATCGCTTTGATTTTGGCTCTGACCCTGGTTGTTCTGATTCTGGTTTTGCCCTGAGTTTTGGTTTTGGTTCATGTTCTTCATCATTTCATTTGCCATGTTCATGCCCATCATCATCCCTGCCATATCCGAAGCCGCGCCGCCGCCTTGTACCTTACCTGAGGAGATGCCGTCGGTCATGCTTACCTGTTGGTACTTTTGCAGATTGCCGATCATCTCATGTGAAGCCGTCTTCGTAATCATATCCTGAATTTCTTGCGGATAGTTGAAGCTCATCACTTGGAAACCGGTAATGCCAATCCCGATATCCATCATCTGCATATCCAGATCTTCCTGAATCCCTTTGGCTATATCTGTTGCATTTGCCTGCAGGTTAAACATATCTTTTCCTTCACGGCTGATCCACTTCATCAGCAACTGATCGAGCACAGAGGTAATTCGAATTTTGACATCATCGACCAAATAGCTTTGCTTAATGCCTGCAATCTTATCAATTAGCGTGACGTAGTCACTTACTTTGAAGTTAAATGTACCGTTCGCACGAATTGGCATGCCGCCCGGAAGCTGCGGCGTCGGAATCAATACAGGACTCTGGGTTCCCCATCTCACCGTAAATTCCTTCGTGTTCACAAACAACACTTCAACGCGCATACCGCTATTAAAACCGAACTTGAAGCCTTTTAGCGTCGACAAAAATGGAATAATCTCGGAATCAATATTGAATGAGCCTTCATCCTCAAAAATCCCTTCCACCTTGCCGTTATTCAGGAAAATCGCATCCTGACCTGCACGAATAATCAGCTTGCTGCCCTTCTTGATCTCCCGATTGCTCCACTTCCAGAAAATCATATCATCTCTAAACTCTTCCCATTCCACGACATTCGAAAATTGATTTCTGAAAAAACTCATACTCAATCCCGTCCCTTCTATAGTTAACATGCTGCATCGTCACACGAGCATCACGTCCTACGCTGTATTATTGTGATTGAATTATCATGGTTGGCTAGATTAGAATGATCTACTGCTACCACTATGGGAATGTCCCCCGCGAGTGGTACCGCCGCCTCCTCCGCCGCCACCATTATTGTTATTTCTCTCGATCTTGGTTTTGGTTACAGTTGTCCGAATATACCGATCTCCGCGATCCACCACACTTGAAGCACCTGAATCCTCATACGTTGCACGATTGACGGTTACACGTCCGCCCGAATTATATGCCATAATGCCTACCACGATCCCACCAATAATTACTGATACACCAAGTTGAAACCATGTATTGAACAAAATATTATCGGGGTTCGCATTCGAACCTCCACTAGGATAATTACCTGAACCCGTACCTGAACTTGAGCCAGGATAAGTAGATCCTGTACCCGAATCTTCGTCCAGTGGTTTGTCACCTAAGTACTCATATGCCATCGTAAGATACTTCTCAAAGGCTTGGCTGTAGTTACCATCGGACAGGTAAGGAGCAATCTGAGCCGTAATCTCATCAGCTCTGCTATTGGTAACATAGTCTTCCCCTTTGTAGAAACCACCCACATACACAGTACGATTGTACATATCCAAAGTCAAAATAACCGCATTACCATGGGGCTTATCATAACCTGGTGCCTGCTCATCATAGTAGTTCTCTGTGAACAATTCATCCGTGATCTGCTCCTCATTATTCGTCGTAAGAACGATGAGGTCTGTCTCGCGCTCCGCACTGTACTTATTCGCTAGGGCATTTAACTCCTCAACTTCTTGCGAGCTTAGCAAGCCCACTTCATCAAGAATCAGTTCTTTCGTTGCCGCTGCAGCGCTTTGCGCTGGAATCCACGGGGCTGCAACACACATTACAATGAAGATGAAGGCCGTCATTAACGCAATGTACGTTCCCTTTTTCACAGGAAGCCACCTCCCATCATCCATGCCACAACCTTAATGGAGAGAAATGATACGGCAGACACGCCTGCAAACCATCCCGCAACTTTTGCTTTACTGATGGGAGGTCTGCCCACAACTTTACCTGTCTGACCATTCATGGCAAACGTGTATTCCGTGCGATTAAAGTCATAGTACACCATCCATACAGGGAGCAAGACATAATCTGCATTTTTTAGTGTAGTATCAATCTGTTTATCCGTATAACTTACACTGGTGTACCCCGACACAGTAGAAGCAATATAAGATTCAATATAAGGCCGTGTTTTTTCCTTGGCTCGGGGGTAGAGCTCATCATCCGTATAGCTATATTTTTCCGCAATATAACCCGCAAGATACGGCGTTTTGAAATCCTTCAATTGGTTGTAAGGAAAAGGCTCCAGTTTATCCATCAGCTTATCATCCATTTTCTTGGATGCATCGATGGGCAGGTTCACATAGTTTAGCCGAATTTTGCGGTATATCTCATAATGCTGGGTTTCGGTATAGTGATAATCGCCCTGCGTGTAGCTTCTCACCTTGGTGGCACGACCATGAACTTCAATTCTGTTATGTAACTCATATAACCAGAAGGGCACGTAGATCCCGGTTATTTCTTTGATCCGATCAGCCGTCATGAAGCCACTTGGCGTAAGCAGGCCGTTTTTGCACCACTTTTTGAATGCTTCCTTCGCAGTCTCCTTCGTAATAGCAAAAGGGATCACCATCGCTGGAGCGAGCTCTCCGCTCAATCGGTCACTCAAGACAACCGCAGCTCCGCAGAAGCTACAGGTCGTTGCACTCGTATCTGCATCTGTCACAAGGTCAGCCCCACAGCTGGTACAGTGGTATGACTTGATCTCGTTCTCCGTAAATACCTGCTTCTTGAGTGGGTCTGGAATCTGCTCAATATTATCCTGTCGGCCACAACTAGGGCAGGATAACATTCCTGTATTCCCATCAAAGTTCATCCCACTACCACAGTTCGGACATCTGTATTCAATAACCGGCATCTGCTCACCTCAATGTCTTAAAAATGTAATCGTTACATCTATATAGGCTCAACTACAAAATGTTTACACTTGCCACTACGATGACAGAATAGCCCTCCGATCGCTGTTATCCCCAGATTTTTTTAATTCCCTTATCTAAAGGGAAAAATTCCGGTGATAAAGGCGAGCGCTCCGCTTCTTCATGCTATTTCTGTCCCCTCCGTTTTCGTGTAAAAAAATTAGTCGAAACTATAAATAGGCTCACTTATCTTTCAGTTGCTGTTGGATGGCTGCAAGTTCTTCCTCTGCCGTTGGTACCTTCTTCTCTTGATTACCCGTTTCGGCATTCATGTCCTTCTCCAATTGTGCAATCAATTCGTCCAAGTTATCTTCCTGCGCACCTGCTCGAAGCTCTGCCAGAGCCTCTGCTTCGTTCAATGCTTGATTAGCCTTGTCTTCCATTGCACGAAGTGCATCATTTGCTCTACTCGCCGATGCGTTCTGCTCATTAGCCTGTTGCTTGGCCTTGGCATCTGCCATTTTGCTTTTCAATTCAGTATATCTGGCTTCCATCGTTGCCATATCCGCGATCAGTTTATCCTGCATATGCTTCATCACTTTGGCTTTGGCAGCAGCTCGATCATAAGCAGCTTGTAATTCATTGTGCTTCTCGGCCTGCTTCGCTTTTTTCTGCAGGAATTGGAGGGCCTTATCTTCGTCCCCGGCTTCCGCTGACTTCTCTGCATACCGCTGAAGCTTGCGCAACTCGCTACTCGATTCATCCAATGCTCGCTTCGCTCTGCTCTCGTTCGAAAGTACGGCAGTTGTCTCTGCTTTTACCTGCCCTAGATCACTACTCAAGCTACGCATAACCTCATTCACCGTTCTCTCTGGATCGTCAGATCGGCTTAACAAGCTATTCATATTTGCCTTCATCACGTCCCTAAACCTCGACAAGATTCCCATAATTTGTTCCTCCTCCGATAAGTTCATATGTAACTATAATACATGAATTTAAGGTTTGAGGTTTCACATTTCAAGATTGCAACTGAAGTTACTACGATCCACATCCTTACTGATTACGGTTCAACGGGAAGGCTCTCCACCGCTGTGAAAAAAACATCTAATAGCTCAACATTATATACTGTGCGGACGTATTCGGTTATTAATGCCACATCTTCTTCCCTCTGGTACTCCAGACATGGACGGCCCTCACTCCACAGAACCCTGCACGGAAACTTTCCAACAATATCTTTAATAATGTGATCCGATTCAGCCACTTTATGAATATCTCCCATATGAACTCTCCTTACTTCTCCACACTGATCGTGTGCAATTTTCCACTCATTTTGAGATACATGGCAGTTCGATTCAGTGCACTTCATCACATTCGGCTCAACGAGCTGTGGTGACATATCACATGAACATTTTGCAGACATGACCGTGTTGGTTCCTCCAAGGGTGCCATTCCTCCGCAAGTTGGCTATAATAAGGGGATCAATGATTTCTATAAAAGGCAGGAAAAATATGCGTACACGAGTTCACTTTATCGCTCCCTACGAATCCATGATTCCTATTATACAAGAGTGCATTCCTCGCTTTCCCCAGTTAGCCATTCAGACGGACGTGGGCGATTTGGCGAAAGGTATGGAATTAGCCACTCAAGCTGAGAAAAACGGTGCAGAGATTATCATCAGTCGTGGCGGAACGGCTCAATTGATTAAGAAAGCAGTGACCATTCCCGTCATTGATGTGCAGTTATCGGGCTATGATATGATTCGTTCACTTACACTGGCAAGCCAGTTTAACGGCCAGACGGCCATCGTTGGTTTCTCCAACATCACCTCTGGTGCACAATCCATTATTGATCTGATGGATCTTCCCCTCAAGGTCTATACCATACATAGCTCCGAAGATGTGGCACGATTGCTCTTGGAGTTGAAAGCTTCGGGTTACCGTCAGATTGTCGGAGATGTAATCACCGTCAATACTGCGAAGACCTATGGTCTGGAAGGATTGTTGATCCAATCCGGCCAGGAATCCATTCTTAGAGCGATGGAGGATGCACAGCTGGTCTACCGTTATTTGAGCAAAAATCATGCGATATCGATCATCCTGAATGACCTGGTCACACAGGAACATCCGAATTTGCTTATTTTAAACGAACGGAATGAAGTTGTGTTCGAGAATCTGACCGACTTTGAGAAAAATCCACTGACCGATAATCACATGTATCTGACCAACACCAGCCTGGAATTTCATCAATCCGAGATCCAAAATGTGTTCATGGTGGACGATTATCAGCTCACGGTCAATGCCTATGAAACGACGCTGAACAACAATAGTTACAAGGTATATATGCTGGAAAAAGGACAACCCTATACCTTTGCACAATTCGGCATAACAACTTTCACGGACGCATCGATGGAACCCATCGTTGCCGAGTCCCCTGCCATGCAGGCCGTATTGAAGAACATTCGGGCACTCTACGAGAATCATGAACCGATCTATCTGCTGGGTGAAGCAGATTCCGGTAAATCTTTTCTAGTCAAACACATTCATCAGATGTACTCCGGTGGCGGACTGCTGTTACAGATCGATCTCTCGCAAGTTCCATCTGGTCATTTGCACAAAATACCACTAGCCAAGGTTCGAAATGTAGAGATTAATCATATGGAAGCACGTATAGCAGATCCGGAGCTGCTCTCCTTTATCCAAAACTGCCTTCAAAGCCAGATTGGAGTATTTATACTCGGGGGGCAAGCATTGACCCCACAGTGGTCACTCGATTTGGAGCTTAATACGATCATCATGCCAAATCTTGCGGATCGACCCGAGGATCTGGCTCCACTCATGCAGCATTTCCTTACAGGTTACTACCAGAAATACGGAACTACTGCGGTGAGGATCAAAGAAGATGCACTACAGTTGATCCGGGATCAGATCACGAATATGAACGTCAACCAGTTGAAGCATCTCATTAAGCAGGCTGCACTCAATGAACCGGATTATGTAATCACCACGGCTACTTTGTCCCGCTTACTGGGTCAGCAACCTTCTGCAAGTCACATGAAGTTGAACGGTACGCTGAAGGAGATCGAGAAAGAAGTTATTCAGTCCGTGCTTCAGGAGGAAAATAATAACCAATCGAAGGCCGCAGAGCGCCTTGGGATTAACCGAGCCACATTATGGCGTAAACTTAAAGATTAACTTTAAGTTTGCGTCTTTTTTATCGCCTTTATGTGTTGCATTTTTAAACACTTTGGCACGTATTTTAAATTTACAATAATTTATTGTTGCTATATTAAACGTTTTGGGATAACATAATCCCTGCAAACGCTTTATAAAAACGATTACTTCATAAGGAGCTACTACTATGAACATTAAAGCAACTTTAGATCGCATCCCTGGCGGTATGATGGTTGTTCCCCTTTTACTTGGTGCAACCATTAATACATTCTTCCCGAATGCTCTGCGCATTGGTGGATTCACGGAAGCACTCTTCGTTAACAGTTCCAGTACGTTGATCGCGCTGTTCCTGTTGATTGCGGGTACACAGATTACGTTCAAAACAGCAGGTTCATCCGTCGGTAAGGGCGTTACCTTGTTGGTCGTCAAGTGGGCGATCGGTGCAGCACTTGGCCTCGTTGCCATTTTATTTGCCGACTCAAGCGGGTTATTCTTAGGTCTTGCCCCACTTGCCATTATTGCTGCAATGACCAACTCGAACGGCGGTTTGTACATTGCACTCGCTGGTCAATACGGGAAAGAAGATGACAAAGCAGCCTATCCATTCCTCGCGCTCAGCGATGGCCCATTTCTAACCATGGTAGCGCTCTCCATCTTCGGTGCGATGGGCTTTGCCAATGGCATGTTCTCTCCTATGGCATTCGTTGCGGTATTGCTTCCGCTCATCGTTGGTGTCATTATTGGTAATCTGGATCGCAGTCTGGCGGAGTGGTTACACAAAGGCAGTGACAAACTTGTTCCGTTCTTCGCCTTCTCACTGGGTATGGGAATCAACTTCTCCTCCATTATCCAAGGTGGACTTGGTGGAATCTTGCTTGGCGTTCTGACCGTTCTCCTCACAGGCGGAATTGGATATCTGTTGTTCAAAGCGATTGGCTGGAATCCCATCGTTGGTGCTTCCGAAGGTTCAACAGCCGGAAATGCGGTAGGTACACCTGCTGCCATCGTCGCTGCTAATGCTTCATTTGCCCCTATAGCCGAGATTGCGACGGTACAGATTGCCGCGAGTGTTGTTACGACAGCCATCCTATTGCCGATCTTCATCGGGTTCCTCTCCAAACGACTGGAGAAATCAGGCGGAGTTGAGAAATACAATCAACGACCAACCACATAGATGATTTTCATCTGATCTAATATGCTTAATCTGTGCTTAAAGAGGTAGTTCAAAAAGTCCGCTTAAATAATGATCTGAGCGGACTTATAAAATTGTGCTTACAAGGAGGGATGACTGCATGAAATTAGCCATTATTGCAGATGATTTGACCGGTGCCAATGACAGCGGGGTGCAGCTTGCCCGTCATGGCTTGAAGACCAGTGTTCTTTTTAATATGGATGAGGAGCCTCTTACACGTTACGATGCCGTCGTCTTTGATACAGATAGTCGTTCCATATCCTCGCAGGAAGCGTATGAACGTGTATATCAGGCAGCTCAATTGCTGAAGAACAATGGATTTGATACGATTTTCAAAAAGATGGACTCGACCATGCGTGGAAATATCGGCATCGAGATTGATGCCCTGTATGATGTCGTCAAACCTGATTTTATGATGATCGCTCCAGGCTATCCGAAAAATAACCGTACTATCCTTGAGGGTATCCATTACCTGAACGGCGTTCCGCTCGCGGATACCGAGATTGCGAATGATCCGAAGACACCCGTAACTCTTTCCTACCTTCCCGACCTGCTGAAACAACAGACGAATTATGAAGTGGGCGAAATTACGCTTGCTGATCTGGAGATTGGCCAAGGTCACATTCAAGTGAAACTGGAACAGTTTAAACAAAATAACATTCCGTATGTACTCGTAGATTCCACAGAAGAACGGCATCTGGAAATGATCTTGCAGATGACTCGCAAGCTGGAGTATACCTTTGCCTGGGCAGGATCTGCTGGTATTGCTAACTACCTTCCTGCTCATTACGAGCTTGAATCCAAGTCCGCCGAACTGACAATACCGATGAATCCCGGCCCCATCCTCACGGTTGTGGGCAGCGTGAACAAAAATTCCCGCGAGCAGTTAAATCTACTGCTGAAACAGACACGCATCTCGTCCGTTCTATTCCACTCTTTCAAAGCTGTATCTTCATCAGCAGACCGGGCAGAGGAAATAGAACGTGTCTATGCAGAGGTGAGATCCAAAGCGCTGGAAGGACAAGATGTCGTCCTATACTCCACCGCAGAACAAGTCGATATTGAACTGGCACGGGCAACGGGCGAAATGCGTGGTCTCAATCACACGGAAGTCAGCAATGAAATTGTACTCGCGATGGGTGAGATCTGTGCCAGACTACTGGAAGAGGGACTTTTCAAAGGGGTATCCATGACGGGTGGCGATACAGCTAAGCAAATCTGCCTGAAATGGAATATTAGTGGCTTCGAGCTACTGGATGAGCTTGAAATCGGTGTGCCGATCTCTAAGTTTATCGGGATTGATGATTTGCATGTGATTACCAAAGCTGGCGGCTTCGGCAAACCCGATGTCTTTATCCATGCGATTCAAAAATTAAAAGGGGGTATTCTCGTATGAAACCTACAATTGGAATTACGATGGGCGACGCAGCAGGTATTGGGCCGGAGATTATTATGAAAGCACTGGGTCACCAAGAGATGTACGCTCAGTGCAATCCACTCGTTATCGGTGATGCGAAGATTCTAGAGCGCGTGTTGCCGGTTATCGGCTCAAGTCTGAACGTCAACGCGATTCAAGAGCCTTCCGAAGCCAAATATGAGTTCGGTACTGTGGATGTGATTGACCTGAATCTCGTTCCTGCCGATCTGGAATACGGCAAAGTGTCTGCCGTGGCAGGAGATGCAGCATTTCAGTTTCTCGCCAAAGCCATTGACCTTGCCAAAAAGCACCAGATTCAATCCATCTGCACGGCTCCTTTGAATAAAGAAGCTTTGCATCAAGGGGGGCACCTGTATCCGGGCCACACCGAGATTCTGGCTGACCTGACGGATACACAGGACTTTTCCATGATGCTGACCACGCCTAATTTAAGAGTCATTCATCTGACAACACACATGGGTCTGATCGATGCTATCGCGAGCATTAATCCGGAAAGAACCTACACTGTCGTGAAGCTTGCTCATGATACACTGAAAAAAGCAGGCTTTGAGAATCCACGCGTTGCTGTATGTGGAATCAATCCTCATGCCGGAGAGAACGGCTTGTTCGGTAACGGAGAAGAAGAAGAGAAGCTGCAGCCGGGTATTGAGCGTGCGCAACAGGAAGGCATTAACGTCGTTGGTCCCCTCCCGGCAGACACCCTCTTCTTCCGCGCTGGTCGCGGTGACTTCGATATCGTCGTAGCCTGCTATCACGATCAAGGCCATGCACCGATCAAGGTAATGGGCATCGAGGAAGGTGTGAACATCACCGTTGGTCTGAAAGGCGGCATCATTCGTACGTCTGTCGATCATGGTACAGCCTTCGATATCGCTGGTAAAAATATCGCCGATGATAAAAGCATGCTGGCTGCCATCCGCTCTGCTATTGAGCTGGCGCCAAAAGATCAAGTTTAAAAGCATCCTTCACACGGGCACATCAGTGAGTCTGGTCAGGAAACTATCTCTATGTAGATGTATCTTTATATAGAAGAAACAAGGCAAACCCTCCTTAACTCCGAGGGTTTGCCTTGTTTATATTTCTTTCACATATTTCCTGACTCCAGAATTTATGTCATATGGTCTGGGTTATCATTTGCACGGTCATTCTGTTGATTGTTCCAGTTTATTGCTTACTTCTTAAATGGCTCAGAGCCTCATATACTCGGGTCGCTTCCTACCAGCATCACTTCACGCTCACGCTGCGACTGTCTACTTCGACGATACGCACTCGGAGACATGCTGTTGAATTTGTTGAAGATACGATTGAATTGAGAGAAGCTGGCGAAGCCGCACTGTGCCGCAATATCTGTAATTTTGTGATTGGTGTTCAGGAGCATTTGCTGGGCGTTACGAATTCGAGTCATCTGAATATATTCGGTGAACGTAAATCCTGTTACTTTGTTGAATTGACGAGACAAGTGATGGGCGCTCACGAAAAATTTCTTAGATATCTCCTCAAGGGACAGCTCATGCTGGTAATGGCTATGGATATACGATGCAATGGCATACATTCGTCTCGACATCGCAGACCCTGTCTCTTCTCGAACGTAGTCATTCTCCGCGGAGTGATGATGGATCGCGCATAGAAATTCAACGAATTTGCTATGAATGGCGACGGAATGAAGCGCAGATGGGCGTTGTGATAGGGCAAAAATTTCATTGATAGGCGCAAGTACCTCGGCACGCCTTTCTTCGGAAAATCTGAATATCGGTATCTGCTCCTCAAAGATGGAGAACAGCTCTTTGTAATCGCTCTCAAGACCAGGTACATTGCGTGGTATCGCAAAGTTAATCATTAACCTTTTGGGCGGCGTACCTTTGGGGTATTTGGTTTTGTGCAGTAAAGAAGGCCTCAGCAGGACAATATCCCAAGGCTGAATCTCATATATGTTGCCTTCAATAATATGTGCAGCCGTGCGATCCATGAGGATACAGATTTCATAAAAATCATGAAAGTGCTGAAATTCCATATTCAGATCATGGGATCGTTCGTCGTAATCCAAGTGATAGAACAGTGCATCTCCAGGCTGGTTAACATGGATTGCATATCCCTGCTCGTATGCCAAAGCGGATGGTCTCATGGACATGCCCCCTATCCCGAGTTTGTTGAATTTATTTTAGCATGAAATGCAATAAAAAACGTTGTTTTCAGCATACAATACATAGTTTCGCCCATTTCTCTTCTGGTATGATAAAGTTGATATGTTAGCGCTTGCAATAATCTTGCTCCATTAACGACTACAGCTTGTACTTACTTCATACCAAGGTGGGAAACAAACATGAAAATGAATTCCTTGTATACTCGGATCCATACCATTGTTAAACACTTGGAACGTGCACGACTGACTTCAAAAACAGATATTCCCGAGCTTTACCATAAAGAAAGTGGTTATCATTCATGGGAACTGGTGCATGAAGACCCAACCTCCTGGAATGTTTTTCGCAAGGGAGACGGCTGGGGCGGCAAGGATGTACACAGTTGCTTCAAGACCCGTATTCGCATACCTGACCATATGGAAGGAAAAAGAGTAGTTTGCGTCATCGTAACGGGTGCTGACGATGTATGGAACTATGATAACCCTCAATTCTTTGCATTCCTGAATGGGGAATTGATCTGTGGACTCGACGTCAACCACACCGAAATTGATCTCACCCCGGCTGCAGTTAAGGGCGAAGAGTTCGAACTGGCATTATATGCGTACTGTAGCACTTCGGCAGCGGATGTATTCTTAAATGTATATATAGCTGAACAACATCAGCCTGTATCTGACTTATACTATGATCTCAGAGCGGCGCTTGAAGCCGCCGACCTATTACGTGACGATGATCTGGAGCGACTTAAGCTGATTGAACATCTGAATCAGGCGGTAAATCTGCTGGATCTTCGCCAGGAGAACAGTGCTGATTTTCATGCATCGGTGCTGGAAGCACGTCAATATTTGCAAAATCATGTCTACAGTGATGCCCGACCTGCGGGAGATCATATCCCTACAGTTCACTGTATCGGTCACACTCATATTGATGTGGCATGGCTATGGACATTAGACCAGACCAGGGAGAAGGTCATCCGAAGCTTCGCGAGTGTGCTCTATCTGATGGACAAGTTCCCAGAATATACGTTCATGTCTTCGCAGCCTCAGTTGTACTCATACCTGAAGTCCGATTATCCGGCTCTCTATGCCAAAATCAAAGAAAAAGTAGCCGAAGGCCGCTGGGAAGCGGAAGGCTCGATGTGGCTGGAAGCGGACTGTAACCTGATCTCTGGTGAATCAATGATTCGTCAGATTATCTATGGCAAACGTTTCTTCAAGGAAGAATTCGGCGTGGAAAACCGGGTGTTGTGGTTACCCGATGTGTTTGGTTACAGTGCAGCCATGCCGCAGATTATGCGCAAGAGTGGCATCGATTATTTTATGACGACCAAAATCGCTTGGAATGACACAAACCAAATTCCGAACGACACGATGTACTGGCGAGGTATTGACGGCTCTGAGGTGTTAACGCATTTCATCACGGCAACAGACTACGACAAGCATCCCGAATTCAGACAGCGCAGGTTCGAGACAACCTATAATGGACGGTTCAATGCATCTCAGATCAAGGGAACATGGCAGCGATACCAGAACAAAAACATCAATACCGATGTATTGCAGTGCTACGGATTTGGCGATGGAGGCGGTGGCCCGACAGAGGAAATGCTGGAGCAGGGTAGACGTCTTGAGAAAAGATTGCCTGGCATGCCTACGGTTAAACGTACCTTTGTCCGTGAGTTCTTTGAGAAGCTGGAGCAGAATCTGGCCGAGGTTCGTTCCGTTCCTCGCTGGTCAGGTGAGCTGTATCTGGAATACCACCGGGGAACGTATACCTCCATGGCTCGCAACAAACGGTACAACCGCCACAGTGAATTTGCACTGGCTGATGCGGAGCTATTCTCTGTTATTCGTCAGCAGGTGGATGCACAAGCGACCTACCCAACGGATGCTCTAGAGCACGCATGGAAGCTTACCATGTTGAATCAATTCCACGACACCCTGCCGGGAAGTGCCATTGAGCAAGTGTATATTGATTCGAAGGAACAATATGAAGAGGTCTTCCAGGTTACGGATGAACTGAAAAACAGTGCATTGAACGGAATTGTGAGCAGCATTCAGTCGGATGGAGAAACCATCGTTGTATTTAACACTACCGGCTTCGAACGGACGGATATGGTGGAGCTGCCTGCTTTTACGAAACAAGTGACGGTCTACGACGGGGAGCGTCCCGTACCAAGTCAGCGTACAACGGAGGGTGGACTGGTATTCCTTGCGGAGAACGTACCACCTTCCGGGTACAAAAGCTTCCGCATCCTGCCTGATGTATCCACTGAACAGATTGTCGGCGTATCGGTTGCACATTGGGAAGCTGATCAGCAACGTATTCAGACACCGTGGTACGATGTTCAATTGAATGAAAGTGCCGAGTTCGTATCCGTTTGGGACAAATTAGAGGGTCGTGAACTGCTCCAATCTGGCAAACGTGGCAATGTGCTGCAAGTATTTGAAGATCGTCCTGCCGAATACGAGGCGTGGAACATTGACGAATATTATGAAGAGCATATGTGGGAAGTTAGTGATCTGCAGGCGCTTGAATGGGTGGAAAGCGGACCGGTGCGTTCTGTGCTTCAAGTCAAACGGCAATTCCTCGATTCCGTCGTTGAGCAGAGAATCATTTTCTATGCGCATACACGCCGAATTGATTTCCTTACGCTGGTAGATTGGAAGCAGGAGCATTTATTATTGAAAGCTGCTTTCCCTCTGGATATCTGGAGTGAGAAGGCTGTCTACGAGATTCAATACGGTAACGTAGAGCGTGCAACCCACCGGAATACAAGCTGGGATCAGGCTAGATTCGAAGTCTGCGGACAGAAATGGGCGGATCTTGCGGAGAACGGGTATGGTGTTGCATTGCTGAACGATTGTAAGTACGGACATGACATTCATAATTCGGTGATGCGACTGTCACTCATTAAGAGCGCGACGTACCCGAATGAGAATGCTGACAAAGAGCTGCACGAGTTCACATACTCCCTCTATCCACACAAAGGAGATTTCCGTGAAGGACGTGTCATCCAAGCAGCATATGATATCAATCGTCCTCTAGTCGCTCGTGAAATTGGATCGCAAGCTGGCAGGTTACCAGGGGTCTGGTCGCTCGCATCCGTGGATCAGGACAATGTCGTGTTAGAGGTTATCAAAAAAGCCGAGGACAACGATGATATCATCATCCGTGTCTATGAAGCACATGGTCGCCGCACTCGGGCTGCTCTTCAGTTGCCTGAAGGTTCTAGTTCAACGGCATATGCATGTGATCTATTGGAAAATGTGGAAGCAGAAAGTGCCGTAGACAATGGTCGTATCTCTTTCGATATCAAACCGTATGAAATACTGACTTTCCGTATTCCGAAGGCATAATATCGTTTTGATGTTACATGTACTCTTTTATCGCAAAAAGTGCTCCTAGTCTCGTTAAAGACAGGAGCACTTTTTTTGTTGATACTGACAATTACACAATTCACTATAGGATACATATGCAACTATTTATTTTTCACTCTTTAAAACTCCTCATACTCACTCGGATCTTGATCCCACAAACGTCCATCTGGTCGGCTAAAGGAAGAGATGACTTGCATCTCCTCTGCGTTCAGCTCGAAGTCGAAAATATCGATGTTCTCCTGCTGATGCTGGAGCGAGCTTGCCTTAGGAATTGGAATAGAGCCGAGCTGGATATGCCAGCGCAGAATAATCTGGGTTGGCGTTTTGCCATGCGCTTCAGCAATGCGGAGGATTTGGTCGTCCTTCACGATATCCTGTACGGCATCATTGCCACGTCCAATCGGGCTCCAGGATTCATTCACAATGCCATGCTTCGCATCCTGTTCCCGTTGATTCGTTTGGTCGAAGAATGGATGAAGCTCAATCTGGTTCAGGCTTGGTGCTACGCCCGTTTCCTTAATCAGTCGTTCATTATGTTCAGGCAGGAAGTTACTTACGCCAATGGAGCGGATATATCCACGTTTCTTCGCTTCAATTAGAGCTTGCCAAGCCTCCACATACACATCCTTCTTCGGATTAGGCCAGTGAATTAAGTAGAGATCATAATAATCCAGGTCTGCTCTATAGAGCGATTCTTGGATAGCTACTAATGCTTTATCATACGCGTGATAGCGTCCCGGTAGCTTCGAGGAAATCAACAGTTCTTCTCTAGGAACAGGGCTCTGCTTGATTGCTTTTCCAACCGTTGCCTCGTTCTCATAATTGTAAGCTGTATCAATCAATCGATAACCTGCATCCATGGCAGACACGATCGATTTCACGCCTTCTTCTCCTTTTAGACTATACGTACCGAACCCGATCGCAGGCACTTGCAAGCCATCATTTAATGTATATTGCGGGATTGAATGTTTCATATGAGAACGCTCCTTTGTTCGATATTCTTATGTGTTTTGGAGAAAAAAGGGATATCCCCTCTCGGTTTATCTTAACCCCTCATACATGCTTGAATCAATTGGCCGTTAATCCATAGCCCTGCTCCGACATAGAAGACACGTTCGCTCTCCGCTCACTCTTGTGTAGCTTACATACCACTGAGGTCTGTATTGTAATAATTCATCATGCATTTCTCAACAAGTGCCAAAGAAGACGCCAGTCACAGTGAACCAGCGTCTTTTTTGTAGGTTTTATACGAGAGCTCATAATTTGTACTATAACTTGTACTGTATCTCTTACATTAGAAATTAGTTGAGATGATCTTAGCAGCTGTGCCCTCGTCGATGAAATCCATCACCGATACACCAAAGCGTCCCTTGGTATTCGTCGTAAAGAATGAGTTTACTTTAGGATTCAGATCGTCTTTAATGGAGCGAATGTTTGGGATACCGAACCAGCCTGGGTCATACCCACTTGTGAAATTCAGGTACAGCCAGGAAGGATTTTGAGTTTTGGCTTCATTGTACATGTTCTGAACATCCGTCCACTTCTTGCTCTTATCCGATACTTTAAAGTAATCTTGGATCTTCATTTTGGCTGCATTCTGGATGTTGAAGGTTGTGTTCTCCTGCCATGCGGTAGCATTAATGCCGTATGGAGTTTGACTCATATCGAATCGACGAAGTAATACAATCTTTCCTTTTGCTTCGCCAAGGGTGGGGATGTGGTCGGTTAGTAGCCATTTGTCCGGGTTTTTGGCGACATAGGATTTAAAAGTTTCTTCGTAACTGCGTGTATTATTCGCTGGGGTATGTTCTTCTTTTACACTCATAATAATGGTCTCCGATGGATTACTGTTCAGGAAGCCAATGACCGCATTTAATACATCATCAAAGTTCTGGTTTTGATAGACTGACCCATGGTGGATGGTGAACGCATTCCCGTAATGTCTCGTACGCACGTCGAGGTAGCGAACCCCAATATTTAATTGCTGCGCAATCGTCAGATCCTGTGTCTTGGCCGTTCCACTGATGGGCTCGTATAGAGCACCGCTGTCATGTGTTCCCGGAATGGAAAGAGAAGCCAGTGAGGTGCTGGAAGGAAGCGATCCCATCCAATTGGAGCTGCTGTACGCGGAGGACACACTGGTCAACGTCCATGAAAAGAGAGTGACGAATGCAAGAGCCAGGCTTAGTCTTTTGAACAATGTAAATACCACCTTTGCTTGTTTTGGTGTGCGTCTGATCAGAAAGCGGCGCCAGCTCAATGATCAAATGCCTGTTACAGGCTGATATGCATATGCGTGGGGTTGTCTAGATGTCTATACATCAACTCTACTACTCCAGTGTTTACATGTGATTACGTCTAAGTAAAATGCAGATTAATTGAGAAATTGGACAAAAAATACATTTTACAGAACATGTATGATTACTTTATGAAGTGTTTAGCAGTGGATAGTTTTAGATAGAAAATAAGTAGAGGTAAAACAGAATAAAGCCCTCATCATGAATAATGAGGGCTTTTTGAGAACTCTTTTGAGTGATTAGCATTCTATCGATCTTATCTAATCGGTGCATTGGTTATTTATTCTCTGTAAGTATATCAACAACGATGTCGAGCTGCTTTTCTACACTTATTGGATCGCTCATAAGAAACTTATCAAAATCAATAGAGTATACCTTGCCTGCCTTCCCTGCTGGCGATTGTTGAATCAACTTCTGTACGTCCTTGAGATGCTCCTCTGAACCTTCAGTCACCGCGAGGAATAACCGATCACCGATATACTCCGGAACCACCTCGGCTGAGATCTCCCAAGTTTCGCCTTGGATCACGTCTGTCTCTACCTTCGCCGCTGGCTTCAGACCGAGATATTTGTAAATGATATTGCCTCCCATATTGGTATCCCCGTAGACAAAGAGCGCATCAGGTCGCACGTTCAAAATAGAAAAGGTCTCATCATCACTCACATAAGGGCTAACTTTCTCCTTATATTCAGCTATTTTGGCTGCGAACTTCTCATTCCACTGCTTGGCTTCCTCCTGCTTCCCAAGGATATCACCAAACATTTCGACATCCTTAATCGGGTCATTATACTGCTCAACAACAATGGTTGGGGCGATCTGACTGAGTGCATCATACCCACCTTCCACTGCCTCCGCAAAGGCTGCCGTTGTCACAATCAGATCTGGATTCAGTGATAAAATCTTCTCGGCATCGGGTGGAACACCCACATCTTCAATACCAGAAATATCTTCTATCAGCGGATTATCCAGAATGTATGTTGTTGTACCCACCGGCTTCACCCCAAGTGTCATCAGTTCACCCATATGATAGAAACTGACAACACGCTGAGGATGCACGGGAATTTCCGTTTCGCCCTTCAGATGAGTATACATCCGCGTTTCTATAGTATTGCTGTCTGTGGATGTAGCTGTAGTCGTCGATGGTTCTGATGATGGAGTCGGCTGGGAAGCCGCTGTATCTGTAGTGCTGCCTGTCTGGCACGCACTGAGAAGCAAGGATGTGCATAGTAGCATCATCGCTCCAAAGGTTGGTCTTGAAAATCTAAACATCGATGTGTCCCCTTCCCCGTTCAATTGATAATAAGTCTCATTCTCATTATGGGAATAGGCGTTGGGGCTTACAATAGACGATTCCAACCATCGTAATGGATTATACTGAACCTGTACCGTCTGTTGATGTTCTGCGCGAAACTGTAGCGGAGATAAGCCAGTATGCTTTTTGAACAAACGACTGAAATAGTACACATCCGCATACCCCACGTTGCTTGCAATCTCCTGAATACGTGCCTCTGTCCTTAATAGAAGCTGCTTCGATTTGTGTATGCGCACATGAATGAGATATTCAATCGGGCCAAGTCCAATCTGATTCTTGAACAAACGAGACAGGTAACTTGTACTGCAATGGTACCTTCTCGCGAGTTCTTCCGCTGTAATCGATTCGTTGTAATTCGTGTGAATGTAGTTGATCGTCTCTGTTACGATAGTTGTTCTGCTGTTTTCTTGGTTCGTCGATGTCTGAATTTGCCTCAAGACCTCGTTTACAAACGGGAGGAACGTAGACTGTGCCTGTAACTTATCCATCGGACTAGATTGTTGCCATGAACGGAACATCGTATCACATTTTTCCTGAATCGCCAGTAATGCATAGGGTGTAAAAACATACGGTATACGAAAACTTTGCGCATCCTCTAGTGACGCACAGAACGGCGTATATTGAATGAAGTAACAGGCAAAGTCCTGATCTAGCGGATGCAAACTCAGTTCATCTCCCTCTCCCCCGTGCAGAATATAGGGAGCCTGCGCCTGATACACCTTTCCTGATAAATTCACTCTAGCCTTTCCATGCGTTATAACTATGAAAAAACTGCCCTGTCCCAGATCAAGATCAGGGACTATACCATACGCTACGCGATAATGCCGAATCTCCAGCAATCTAAAGGCAGTTCGGCTCCACCGCTCAATATGAGCTTCCCAATCCATACATGCTCCTCCCCCACTTTGATGGCAGAACGGCCTTTATCGTTGCTGTTACACCTGGATTTCTTTCGATTTAAAATATGCCTATTATATCACAGACAAAAAGCCATTAACCCCTAAGGGTTAACGGCCATTAGAATCATTTTTATGAGTACTCTCTTACATATTGTTTATCTTCTTTCAGTTGCACGATATCATGACCTGTTGGATTCTGGAAGGCACGAAGTCCAAAGGTTTGCGCAACCGCAAAGATATGGTCAAAGATATCGGCCTGCACGGATTCATAAACGCCCCAATTAATATCATTGCTGAATGCATAAATTTCAAGAGGGAGTCCGCGATCTTCCGGTGCTAGCTGCCTTACAATCATCGTCATATCCTGATTAATTTTGGGATGATTCCGTAGGTATTGATGAATATATTCTCTGAAGACACCCACATTGGTGAGCTGCCTACCGTTCACATTGCTCTCCCGATTTACCTGATGCTCAACGTTGTAGGCTTCAATCTCCTCTAGCTTGGCGGTTACATAATCGGTTAAGTAGTGAATTTTCTCAAATTCAGCTACCATCTCTTCCGTGCAAAATTGGATACTACTAATATCGATATAAATGCTTCGCTTAATTCTTCTACCGCCAGAGACTTGCATGCCTCTCCAGTTTCGGAAGGAATCTGAGATTAGAGCATAGCTGGGGATCATCGTAATCGTTTTATCGAAATTTCGTACCTTCACGGTATTCAGTGTAATGTCGATGACGTCACCGTCAGCGTTATACTTCGGCATTTCAATCCAGTCACCTACACGTACCATATCATTGGAAGATAATTGCACTCCCGCGACTAGCCCAAGGATCGAGTCCTTGAACACCAGCATCAACACCGCCGATAGCGCACCAAGTCCACTAAGAATGATCAATGGATTCTGACCAATCAGGTTCGAGATGACGATAATGCCTCCTATAATAAATAGGACAATCTTCGCCACCTGAATATATCCCTTAATCGGTCTAATCTTCGAGACTTCATAGGAACGATATATCTCATCGAATACATTGAGTAACGTGTTGAACACGGTGATCATGACAACAATCATATATGTCATTGCAGCCTTCTCTACTAAGGCTTGGTAGGCTGGAAAGATATAAGCTGAGTAATAGATAATGATGGCTGGCACGAGATGCGACAGCTTGTGAAATAATTTTTTCTCGACAATGATGTTGCCCCATCTGTAGCGGTTGTTATTGACGATATGATTGATCGTCTTCAGTACGATTTTTTTGGTAATATAATTCGCCACGACTGAGATCATCGCAATAAAAATAATCATGATGATGTTTGAAAGATACCCGATGGATGGTTCACTCATGCCCAATTCTTCTAGTTGATTTCTAATAAAGTCCATGGTTTCCTCCTCACATAGTTTAGTTTAGCCTACTATTATAGAGTAGTTTGAAGCACGACGCAAAATGCCTACAAAAATAACCACCTAAGAAGGTGGTTTCTTCGTCTAACCTCATAAGACCGCTCCGCCGCGCCCTACTGTAACTGCTCTATGAATCGTTTGCTCTCCTCCGCAATGCGGTCTGGTGCCTCGTTATGAATATAATGTCCACCAGGTAAGATTAGAATTTCGCCTCTCTTCACAGACGCTATGTAGTTCTTCAAAACAGCCTTCCAGTTCTGCACCGGCACTTCCTCTCCGCTCGAACCAAAGAAATACATCGGTACATCTGGAACACCGTGTTCCAGAACCTTGGCCGCGTTATCTCTAATCATCTTCACCTCGTCGTT
The DNA here is from genome assembly GCF_023714095.1 of Paenibacillus sp. MER 99-2. Taxonomy (NCBI): domain Bacteria; kingdom Bacillati; phylum Bacillota; class Bacilli; order Caryophanales; family Paenibacillaceae; genus Paenibacillus; species Paenibacillus sp. MER 99-2. Next base: position 65,370 of record NZ_JAMAUZ010000010.1, on the reverse strand, counting down.
CATATTCGACGTCTGCGTACTCTTGTAAAATAATGCTCGGTAGAGCTCCTCTTCTTGCGACGAGAGATGCTTCTGCTGAATAGCTGCTGATGAATCTACAATGCCGGGGAAAAAGCGGGTGATTCCAATACGTGCTCCCAAACCTGTAAGTGCCATCGTTCCCGGCGAAGGGAGCGGATATTCCTCATACACCTCTGGAACCGCAGGATCAAGTCCGATAATCGCCTCAACCTCATCTGGAAACATCTGTGCCCAGTATAAGGCTTCAATGCCTGACATCGAATGTGGAAATAAGACATATGGTGGTTGCTGCCCTGCCAAAGTCAGTGCGGTTCGTGTCTCTTCTAATATCGTATCGATATCACGGGAGACCTTGGCCGTTTCACTGAAACCATAACCTGCTTTTTCTACAACTGCGACCTTGTATTGATCCGATAATCTGGTGTATAAAGCTTTGAAATCCAGTACAGGAGCGGATGTGCCCCCGCCCGACATAAAGACAAGTGTTCGTGATCCCGCACCTTCCGTATAAACGTGCATCTGATGATTGTTCACATGAACCATCGTTCCTGGCGGTACAAGTAGAGCTGATTCTTGTTTTAATTGAATCCAATGATTCGTGAAGCTAATAGAGATAAATATAAGCAGAAGACCAAGCAATGCGATAATGCTGTATCCTATTCTTTTCAGCCAAACTCTCATGATTTTCCTCCTATAGCATGCTTGCTCCGTATCTCAGGTGTGTGTATGTACATTTCAAACTGTTAAACTCTCTACATGAAGCTCTATTGTGAACTGATCTTATTAGGTTAGCTCGATATTGCTTAATGCCATACTCATATTCTCGTAAAATGGATACACCCGGAGCACGTTCTACCATTCGTTATTATACGAAATATACTACAATATCTGGTATGATGGCGATAATTACATATTAGTTTTTTAGTTTAAAGCGTACAAAGGATGAATCATAGGAGGATATGACGGAATGAACAGACTTTCCCTCGGTACTAAAGTACTGATGCTAATCACCGCACTGAGTATGACACTAGCAAGCACAATTTCGGCGGCAGACTTCACAGAATTCCCCAAGCCTACATGGAGTACCACGGTACCAGCCAATACCAGCACGAATAGTTTTGCCCCTAAGCCTATCGAAGATCAGTACCTGCCTATCGTGTCTACCAAGGATAATACGGCCTACATGCTGCTACGTCATAAAGCAGGAAACAAATCTACCTATCAGATGATGGCTGTCAACGACGTAACCGGCAAACAAACATGGGTTCATACCTCACCTTACAGATATAATCCATACAACATTGATGCCAATGGAAATGCCTATTATGTAGAGGACGTTAAAGTCGGAAACAAACATGGGAGCAAGCTGATTGCATTGGATGTCAATATGAAGCCACGATGGGAAAAGGTCTTTCCTGATGGCGGAAACTTCGAGGTGCTGAGCGATGGTCGTTATGCAGTCATTGATTTTGTTGGCGAGAAAAACCTACTTAAACTCTATTCAACAGAAGGTAAAGAACTCGTTAGTAGATTGTACAATGGTAGTATTCGACACATCCAAGGGGATTATGTTGGTACCGCCAACTATGAGGAGAATGCTACAGTTATAACGATTTACTCTATCTCAAGAAATAAAAAAGTTACTTCTTACGAATGGCCAAAAGAATATTTCAGCCCATACCATAACGACTTTGATGTCTTAAGCGGGGGTACGATTCTTGTTCCTCTCATCGACGAAAAGACAGGGATGGAAACGTTGCAAGGCATTTCGCCTACAGGGAAGAAGAAATGGACGCGCTCCTTGCCCACGCCAGTACCTAACAGTACTCTGTTTCAATCGATCGGCAACCACTTCCTCATTCAAGAGGAAAATACACTTAGCGTTTATGACACAAACAACAAACGGATCTCCACAAGGACTTTTGATGATCTTCCTGAGCTAGGTAAGTTACAGTTTCTGAATAAGGATACCTTTGTATTCGGTGCAGTCGAGGATAAAGGGCTGGTTCCTGTGAAGTTGATTGAGCAAGGGTTTACGCATAATGATTACGTTACAATGCCATCCAACGCGGTATATCATGTGCTGGATCGTACGCTAAGCTCGATAAATGCATTAAAATTAGACCAAGCGCCGTTCTCGGCAGAGAACATCCGCTTCGTGAATGCCAATACCTTTTATCTGACCATGGAGAAGACATTAGCGAAGTATGAACTTACGGGTAAGTAGGTTGGGTGATTGTTAGAATGCGGAATTTTTCATTTGATATGAATATGATCTATGTAACTGGGCATCTGCACTTGTAGTTCTTGTAGTTCTAGTTAAAATTATGTTCCATTCTTAATGTCTCTAGAATGGCTGGTTTAACACCAGTCGTATGATGCAGGGCACCGCGTGCTGGACATTGCACGCGGTGCGAATAACAACTTCATGCTAGATCCGTCTTAATTTATTTCCTCACGATTCATCCGAAATGGCTAGTAATTCACTTACTGTGACCAAACGGTACCCTTCCGCAATAAGCTCTTCTACCAGTATTCGAACAGCCTCCACCGTCTGTGAACGATCCGCATACCCATCATGAAAAATGAGTACACTACCAGGCTTTACCGTAGGCCTTGTATGCTTCAAAATATACTCCACACCAGGATTGTCCCAATCCTTCGCATCGCCGTTAACCGCAGCAACCGTATGGTAACCCTGTTCCACCGCCAGAGATAAGATGTCGTCATTTATCCCAAAGTATGGTGGTCTGAAAAGATTTGTCGGTTTCCCTGTTACTTCCCGAATGACGTTCTCCGCTCTTTGTAGCTCTTCCCCAGCTTGCTCCAGTGTCAATTCGGTCAGATTGGGATGTGTAAACGTATGATTTGCTATCTCATGCCCTTCACGGTGAACCTCAGCTGCAATTTCCGGGTATGATTCCATCTCCTTACCAATCATGAAGAAGGTCGCTTGTCCTCCCACACGATGGAAAATCTCAAGGATTTGCTGTGTGTACACCGGATGCGGTCCATCATCAAAAGTGAAAGCTACAGCCTTTTCCCGTACAGATACCTGTTCAACTAACAACATTTTATTCATGAAATAATAGCTCCTCTCTATGATAACTTGAATATAAAACCTTAAAGTGTGTGTTTTACACATGGAGTTAAGATATATGTACAATCGTATTATGGTAACAATTATATCAAACAGCATGGGAATATAGGGAAAATATGAAGTCTGAAATAAAAATCAGCCATTATAGTCCCCAATCCTAGCCTAACTAGATGGAACCTAACTTTACTAGAGGCATTAAGAGTAATAATATTACAAATATACTTAATAATATGTAGATAGCTTTATATATTAAACACCTCAAAGAGAGCAGACTCTATAAGGGAGATACTAATTTTATGAAGAAAAAACGTGGCTTATGGGTGACCCTAGCTCTAGCTATGACGATAACAGCGATAATTGCTTATGCTTCAACAAGCACAAATCAGGAAGGTGTTCTTGCAAAATCAAATACACTTGAAAGTCCCAATAGCAGTTCTTTTACCGAAGAAAAGTCGATCGACCCAATGGTTATTGGTGCGGACAATCCCATTGGTGATACTGTAAGTGGTGATGCCGTTGTACAAAAATCCTTCACTGTAAATGCGGGGCATGGCCATATTAAACTTTCGATGAACAACCATAGTAGTCATTCGGTTTTTGTTTCCTTAACACACAATAATACGGGAAAAGTATATTTCTCTCAGGAGATTGCCGGAAAAGAAAATTTTACGTGGAAAAACTTTGAACAAGGTTTTGAACAAGGCGTGCGTGGTGGAGACTATACGCTTCAATGGAGTGGCGGGGGTAGTCAAGTAAATGGCGACTTCTCCGGGGTAACCGGTTCATCCATTTCTGATGTTATGAATTAACGATTCAAGTGTGCTGTTGAGAAGGCTCCTGATATCCAGGGGCTTTTTTATTTACTCAATCTCCTTCGGGTCAGCCCATTTAAAAGAATGGAAACCTGTTATCAATCGCATGTAGACTGTCACTCCCCTATAGGCTTTTGCATAGCATGGAGAATATGAACGAATCTAAATTGGAGGTCATGACCATGAACTTGCAAGTGCAGGGACAACAAGAACAAACATTGTTTCGAATGGATCCAACCACTATGAATAACTTAAAATCCATTCAAGACCATGTAACAAATACATGTAAACACCATGTTAATACACTTGTTCGAGTGGAGACAGTAGATGGCGATGTTTTTGAAGGGTTACTCATCCACTGCGAAAGGGGAATTTTATACTTAAAACTACCAAGCCCTATGACTAATCGAGGCTTTGTTCCTGGTTTCCAAAATGATGTCGTATTACCCCTGGTGCTGTTTAATTTACTCGCCATTTCATTATTGTAGGCCTGACCTAAGCCTAACCCTATCATTAAGGAGTGAAATCTTATGGCATTCATGCCGCCTCAAGGACCACAAGGAACACAGCAGCCGCCATCCTCTCCTCCTCCACAATTCACACCACCGCAACCCGCTGCTACAGCGTTCGCCATCGACCCCGGTGCTATTGTCGGTTGTTTATTTCGCAACACCTATGTGTGGCTGAGAAATGGGAACTCGTTCTGGTTCTTCCCAACCTTTGTAGGACGTACATCCGTTGCAGGTTTTAGATGGACCGGTCGAAGATGGGTGTTTACTGGAGTTGATCTAAGAAGCATTGTGTCATTTACATGTTTTTAAAGAAGAAAATTGCGATCCCTTTTCCACTCACAAAAACAAAAAAGCACCCTCCTGGGTGCTTTTTCTATTACTACTAATGGAGGCGAGGGGAGTCGAACCCCTGTCCGAAGATAACGACACATAAGCTTCTACGGGTGTAGTCACAGTTTTGATGTCACCCGAGCCGCATTGTTGAGTAGCACTATTTTAAGCTCATGCTTTCCAAAACATAATTTATTAAATTGATGTATTATTCTTATTCAAAATTTCGCTTCTTTAACGCTGCTTCTAGTGAAAATGAAATGAGAGTTTCTAACTATGTTTACCAATTCTCAGTATTACCGCAACAAAATTTAAATTTTTGTTCTCCAAAACATATACATGGATCATAAGGTTTAACAGTACTCTTTAATTGCTTTATAACACTGTTATTTGATTTTTGTATGTGTTTTAATGTGATTCTAAGTAGCTTTCTCGAGTCTCTTTTGATTTGTTTGTGAATCTCTTCAAAACTTTCATGAACGTCAACATACAAATTAAGAAGATCAAAAGAAAAATACATTAAATCTGTTGATATATCATCTACCATTTTGTTGGGTTTAGATATATTAGAAAAAACTAATTTTCTCATATTAACATTTCCTATTTTATAAATTTTAGACTTTTCAGTATCTAATCCATTTATTCGTGACCCGACAGAAGGGTGCGTAAAATCACAAAGGAATGTATAGAGCATCGACCACGTTTCTCCTTTATGTGGTTTTGAGGTAGTTTCCATTTTAGAGATTGTTTTGCTGTATCCCATTTGAGGGGTAGGATCAAAGTAATCCTCTTTAAGTTTGTATTCTTGCAGCCTACCAGTCTTGCTATATTCTGGCCAGTCAACAAACGTTTCTGAGACTAATTTATTTAAATCTTTTTCAATTTCTATAAACTCTTCATTTACTTTTGAAAGGATTTTTTTAGCCTCGTCTTGACTTGATTCAACTTGTTTTAAATATTTTTCTATTTTCGACATACTAAACTTTGCTTTTCTCAAAACTTTCTCAAGCATGGAAATACTCTCTAAAATTAACCTCAGTGTTGCTCCTGATGCTGAGTAGTTTTTTGACTCTATTAATATTAAAAATGATTGAATAGAATCTATTATTCTATGCGCTGTTACTTGTCTTGCATAGTTTAGTTGTTCCGGATAGTTTCCTAGCGTTAATACAACAAAAAGAAAAACATCAAAATTGTACTTTTTATTCGAGAGTGAGTTACGAAGCAATTCGTTCTTTCCATCTCCCCACACTACAAGGTTTGGATGCTGCTGATATGCTGAATCCCATAGTTTTTCTTTTATCTTTGATTTAAATCCCTCTGAAGATTCTAAATTATATTTTTCGCCTACAGAAACATAATTACTCCAAAAAATTTCCATTTTCTTAAACCCTCCTAATCATAATTTAATAATTAATTTTGTTTTGATGCTATCGAATCTTGTATTTCATCTTGTATACTACCTTTAAACATTTTTTAAAACCGCCTTTAAAGGAGTACATTATGCTACGCCACATTAAATATGGTAATACCATTATCAAATATAAGCTAATCCTCAAACCAATTAAAAAAGACATTTCCATCACCGTGGACCTGCACGAAGGAGTCCAAGTTATCGTCCCAGACTCCGTTTCTCAGGAACGAATTGACGAGATTATGTATCAAAAAGCTCCTTGGATCTTAAAAAACAGTACGCCTTCCGCGAAATCGAAGACGAAGCCGCGTCTCTGGAGTTTTTCAGCAGCGAGAAGATTCGTTACTTGGGTAGAGCGTATAGGCTCAAAGTGACCCAGCAGAACAACGAACAGCCTTCACTCTCGTGTAAAAATGGAAGGTTTATGGCGACCCTCCCTTCAGATTACAGCTAAGAGCAGCAGACGGAAAAGTTAAAACGACTCTATATCGATTGGTATAAATCTCAAGACACTTTCAAGCTCAAAGAACGCCTCAAGCACTACAACAAACTTACTGAGCTTAATCCCTCTTCTGTGGTACTTAAAGATCAGGAAAAACGTTGGGGTAGCTGCACAAAGAAAGGGGAGCTTCTCATCAATTGGCGCATTATGATGGCTCCCCTTCGTATTTTTGATTATGTGTTTGTGCATGAAATGGCTCAACTAAAAGGTTCCTGATCATTCTGAAGCTTTCTGGAGTTATCTGCGTTCTATTATGCCCGAATACGAAGAGCGGAAAGAATGGCTGCGGAACAAAGGCCCTAGACTCATGCTGTAACAATAACGTAAAACAGTGCTGATACAAAAGCAAACGATTTAGATCAGAACTCTGAGATGACTTTACCATTCTCGAAAGAAGCCGAACAATTTAACTTATGATATTGAACTTATTAAATTAGTTGCTCAACAAGTTATAATGGCAAGTGGAGATCCTATGTTTTGAATCATTGTTTAACTTACTCCCTTGAATCCAACAAGCAAAAACAGCCACCATTTGGTGGCTGTCACTGATACTACTAATGGAGGCGAGGGGAGTCGAACCCCTGTCCGAAGATAACGACACATAAGCTTCTACGGGTGTAGTCACAGTTTTGATGTCACCCGAGTATCGCCCCGTAACCGGCTATACGTTGGGTCAGCCTGATTGTCTTCTTCAGCACACCCCAGGCGGAGATGTGACAGCGTATCCCACTACTTGTTAGCCCCTAATCCTGTCACATGGGCGATGCAGGTTAGAAGCACGCACACAGTTTCTTAGGCTGCGAAAGCGTAGTTTGTTTGTTGTTTGCCGTTTAATAGGCTTTAGCGTTGATGAAGCGGACGCGTCCCCACTACCCGCTACCCATGCTCGAACTATCCCCGTCGAATCCATAAACGCCCCCTCATATAAGAAGGGCTCCAGGATTAATCCGTGAATACGGAGCAAAGGTGCTGCACATCTTTTTCCTCCAAGGTAAAAAGATGCTCTTTCTAACTCGGCATTCCTGTCTGCTACATAAGTAATCTTATCACAGGACAGCTCACCGATATAGTACAGATTGCTGGAAGACATTCCAGCAGGCTAAGTAACTGTGCAAGTTTAACCAATACAGCAGTTACCAGCGAATCGTCTACATATTATACCGCGTCCCTCAGACGAAGTAAAGTTTACTGCCACGTAGCAACGATTCATCATCAGCTTCACTTAACTATTTTACCCACCATCCGAGAAAATTAAGCAACCACGAACTTATCTTATCGTATCAAACGTACCCTACTGTTCAAGCAATAAAAAATCTCAATCCCGCCCATTACCGGACAAGTTTGAGATTCTCTATCATGATATGACTGTCACTAATTCACCAGCAACTAATGGCTAACGAAATCTACATGCAGCCTCTCACGCTTAACGATCCAATTAACGAGCGATCTTCTGCTTCTCGCGCATTGCTCTTTGAATATCACGTTGTGCATCCCGCTTGGCAGCAGTCTCACGTTTATCATATTGTTTCTTACCTTTACCCAGTCCAAGCAGCAGCTTCGCGTAGCCATTACGCACATAAATCTTCAGCGGCACAATGCTGTAACCGTCTTGCTTCGACAGTCCAAGCAGCTTGTGAATCTGCGATTTATGTAGCAAGAGCTTCCGTGTGCGCGTAGGATCGAGTGGATTATGTCGGTTCCCTTGTTCAAAAGGACTAATATGCATATTGTGAATATGAATCTCACCGTTCCGAATCGTGGCAAACGCATCTCCAATATTCGCACGTCCGTTACGAATAGACTTAATCTCCGTTCCGGTAAGCACCATGCCCGCTTCATACGTATCTTCAATGAAGTAGTCATGGGAAGCCTTTTTGTTCTGTGCGAGCACTTTACTCTGTCCATCATTCTTGCCCATGTCCTCACTCCTTCTTCATAAAATAAATCCGTTCCATGCTTGTGTCCACAATGCATTCATGTTGCACCAAATTACCCGTGCCAGACCTCAATTGTAGCAATTACGGCTGTTAAAATCAAGAAAGAGGCGACCTCAGCCGCCCCTCCTCATTACACCTTTTCCAGACGATACGAAACAGCTTCACACATTCCTCAAGACAGTCTCTTTTCATCTATACCGCTTCTTCAAGGATCGTTCTGCTCATCCAGATCATGAACCTTGTCGATTCACTCATCTATTCAACAGCCTTACCTTACTTTTTCTTCTTCCGTACAAAAGCCGCCGTACTATTACCGGCTCCGCCTTTGTTCTTCTTCCGCTTACGACGAGGTGCTCCACCTTCCTGAGTGCCTCCAGGTGTTGCTGCATCGCCAATAAAGATACCACTAGGTGACGTTTTTTTGCGGCCATTGCCGCCTTTGCCACCTTTACCGGATTTGAAGCTACCCTCACCGCGATCGCTGCGACCGCTAGAGCTACTTCCCTGGCCTCCGCCAGCACTTTGCTCCTGACTACCACTTGGTGCAGAGCTGTAGCCGCCTTTGCCTGAACCAAAGCCGAAGCTTACTGCTCCTTTGCCACGATTAGTCGATCCCCCAGCTTCTCCACTCCGGCGCTCACCCTTCGGTTTGCCACTGCCTTTACCAGCAAAGCCGCCAGTTGAGCCTGCTCCAGCATTCGCTGAACCACTACGTCCGCCGCGTCCACCTTTGCTGCTCTCTTCCGGTGATCTGCCGCCACGACCTCTTCCAGCACCACCTGTAGCGCCAGAGCCACCTTTGCCACCACGTGAACCACTGAATCCACCTTTCGCTGCACCACGTCCACCGTTACCTCCAGGGCGACCACCTTTACCGCCGCGACCACCACCGAAACCACCAGGACGCTCACCGCGAGGCTTCATATCCACCATTTCAAAGTCAATCGTATACTCTTCCATGCTTACACGTGCCACACGGATCTTCACTTCATCACCGATGCGGAACACTTTGGAAGTACGCTCCCCAATAAGAGCCATATGTTGATCGTCAAAATGGTAGTAGTCGTCCGTGAGCGCACTCAGGCGAATAAGACCCTCTACTGTATTCTCCAGTTCAATAAACATACCGAAGCTCGTTACGCTGCTGATCATACCCTCGAACTCTTCGCCTACTTTATCCAGCATATACTCAGCTTTTTTCATTTTCTCCGTATCACGTTCTGCTTCCACCGCAACACGCTCACGTTCGGATGATTGCTGTGCAATATCCGCCATACGTCCAGCCAAGTACTCTTGACGATTTTCTGGAAGAGCTCCGTTGTTCTCAATAACCTCACGAATCACACGGTGAATAACAAGGTCAGGATAACGACGGATTGGAGAAGTGAAGTGACTATAGAATTCTGCCGCCAGACCGAAGTGACCCGACATTTCAGAATCATACTTCGCCTGTTTCATGGAACGTAGCATCATCGTACTAATGACCGTCTGCTCTTTTGTTCCGTTGATATCCTCAAGCAACGATTGGAGTGCACGTGGATGAATGGCGTTACCGCGACCTTTAACGTGGTGTCCAAAATTCGCCGCAAAGGCGAGGAAATTTTGCAGTTTTTCTTGATCCGGGTCTTCATGCACACGATAGATGAACGGTACTTTAAGCCAGTGGAAATGCTCTGCCACCGTTTCATTAGCCGCTAACATGAACTCCTCAATGATCTGCTCCGCAATCGAACGCTCCCGTTTCACAATATCAATCGGTTTGCATTCTTTATCTACAATGATCTTGGACTCTTCAAAATCAAAGTCAACCGCCCCCCGGCGCATACGCATCGCACGCAGCTTCAAGGCAATCTCCTTCATCAGATGGAAGTCATCCACCAGATCTTTATATCGTTCGAGCAATTCCGGCTCTTCGCCTTCAAGAATTTTACGAACGTTGGAATACGTCATCCGCTCTTTTGTTTTAATGACACTTGTGAAAATATCGTGCTTCACAACCTTCATCTGGTCGTTAAACTCCATCTCACAGGACAATGTCAGACGATCTACCTGCGGATTCAAGCTGCATATGCCGTTAGATAGGCGTTGTGGCAACATCGGAATAACGCGATCCACCAAATACACACTACATCCACGATTGTACGCTTCTTGATCCAGCTTAGAGTTCTCGCGCACATAATAGCCAACGTCAGCAATATGAACACCCAGACGATAATTGCCATTAGGTAGCTTCTCAACGTTTACCGCATCATCCAGATCTTTGGCATCTTCGCCATCAATCGTAACGATATTCAGCCCACGCAGATCACGACGCCCCTGTTGAACAATCTCCTCATCTGTGATGGAGTCTGGTGCCTGCTCTGACTCCGCAACGACTTCATCCGGGAAAGCTTCTGGCAGTTGATGCTTGCGAATAACGGACAGGATATCAATGCCCGGCTCATCCTTATGCCCGAGAATCTCAATAATCTCACCCTCAGCCGCCGCACGGCCTTCTGGGTAACTAACGATCTTCGCTACAACCTTCTGTCCATCTACAGCTCCAGCAAAATTAGTGCGTGGGATAAAAATATCCCTATTAATGCGTTTATCGTCCGGAATGACGAATCCGTATACCTCATGGCTTTGGAATACACCGACGACTTGTGTCACCGCACGTGTAACAATGCGAACGATCTCGCCCTCCAAACGTCCACCTGACGGCCCTTTGGAAGTCACCTTCACGAACACGATGTCACCATTCATCGCACTTTTCATATCATTCGCGTGGATATACACGTCCGGGTGCTCTCGATCCTCTGGGATTAGAAACGCAAACCCTTTGGCGTGTGCCTGCAAACGTCCACGAACCAAGTCCATACGTTCAGGCATACCGTAACGGTTGTTGCGGGTAAGCAGAATTTTGCCGGATTCCTCCAGCGTATTAAGCATAATCAAAAAAGATTTGAAATCAGCTGCATCTTCAATCTCGAAGTGCTGTTCCAGCTCTTGATAAGTCATGGGTTTATAAGCGGTTTCCCGCATAAAGTCGAGCAATTGTTGTTCTGTTATCATTAATATATTCACCTCGGGAAACATAAAAGTATGATCTTGTCTCATCTCTTTATGTATCGGAATCCTTACCAATTTCATGCAATGTCATGCGTACCTTACTATCTCATACCCTAGTATACACGAATTCAATCCAGCACATCCGTCCCTAACAAAAAAACCACAGACGCAGGATTGCTCAAGGATAAGCACGCTTTCAAACGTAACTACGGATCATATCAGTTTAGAATTACTTCTTCTATACTTACTGAAAAAGGGATCAATCCACTTGTTCATGTATCATGAACCTCATTATAGGAATAGATTATGTGTGGAAGCACAGACAGGTACATTCCCTACATCGTAGGGGCATACCTTTCGAAGGAAGGAGAACCGAACAGAAGAGAAAAAGTAGTTCATGTAGTATAGGTGGCAGGAAAATACTGGACACGTTAAAATTTATTAAAAAACCTCCGTTTCTTCTCGAAACGAAGGTTAATCTTACAAGCGAATTCCGCTCATGCTATTGAATTGTCTGAGAACCTATCCTTCTTACTTGGACAAGATCGTAACAATAATAGACAAAATCATGAAACCTGCACCGAGTACAACCGTTGCACGTTGCAAGAAAAGATCCAGTCCGCGCGCTTTCGTTTTACCGAAAAGATGTTCCGCACCACCGGAGATGGCACCCGCCAAACCAGCGCTTTTCCCGTGCTGCAGCAATACTACAGTGATTAGACCGATCGAGAAAACAACGAGCAGCAATTTCAAAGCAATATCCATTCTTTCCACCTCCTACCCATGTGGGCATAACATCTCACCATAAAAACAGTTAGTTTGATTGTACCATAGCTACTGCTGTGATACAAGTAGTGCTTGCTATACATTCATCCAACTTTATCCACTGTTATAGCAAAGTCTGACGGAGATTCCTCTCCATAATAAAAAGACAAGCCGGTTACCCGGCTTGCCCGTAAAGCTGTGTACACAGCTTATTTTTTGAGGTTGTAGAATCCTTTAAGACCATTGTATTGAGCCAGTTCACCCAGTTGATCCTCAATGCGGAGCAATTGGTTGTACTTCGCGATACGGTCTGTACGGGAAGGAGCACCTGTTTTGATTTGTCCAGCGTTAGTTGCAACCGCGATATCAGCGATTGTGCTATCTTCGGACTCACCGGAACGGTGGGAGATAACAGCAGTGTATCCTGCACGTTTAGCCATTTCGATTGCATCGAATGTTTCAGTCAATGTACCGATTTGGTTTACTTTGATCAGGATGGAGTTACCGATACCTTGCTCGATACCTCTACCCAGACGCTCTGTGTTTGTTACGAACAAGTCGTCACCAACGAGTTGTACTTTGTCTCCCAATTTCTCAGTGAGCAATTTCCAACCATCCCAGTCATCTTCGGACATACCGTCTTCGATCGTGATGATTGGGTATTTCTCAACCCATGAAGCCAGAAGGTCAACATACTCAGCGGAAGTGTAAGATTTACCTTCGCCAGCAAGTGTATATTTACCATCTTTGTAGAACTCAGTGGAAGCTACGTCCATACCCAAGAATACGTCAACGCCTGGTTTGTAACCAGCTTTTTCGATCGCTTCGATGATTGTAGTGATTGCTTCTTCGTTAGAACCAAGGTTTGGTGCGAAACCACCTTCGTCACCTACTGCTGTGTTCAAGCCTTTGGAGCTCAGTACAGATTTCAGGTTGTGGAAGATTTCTGCGCCTACGCGAAGAGCTTCTTTGAAGCTTGGTGCGCCAACAGGAAGAACCATGAACTCTTGAACGTCGATGTTGTTGTCAGCGTGCTCACCACCATTGATGATGTTCATCATTGGTACTGGAAGAGCTTTAGCGTTGAATCCGCCGAGGTAAACGTACAGTGGCAAGTCCAAAGCGTCAGCAGCTGCGCGAGCTACAGCCATGGATACTGCCAAGATTGCGTTAGCGCCCAATTTACCTTTGTTTGGCGTACCATCCAAAGTGATCATCAATTTGTCGATACCCAGTTGATCCAATGCGTCCATACCAATAACTTCTGGAGCGATTGTTTCGTTTACGTTTTTAACAGCTTGCAGAACGCCTTTACCGAGGTAACGGGATTTGTCACCATCGCGAAGCTCAACAGCTTCGTGGGCACCAGTGGATGCACCAGATGGAACGATTGCGCGTCCGATTGCGCCGGACTCCAAGTATACTTCAACTTCAACTGTAGGGTTACCGCGGGAGTCGAGGACTTCGCGAGCGTACACGTCAGAAATAATAGTCATGAGTGATAATCTCCTTTAAATTTGGATTTATTTAAATTCGGGAAAACTTGTGCTTGCCCTTATTCACTACGTCAGCAGAATCGTCTTCCGATCGCTGTTACCCCCTGATTTCTTTGAACTTATCGTCATAAGTTGAAATCATGTGATAAAGGCGAACGCGTTGCTTCTTCAGACTATTTCTGCTGCCTTCGTTCCGGGGCAAACGTCAAACTGCCCAATTCATATAAGAGGTTGTGTATCTTATTTACGGGTAGCGATGACAGATGTTCCTGTCATTTCTTCCGGTTTTGGCAATTGCATCAGATCAAGAATCGTTGGCGCGATATCAGCCAAAATTCCGCCTTCACGCAATGTTACATTCGCATCAGTAACGATAAATGGAACAGGGTTCGTTGTATGTGCAGTGAACGGACGTCCTTGCTCATCGAATACCATATCCGCGTTACCATGATCCGCAGTAATCAGCACAACGCCGCCTTTTGCAAGAACTGCGTCTACAACACGTCCCATGCACTCGTCTGTTACTTCAACCGCTTTGATTGTAGGCTCCAGCATGCCAGAGTGTCCAACCATATCAGGGTTAGCGAAGTTCAGGATGATTGCATCGTGTTTGTCTGCTTCAATCTCGCGTACACATGCGTCTGCCACTTCATAAGCGCTCATCTCTGGTTGCAAGTCATATGTTGCAACTTTTGGTGAGTTAATCAGTACGCGAGTTTCGCCTGGAAGCTCAACATCACGTCCGCCGCTGAAGAAGAACGTTACGTGCGGGTATTTCTCTGTTTCTGCAATACGCAGTTGTTTTTTGTTGTTCTGTACCAGAACCTCACCCAGTGTATTGTCGAGGTTCTTCGGCGAGTACGCCACATAACCTTCAACCGTCTCACTGAACAGAGTTAGGCACACAAAGTGCAAGCCTTCTGGGAACTTCGGTCCACGATCGAAACCGCGGAAGTCTTGGTTCGTGAATACTTGCGACAACTGGATTGCACGGTCAGGACGGAAGTTGAGGAAGATAACGGAATCGCCGCTTTCTACCAAACCTACCGGCTCACCATCCGCTTTGACGATAACCGTTGGTTCAACGAATTCATCAAATACGGATTTCTCATACGATTCTTCAACCGCTTTGAGTGGATCAGTGTATTTAGGGCCATCTCCATAAACGATAGCGCGGTATGATTTCTCAACTCGCTCCCAACGTTTGTCACGGTCCATTGCATAATAGCGACCTTGTACCGTAGCGATCTGCCCTACACCAACCTCTTCAATTTTCGCGATCAGTTTTTGCATGAAGTCTTTACCACTGTCCGGCATAACATCGCGGCCATCCATGAAGGCATGAATATACACATCATTCATTTCTTCTTTTTTGGCGAGATCCAACATAGCGAACAAGTGGTCGATGTGACTATGTACGCCACCATCAGACAACAATCCGTAGAGATGAAGCTTTTTACCGTTTTGTTTCGCTTCGCGTACAGCTTTTACGAGCGTTTCGTTATCGAAAAACTCACCATCGCGAATTGATTTGGAGATACGGGTCAAATCCTGGTAAACGATCCGGCCAGCACCAATGTTAAGGTGACCAACCTCAGAGTTCCCCATTTGCCCTTCTGGCAAACCTACAGCCTCACCGCAAGCAGTGAGTGTTGTGTGTGGGAATTGGCTCATAAAACGGTCATAATTCGGTTTTTTGGCTTGCGCTACCGCGTTGCCTTCCACCGTATTACGAAGACCGAAGCCATCCATGATGATCAGTGCTACAGGTTTTGGAGCTGTCATCTTACTTCGCCCCCTCAACAAGCGCGATGAACGAAGCTGGCTGCAAGCTAGCACCGCCAACAAGTGCGCCGTCGATGTCGCTTTGTCCGAGGTATTCAGTTACGTTCTCAGGTTTAACGCTGCCGCCGTATTGAATACGAACTGCATCAGCAACCTGCTCGTTGTACAGATCTTTCACCAATGTACGGATGTAAGCAATAACTTCATTCGCATCTTGGGAA
Source organism: Paenibacillus sp. MER 99-2 (assembly GCF_023714095.1). Lineage (NCBI taxonomy): Bacteria > Bacillati > Bacillota > Bacilli > Caryophanales > Paenibacillaceae > Paenibacillus > Paenibacillus sp. MER 99-2. The sequence goes on along the minus strand of NZ_JAMAUZ010000010.1, from coordinate 49,424 downwards.
GTGGAAGATTTGCCTGTTCCAATCGCCCAGATTGGCTCATAAGCAATAACAACTTGTGCTGCTTGCTCTGCGGACAGACCTTCAAAAGCAGCTACCGTTTGCACTTTGCATACGTCTTTTGTTTGGTTCGCTTCACGCTCTTCGAGCGTCTCACCAAGACAGAAGATTGGAGTCAATCCGTGACGGAATGCTGCATGCAACTTTTTATTGACAGTCTCATCGGTTTCCGCAAAATATTGACGGCGCTCCGAGTGACCAATAATGACATAATCCACACCCAGGTCTTTCAGCATGATGCCGCTGATCTCACCTGTGAATGCACCATTATCTTCAAAGTGAAGATTTTGGGCACCAATTTTGATGTTTGTACCTTTAACCGCTTCTACCAGTGTTGGCAGATTCGTAAATGGTGCGCAGATTACAGTTTCCACGCCTTCTACTTCCGCTTTTCCTTTAACCTCCTGAATGAAGTCATTGGATTCGGAAACGGTTTTGAACATTTTCCAGTTACCTGCAATAATCGGTGTTCTCATGGTTTTCAACTCCTTCATGCTATAGCTTAAAACTTATTTGTCGTTCAATGCAACTACGCCTGGAAGCACTTTGCCTTCCATGAATTCGAGTGATGCTCCGCCACCTGTGGAGATGTGATCCATTTTGTCAGCCAATTTGAACTTCTCAGCTGCTGCTGCGGAGTCACCGCCACCAATTACTGTGTAAGCATCCGTTGTTGCACAAGCTTCCGCCACTGCACGAGTACCGTGGGAGAATGGCTCGATTTCGAATACGCCCATTGGTCCGTTCCATACAACGAGTTTGGAGTTTTTAACAACGTCAGCATAGATCTCACGTGTTTTAGGACCGATGTCGATACCTTCCCAATCTGCAGGAATGTCGCCAACTTCAACGATTTTTGTGTTTGCATTCGCACTGAAATCATCGGAAATTACGATATCCACTGGCAGGTAGAAGTTCTTGCCCAATTTCTTCGCTTTTTCGATGAAGCCCAGAGCAACATCCAGTTTGGACTCATCCAACAGGGATTGACCTACTTCATGACCTTGAGCCTTCATGAACGTGTAGGACAGACCTCCACCGATGATTACGTTGTCTGCAATGTTCAACAGGTTGTCGATTACATCGATTTTGTCTTTAACTTTGGAACCACCGATGATTGCTGTGAAAGGACGCTCAGGATTGGAGATTGCTTTACCCAATACTTCAAGCTCTTTTTCCATCAACAAACCAGATACAGCTGGCAGCAAGTGAGCGATACCTTCTGTTGAAGCATGTGCTCTGTGTGCCGCACCAAACGCGTCGTTAACGAAAACGTCAGCCAGTTCAGCAAATTGTTTTGCCAGTTCTGGATCGTTTTTCTCTTCGCCAGCGTGGAAACGAACGTTCTCAAGCAACAATACGTCACCGTTGTTCAGTTCAGCGATTTGAGCTTTAACTGTTTCGCCAACGGAATCGTCAGCTTTAACAACTTTTTTACCAAGCAATTCAGACAAACGCTCAGCAGCTGGAGTCAAACGCAAGGATTCAACCACTTCGCCGTTTGGACGACCCATGTGGCTTGCCAAAATGACTTTAGCACCTTTTTCAATCAAGAAGTTGATCGTAGGCAGCGTTGCACGAATACGCTTGTCATCTGTAATTTTACCATCTTCGAGCGGCACATTAAAATCTACACGTACAAAAGCCCGTTTTCCTGTTAATTCGATATCACGTACACTTTTTTTGTTCATCTGTATTTCCTCCGCACCCATGTATTTTGTGGACCAATGAAGAGCGAAAAACCCTTGTCAATCCTGGTGTTTTTGAGAAATTTGCAAAAGGTTGATATATAAAGAGCGGAAACAATACTCTGTTTCCGCTCTATGTTATTGCAGATATTACTTAATCATTTTTGCAAAGTGCTCCAAAGTGCGAACCAATTGTGCAGTGTAAGACATTTCATTGTCATACCAAGCTACAGTTTTAACCAATTGTTGGTCGCCAACAGTCAGAACTTTAGTTTGAGTTGCATCAAACAGGGATCCGAAAGTGATACCTTGGATATCGGAAGATACGATTTCGTCTTCAGTGTATCCGAAAGTTTGTGGATCGGAAGCTTCTTTCATTACTGCGTTAACTTCTTCAGCAGTAACTTTTTTACCCAATACAGTTACAAGCTCAGTCAGGGAACCAGTTGCTACTGGTACACGTTGAGCTGCACCGTCCAATTTACCTTGCAGTTCAGGGATAACCAAACCGATTGCTTTAGCAGCACCAGTTGTGTTAGGGATGATGTTTTCAGCCGCTGCGCGAGCACGACGGAAGTCACCTTTAGGGTGTGGAGCATCCAAAGTGTTTTGGTCGCCAGTGTAAGCGTGAATTGTAGTCATCAAACCTTGAACGATTCCGAATTTGTCTTGCAACGTTTTTGCCATAGGTGCCAGGCAGTTCGTTGTGCAAGATGCGCCGGAGATTACAGTTTCAGTACCGTCGAGGATTTCATGGTTTACGTTGTAAACGATGGTTTTCATGTCGCCAGTAGCTGGTGCGGAGATAACAACTTTCTTAGCTCCACCTTTCAAGTGTTTCTCAGCAGCTTCTTTAGTTGTGAAGAAACCAGTACATTCCAGAACGATATCTACACCGAGGTCTCCCCAAGGAAGTTCTTCTGGGTTGCGGTTAGCCAATACTTTAACTTCTTTGCCGTTCACTTTGAAGAAGCCATCATGTACTTCAACATCGCCATCGAAGCGACCTTGAGTTGTATCATATTTGAGCAAATGAGCCAGCATTTTAGCATCAGTCAAGTCGTTGATTGCTACAACTTCAATGCCCTCTACATTTTGAATACGACGGAATGCCAAACGACCAATACGTCCAAAACCGTTAATACCTACTTTAATCATGAGTAAGTTCCTCCCAAGTTTTGATTGATTTTTTTATGAAGCTATATATTCAAGACAGACCGTGAAGTCCGTCAAGACAACAAATTTGAAGTGTTCTAGAAAATTAATTCTCATTCCAGTTCGGCAACGATGACTTTGGCAGCAGCCTCATCAATAATCAAAATATCTTCCTGGCCGAATCTAAGCACGGAGTGAATGGCAGCCGCTTTGCTTTTGCCACCCGCAATTCCGATCACTACATCGGTTCGTTCAATATCTTGAAGTCGCATACCGAGTGTAAGCATGGTGTGAACCACGTTACCCTGATCATTAAAATAATAACCGAATGATTCCGATACGGCTCCTTGCTCCTGAAGCTCTTCCACAATCTCTGTAGCAAGTTTGCGTCGCCGTGCCATCTCCACGGCATCACCGATTCCGTGAATAACGATGCGCGATTGTCTAATCAGCTGTAGAATCTCCTGGACACCCGGATCTTGAACAAGGGATTCATAGGCATGGTCACTAAGCAAATCCGGTACATGCAGGAGTTTGTATTGTGCTCCTACCCGTTTTGCCATCGTGGATGCGATCGTATTGGCCTGAATTTCGAGACTTTCTCCTAGTCCACCGCGTGCAGGGACGAACCAGACACCTTTGAGTGGTGTTGGCGGATTAAGCTGCTCTGCAACTTCAGCCGTTGTTGAACCGCCTGTTACGGCAACAACGTCGTTATCATTCATAATATTGCCGAGAGCCTTCGCTCCGGCCTTGCCCAGTTCCCGTTTGGCAAATGGAGATACGTCCGAATCGCCAGGAACAACGACTACCTTTTGCAGACCGTAGGCTTGCTTGATGCGCTCTTCCAGTTCGGACAATCCGAACAGCTCTTTGGCGACAGGTTCTAACTGCTGCAGCAAATCATGACCTGCCTCGCTGATCTTCATTCCTGTACTGTCAATTTCAATAAGTCCCTGAGCCTTTAATAGATCGGTCTCAGCCCTCAGAACCCGCTCGGTCATCTGCATGGAATTAGCTAACGTTCTTCGTCCAATCACATCCGATAACATGATCTGGTGTAGAATCGTATACCTCTTCTTCAAGACATCCATGAGATCAGGCAGAAGCTGCTTTTGCACTTCTAAAATCTTTCGCATGCTTTCCACTCCCGCAAGCTTCTCGTTCCAAGCTCTCTTTCATGGCCTCAAAATGTCCCGGGTTAACTTTTTAAGTCCCACGTCTATTCTACCTAAAACTGACGCGACATGCAAGTGTTTCAAACGCCCCATTTCATAACGTTTCTCTGAGCTTGTACGCGCTTATTTTCACAATCTTGAGCTTCTAGTAAGTGTTGAATCTGTTTCACGCTATATATAGAAGAAAGTCTACATTCTCATCTACATATGGCTTCATTTCTACCTTGCTCAACATGTGCAAAACCTCTTATAGCATGTACTTAAATACATTCTTTATCCACTTATCTTCATCATGATCATTTTCGTTGTATTCCAAACTACGAGGCTGATCATTTGCTTGCATTTCGAACACGCTTAAGATATAATCATTAATGCTGTCACATATTTGAAGCTCATTTATGTGCAAGCATCTGCGCTACGAAAGAGTAGCCAACAATTCATGTGCGCCCGTGGTCCAATGGATATGACGTAGGCCTCCGAAGCCTGAGATCCAAGTTCGATTCTTGGCGGGCGCGCCATTCTTATTTCGTAGTACATAACCCTTTTAACCAATGAAACCGGAAAGGTTTCTTTTTTTTCAAAGTTAGTTTGACTTTCTTTGACTTTTTGTTTGGAATTGTTTATGATGTGGGTAATACGGTAACAGTTTAAATATAAACACCAATTTAACATTTACATTTCCGAGGAGGTTTTTCACGTGAGTTATATTCCAATGGTCGTTGAACAGAGCAACCGCGGTGAGCGGGCCTATGACATCTATTCCAGATTGCTGAAGGATCGTATCATCTTCCTTGGCAGTGACGTGAATGACGTTGTGGCGAATGCCATTATGGCACAGATGTTATTCTTGGCTGCAGAAGATCCAGAGAAAGACATTCACTTATACATCAACAGCCCAGGCGGATCCATCACAGCCGGTATGGCCATTTACGATACAATGCAATTCATCAAACCAGATGTATCTACAATTTGCGTAGGTATGGCAGCTTCCATGGGTGCATTCTTGCTTAATGCGGGTGCCAAAGGTAAACGTTTTGCATTGCCTAACAGTGAGATCATGATTCACCAACCACTTGGTGGAGCGCAAGGTCAAGCTACAGATATCGAAATCCGTGCTCGTCGCATTCTGAAAATGCGTGACACATTGAACCGCATCATCTCCGAGCGTTCCGGTCAACCCCTGGAGCGTATCGAGAAAGATACAGATCGTGACTACTTCATGAGTGCTGCTGAAGCTGCCGATTACGGTATCATTGATAAAGTTATCGAAAGAGTAGGTTCAGAAGGCGTATAATCGCAGAACTCACCTATAGAGTCATAATTTGAAGCCTTCTTGGCTGCTAACTATGAACTAGTAAAATCCCACCATTCTACGAATGGTGGGATTTTTTTGTCATTTTATGATGATGGCAACTGCAATTGCGCGTCGTTAAACTGCCGTTCTATACGTGATAAATCCTGATATTTATTAAACATATGATAACGTTTCTGCTCTTACTTTTCAGTCGCTACTCCACTGAATGGCGTTGCACCTTTAGGAAGCACTTCTTTGTACGTGAATGGGAACTCCGGGAACCCTTCAGCATATGCAGTGTACTCATACAGTTGGAAGAACACGACAATGCCCGTTGGCGTAACGTAGAAGTCCTGGTCTTTGTTCAAGCCAGTGTATCCATCCAGATAACCGCCACGTGCTTTAAGCTGAGTTCCTACTTTTTTGCCAAGCGTGTCACGCATCGCTGTATTGTTTTGAAGCACGTCATTCAGCGACAGTTCCTTGCCCGTTTCTAGATCAAACGTGTGTCCTGAACGGGTCGTCATGCCATGAGCTCCTGCATAATCCTCATAGCGCTGTGTAATGAGTCCCAGCACGCCATTTTCGTTATATGTCACAACATATGTGCTCTCAAAAGCGTACGGGCGATTCGCAGTGGCAGCTCCATATTCACCAGCCTGCTTCTTGAAGTCTGTTACAAACGCATCAGCCTCATCCTTCAGCACCTTGTTGATTGCCGCTTGAGCTTTATCATTCGCCAGTCCGCTCACCTGCGGATATTGGATATCCACTTCAGCATTTTTGACAGTCGCTTTCACCGTAGTTGCTTTTACCGTTACATTATTCTGCTTCACTTTGCTAAGTGTTAACGTCTTCGCTTGCCCATTCCAGCTTCCCTGAACACCCAGATAATCTCTCATCGCAGAGAAAGGAATGTATAATCGCCCTTGAATCAGCTTCGCCTCAACACCCGGATAATAGTTGTTCACTCTAAGCATTGGCGATCCATCAGCTAGACTAATTCTCATCTTATTGTTAGCTGCGGTCAGCGTATACTCTTTGTTCTTTGCGTCATACGTTAACGTTCCGCCTGCAACATCTTTGACCGCAGTTAGAGACACCCATGTAGATCCACCCTGCAGAAGCCCTTTTTGAGTCAGCGTTTTACCTGCCGATTTCAGTGTTACTTCCGTTGGAGTCGTTACTTTAGTTGAGACCGAAGCCGCTTGAACCGAACTTTCCTGCCACCCTGCTCCACTACCTACAATAATTCCAGCCGCCAGCAACGCACTTGTCCATTTCTTCCATGATGTCATATATAAAAACTCCTCTCCATAATTCACACTAAGGGTTCATTGCGTATGTATGTTGAACGATAATGCCTCATACGCTCACCTCTTTATTATAATTAACCCATTTGAGGAAAGGTTTACAGCTCCAGTTACAATCTTGACGATAAAGTTGAAATAAATTGCGCCGAAAATGACCGTTTTGTCACGAACATATATACAAAAAAGATACTAAATGAACGATAAATAGAGGTCTGCCAGTCCAATAATTCATTAAACAACATCAGTAAACTCACCGATATTATGAATTAGGGTTAACCCGCACACCTTTAGAAAAAAAGACAATATGAGAAGAGGAAAGAGGAAACGTTATATGATTATTAGGAAATGTATTGCCCTGTTGTTGATCTGTTCCCTATTGCTCACAATTTATCCCGAAACTGGACATTCAGCAGCAACTACAGAAGGCAGCAAGGAAAAAGTAAGACACCGTACAACCTACATATTTGATGAAAGACAACAGCAGGTCACTGTACGAACAACGGTAATTAGTTATGACACAGGTGTGAAAAAGGTTAAGGAGTATGATTTCAGCGACTCATCGTTGCAGCCCTCTTCATATCGATTCACTTCGACTAACGGATTCAACCAACAAGACGGTGTTGTCGTAGACACTCCACAAGGATTGAAGGCATATACATTAGCCTACCTGAACACAGGTGCCGTCATTTATGAATATGACTATGCCTCCATTAAGCTTCGCAAAATCACAGAGATCAAATCCAACAACTGGCTCAAACTTTGGGCCAAACAAGGGCTGTACTCCGTAAGATCGGATAACGGTGATACCCAGTACTATTCCCTTGTAGATAACAAACGAGTTTTATCCAATGGCAGCATCATTACTAGCCAAGATGTGACAGATACTAAATTCAGTACAAGCAGTTCAGCTGCGTCCACACCTCTCGGTGCATACTGTCCTGACGTAAAATTCACCGGTTGCTTTATCCTCTTATTTGGCGGATTAAAGGGTAGCCCAGTGAAAGTAACCAAAAATGACATTGTGTACGACACCAAACAACCTGTCTCCAGTAAGACGTTTATGGCAGGTGACACAAAAATCAAGTGGACTAGTACTTATAAAGAACAGACCTACCGTGCGGTTGTAGAGGGGATTCGCGGCGGAAAAGCGACCTCACTTTTCAAAGGCGAAGTCAGAGATGTAAAAACGTTCGTCTCGCCTAATCTTAAGTATTTGGTTCTGATTGCTGATCCCTCGGTAGGAATTAAGAAAACCAAGGCTAGCAAGGTGCTTGTATATGATCTCAAAACATTGAAGCAGGTTCGATCCTACGAAAGCTTGTACCGGGCGAGCGTGGAAGGGATACAATGGGCCTCAGATGATTTGTATGTCATCGATTATTATTTCTCTAACCCACAGGCATACCCACCTTCCTTCTACTATATTCCGGAAGGAAAACACTTTAAGATTGAGTACAGTCAATATAGAGATTGGGTCAATTATTGGGATTCCTTCTCTTATGAGGGCATGTTTTTTTTAACACTACCTGTAGCGATTACTTCTGGTGAAGGTGTACTTCGTTATAACGGACAACCTACGTTCTACATGAACGGCTTGTATTATGTTCCTTTAGAGGAGTTCACGAATGCCTTTCATATCCAATATGAAATCCAAGGGGGAGACCTGCTATTCAAGCGGAATAGTAGAACCAGTAAGCTCGCCGTCAGTCAAAGCAAGCAACAGGTTGTCGGGGGTAAGGTTTATCTTCCACTGGGGCAATGGAACAAGGATCTCGGGCTTAAGGTATCCATTGCAAGCAAACATGTCATGAATACCGAGCTGCAATTCAGTGATGAGGAACGCAAAACGGATGCTGCAATGACACCTGCACCGCTCCCTTATCGGGCAACTGTAGAAGAAGTGAAGCAGGTGGCCGGGGATTATACTTCTTTCGTAGGTACCCAGCCTTATGAGATGAGTGATGCAGATCGCGCTGCATTTCGTAATATAGAAGTTGTGTTGAATCACAATCGTACGTTACGAATTCGGATGCAGAATTATAAGAGTAATGGACAAACGCTCCATGTGAAGATATTAAGTAACGATTACAGCAAAGTGTTAATGGACATTCCCGTGGATATGGTCAATAGATACGAGGCAACATCCACTGCTATACCAACCGATGTATTGGAAAACGGAGTAGCAACCATCGCCATTCCTTACAATTTAGAGGTGTATCTTGCATATAAGCTACAACTACCGGTCTTTGACCCTAATCGATTTTAAGCTATTAGCATCCACTTAAAACTTTACGATTACCGCAAATAAATCTTAATTTCGCCCACTTGCAATACATTAACCCGTTAAGCTTTTTCATGGGCAAAACAATGTAGACCTCATCTACGATACAAATAACGAAAAGCGACCACCCGCATTATGCTGGTGGTCGCTTATTTATACGAAATACAAACTTTATTTCATTTCATATGTGATGTTCAATGTCGTACTTACTTTAACCTGACCAGTTTCAATTTCAGTACCAGCTGCGGTATCCGCAGCTTTGGACATCAAACTCTCCGATGCGTAGAACACGGGCACGTTAGCATCAGGCTGGCTCACAGATAATACTGCACCCAGTTGACGTTTAACCGCCTTCGCAATCGCTCCAGCTTTTACATCCGCGTTAGCTACAGCCTTCTCAATGACTTGAGATTCATAGTTCTCTGGATTCTCTACAGTAAAACGAACATTTTCAATGTTATTCGCGCCAGCTTGGGAAGCTGCATCCAACAACTCACCGATTTTATCCATCTCACGATAGGTTACTGTCAGTGTGTGATGAGCTGTATATCCCTTCACTTGCTGTCCTTCTTTTTCACTGTATGTGTAGTTGGGTTGTACATAGAATTGACTTGTTTGAATGTCGTTATCGCTAATTTTCCACGTATTCTTCAGCAGGTTAGTTACCTTCTGGATTTTAGCTGCGTTTGCTTTTTGAGCTGATGCCGCTGTTTCCGCTGTACTATTTACCCCGATGGATAGATAAGCGATGTCCGGTTTCACCTGAATTTCACCTTTACCAACAACATTGATTACGTTCTGCTGTACGCCTTGAACCTCAGCAGCATATGCGTAATTCCCTGGAGCAACCCAAGCTGTTCCTCCAACCAATAGTGAACTTGCCACCAATACCGCACCAAGCGGTCTCATCCATTGTTTACCCATGACCGTAGCCTCCTTATAGTTAACATCTCAAATTCAAAGTGATTTGATACCTTAACAGACGGAGCAAATTCCAAAATGTTGCATACCTTGGCTCTGAAACGCAAAAAAGCCCCTTTCGGGACTTCTTCAATCGTTCAGTCATATCTTATTGGTTTTCAAGCTCTTCTTTGCTAACCAGACTAACTAAAGCGTTTACAGCCTGTTCGGCGTCCGCGCCTTCAGCACTAATATGGATTTCCGTACCTGTACTGATTGCAAGACTCATGATCCCCATGATACTTTTTGCATTTACTTTCTTGTCGTCCTTCTCGACGAACACTTCAGATGAGTACTTATTCGCCTCTTGAACGAACAGTGCCGCAGGTCTGGCATGGAGACCCGTTTTCAAACGGACAACTACCGGGTGCTTTGTCATAGAAACTTACCCCCTATTATGAAATCTAGACATTAAATACACAATTATATTTATATAACATTATACCATTAACCTGTGCAGGACACTAGAAGAAAAAAACCAGTCAGGAATGAACTCCCAATCCAGGACATCATATTGACACGGAATCATACTTCAGGAAGACGTTCCTCGCTTCTCTGCACATGAGTTAATGTTGCCCAACAACGGTTGAAAATACGAATAATTCTAACCTACGTGAGAGCTCAGGCCTCTAACGGCCTAACCCATTCGTTCATTACGAACTTTCTCGGCTAGCTCATCAATTTTACGCAAACGGTGGTTTACCCCAGATTTACTGACTGTCCCCTTCAACAACTCGCCAACTTCCTTCAAGTTAATATCAGGATGGGCAAGTCGCACTTCAGCCACTTCACGCAGCTTCTCAGGTAAGGACTCTAGGCCAACTTCCTTTTGCAAAAGCTTGATGTTATCGATCTGTCTTACAGCAGCTCCAATGGTCTTGTTCAGGTTTGCCGTCTCACAGTTGACGATCCGATTCACGGAATTCCGCATATCGCGCATAATGCGAACATCTTCAAACTTGAACAAAGCTTGGTGTGCACCAATGATGCTGAGTAGCTCAATAATTTTCTCGCCTTCCTTGATGTATAGGATGAATCCTTTTTTGCGTTCTATACACCGGGCATTAAGATGAAATTCATTAGCTAGATCAACCAAGGCTTGGCAGTGCTCCTCATACATAGATGCAATCTCCAGATGGTAGGAGGAGCCCTCAGGGTTATTCACCGAGCCACCAGCCATGAAGGCACCGCGGAGATAAGCTCGTTTACAACAGTTTTTCCGAAGCAGCTCCTGGTTAATTCCTGGTGTGAACAAAAAGCCTTCGGATACGATGTACAAATCCTTTAAAATCTCTTGTACCATGGTCGGAATACGAACAATATACACGTTGTTCTTTTTCAGCCGCATTTTTTTGCGGACAAGCAATTCCGTATGCACTTGAAAATGCTTTTTAAGCAGAGAGTATGCCCGTCTAGCAATAGCGGCATTCTCCGTCGAAATATCTAAGATTACTTTTTTATTCGATAACTGCACCGCACCAAGCATACGGATGAGGGCTGAAAGTTCCGCCTTTTCGCAGCACGGTTCACTCTCAATCATCGTTAATTCTTTTTTGGTCTGTGCTGCAAACGACATGGGACTTCACCTCTTCCGTAACATCCAATTTTGTACTAGTTGATAGATGTGATGGCTGAGCTTGTCGGCATCGTGACGAAGATAGGTACGGAATAGAACCAACGTATCTGCGACAACCTGATATCCAGAACTCTTCAGCACATTCATATCTAATACTACTGGTTTTGCTCCTTTTTCTGCATATCTATTCTGAACCTGCAGTGGAATTTCACCATTATTAACGATGACATAGTCAAAGAGCTGATGACCTATATGCTCATGAACCGCTTTGAGATGATCACTTACGGTATAGTCGTCGGTTTCTCCTGGCTGTGTCATAACATTGCATATAAACATTTTAACTGCGTCAGCCTCAACGACAGCTTCAGCTAACTTAGGTACTAGCAGATTAGGCAGAATACTCGTATACAGACTTCCTGGCCCAATTAGTATCGCATCCGCTTGGCGAATAGCTTCTACAGCCTCTGGCAACGGCTCCACGTGATCCGGTTCAAGAAAAACGCGTTTAATGCGCCCACCTGCTTCAGGTATTTTGGACTCGCCTGTAACAATCGATCCATCCTCCATCTCAGCATGTAGCACAACCGCCTGACCAGCTGCGGGAAGCACCTCACCCCGAACAGCAAACACGCGGCTAAGTTCCCGCACAGCGGTTACGAAGTCGCCTGATATATCTGTCATTGCCGCCAAAATTAAATTCCCCAAGCTGTGGCCTGCAAGCCCTGCGCCTGTGTTGAAACGATAACTCAGCATATCCGATAGCAGTGGCTCTACGTCAGCTAGTGCCGTGAGTACGTTACGAATGTCGCCCGGAGGCGGCATATGCAACTCATTACGTAGAATGCCTGAACTTCCACCGTCATCAGCAACCGTGACGATGGCCGTGATGTCTAGCGGCTTTTCTTTTAAACCGCGCAGCATCACGGATAATCCGGTTCCCCCGCCCATGACTACAATTCTCGGACGTTCTCTTCGTGGTCCGGCTTCTTTCATCCCTTCACCCTCTTCAATGACGATCCCGGTCAGCGTCGCGATGGCTCACGGTAACAGCCTCAGTCTCGCTGCTTCCCAACATTTTGCCCAAATATTCGGATATTGCTACCGAACGATGCTTGCCTCCGGTACAACCGATTCCAATAATAACCTGGCTCTTGCCTTCCTTCCGGTATTGCGGAATCAGGAAATGCAGCATATCCAGCAATTTGGTCAGAAAGGACTGGGTTTCTGGCCATTTCATAACGTATTCGTATACATCGCTGTTCTGTCCTGTATTTGGACGCAGATGGTCAATATAATGCGGGTTAGGCAAAAAACGAACATCAAATACCAGATCGGCATCAATCGGTATTCCGTATTTAAATCCAAATGACGTTATATTCACGGATAACATATGGCTTTCCAAATGAGAAAAACGGGATATAATCCGTTCCTTCAATTGAGCCGGCTTCATCGTGCTTGTATTGAGTACCTGAGTGGCAGAGTTTTTAAGCTCCTCCAGCATTTTGCGCTCAAGCCGGATACCGTCTAGCGGCATGCCTTCCGGAGCTAGAGGATGTCTACGTCTGCTCTCTTTATACCGTTGAACAAGGACAGAATCTGTAGCATCCAGGAATAAAATCTCGCAATGGATGGTAAAATGATCTTTAATGTAGTTCAACGACTCGGACAACGCTGTGAAAAACTCACGCCCTCTTAAGTCAATAACAAGAGCGACCTTGCCAATCTTACCATTGGACTGCTCAATCAACTCTGCGAATTTTGGAATCAGCACGGGTGGTAAATTATCTACACAGAAGAAGCCAAGATCCTCCAAGCTCTGAACTGCAATGGTCTTTCCCGCCCCGGACATACCCGTAATGATAATGAGCGTGGCGCCTGTGTTCGGTGAAACTTCACCTTCAAGCATATATGTCCCCTCCTTATCATATTGCTGTCGGTTTATACTGTTACAGTTGATTAGGAACGCAAGAGAAGACCTGCCGCACCCACAATACCTGCATCATTGCCAAGTGTAGCTTCCAGAATCTTAACGCCGCCCTGCAGTGGTTCTGGGGTTAATTGAGCAAATACAGTACGGATCTCGTCAAACAGGAAGTCACCCGCTTTGGATACACCGCCACCAATAATGAACACTTCCGGATTAATAACAGCCGCTACTGTAGCCATCGATTTACCCAGGTAGAATGCAGCACGATTAACGATCCGCAGTGCCACTTCATCGCCCGCTTTAGCAGCATCAAATACTTCCTTCGCAGCGATTCGATCAACAAGAGCAAGCGAAGTATGATCCCCACGTTCTACAGCATCCTTTGCCATACGGATAATCCCCGTTGCAGACGATACTGTCTCTAAACATCCCATTTTGCCACAACCACACTTAATTGCTTCCAGATCAGGTACCACATTAATATGCCCCAGTTCACCCGCCATACCGGAGAACCCTTGATATATTGTGCCGTTCAAGATCAAGCCGCCGCCAACGCCTGTACCCAGCGTGTAACATACGCAGTTATCTACACCTTTGCCGGCACCCGCCCAAGCTTCGCCAAGCGCCGCAACATTGGCATCATTATCTATTTTGACTGGCTTGCCCAGACGCTCTTCCAGAATCGAACGAATAGGTACATTCCGAAATCCAATGTTAGGGGCAAGGACAATAATTCCCTCACGTACATTCGTGAACCCGGCAACTCCAGCACCGACACCTTCAAGCTGTTCCCAGCTATACGGCGACTCGGCAACGATATGACGGACATACTTCTCGATGTTGGCGATAACCGTATCTACGCCCTTATCCACTTCTGTCGGTCCTTCATACGTATGCTTAAGTTGACCTTGATCATCGCATATACCGACCTTAATTGCTGTTCCGCCGAGATCGACCCCAACGTAGATTTTCTCAGACATGCTGCAAGCCACCTTTATCTATCTAAAATAGTTTAATCCTACGTACCAACTATAATTGAAGGATACGCCTGGGTCAAGGACGATAAGACCTTTGCTATCCCAGTCCTGGCGCTATTGTGAACACTGTCACACGCTCTTCATGAATGCGCATTCACCCTCTATGATCTCTATTAAAACGCACCGCTTGAACCTCCCTCCCTAATAGAGGGAGTCTCATCTAATCATATTGCATCTTGATTCGTTCCATTCGTAAAAGATGACAGTTGTCACCTAAAAGTCATGACAACTCTTACTAAAACCCTACTCCTTCGCCCTCTAAAATGAAGTTAGATCAAAACGAAGGACGTGAGTACAGATGAATTCCCCCATCATTCAGCTTGAACATGTAAACAAACAATTTAAAAACAAGCTCGCGGTTAGCAACCTTTCTCTTGAAATCCAGTCTGGCTCAATTGTAGCAATCCTCGGCCCGAATGGAGCAGGCAAGACCACAACGATGAAGATGCTTCTGGGAATGTGTAAACCGACCACCGGGAACATCACCGTATTAGGACAGTCTCCCAATCAACAGCAGGTACGCCAGCAGATTGGAGTCATGCTACAGGATGTAAGTGTCATCGATGGATTGACGGTGCGTGAGATCATCCACATGGTTCACAGTTATTACCACAGTCCCCTTCCAATAGATGAAATCGAGCGATTGACTGGACTGTCACAGATCGACCTGAAGAGAAGAGCCGAGAAACTATCGGGTGGTCAGAAACGCAGCCTGAACTTTGCCCTCGCAATGGCAGGAGATCCAAAACTTTTATTTTTGGATGAACCCACGGTAGGCATGGACTCGGAGACACGTAAATATTTCTGGAAACAGGTTCGCCAATTGACACAGGCGGGTAAAACGGTGCTTTTCACCACGCATTACCTTCAGGAGGCGGACGAAGCGGCTGATCGGATTATTCTATTTAGCGAAGGTAGAATCATTGCGGATGGAACACCGGAGAGTCTTAAGTCGGGGCTTACCAAGCGTATTCTTTCTTTTTCCGCTCAGCATGGAATGATACCTGGGGAATCAGCTATCCCGTTAGACACACAGCTTGATCACAACAACATGAACGCTAACTCACCGAACGTACACATTGAAGCTCAGATTGCGATGCTACCTAACGTTGAACAAGTAGAATATCGTAACGGACGCTGGAGCCTCTACACCACCGATACAGATACACTGATTCGTGATGTAATCCAACGCCAGCTACCTATACGGGACATCCGTATTGAAACGGGACAACTCGACGACGCTTATGCTGAGCTGCTTGCTACGATGAAGGAGGAACAATAAACATGTCTACATTGCTTGTACAATCGCGGATGGAGATGCTCCGCATGTTTCGCAACGCTTACTTTATCTTCTGGTCTCTGATGATGCCTGTCATATTCTACGTACTATATACTCGGATCTTCACAACGGACGCTGTTGACGCTGAGCAATGGAATGCTCACTACTTAATGTCCATGACCTGTTTCAGCGTAATGGGTTCATCCATCATGACCCTCGGCATACGTTTGGTTCAGGAACGTGTACATGGTTGGGTCTCGTATCTGCGGGTAACCCCGCTATCAGATGTTATTTACTTTGGTGGAAAAATGGTTGGTCAGACGACGGTACACCTGTTCTCCATCATCGTTATTTTTACGGCTGGATATCTGATTAATGGTGTCTCCTTATCTGCCCTACAATGGGTGGGCTGTGCCTTATGGATTCTAGCTGGGTCGCTACCCTTTCTTGCTCTAGGCACTTGCATCGGAACCTTACGCAAGGTCGACACCGCCAGTGGTCTTAGCAATGCTCTTTATCTCTCGCTTGCTCTTCTTGGCGGCATGTGGATGCCGCTCGATATTATGCCGTCATGGCTGGGTCAGATCGGAAGCTGGCTTCCGTCGAACAGCTTTGGCAACGGCGCCTGGGCTATCGTTAGCGGTAACGCGCCAGCTTTCCGTGATATACTAATTTTGACAGCGTACCTGATCGTGTTTATGTTAATATCCACTTATATCCGCAGCAAACAAAAGGAGGCTTAACCCTCATCGATGCTTCAGAAGTTTGAGATTTTCCCGAAGCGATATGGCTTCTATCCATACATTTGGATGATCTACTTGGCCATGCCAATCTATTATTTATGGGTAGCCCGTGGTCATGAACTATATATTGGGCTCTCTGCTTTCCTTGTGTTTATCCTGACCTATCGTCAGCTGTATATGACAGCAGGAAACGTTTTATTTTCCTATTGGATTACGTTACAGATGCTTACTGTACTTATCTTGAGTACCGTTATCGATCCAAACATGTTTTTTCTAGGGTTTTTCACAGCGAATTTTATTGGATGGTATACAGATAAACGGATGTTTCGCCTGTTTCTATTGGTGTTCGCCATTCTTCAGACCATTCCCATTGCTATTCATTTCTCGTCACTGACAGCTTCTCAGCTCATGTTCTTCACTCCCTTCTACCTCATCATGCTTGCGTCTCCTTATGGCATTCGATCCATGATGCAACAGCGGCATCTGGAGGCGCAGCTCGACGAAGCTCAGCAGCATATTAAAGAACTGATTAAGCGTGAGGAACGCATGCGCATCGCTCGAGATTTGCATGACACCATGGGACATACGTTATCTCTAATCACCCTTAAGAGTGAACTCGTGACCAAGCTAATCGCCAAAAATCCAGAACGGGCCGTTCAGGAGGCACGCGAGATCGAACGGACTTCCCGTGCTGCCCTGCGTGAGGTGCGTCAGCTCGTTTCGGATATGCGAGCCATCAGCATTCCTGAAGCAGTCGCAGATGCGATAGAGATGTTAAAGAGTGCGGATATTTCGCTTCAAGTGACTCAGGAGCAGGACTCCTACGATGATGTGCCAGACTTAACGCAGAACATGGCGAGCCTATGTCTTATTGAGACAGTCACGAACATTGTCAAACACAGTCAAGCAACACGAAGTACATTATTGATTCAGCGCACGCAGGAAGGAATCATGCTACGGATTAGGGATAATGGACAGGGGATAGATTCGAACAAACCTCAGGGTAACGGTCTAAAAGGTATGTCAGAGCGGCTAAACCTGATCGATGGCTCTCTTCAGATTTCTTCCGATTCAGCAGGAACCGAGCTATCCTTTTTCTTCCCATTAATCGTAAGTGATTCCCAAGGAGGAGTATCATCATGATTCGAATTTTAATTGCAGAGGATCAACGCATGCTTCGGGGTGCTCTCGCCTCGCTGCTTGATCTGGAAGATGATTTTGAAGTGATTGGTGAAGCCGGTAACGGCGAGGAAGCATTGAAGTTAATTTCCTCTCTAAGGCCGGATCTCACCTTGATGGATATTGAAATGCCAATCATGAGCGGGCTTGACGTAGCAGAGCATTTACAACAACAAGATGACCCCTGCCGCATCATCATCCTAACCACATTCGCAAGGCCAGGTTTTCTAGAGCGTGCGGTTCAAGCAGGCGTGCAAGGTTATTTGCTGAAAGATGAACCAAGTGACCGCTTGGCTCAGGCGATTCGAAGTGTTATGGAAGGCGGACGAGAGGTATCTCCCGAACTTATTTTTGGTGCATCCAAAGGTGTTAATCCGCTAACCGAACGAGAGAGAGAAATGTTGAAACTCGCCGCCACAGGCATGAATGCTAACCAGATCGCAGCATCACTTCATCTGTCCTACGGCACAGTTCGCAATTACCTATCGGAAGCCTTCAATAAGCTAGAGGCTAAAAATCGTGTAGAAGCCATACGCATTGCCCAAGAGAAGGGCTGGTTGTAGCAGTAGATCCATCATCTATTCATATAATACATATAGCTAAAAATAATGATTCTAGTATGAGCAATGCATTTCTTATACTAGGCAAAAGTGTACACAAAAAACGCCTCCCCTCGATCAATCAGGGAGGCGTTCTTCACTATTTTCACACGCTACATGTGGTACTACTATGCAGTATACTCACAAGCGTTACATTTAGCTACAGCTTCGAATCGACACGCACTGGTTCGTTTGACTTCTCCATCTTATTTACATCAAGGATGTCCAACAGGAATACAAAGATCGGAATCCCGATGATTAGTCCCCAGATGCCTAGGAAATGCTGTGACAGAATCAATACGATAAATGTGTAGAACATCGGAAGCTTGGTTTTATGCGCCATTAACTTTGGATTCAAGAAATATGTCTCCAGCGCATGAATGATGATAATCATGATAACAACGATAATGCTAAGCTGCAATCCGCCGATCTGATACCCAATCAGACACAATGGTACCAGTGAGATGACAACCCCCGCAACGGGAACCAAGCTCAATAGGAATACCAGAATGGTCAGTGCGAACAGATACGGATATCCAAGAATCCATAATCCCAACATTGTAAGCACAGTGTTGAACACCGCAATCAATAGCTGAGCTTCAATGACTTTACCGAAGGAAGATACGAATTTATCTCCAAGGTAAGCGACTTCTTTATAGAACCAGCCGAGCTTACTTGTTTTGAACTTAGACGTGAATTTGACGATTTCTTGCTTTTGCAGCAGGAAGAACAGACTAAGAATAATAACTAGCAAAATAAACTCCAGCCCTTTACTCAGAGCAAAAATATACTTCAGCGCATTATTCGTATAGTTCTTGATATCAAATGACTGCAAATACCCTGCAATTTTCGATGCATAATTATCGCCTTCTGCCGTGTCCAGAAACTTAATGATTTCATTTGTCAGTTGTATGACCTGATCGACAATCCTCGGCGAATACTTAGATATACCTAGCACAATCGCCGCAATCACAATCAAATACAGCAAAATGACAACGACCTTATAGTTAATCGGAAATAGCCGATTTAACTGTCCTGTAATGAAGTGCTGTAGCCGATTCATGACATAGGTCACGAGGAACAACAGCAAAATCATGTGCAGCATACTCCCCATGCTGAATAACACCAAACAGAACAACAGCAGGATCAGAAAGCGTCTGACCGTTGTGTTCTGTAGCCAATCTTTTATCATTTCCCCCAAAGTCTTCACCTCACAGCTAATATGCCCATTATGTATACGATCTCATGCCCACTTTCGTTTCAGAAAAAAAGAGAAGCCTACCGGCTTCTCTCACATCATGAGACTTCCCGTTGTCTCTATTCCTTATCTTATGTGGACAATCAAGCCAAACATGCTTATTTATCCAATGTTTCGCTCCAGTCGTGCACAATGCTGCCTTCCAAAAATTTCTCACAGTCCATTGCTGCCATACAACCTGACCCTGCTGCAGTAATCGCTTGACGATACTTCGTATCCTGGACATCACCACAAGCAAATACACCTGGGATGTTGGTCTCCGTCGTACCTGGCTTAACAACAACATACCCGTGATCATCCAACGTAACTTGATTGCCAAGGAAGCCGGTATTCGGTGTATGTCCGATGGCAACGAACACACCGTCTGCCTCTAACAACTCTTCTTGGCCTGACTCATTGTTCCGTACCTTAAGTCCTTTCACGCCTAGCGCTTCAGGCACCACTTCAAGTGGTGTACGGTTCAATGCCCATTTCACCTTTTCGTTGCTACGCGCGCGATCCTGCATGATCTTCGACGCACGCAATTCGTCCCGGCGATGCACCAAGGTAACGTCCGTTGCAAATCTGGTCAGGAAGCTCGCTTCTTCCATCGCGGAGTCTCCCCCACCAACTACGATAATCTTTTTGCCACGGAAAAAGAATCCATCACATGTCGCACACGTACTTACCCCGCGCCCTACATTCTCCTGCTCTCCCGGAATACCGAGGTAACGAGCAGATGCGCCGGTCGAGATAATGATCGAATCAGCTTCGAGATCACCGATACCGCCAACCTTCACTTTGAACGGTGGCTTGCTGAAGTCTACCTCTTCCACCCAGCCATTCTTAAATTCTGCGCCAAAACGCTCCGCTTGCTTCCGCATGTTGTCCATCAATTCTGGCCCCATAATGCCTTGCGGGAATCCAGGGAAGTTCTCAACCTCTGTCGTGGTGGTCAATTGTCCACCGGGTTGAAGGCCTTCGATAACCAATGGATTAAGGTTGGCACGCGCCAGATAAATTGCTGCTGTTAACCCTGCAGGTCCGGTTCCAATCACAATCGTTCTGTATTTAGACATATAGATACAGCCTCCTTGATTAGGTTGAGAGTATATGCACTGGTTCATTTCTAGATCAATGTGACAATAGCCATTCATTAAGTTTACCCGTTTTGCAGGCAAATGTATCCTTCATGAAATCCCAATCTTCCTCAATCGTTCTTCAAGCCGCTTAAATCCCTGTCATGCGTTTATAAGTTTAGGAATAACCTCTTAAAATCATCCGATTATACCGTAGGTGGAACGGTACTACACACCTTGTTAATCTGCTTCGCATATTTACTAACGGTTGATGCCGAAATACCATATCGATCTGCTACACTTTGATAAGTTACAGGTCGTCTGTGAATTTTGGCAGCCAAATATTCCAGTCCTGCAGCCCATCCCTCAATATGCTTCATCGCTGTCATTTCAGGATGAGCACGGGATACATAATCGGTCCATATACGTTCCATCTCCTGCTGTAACTCTGCTTTCGTTTCCGTCATCTGTAGCGCACGGTCAACGACAGCTTGCCAGTGAGAGATGGATTCCGACTGCGAGCCTTCTACGCTGACTCCTGCATTCTGAATAGATCGCGCGGCTACCGTCGAGAGCGGTTGTACTGCGCGGCTCCGCTCCGAGTGCTGTTCAGTCGCAAGCAGTTCGTTCAGTACAGATTGAGCAGCTTCCACGAGATCCTGCTGCTCATCGGACTCCTGTATGAAGGATTGTAACGCCTGCTGTACTTCATAGTCTCCGATCATTCCAAGCGCATGAATAACTTGAAGCTTGGTTGCCCGGTCACCATGGCGTAATGCCCAGAAAAACGATGAACGAATCAGTGGATCATTCTTCATTTCCGCCGGAATGCCATTTCCGTAGTTCTCCCATTGTTTGAATTGCTCATCAAATGGAAGATGATAATGGTAGCTTAACTTTTCAGGCTGAAGCTCGTCTTGTTGTACAGCCTTAAGTCGAGACAAATAAAACGTAGACACTTCAGACCCTGGATCGAGCTTGCTCACATGATGCCACAACCGCTCTGCTGCGTCATAACGTCCGGTATTAAAGGCCGCCACTGCGGCATAGTGCGCGAGCGCAGGATCAGTTGCCGTCTCTTCGGCTTTAAGCAATCTACGAAAATGTACATAGGCGGTATCATGCTGCCCCAAAATACCCATCGTAGTTGCGAGTTTATAGACCTGTTCCTGTTGGAACGGTACGATGACACGTAACTTTTTAATCAATTGCAGCACTTGATCTGTCCGGTTCTCATTTTGGTGGAAGATCGCTAGATTACACAGAGCATGCAGATTGCCCGGCTCTTGCTCAAGCACCTCGGCAATTGTCTCACGTGCCTTAGCAAATTGCCCCATATAATAATAGGCAAGAGCCAGATTGTTGCGTACAGCCAGATAATCTGGATAATCAGGTGGCATGCCCTCCAGAAGTTCAGCTGCTTGTGCGAATTTGCCTTCCTCTAACAATTCCCGTGCATGATCATGCTCCACAACACCCTTACGTGATTTGATCCGGTTCAGTTTAGCTGGGCGGTCCAACTCGTAATACAGAAGCTCCATCATCTCTTCTGCCTCCGTCATAAACTGACCCTGGGTGTCTTCTTCCAAATATGTTACTAACGCTTGCTCCGCTTCTTCAAACCGATCCATATTGGCGTAATTGTTCGCCATATAGAAATAACATTCGGTCATCGACGGATCTACGACATCCAATACATTCGCGAGAATCGCATTAGATGCCTCGTAATCCCCCTTCTCAGATAATATACCCGCCATATTACAATGATTCACCGGGTTCTCCGGTTCATATTCAACAGCTTTACGAAAATATTTTAATGCCTTGTCGACGTGATTACGGTCCAGCGAGCGGACAGCTCTTTCAAAAAAGAAAGACGCATCCAAATGAATCGGTATAATGTTGGCGAGGTCTCCCTCAGCCCGCAGTAGCTTGCCCTTCATCTTCCAAGGCACCTCCTCTTTGCTTTCATTCATACTCTCCAGTATACCACATCTTGCGGTAGGCTTCTCAACATGTAGTTTCATGTGATTTAGGCAAAAAATGTGCAAAATAAAGCGGTATTTCATCATCCATATGGAATGAAATACCGCCTTGTTCATGTTTACCATTTTCAATTTCGTAAGAGGACTTATTGATCCTGCAACTTCTTCGCCATCGATGGTGAAAGCGAGATATGAATCGTTTTATCAAACGGTGTCATGAAGTTAACGAGTACAATCTTACACTTCTCTGGTAGCTTCGCTTCACGAACGGATGAAGCTAAATGCCCTGTTTCGCCTCCACTGATCTCAATCCAATCTTCACCGCAGGTATACCGCAAAGTACCACTTCTCCACAAATGATAACCTTCACCCGTCTCCGTTCCATCACCATATGTTAGCTCACCTTCACTTCCAAACACAAAGGATAGCTGCATCATAATATCTTCCGGCTCTTCGCCCGTAAGATGCATTGTCCAGCCGTCCTCCGTGTGAAGCACCTCTGCCCCAACACGGAATGTCTGCTCATGAGTTAACTCTCGACTCTGATGTGGCAGCAAGTACCACGGACTTATCTCCGATGCCGCTGTCTCTGGCAGTTGATTGGTAGGAACCGGACCATAGTAACCCTTCTTCTGCTCTCCTGTTAATCGATACCCTTGAGGCAGTTTGGTCATATCTTGCATCGGGATATACCCCGGATTAAAGTAGGAAGCCAGTTGTACAGCAAGTAGACGCACCTTGCCATGACGTAGAGCGAAGAAAGGAGGTACCTCCGTCATCACCGTTACACTGGTCTCGCCCTTACGAATTCGAGCTACAGGCGCACCAAAATCCGTATGCATTCGGCTGTGGGATATACGACCGTGGTGACCGACAGCCTCCATCTGATCCAAATAGCTGGCTCTTGCAAAATGCTCGTTCAGCATAACCTCATACTGCTGTGGTAACACATCCAGCGAGCCGTTCGCCTGTTGAAGCTCCGGCTCTAACAGTAACCTTACGAGCGCATTGACCGAGCATACCCCCGGGTCTGTCAGAGTCCCATCTGCCAGGACAGCCATGCCTGCAAAAATCGGATCTCCGTCCAATTGGGCTAAGATGGCATAGGGCAGGTAATACGATGATAAGTCATGGATGCTACCCAGATCCTGACGACCTGAGTAATCCGTAACGATCTCTCCCGTTGGGTGCACCAAATATACCATCATGCGAAGATTCAAACGTACAGGTTCCAGCAGCTCAGGACGATTCAACAGTCGTGCTGCATGAATGAGCATAATATCACTCACTGCATTATAAATTCCGTTGCTTCGCTCAGTCCACTCGCCATCTAGCGTAATGTCCATACCTTCTGCCAGCCACTGCTCTGCGCGCTGCACAGCTTCCTCCAGACCAAAGATGTCGTGCAGGAAACCAAGCGCCGCGCATAGCACCCAGCGATGATTCGGCGTATGGCAACCTCCTGTTAGCATCACAGGGATCGTTCGCTCTAGGAACAACCGCATATTGTGAAGAACAGGTTGCAGAGGCGCCCATTCCTGCTTAGTGAGTAATTGATATAACTGTGAATATCCTACAACAACAAATGCGGTATCCGGCGGGGAATGATAGTTCGTCCAGCCGGGTGATATCGATCCATCCTCATGCTGTAGGCGAAGTACAAACTCAGTAGCCAATAGCAGTCTGTCTAACAATGCCTCATCCCGGTAATAGATCGAGTCAGGATTAGAGAGCGCCGCTCCCCAGTAGCACATATCCGTCGGCGTTCCGGTAGTGTGATTCACCCAAGCCACGCCTGTATACGGATCAATCGTCCCACCATAGTATCGATTCTCTGGATCAAGCATCTGCCTGGCCATGCCTCGTTCTACTGCTCTGTCATTACGTTCTACCAGTTGTCTGTACATGTGCAGTTCCCCTCCATACCAATGCATTTGCCCGATGAGCAAAGGATGTGCCGCATTCCCTCCATAGCGTGGAAGCTTCTCACATCACCTGTATACGAGCTGATTTCTCGTCAGTATATACCATATCCCGCCAAAAGTCGCCAGAGAATTCAAGCAGCATAGCAGCCATAGCGCCGACTAGATTAGACACCAACTTCTTTACTAACAACAGCCTTCTATTCAACCGTGCCACACAGCTTCTAAAAGACTCTGTTACGCTTTCCGTTTATCAATCTACGAGTTCAAGCTTCTTCATTAATAAGTCATGACTCTCGTGAATCTCACTCGGTTGGCAGGCCGATTTCAACTCATAGACCTTCACTTGTGCCCGCTCTATCATCGGCAAATAGGCATCATAGAAATGCATATCCTTGCTGTGCACATATGGGCACCAGTGATCCGAAAGTCCAAGCGTTTCATGAATATGGACACCTACGATATCGTCCATCAGTCCCTGCATTTCTCCTACACTATCATAGAGACCTAGTCGATCCATCATGATGGCATGACCCGTATCATACCAGATACCAACCGGAGCTCCTTTAAGAGCTTGAATGATCGTCTTTGCTTCCGCGAGTGTAGGAATCTGTTGGGGTCTGGATCTCGTCTCGATCCCAAAGCGCACATTCAGACCTTTGGCAGCCGCACGGTTACAGACCTCATCCAGACTCGCGATAATTTTCTCGACATAGCCTGAACTAAGCGCCTGCCGACGCTCCATCAGTTCTTCCCACTTGCTGCGATACTTCGGTGAATCCGGCCCTTCTTCGTTATAAAACTTACTAAGATCCTTGCTGATATCCTCTGGGAAGGGGACTTCTCCTGGATGTACAACAACGGCTTCCCCTCCGTATCGGTGGGCATATTCCGCTGATCCTACCAGCAATTCAATCGCTCGCTGCCGCTTCACTTCATCTTCGAAGCCAAGTAATACAGAATCTGTGCCGTAATCTGGATCTGGATCATGTGGGAAGGTATTATGAACACTGGAGATTCCGATCTCTCCTCGCTCAATCATTGGCTCTATGGTGGTGAGCATTTCCTTCGTCACATTATAGTTAAGCTCCACCCGGCTGAAACCAAGCTCTGCAATTTCTCGAATCATATCTGCTCCAACCGCATGCTTCCTGATGTTCCAGCATGTCGAAAATGAGTATATTCCCTTGTCCTGTGCCTGCATTCGAATTCTTTCTCCTTCCCATTAGCGTAAGCCTAACTATCTAACCTATCGTTATGCCAACTCTAAAATCAGCCTTTTACCGCGCCAAGCATCGCACCGCTGACAAAATATTTTTGCAGCCAAGGATACACTAGCAGAATCGGAACGGTTGCAAACACAACAGTAGCGGCTTTAAGACTTTCTGGAGTTAATCGTGTACGACTCGCACCCTCAAGCAATGTAAGCTCACTAACCATGTTGTTCTGTACCATTTGATAGAGCTTAAGCTGGAGCGGATATAGCTTCGGATCATTAATATACATCAAAGAATCTTGAAAGCCGTTCCAGCGACCAACCGCATAGAAAAGAGCCAACGTAGCCAATACAGGCATGGATAATGGCAAGATAATCTTAAAGAGCGTGTGTATATGGGAACTACCGTCAATCTCTGCCGATTCCTCCAAGCTTTCCGGAATACCTCGGAAGAAGGAAATTAAAATAATCAAGTTAAACGGACTCACTAGTCCAGGTAAAATCAGCGCCCAGACGGAATTCAGCAAGTTCAGATCACGAATGAGCAAATATTCCGGAATCATTCCGCCACTGAAGAACATGGTAATGATGATGACATACATGAAGAGCTTGCGCCCTTTCAACTTTTTCTTCGTTAACGGATATGCAGCTGCCAGCGTGAATAGCATACATAGTACAGTGGTTGCCACCGTCAGAACACTCGTGAAGCCCAGTGAATAGATCATCGATTGATCAGAGAACACCTGAACATAGGCATTCCAATTAAACTCTTTAGGAAATATGGTTACTTCTCCAGATGTAATTGCCCGGTTGGAACTAAGTGATATCGCAATCGTGTGCAAGAAAGGAGCCAGACAGAAGATAACAAACAAACTGATAAAGGTAATATTAACGATGTCAAAAACCCGGTTTGAGGTGCGTTCACTCATATGCGCACAGCTCCTTTACTGATGGTCTATACAAACAGCCGATTGGTATCCTTTTCGATCCTACAAAATACCTTCTCCGGTCGCCTTTTTCGAAATATAGTTTGAACCTAATACGAAAATCAATCCCACAACAGCTTGGAAAAGTCCGACGACAGTCGCCAGTGTATATTGTCCAGATTCCAAACCAACCCTGTACACGAAGGTACTCAGAACATCTGAATATTCACGCACAGCAGTGTTACCAATAATGTAAGGACGATCAAAACCAATGCTGACCATTTGTCCGAGATTCAGAATCAGCAAAGTGACAATCGTTGGTTTAATACTAGGCAAGGTAATATGCCAGATTTTTTTCAGACGTGTCGCTCCATCGATCTCAGCAGCTTCAAACAATTCCTTATTCACGCCGGTTAATGCGGCGAGATACAGAATGGTTCCCCATCCAGCGCTTTGCCAAACCCCTGTGAACAGATACGTAACAAGCCATGGATTCTTCTCTGTCAAAAATGGTATGGAGTCGAGTCCCATACTCTGCAGCAAACCGTTCACCATACCAGATTGATTGCCGAACAATTGATACACAATCCCCCCGATAATAACCCAGGAAATAAAGTGAGGAATGTACAGAATCGTTTGTGATATCTTTTTGAACCACTTAAACCGAACTTCATAGAGCATAATGGCTAGAATAATTGGAGCAGGGAATGAAACGAGCAAATCTAGAAAATTAAGCATGAAGGTATTACGTAATGTGGTGTAGAAGTCCGGCATTGAAAAAACTTCACGAAATGCATCGAAGCCGATCCACTCACTACCGTTAATGCCCTGAAACAAGTTGAAATCCTTGAAGGCAATCTGCACACCGTACATCGGGCCATAACGAAAGATTAAGAAGTAGATCAGAGGCAATGAGATGAGCGCATATAATTGCCAATACCTTTTCAAGTAAGTGGTGGTCAAGTCGGTTTCCTCCTATCAACAGAGAAACGGCTGTGCCGCCCATATCGGCGGCACACGTTCCTTCCAAAGTTATGCGTTAATAAACTATTGATTTTATAATCTCAAGATGTGAATCTATTTTTTTGTTAACGCTTACTGTAGTGCTGCTTCAAGCTCTTTCTTCAGTTCTGTGCCACCCAGTGACATGAAATCATTCATTTCTTTTTCATATACAGAATCGAAATCTGCTGTCTTAGCCATCGCTGTTTTCACAATAAGCACTTTCAACTTATCGTTCAGCGCTGTACCATATTTAGATTCTGCTTCAATTGGTTTGCTGAAGATAACCGGACCAATCGTATCCGTATTAGCGATATCAATGGACTGTCTCATCAGCTCTTGGTTACGTTCTGGGAAGCCTGCAATCCATGCCGCTTCATTGGCTGCCTGATCTCCAACTACTTTACCGTTGGCAATAATGGCCATATCGCCGCCGTTGTAGATACGATCTTTGACATCCTGTGGTGCATCATCTTTAACAACTGGAACACCGTCAACCATATCGTAGTTTTCACCTTCAACACCAGTGTTGATCTCCAGCAAGTTCGTTCCAGAAGCCATCCAGTCTAGGTATTTCACTGCTTCAACCGAACGTTTACTGCTTTTTGGAATCATGATGTACATACCGTTGCTACCATAACGAGATTTGATGTGTTTATTGTCCACATTCGGGTTAGTGTAAGCGTCAATGGCTACAACCTTGCTATCGGGTACATTCGTGTACAAATTATCAAGCATGCCTTCTGCATACAGAATCTGACCTACGTCCTCAGACATGTAGCCGATATTACCGTTCTGGAAGTCTTTGACCAATTGTGCTTTTTCTTCATCAAGACTGAAGTCTTTGCTGATCAGACCTTCATTGTATAGCTTGTTAAGGAATTGCATCGCATCTTTGAAACCATCATGTAAGGGTAACTCATAGCGCTGACTGTACGTAAGTCCATCTTGTACAGGCTTAATAAAGGAGTAAATCAGTGTTTCATACTGAGCTGGAGCAAGTGCCATACCCATTGGGATGTTTTTGCTGCCTAGATTGCCTGGATCTTTTTCTTTGAAAGCTTTCAACGTTTCGTACAGCTCATCCGTTGTTGTTGGAGCCTCCATGCCGACTTTATCGAGCCAATCTTGGCGGATATATGAGTTATAACGAGCCGTAATGGCACGTTTACCGGGAATAGCGAATTGCTGACCTTCAAGCTGACCGAATTTCAACAGATCATCGCCGAGATATTCTTTTAAATTAGGTGCATGTTCATTAAGAAGCTCGCCTACGTCAGTTAGACCGCCTTGCTGAGCGTAACGGTAGAACACACTGGAATCATATACAAACACAATATCGGGAACGTCGCTAGGGCTGGCCATTAACACGTTGAGCTTGGTTGTTTCTTCTGAACGTTGAACAGGTACGAATTGCACATCAATGTTATTCGGATCGCCAAATTTCTCTTGAACAAATTTAGTTAAGTAGTTATTCGTGATCGTATGTGGAGAAGGACTGTTACCACGATCGAATACCTCCACTTTCAAGGTGACACGCTCACCACTACCTGATGCACCGCCTTCAGCCGATTGATCAGATGCAGATGAACATCCTGCTAACAGTGAAACCCCCATTACCATTGTAAGCGCCAGACCCATCCATTTCTTCGTACTCCCTTTGGTTGCTCTTCTTGTCATTTTGTCATCCCCTTTGGCTTTGCGTTGAATGTTGTAAAGCTTGATCCGAGTATTCCATACCTTCTTGCTCTCATGCAATAAACCAGTTTCGGAAGCGCTTACAGAGCAATTGTGGTTTATTCCCCTAACCATTTTCACACACTGTCTACTTTCGTAATCACTGCTCTAAACCCAGGCTCAGACAGGCATCATCCCCATTTCAGTACGGTTTGTTCTTAGCTAAGTCGATAAACCATTTTCATATACTGCCTATTTTCGTATCCGACATATAAACTGGAATATCCATCCACGTATACACTCGGAATTACCACATGACTTGAAATCACTGATCGGATTGATCAGGCAAACCGCCGGATCATAGTAAAAGGGTGGATTCCAGCAAGTACCCCTCCTACGGAGAACACCTGCGAGAAATCCACCCCTCACTTTAAGCTCATTTACCCGAAAATAAGCAATCCACATAACATTGCATCCTATGACTATGACTCATCTGCATGATGTTCACGCTTCGCCCGGCGATAATCGCCTGGAGTAATGCCTGTAACTCGTTTAAATACTCTCCCCAACGTAATACCATTAGCATACCCCACTTTCAGGGCAATATCCTGCAATGCCAAATCAGTGTTGCGAAGAAGCCGTTCCGTCTCCTTCATTCGCAGCTCGGTCACGAAGTCCACAAACTTCATATTGAATTCTGTCTTGAACAAATAACTCGCATGTTTGCCAGAGATCTGAAACCGATCACTCAAATGTTTCAAAGACAGGTCAGGGTTGGCAAATTGTTCTTCGATATAACTTTTCATCTCATTGACCATGGCTTTGTAACTCTTGGTTTCTGTCACCGAGACATACGTTCTGAACAGGTCGGTTAAGTCCTCAAACAGCAATGCTTTTACATCAGCAAGTGTCGCTGCTTCCTCTATCGACTTGAGCCACTTGTTCATATTGTCTTCTGACAACTTCTCCTGAAGTTCGTCTGACATCAGCGCCACTTCACGGCTAAGCATCTGTAGCATCGCTTGAATGAGGGACTGAATATCTTCATCAGGCAGCATATTACGTTCAAATGCCGCGAAAATCTCCTCCAGCTCTTCCCGCCACTGGCCGCTCGACATTCGGAATCGCTTTACAAAGTCAGCAATCATCTGTAGATAAGTGTATGTCTCAATTAATGGCTTGGATTTTTCCCCACTCTCGGCTAAACCGACATCGCCGTTCATCAGCCATTTCCGCTGCATAACGGCTTCTGCTCCAGTGTAAGACTCCCGAATCGCCCCAATGCCATCTGCAATTGGCCCGATGCCAAAGCTTAACGAAATACGTAGATTCTGATCAACCCAGAACCGACAATCCTCTGCTACGTCACGAATCTGCCCCTTCATATCAAGCTCGCTGCTTTCCTCTGTAGAGAGAAAAAGAATGGCCACCCGCTCTGCACTGACCCACTCGGCCCAGCATTGCATTCCTTTGTTACGTGAGAGCTCCTGCAGAACATTCATCAATGCAAATTTGAGGGTATTTTGTTCACCTCTCGTATAAAGCTCTTGGAACCCCTTCTCATAACGGTTAATCTCACCAACGACAACTGCGAAGCGGATAGACTCTTCTACAGCGTCAAATGGAGACAGCTCCTCAAGCCGTGCTGCGGCTTGGTCGAGATGCTCGCCATGTAATAGACTGTTGAACAGCTTACTACGCTGCAACAGTACATTTTCCTGCTTTTTATCATCATAATCCATCATGTGGTTGATCAGATTCTCAAGCGCACCGTCAATCATCTTCATCTCATCTTTACGAGATCCCGAATCTTCAAGTGTCCGAATCTGATGTGCTTCAATCCGGTTCATAATAATCTGAATGGGCTTATAATTTCGACGTGTAACATAAATGATATAGATGATTGCACAGACCACCGTCACAACTGCAATGCCCACCCAGACATAGGAAATAACAGATACCCATCCAAACAAATTTCCCGCCTTGATCCCACTGGATAACGTCCAACCTAATCTATCCAGCGTAAGCGTGTTCAATACTCTTCCTTCTGTAGCATCTTCATTATCCAAATGTGCGTTGTATACCACCTGACCGTCTCGGTTCAGAATCGTCATGAAGGAAAGTTGGCCATTAACCATGTTATCGACCGTTTGCTCAATACTGCTCATCTTAATATTAATCACAAGTGTACCTTGGGATCCAAAAGGCAAAGGCATGTCCTTATTCACCGTTAACACCCGAATTGGGGCGCGCTGAATAATACCTCCGTCATACTCTCTAACAGGTTGCCATCCCGTAGTTAACTTCCCGGACACAGTCTGCTCAATCCATGCTTTGTCTGAGAAGCTCTCAACATCTCTAGGCCCGCTCACCGTCACAACGCTCTTATTCATATTGTCATATAAATAAATGGATTCAATCCACGAAGAAGAACTGGTCAGCTCGCGTAAACTCTGTGCAATAGCATAGACTGTTTCGGAATTTGCTCCAACTCTATGATTAAAGTAATCTCTATAGGCCTGGTCATTCTGTACCGTCTCCATTAATGATAGTTCGATATCTCTGATGGTGTGATCTAGCGTATCTGCTAGATAGCTGGACGAGATGCGGTCTGCCTTTTTCGTTTCAGCCCTAGAGATGTCATTAATGAAAACAAACGCGATAAAAATGAGTATGGTCACAGTCAGAAAGAAAATAGGAAAGTACGAAAATAGTAACCGATAATACCAAGTACGGGACAATCGACCCCACTCCTCACTCCACGATGCCGACCATAGAATCGGCCGCAGCTCTATTGTTTATCATCTGTCGCACCTCTGGGCTGGATCACCCCATATTAAAGCGCTCTCATAAATTAATTTGATGTTATTATAGCACATGCTTCAGAAGTGCAAGCAAGGAATTGACTCCCTGGAATTCTGCCTGTCATATAAATAAAATAAAAAAGCCGTGCTGAGCAGATAACTCAGACACGGAACAGCTCTATGGAGTAAACTCATTCTCCGATCCTTCATTAAATTAAATGCCGGAATCTCTAAACAGTGTTGCCATGGAGCCGCCATCAACAATAATACGAATGGCTCTTGCCAGCATCGGAGCAACGGGTAATACTTTGAAGCATTCAGGATGATCCTCTGGCAGTGCGATTGAATCGGTAACAACCACCTCAGCTATTGATGGATGATTGAGCTTAGCTAATGCTCCATCAGAGAACAACCCGTGTGTTGCACATACGTATACATTTTTGGAGCCGCGCTCCTTGAGACCCTCAACAACATTAAGAATGGTCGTGCCTGTATCAATCAGATCCTCGATAATGATCGGTGTGCGCCCTTCAACATCACCAATGACATGGGTAATGATTGATTCGTTATGGCTTGGTCTCTTCTTGATCATGATGGCAAAAGGCGAATCCAACCGGTTCGCTAGCTTCTCCGCCATAGAGGCTCGGCCAGCATCCGGAGAGACAACAACCGGATTTTCAATACCTTTGCTCAGCAGATACTCACTGATTAGATCCAGTGATGTCATATGATCAACCGGAATATTGAAGAATCCTTGGATAGCTGCTGCATGGAGATCAATCGTCACAACCCGGTTCGCTCCAGCCGTGGTCAATACATCGGCAACCATCTTCGCTGAGATCGGTTCACGCGGGGCTGACTTACGCTCCTGACGAGCATATCCATAGTAGGGAACGATAATGTTTACGGTTCGAGCAGAGGCTCGCTTCGCAGCATCAATCATAACGAGCAGTTCCACGAACAGCTCATTAATCGGGTTAGACAACGACTGAATTAGAAACACATCGCAGTTACGAATGGTCTCTTCATAATGAACGTATATCTCTCCGCTCTTGAACCGGGACAACTTAATCTTGCCTAGCTGCACTCCCAGCTTGTCGCATACTTGTTCTGCCAGCTTCGGGTTCGATGAACCGGAAAAAATACGTAACGATTGCTGCATAATGCCCTCCCGAGGGTTGAAGCCCCTATATAATCCCTTATGAATAAGGTTATTTTCAACCTTATTATACTCTACTGTCTGATCCATTTAAAGGAACGAAAGAGCGACGGCGACCTTCAAAGACAGCCACCTCGGTGCAACCCAACTCACGCAAGAGCGCCTCCGCCTCAGGTAGGTAATCCCCCAGCTTCAGAGGATCATGCGCGTCCGAGCCAAGCGTCAATGGAATCCCTAGCTCAATCGCTTCCGTCAGCATCCGCCGTCCAGGAAACATCTCAGCACAGGGCTTCGATAACCCAGAGGCATTAAGCTCCATTGCACAGCCGCTCTTAGCTATGGCTTGCAGAGCAGCATTCTCTAGAGTAATACGCTCATCTGTCTCTTCTGGTGCAGGGGAGAAGCCGAATCGCTTGATGACGTCACTATGCCCCATAATGTCATACATTCCTGTTGCGGCTGCCTTACTCACTGCATCATAGTATTGACGATATACCTCCAGGACGTTGCGCCCTTCCCAGTGATGCGTTTGACGGAAGTCGGTAATATCCCATTCGCCGAGGAAATGCACCGATCCAATAACATAATCCCACGGATACCGTTCAATGATCGCTCGAATCTCATTCTCCCAGCCTTCAATATAATCACCCTCCAGACCGACACGTACATCGATCTGACCACGATATTTCTCTTTCAGGGAGAAACATTCCTCAACATAGCGTGGAAGCTCATCCATCGGCATAGCCATCTCGGGATAATAATTGGCTGGATCTACATGGAGTAACGGCATATGATCAGACAGCCCGATCTGGGATAGACCGAGTTCTACGCCACGCTTCACATACTCTTCCAACTTACCAACGGCATGACCACACCGCTCATGATGTGTATGATAGTCTATTCGCACGCCTGTCGCCTCCTAATCTCGGCGTGGCCGCTCGTGACGACGGCTCAGCTCTGACATAATATCGTCCAGTGGCAGCTTGCGCTCTTGAAGGAGAACGAGTAAGTGATACATGAGGTCACTGACTTCCAGACGCAGCTCGTCATTATCTTTATTTTTCGCGGCGATGATCGTCTCCGATGCTTCTTCACCGATTTTTTTGAGAATCTTGTCTACTCCCTTGTCGAACAGATACGTTGTATAAGCACCTTCTGGGCGCTCCCGCTCACGTTCAGCAATGACTGATTCAAGTTCACCAAGTACAGCAAAACGTGACTCAGCTTCGCTCCCCGCTGCATCATCCTGCCCAGAAGCTGTGCGATTTGCTTCATTTGCTTGCCCGGACGTTTCCGGCAAACCAATGATTTCATTGTGGAAACAAGTTACTTCACCCGTGTGGCAGGCTGGTCCATTGGGCTTAACCTCAACAAGTAACGTATCCCCATCGCAATCATATTTCAGCGAAGTGATCTGTTGCACGTTGCCTGATGTTGCCCCTTTATGCCATAGCTCTTGACGAGAGCGCGACCAAAACCACGTTTCACCAGATTCCAGCGATAGCTTCAAAGACTCCCGGTTCATATAAGCCATCATCAACACTTCACGAGTCTCGGCATCCTGTACAATAGCAGGTACCAATCCGTCGCTCCAGCGGATGTGCTCTACTACCTGGGTAAGGGACAATTGTTCCTTGATTTCATTACTTGTATTACTCACGGATCTCCACCCCTTGTTCGCTCAAATGTTGTTTTAGCGCCGGTACGGCGATTTCTTTATAATGGAATATCGTTGCTGCGAGCCCCGCATCCGCTTTACCCGCCGTGAACACGTCGTAGAAGTGGGATTCCTTGCCGGCACCGCCTGAGGCGATAACCGGTATACGCACCGATTCAGATACAGCAGCCGTCAGCTTCAGATCGAAGCCGTCTTTGGTACCGTCCGCATCCATGCTTGTCAGCAAGATTTCACCGGCTCCTAATTCTTCCGCCTGCTTGACCCATTCCAGCGCCTTGATGCCTGAAGCTTTTCGTCCACCATGGGTATAGACTTCCCACTCGCCCCAAGCATCGTTGTACTTCGCATCCACAGCTACCACAATACACTGGGAACCAAAGCGCCGTGCCCCATCTGCAATTAACTGTGGATTAAGCACGGCTGCTGTATTAACGGCAATCTTGTCCGCACCTGCTCGCAAAATACGTTTCATGTCTTCAACCTTGGAGATACCTCCACCAACCGTAAACGGAATCGCAATTTCGCCAGCCGTTTGACGTACGACTTCTTCCATCGTTTCCCGTCCTTCTACGGAAGCGGAAATATCGAGGAATACCAGTTCGTCCGCACCCTCGCGATCATATAACGCCGCCAGCTCAACCGGATCACCCGCATCGCGGAGATTGACGAAGTTAACGCCTTTGACAACCCGCCCGTCCTTCACGTCCAGACAAGGAATGATTCTTTTTGCCAGCATGCTCCTCTTCCTCTCTACCCGAATATCGCTTATTTATTCACCGAACGTACCGCTTCAGTCAGATCGATGCTACCTGTATACAGCGCTTTGCCCACGATTGCTCCACCAACGCCATCATCTGCATGGCGGCTAAGACGAAGTAGATCATCCATCACACTCACTCCACCAGAAGCAATGACGGTTCTTCCACTCGCCTTTGCTAGAGACACAATCGCTTCCACATTTGGCCCTTGCATCATGCCGTCCCGAGAAATATCCGTGAAGATAAATGTCTCAGCGCCGAATGCAGCCAGCTCCTTCGCCAGCACTTCCGCCTGAACCTCTGACGTTTCGAGCCAACCACGTGTAGCCACATAACCGTTACGTGCATCGATCCCGATAGCAACCTTATCACCGTAGCGTCCCAACACTTCCTCCGTAAAAGCACGATCCTCAATCGCCGCTGTTCCAATAATGAGTCTGCTAACGCCAAGTCCAAGCAAACGCTCCACATCGGCAACTGTACGAAGACCGCCACCAACCTGAACAGGCACGTTTACTGCTGAAGCGATGCGACCGATCAGTTCATCGTTAACGGGATGTCCAGCCTTAGCACCGTCCAGATCTACGAGATGAACATATGTACCACCTTGCTTCTCCCAAGATCGGGCAACTTGTACAGGGTCATCGTTGTATACCGTCT
Organism: Paenibacillus sp. MER 99-2; assembly: GCF_023714095.1. Classification (NCBI taxonomy): domain Bacteria; kingdom Bacillati; phylum Bacillota; class Bacilli; order Caryophanales; family Paenibacillaceae; genus Paenibacillus; species Paenibacillus sp. MER 99-2. The sequence continues at coordinate 13,058 of NZ_JAMAUZ010000010.1, read as the reverse complement.
CCTGATTGTAATCGCCTTGTACCAGTCTTACACATTTGCCGTCCCGGATATCAATTGCTGGATATATGATAAAAGATGACATACAAGCCCTCCTGATTATCGCTTTATAGAGGTTGTTCAAAAAGTCCGCTTTTGATTACGAAGAATGCCTGCCGGCATCTCAGCATCAAATATGGAATTCAGCCGAAATAGGTAGATGCTTACGAAGGTTGTTTCCTTTGGAAACAACGTAGTTGCTCACGTAGTCCTGCCTACGCTCCGCTACTCCATTTCTACCATCATCCCATTTTCTCGGTACTGAAAACCGTCCTTTTTGAACACGCACTTATAGCTGATATTTAGTTTAGAGTAGCATTTCATTTCAGAACTCACTACTCTCTTGCACAATGATTTAACTCATCTGACCTCAATGTACCGATTAAACAAATTACGTTGTCTTACACGAGTTATTCAAATCGTTCCAGTGAAGCTCTAATTTGAACATATTAATGCTCAAACATATACAGCCCGTTTACGCTTACGTTAAAGCCAAGAAATTACCCAGAAGCTTCATGCCTAGCTCGCCGCTTTTTTCCGGATGGAACTGCATACCGAAGTTTGAGCCTCTGCCCACAATTGCCGTCACGGGATGTCCGTAATCGGTGACTGCCAGTAGATCGCTTTGCACTTCAGTAACTGCATGATAAGAATGGACGAAATACACGTGCCCGGCATCCAGACCAGCAAACAACGGGCTTTCCGGTTGTAGGAACTCCAGACGGTTCCAGCCCATGTGTGGAACTTTCAGTTCGCCTGGGGCGAAGCGCACCACTTTACCTGGTAAAATGTTCAGTCCCTCATGTTCTCCGTGCTCCTCACTGGAGCTGAACAACAACTGCATCCCAAGACAAATACCAAGCAGAGGCTTCGACCCAGCAGCAGCTTCTTTAACTACAGCATCCAGTCCACTCTCTCGCAGATGCTCCATCGCATCGCCAAATGCACCTACACCGGGCAAAATCACACCATCTGCACCCAGAATCGCCTCACGGTCTCCCGTTACCAGCGCTTCATAGCCTAGACGTTCGACCGCTTTGCCGACGCTGTGCAGGTTCCCCATACCGTAATCGACAATTGCAATCGCCATCGTCTACAGCACTCCCTTCGTGGAAGGCACACCCGTTACACGTGGATCAATCATCGTCGCCTCATCCAATGCCCGACCAAGTGCCTTGAATATAGCTTCGATCATATGATGCGTGTTCTGTCCGTAGTGCACAATCACATGTAAAGTAATTCGCGCTTCCAATGCCAGTTTCCACAGAAACTCATGCACAAGCTCTGTTGAGAAGCTGCCTACCTGCTGGGATGGATATTCTGCACGATACTCAAAGTGAGGACGGTTGCTGACGTCAATGATGACCTGAGCGAGAGCCTCATCCATAGGCACGAATACGCTGGCATAACGCTTAATGCCCCGTTTATCACCCAATGCTTCTCGTAAAGTCTGTCCAAGACAGATTCCAATGTCCTCTACAGTATGGTGATCATCAATATCAATGTCCCCGCGCGCTTGTACGTTCAGATCGAATTGTCCGTGCTTGGTGAACAGATCCAGCATGTGATTCAGAAAAGGAACATCTGTCTCAATCACCGATTGGCCCGTTCCATCGACGGAAAATGCGAGTTGAATATTGGTCTCATTCGTTTTGCGGTCTACCTGTGCCTCGCGGACAGCACCTTTGTTCTCCACTCCCAAGCCATTCTCTTGATTATCCATTATCTGATTCCGCCTTTCCTTCCTGTTCTAACCGCACAGCGATCGCGCGGGCGTGACCTTCAAGCCCTTCATGCCGAGCCAATTCTATAATAGCCGCTCCGTTCTGGAGCAACGCTTCCTTGCTGTAATAGATCAAGCTTGATTTCTTAATAAAATCATCCACATCCACCGGTGAACTGAACCGGGCTGTACCATTCGTCGGAATAATATGATTCGGGCCGGCAAAATAATCCCCTACTGGTTCCGAGCTATACGGCCCAAGGAAGATAGCGCCAGCATTCTCAATCCGTCCGGCGTAAGCCATTGGCTCTTGCACCATAATTTCTAAGTGTTCCGGTGCAAGGCGATTCACCACATCAATTCCTTCATCCAAGGAATCGACCACGATGATTGCACCGTACTGCTCCACCGAAGCAGCCGCAATATCTCTGCGCGGCAACACTTCCAGTTGCCGCTTCACCTCGGCTTGCACGGCTTCCGCCAGCGTAGCCGAAGTTGTGACGAGAATAGCCGATGCCATCTCGTCATGTTCCGCCTGCGACAATAAGTCTGCGGCAACATACACCGGGTTCGCCGTATCATCGGCGAGCACCACAATCTCACTTGGCCCCGCGATACTGTCGATATCGACTGCGCCATACACCTCGCGCTTCGCGAGCGCCACGTAAATATTGCCCGGTCCACAGATCTTATCCACCGGGGCAATACTCTCCGTGCCGTAGGCGAGGGCGGCGATAGCTTGTGCGCCGCCAACCCGGTACATCTCGCTAACGCCTGCTTCCGCGGCAGCCACGAGAATGTACGGGTTAATACCCTCGCCGCCATTCGTGGATGGCGGCGTAACCAGAACAATCTCCGTCACACCCGCTACCTGTGCCGGAATGACATTCATCAGCACCGATGAAGGATACGCTGCTTTGCCGCCAGGTACATACACACCGACCCGCTTCAGCGGCCTTATCACCTGGCCTAGCAGACTTCCGTCCGGCTGCCAATCCATCCAGGAATTGCGTTTCTGCTTCTCGTGAAACGCACGGATGTTTGCGGCGGCTTGCCGAATCGCCGTTACAAATGATGGCTCCACCGCGGCATACGCTGCTTGCAGCTCCTCCTGCGGCACACGAAGCTCTGAAGCCGCGAGCTTCGTCCGATCCAGTTGCTCTGTGTATCGCAGCAACGCAGTATCACCTTCTCGGCGGATGTCACTGACAATGCGCCGTACGGTTTCATTTTGCTCAGGTGTACCATATTCGACTTCCCGCTTCAGATTAAACTCCCGTGCAGGTACAATCTTCATGCACATAACCTCCTTATCTCCTGTATTGCTACCATGCTATATGTTCGTTCGCCAATATCCATAACTTCTATTCCGCCTAATTTTCGCTCCCAGTGGAGTTCATAGCACTCCATACTCTGCTACACTACACATCAACGAGATCAGCTTTATGTGTTCGATACTAAGCTACGAGACTTTCATTAGCCTCGCAGTATCCCGCTAGGCGTCTCCGCTGATGCTGGAATAACCTTCTGCAATGCGTCGCATAACGACTGAATCCGATCATTTTTCATCCGATAACTAACCCGGTTGGCAATAAGGCGACTGGTAATATCGAGAATCGAATTCATTTCCACCAATCCATTCTCGCGTAGCGTCTGTCCCGTCTCGACTAGATCGACGATTCGATCCGCTAAGCCAATCAGTGGAGCAAGCTCAATGGAGCCGTTCAGCTTAATGACTTCCACCTGCTGTCCTTGTTCTCTGAAATATTGGGAAGCAATGATCGGATATTTGGTTGCTACACGTTGCTGAATACCTGGCTTCCAATCAGGAAGCCCAATAACGGACATCCGACACTGTGCAATTCCCAAGTTGAGCAGCTCATAGACATCCCGGTTTTCCTCAAGCAGTACGTCCTTGCCCACGATCCCGATATCCGCCACACCATATTCTACATAGGTTGGGACATCCACAGGCTTCGCCATAATAAATTCCATACCTGCTTCCGGCACCTCAATGACCAGCTTGCGTGTATCATCTACATCAACGGGAATGTCGAGACCTGCTTCACGGAATAACTTTGAAGCTTTTTTATAGATTCGACCCTTAGGCATTGCTACCTTCAAAATATCCGACATCTCAGCGCGCTCCCCTTTCTTCAGATGCATAACGAATGACCTCGGCATACCGCTTGTCACTCCGCACTTCTTGTTCACCAGAGGTCCCAGCTACCCTCTCCGTTTCATTGTTACTGTTCTCTTCGGAGAGAAGGGCTGTCACAACGTTCTTTCCTAAACTGCGTAACCGCGCCGCTTCCGTAAGTGCTTCAGCTCGGCATTTGGACTGATATTCAATCAGCACAGGTTTTTCTTCTTCTATTGTAATTCCATGTACTCCGTCGATGATCCGGTTTGTTTTGAGTGCAAAACCCGTAGCCGGAAGCGCACGTCCAAACTGCTGCAGCAGATTATCATATCGTCCACCACTGCATACTGGCGATCCAAGCTCTGCCGCATAACCTTCAAACGTCATACCTGTATAATACGAGAAGTCACCAATCATCGTCAGATCAATCAACACATGCTCAGAGACTCCATAAGCCTCTAATACCTCAAATACCGCGCACAGATGAGCAATAGACTCCGCTGCTTCCGGGCTGGAGCTTAACTGAGCCGCATGTGCACAGATCTCTTTGCCACCTCGCAAACGTAAAATCGCTTCAAGTTGCTCCTTCAACTTCGGTTCAAGATCAAGCGCTTCAATAGATTCCCGATAACCAACGTAGTCCCGGCCAAGCAATCCTTTTTTCAATTCTTGCTGCTGTGCAGTCTGACCCGGGATAACCTCTTCCAACAATCCATTCAGGAAACCCATGTGACCCATCGCTATTTTAAAAGAAGACACACCCGCTGCCTGTAATGAGGCAATCGCCAAAGCAACCACTTCGGCATCCGCTTCAGGGGAATCATCACCCACGAGTTCTACACCTGTCTGGAAAAATTCCGCTTCACGCCCTGCTTCCTCTTCGATCGAACGGAACACATTCGCATGATAAGACAAACGGAGGGGAAGCTGCTCATCCTTCAGTAGAGAAGATACAACCCGCGCAATAGGAGCTGTCAGATCCGATCTCAACACGAGCGTTGTTCCTCGGCTATTCAGCAACTTGAACAATTTGCGGTCTGATGTAGAACTGGCTACACCTACCGTATCGTAATACTCAATCGTTGGCGTTATAATCTGGCGATAACCCCAGCGTTCCATGCATTCCAGTGCATTTCGCTCAATCGTTCTCAGCTTGTTCACGACAAGCGGTGTATAGTCACGGAAACCAGTCGGTTTCTCGAAGCCTTTTGGTTTAGACATTGGTATCATTCACCCCGAGTCAGTAGTTTGGATCGTACAGCAGTCTGTATATCGATTCTTGCATCAATTCATTCGTCAATTGTATTTCAATCTGTATCTCAACAGGATTTATGTAGCCAGCATCTATCTGTATCAGCCAAAGCCCCAAATGCCTACGTAAATCCTATTTGCTTTCCTCTGGAAACCGCTCGCGTGCTCTAGCTGCCAAGCAGCACATCATTTCTATCGGTTCGAAACCTCAGCGAGAGGAGAATATTTATTGTTCTTTTTGTCGCCTTTATACTTTCGTATGGTAAAGTGCTAACAAACTAAAGGATATGGGATATGATAACATGAATGACGCCACATCGTCAACAAAACCACACGCTTAGCCCACCATCTTCCTTCTACGGTTTACCCGCATTTTACAAGCATGACGAGGATATTTATATATGAAAAAAGCTGCCCTTAGCAGCTTCTCTCCCAGCGGTTCAATTTCACCTTAATCACTGGATATATCTTGTTAGTTCCTATGGTTCTAATCATAGGTCATAGGTATTCATGCAATGCCTTAAATGCCGTTTTCTAATGACCTTCGTTTACTAAAATGGTTCATCTGTCTTCACGAGCACATCATGCTCTGGAGATGCAGACCGGGATAGATCCCGTAGTGGATTACCTCCCACAAAAGCTCCTGGCGCAACATCCTTATGAACTACAGCGCCTGCTGCAACTACAGCTCCATCCCCAATGGTTACCCCCGGCAAGATGGTTGTATTCGCACCTATGAGTACATTTTCACCGATAATGACCTCGCCAAGCCTGTACTCTTTGATAAGATATTCATGAGCCAGAATGGTCGTGTTATATCCAATGACTGAGTTTTCGCCCACTGTAATTTTTTCCGGGAAAAACACATCTACCATGACCATCAAGCCAAATGCCGTATGTTTACCTACCTTCATGCCAAGCATTCGGCGATAGATCCAGTTCTTTACCGATAGAATCGGACAGTATCGTGATAACTGAATCCAGATGAAATTGCGAACACCTTTCCAGGGGCTTACGGTCTGATAGATATGCCATAATGCATTATGACCTTCTACCGGATAGCGGGTTACTTTTCTCATGAACGTCTCGCTTCAATGCCCGTGAGTGCAAGCAGATCCCTCATATCGTGTATAATATGATCCGGGTTGTATTCTTTCAGTTTCTCTTCACCCTTGAGAGACCAAGCCACACCTACGGAGAGTGCACCTGCATTTTGAGCAGATTGAATATCTACCGGGCTGTCACCAATCATAAATGTTTTGGTAGGATCGGCACCAAGCTCGTTCATCGCCTTCAATACTGGTTCAGCATGCGGTTTCGGATGTGTTACATCCGTGACCGTTACAATCGTTTGCATGTACTTGAGTAAGTCGAAGCGCTCTAACACCTTAAGTGTGGATGGGCGAATCTTCGTTGTCACTACACCCATAACGATACCTGCTTGATGAAGAGCTTCAACAACTTCCAGAACATGAGGGAAAGGCTGTACCATTGCCTCATGGTGAATGTCGTTATATGCTCGATAGCCCTTAACATACTTCGAGACATCCTCTTGTCCAGAAAATGTACGCATCTGCTGTTCCAGCGTGCCACCCATATGTGGAATAATTTCTTCCCGTGTCCACGGAGCTGAATGCTCCCATTCTCCCATTACATGTAGGAACGAGCTGATAATCAGCTCATTCGTATCTATAATCGTTCCATCGAGATCAAACAAAACCGTGTTGATCATACCTGCATTACTCCTTTTTGTCTTCAGCTTGCCTCTGCTCTTCTCTGGCTGGTGTTGATGTTATTGTTTCTTCTTTGCTGTCTTTGCTATTATCTGTACCTAGCGCGCCTGTTTGTGGCATATCATCCGATGGTTCCGCATGTACTTTAGTTGATACGATTGGGTCACTATACCGAACATCTGCCCGGCCCGTCACTCTTCTTACCACAATGAATACCACCGCAACGATGATAATACCGATCGCTAGTAATTGCGAAATTCTAACGTTACCATACGCTGGATCAAGATATCCTTGTTCGAAGCCCATTGCTGTCATTGGAGACCAAAACCCATTTACAAGAGAAGCCACCCATGCTGGTGCCTGGAACCCAAGGCTGTCTGTACGCAGTGCTTCAATGAAGAAACGACCGATAGAGTACCAGATAAAATAGGACATGAACAGCTCACCTGCACGAAGAAACTTCTGACGACGCAGTACAAGCAGAATGCCTAATCCGACAAGGCTCCATAATGATTCATACAAGAACGCAGGATGGTGGAATACGCCTTCTACGTTCATCTGATTGACGATAAAATCGGGAAGGTGTAGCTTGTCCCGCAAAAATGATTCCTCTACAGGTCCGCCGTAAGCTTCCTGATTCACGAAGTTCCCCCAACGGCCGATCATCTGACCAACGATGAGACCAGGTGCACAAATATCGGCCATACGCCAGAAGTTATACCCTTTACGACGGAAGAAAATAACTGCACATATAATGGCGCCAATCAGTGCGCCGTAAATGGCGATGCCGCCATTCCAAATTTTAAATACGTCCCAGAAATTGTCCTTATAATCCTCCCATTTAAATGCCACATAATAAATTCTAGCGCCAATAATAGCAGACGGTACGCCCAGCAGAACCATGTCCATGAACACTTCCTGCGGAATGGCATATCGTTTCCCTTCCTGGATGACCAGCAATAGACCTACAAGCGCTGCTGCACCCAGAATTAACCCGTACCAGTGAACCGTCAGCGGTCCAATAGAGAACGCAATCGGGTTCAACAGTAATAATGTATCCATTCATTCACACTCCTATAAATTCACTCATGCCACCCATTCTCGCTAGCTCTATTCAATGCGCACAGCATCCCATGCTATATTCGGATCTGAGATCAGGATCAATTTCTTGATCATAGTCCATGATTTACTTTCGAAACTGTGCAAACTTCCTACGTATCCTCTATCCAAGAAAAAGTGGTATAGCAAAGCACAGCTTTGTCTCATACCACAATCCCTCCGAACTATTTAATTAATCCATGTCTTCCATATCTTCTGAGATGGTTGCTGTCAATTTATTCGTAAATTGCAGCGCTGCATTCAATCCCATTTGCTTCAAACGATAGTTCATGGCTGCTACTTCGATGATGACAGCTAGATTTCGACCAGGGCGAACAGGGATCGTAACCAAAGGTACATCCGTATCAATAATCCGTGTAGTCTCCTCGTCCAGTCCAAGGCGGTCATACTGCTTGTCCTGCTGCCATGCTTCAAGTCGAACAACAAGGGTGATCCGTTTATTGTTACGCACCGCACCGGCACCAAACAGCGTCATGACGTTGATAATACCAACTCCGCGAATCTCCAGCAAATGACGAATCAGCTCTGGTGCTGTTCCATGAAGCTGGAAGTCGGATGTCTGACGAATCTCTACCGCATCATCAGCAATCAAGCGGTGTCCACGCTTAACTAGCTCCAAGGCAGTCTCACTCTTACCGATACCACTGCTTCCCGTAATTAACATCCCTACACCATTCACATCACACAAAACACCATGGATCGTCGCTGTTGGCGCAAGCTTGCCTTCAAGGAAACCCGTGATCCGGCTGGAAAGAATCGTAGTCGCCATATTACTGCGAAGTACAGCCAAGTTCTGTTCTTCACTGATATCAATCAGTTCCTGTGGAACGTCAAGTCCGCGGGTTATCACAATACAAGGTGTCTCTTCTGTGCATAGACGCTGCATTCGATCACGGCGATCTTGTTCAGACAACATTGCAAAAAAGGCCAGTTCTGTTCTTCCAAGAAGCTGTACCCGTTCCTGAGGATGATATTCAAAATAACCAGCCATTTCTAGACCAGGTCGGTTCAAATCGTCTACTGTAATGAATCTCTTTAATCCATGAGATCCCGAAACAACTTCAAGCTGAAATTGTTGGACTAACTCGGATACTTTCACTTTTTTCGCCATTTGTCTCTTCCTTTCAGCATTCGCTGCCTCTGTATGTACATCAAGATGACACATCATTTCACTACTTTAAGAGCGCATTCAGTTTGATTCCATTTGCAGCCTATACAAAACGTCGATCAACGTTATTCAGCGAAGACAGACCAAAGTTATCGGATGTTTTTCATGCAAATATAGCATGTTCAAACTCTGTTACATCAATCGATAACCTTCAAATAATCTTAAATGAATTCACCGCTGAATGCAATCTTGGACTATGCCTGTTATTAGTCAAAAAAGCCCCTTCCAGCAATAACGGAAGGGGCTTCTGAATACAATGTATGATTGCGTTAACTGACAGATTTCATCGTCACCGAAGAATCCCAGTAATATTAGTCTTGAAGAAGTACGTTCACTTCAGTCTCTTTGTCAAAGATATGAACCTTGTTCATGTCAATTGCCATTTTAACTGTGGAACCATCACGAGTGTTAGAACGTCCGTCTACACGTGCGATTGTAGTATCGTTACCTACACCGCTCAAGTAGAGGAGCATTTCGTGACCCAAGTTCTCTGTTACATCTACGTGTGTAGAGAATACAGAGTTCGGGGATGCTTCCAGGAATACTGGCTCTTCGTGAATGTCTTCTGGACGAACACCCAGAATAACTTCTTTACCAACGTATCCTCTAGTTTTCAGCACTTGTGCTTTACCTTGCGGGATTTCAACGTCCACGCCTGGAGCTACGAAGTGAAGGTTTGCACCTTGCTCAGCCAATTTACCCGAGATAAAGTTCATTGTCGGGGAACCGATGAAACCAGCTACAAACAGGTTAGACGGATGGTTGTAGAGCTCTTCTGGAGAAGCAGCTTGTTGGATGATACCATCCTTCATAACTACGATCCGGTCACCCATCGTCATTGCTTCAATCTGGTCATGCGTTACGTAGATAACTGTTGTTTCCAAACGTTTAGCCAGTTTTGTGATTTCCGCACGCATCTGACCACGAAGTTTAGCATCCAAGTTGGAGAGTGGCTCATCCATCAAGAAGACTTGTGGATCACGGACAATCGCACGTCCAAGAGCGACACGCTGACGTTGACCACCGGACAATGCCTTAGGTTTACGCTCAAGCAAATGCTCGATATCCAAGATTTTAGCTGCTTCACGTACACGTTTGTCGATCTCGTCTTTTTTCACTTTACGCAATTTCAAACCAAACGCCATGTTTTGATATACGCTCATATGCGGATACAAGGCATAGGATTGGAATACCATCGCGATATCGCGGTCTTTAGGAGCAACATCATTCACGACACGGTCACCGATATAGAGTTTACCTTCAGAAATTTCCTCAAGGCCTGCGATCATACGCAGTGTTGTTGATTTACCACAACCGGACGGACCTACCAGAACCAAGAATTCTTTATCTTTAATGTCCAGGTTAATGTCAACTACTGTTGCTTTATCGGAACCCGGGTATTTTTTGAAAATATGCTCTAAACGTACACCTGCCATGATTGTTGCCTCCTCAGAGATCATTTTGTAATCGAATACATTTTGTAGTTTTATAATAACCCATGCATGGGATGTTTGACTATTCGCAAACTGCACAAAAATATCAGAGCTTTTTCGTCACTTTGTACATAAGCAGCAAAAGCCGCACTAGAACAGCACTTTCAAAGCTTCTAACATCGTATCCAATCTCTTGTTTGATCTTATCCAGACGATAAACCAGTGTATTCCGGTGAATAAAGAGCCGTTTGGCGGTCTCACTCACATTGCAATCCAAACTGAAAAAGGTCTCTAACGTTGTGAGGGTCTCACTATCATTAAATATTGCGGTATCCTTACCTGTATCCTTGATGAACCGGAGCCGCTGCTGCTGGGGAATACTTGCAACAACTTGTTCTAGTTGTAGATCCCAAGGAAGATGGATATGCTGTGCCACATGGAATGCTCTACCTAACTGTACACTCTCCTGCAAAAGTGCAGTAGCAGGCACCAGTTGAGTTGCTGGCTGACACGGTAACAATGCAGATAGATGGAATACACCAGCCCATTCACTCGCTACCAATTCATATAGTCCAAGACAGAAGGCGTTAAGCAAATCTTTTCTCGCCTCCACAGTATCCTCTTCAGCCTCACCCATAACAACCTCTTCATCAGCAAGAAAAACCCACTCTTGTTCTCCCATAGGAATCAATATAATCAACTCACCAAAGTAACTCTCCAATAATTTATTAAGCTCTTTGGAGCGAATTCGATGAGCATCTGGTGTTTCACATTGCAGCAAAAAAGGAATCTTTTCTGTGCTCAGCTCCACCGAAATCGATAAATGCTCTGGTACAGATTCATACTGGGATGGATCGTTCATCTGCTGTACAAGCCACTGTCCCAGTTCAGCAAGTTGCTGCTCCCGATCGCTTTCATAAACAACAGGTGTTTCTTCGAGTGAAGCTCCTGTATTGTTAAGGATTAGAAGCTCGATGAGACCCTTGGTTTCTCTAGTTATCGCTTCAGTGGAGCATCCCCAACATACAATATTTCCTTCTTTAATATTCATTCCAACTTTAAAATAAATCCGTTCACCTGTGCTCAAACTCCGAGCTTCAGTATAAGTGTCCCCTTCGGCTGCGCTAAGTTGATCGTCGTGCCCTCCACTATAAGTGGATTTATCGTGGTTAGGATTGATTAACTTTGCCGCTGACTCTTTCCATTCTTCTATTGTAACTTCATATTCATCTAATGTAGTGCCGATAACTGATTCAATTTGTTGTTTAAGACCTGGTATGATCATCATAGTATGAACGTCACCACTCTGTTTTTTTCTACTATCTTATCATATCCTAACGTCGATCGCCTTTGACCTACTCGATATTAAAGACTATTACGAAAATTAACACATAATTATGTATTGGCTGCCGATCCTATTATCCATATATCCTAAAAATAATATTTACTACCTTCTCGATTATTGTTTAGTTTGTTGTTATTTCGGAACAAAAAAAAGAGTGAATAATCAAGTTAATGATTATTCACTCTTTCTATATGATGAGTCATGAAGGGCTCGAACCTTCGACACCCTGATTAAAAGTCAGGTGCTCTACCAACTGAGCTAATGACTCATAAAACTGGTGGAGGATGATGGATTCGAACCACCGAACCCGTAAGGGAGCAGATTTACAGTCTGATGCGTTTGGCCGCTTCGCTAATCCTCCAAAATAAAAAAATGGTGGCTCGGGACGGAATCGAACCGCCGACACGAGGATTTTCAGTCCTCTGCTCTACCGACTGAGCTACCGAGCCTTATTCTATTTTAAGAATTAATGGCGGAACCGACGGGATTCGAACCCGCGATCTCCTGCGTGACAGGCAGGCATGTTAGGCCAACTACACCACGGTTCCAGGCATTAATGGTGCCGGCGAGAGGACTTGAACCCCCAACCTACTGATTACAAGTCAGTTGCTCTACCAGTTGAGCTACACCGGCATATATGGTGGAGGCTGAGGGGATCGAACCCCCGACCCTCTGCTTGTAAGGCAGATGCTCTCCCAGCTGAGCTAAGCCTCCTGGGTAATATGGTAGCGGCGGAGGGGATCGAACCCCCGACCTTACGGGTATGAACCGTACGCTCTAGCCAGCTGAGCTACACCGCCATATTAATGAATTGTCTTGATTGCTTGTCCATCTCCATTAGGATAAAGATGGCGGAGAGAGAGGGATTCGAACCCTCGCACCGTTTACACAGCCTAACCCCTTAGCAGAGGGTCCCCTTATAGCCACTTGGGTATCTCTCCAAATAACAATCATGAACAATGATTACAAGGATTGCTCCTTGAAAACTAGATTCGAAACGAAAGTCTGCGATTTAAAACGTGCTAATTGGATAAGCCCTCGACCGATTAGTACTGGTCAGCTCCATGCATTACTGCACTTCCACCCCCAGCCTATCTACCTCGTCGT